>NZ_JBEPQK010000003.1:0-692144 GCF_040547805.1 Bradyrhizobium sp. LA6.1 | reverse complement strand
ACTGCTGCCATGGAATTGGCGCTCTGCCATCCGGAACGTTGATCAAGCCGCCTGAGCCGAAAATGACCCGCGCGCGGTCTTCGCCGGATGCTTACGGTTGGTGCAGCGTGCTCAGGATTGGCGGTGGGCGAGCACGCGTGCCCATCTGCGCTGGCGGGATGACGGCCTGACCGCGCTGGTGCCGATCCCCCATCGCTTCCCGGATTTTGCTGATTTGCTCACAACTGAGCCGGAGCTGAATCTATTCGGCGCGCTGCGTTCCGCGGAAAGCATCGGCCGCCCGCTTGGCGACGACCGCTTTCTGGCTCGCATCGAGCGCCAGACCGGACGCGTTCTCAAGCCGGCGAAGCGCGGGCCGAAGCCATCTACGGTAGATGATGAATGAGGTCAGCTAATTAAGTGCACTGTCACCGTAATTACGCGCGATGACATGACACGGCGCGGCTGCAACATCAAAAAGGAGGATTGCGATGTGCGCGCGACAGCTACGTCACTTGGCTAGCTCACTTGGCTAGTTCACTTGGCGTAACCTTGGGAACGGAGCCATGCGATCTTGCGATCGCCGTTGATCCAGTCGTCGGCATCTGCCTTGCTGGCGAATCCGGTGATTTCGCGCTGTTCGTGGTCGGGGTAGTCCGCCAGTATCTTCCAGTCGCTGTCTGAGAGGCGGACGGTTTTGAAGGTCACTTTTGCTTTGGCCATGCCGCACTATGCAGGGAATTCTCTCAAAAGAGAACCCGCTTTGCGGCCGGCTTTTCGTCAATCCGCATCGGCATCACTCACAGTGACGGAAAACCGATCCGGCCCCGATCGGCCCGTTCCTCGGCGATGATGGCTGTTTACGAGTGTCGAGCAGTGACCTCGCCAGCAACCTATCGAACCGGCGCCCTCAATGGCCAACTCGCGGCGGTTGAACCCCGCCAGAGGTAGGGCGACTAAACGCCATGGCCGCTTTCTTTGCAGAACTCCTGTTTGATCTCGTCAGAATCCTCGTTGGCGACTGGCTGAGACAGGCTGCGGTGGCGGTTTGTGCGTGGCTCGATACGAAGATTCACGGCCGCGGGGCACGCTTGGTCGTGGGCGGCCTGCTCGGGCTCGCCGCCTATTTCCTCGTTCCGGTTATCGCCGGGCTGCTGGGGTTTTGATGCTCTCCGTGAAGGCGAACCTCATCATCGCATTGGCCATCGGGGCGCTCATCTCGTCGGTGCTCCTCGCCATCGAGCCGCTGACCGAATTCGCTTTTCTTTCGCTGGAGTGGCCCGGCATCACCGCAGCGTATTTGTTCTGGGGAGCAGTCGGAGGCTCCAGCTTCGCAGGGATTGCCATATCCTGGGTCGTGAATGCACTCACCTACGGTCTTTGTGCTTTCGCCATTCTCAGTGTTCTCAGCGCTCTCAGGCTGCTGGCCAGGCCGAAGAGTTGAGGCGCGCGGCGACCTCCTGAAATTACGGTGACAGTGCACTAAATTGACGCCATCCGATTTCGCGATCAAGATGCGGCATGGCCCGTCTTGCCCGTGTCGTTATTCCCGGTCATCCGCACCATGTCACCCAGCGCGGCAATGGCCGGTCGCGCACGTTCTTCGACGATGACGATTACGCGCTCTATCGTGACCTGCTCGCCGCAAATTGCGGCGACGCCGGAGTTGAGGTGTGGGCCTGGTGCCTGATGCCAAACCACGTGCATCTCATCCTGGTGCCGTCCGATCCCGACGGGCTGCGCCGCGCACTGGCCCGTGTGCATCGAAGCTATGCCGGCACCATCCAGGCGCGACGCAAGCGCACGGGTCATTTCTGGCAAGGTAGGTTCGGCGCTGTCGCCATGGACGAGCGCCATCTTGCGGCGGCGCTGCGTTACGTGTCGCTCAACCCCGTGCGGGCGCGGTTGGTGCAGCGCGCGCAGGATTGGCGGTGGGCGAGCACGCGTGCCCATCTGCGCTGGCGGGATGACGGCCTGACCGCGCTGGCGCCGATCCGCGATCGCTTCCCGGATTTTGCCGATTTGCTGGCAACTGAGCCGGAGCTGAATCTATTCGGCGCGCTGCGTTCCGCGGAAAGCATCGGCCGCCCGCTTGGCGACGACCGCTTTCTGGCTCGCATCGAGCGCCTGACCGGACGCGTTCTCAAGCTGGCGAAGCGCGGGCCGAAGCCATCTACGGCAGATGATGAATGAGGTCAGCTAATTAAGTGCACTGTCACCGTAATTACGCGCGAGGACATGACACGACGCGGCTGCAATATCAAAAAGGAGGATTGCGAGGTGCGCGCGACAGCTACGTCACTTTGTTAGCTCACTGGGCTAGCTCACTTGGCGTAACCCTGGGAACGGAGCCATGCGATCTTGCGATCGCCGTTGATCCAGTCGTCGGCATCTGCCTTGCTGGCGAATCCGGTGATTTCGCGCTGTTCGTGGTCGGGGTAGTCCGCCAGTATCTTCCAGTCGCTGTCTGAGAGGCGGACGGTTTTGAAGGTCACTTTTGCTTTGGCCATGCCGCACTATGCAGGGAATTCTCTCAAAAGTGAACCCGCTTGCGGCTGGCTCGGCGATGATGGCTGTTTATGAGTGTCGAGCAATGACCTTGCCAGCAACCTATCGAACCGGCGCCCGCAATGGTCAAACCCTCGGCAGTTGAACCCCGCCAGAGTTAGGGCGACTAAACGCCATGTCCGCTGTCCTTGCAGAACTCCTGTTTGATCTCGTCAGAAGCCTCGTTGGTAACTGGCTGAGGCAGGTTGCGGTGGCGGTTTGTGCGTGGCTCGATACGAAGATTCACGGCCGCGCTGCACGCCTCGTCGTGGGCGGCCTTCTCGGGCTCGCCGCCTATTTCCTCATTCCTGTTTTCGCCGGGCTGTTGGGGTTTTGATGCTCTCCGTGAAAGCGAACCTCATCATCGCATTGGTCATCGGGGCGCTCATCTCGTCGGTGCTCCTCGCCATCGAGCCGCTGACCGACTTCGCTTTTCTTTCGCTGGAGTGGCCCGGCATCAGCGCAGCGTATTTGTTCTGGGGAGCGGTCGGAGGCTCCAGCTTCGCAGGGATTGCCATTTCCTGGCTCGTGAATGCACTCATCTACGCTCTCGGTGCTTTCGCCATTCTCAGCGTTCTCAGCGCTCTCAGGCTGCTGGCCAAGCCGAAGACTTGAGAGGCGCGGCTGCCTCCTGGAGCTTATGAAGGCCGATCCGGGAAAGAGCGTAGCGGAGATCCACGCCATGACGAGGGCGGCATGACGCGCTGGCTGCAACGGCTCGGGAAGATTGCGAGGATTGCTGCGCTTTGCGGGACCGTCGCGTGGCTTGTGCTTTTGACGAGCTCTCCCCAAGAGCCTGATGCCGCACATCCCCAGCGTTACAGTCACCGACACGACGTCCGATATGTGAGCCAGGAGATGGGATCGACCCTGCGAATTCTGCTCGGCTCGACGTTTGCTCTGGTCCTGGTGGCGTTTGGATGTCACTTCGCGACCAGGGACATGCGAGATGGGACGTAGCCGCAGCGCGTTCGTCGCTGTCGGACCATGCTTCGCATCGCCGGGAGCGCTGCGTCCGGGGCACGAGCGCACATGAAAAACCGCCCCTGACATGGCCAGGGGCGGGTTTCGAAAAGTCGGTCTAGTGACCGGTGCCGGGCTTCGTCGTCTTAGGCGGCTTGCCGTCTTCGACGCGGCCTTCGTTCCTGAGGTCGCGACCCTCCTGAGCCTTCTTCTGGCTCTCGGGCGATTTGCCGCGCTCGTACAGCTCTTCCTTGACGTAGCCGGCGGCTTCCTTGGCTTTACCTTCAACGCTCATTGCAATCTCCTCATCTGGAGATGGATCAATGTGCGGCAGAGCCGACCGTTCCTATGCGCCGGTCATTGTGAGGATGCCGTGGGCAACTACGCAGCAATCCGCCGTTCGACAGGCGCCGTCAGATATTTGAGCATCTGCGCATGCTCGAGATCGGGAACCGCGATCGCCGTGTGGCTATAGACCGCATGGGTCCGTGAGTTTGCGATTCTGTCCAGGATCTCTTTGCCCTTGATGACGTGGAGGCCCATGCCTTCCTGCGAGGGGAAGATCGCCAGCACCACGTCGTAGGCCGCGATGACGGCCTTGAGCGCTTCAGCCTTGTCCTCGGCGATGTCAACAAACACGCGAACATCAGCCGCGAGTTCACGCAGCTCGTCAAAATTCAGCACTGTGGGTTTACTCCAACGCAACGATACTGGCGGGGAGAGTGGATGGGTTAGGTTACCGAAGTCTCAACAAGGCGTGCCGGGCCGCAGGTTTCACGATGAGGTGACGCGTTGGCTGGGGATAACCGGGTTGCGGTGACAGTCCGCTCATTTCGGCGCAGCGCGCCTAGCGCTTGGCTTCGTCGTTGCGAAGCCTGTTATCCCCGGCCTCGTCCACGAGCTTCAAGGCGCTGCCGTCGTAGCTCAGCTTGAGCCCACGGCCGACGATCCACGTCCATCCCTCGCGAGCGTCCCTGGTCGGTTGGGCGTTGAACTGGTCGGAGATCGACTTGACGGCCGCGTCCTGCGGCCCCGGATTGTTCAACGCGGCATTGACGCGCCGGATGGGGTGGCTGGCGTCGACGTCGTCACTATAGACCGTGACTTTGGCGCCGTTGATTTCGCATTCGAGGATGTACGAACCGCGACCCTGTCGGCAGCGGTAGTGACGTTGCGTGACGAGCTTGTTGGTCTCCTCGAATGTCATCCCGGGCGAAAAGCCGAAGATGTCGGACTTCTTGACCTGTGCCAGAGACGCAGGCTTCAAGAACTCCGGCTGGATGGCGACCAGGGCGGCGACCGCAACGACGATCAGGCCGGCGATAACAATGGCAATCTTCATCAGCCCCTCACGAGAAACATCCGACCATATAACAGCCGGCGCGCTCCACCAGGCCTCCAAAAGCGAAAGCCCCGCCTGGGGGAAGCGGGGCTCTCTGATGGGGGTGAAGCTTGGGGACTTCAATTAGTTAGACGCGCCAGCGGCAGAATGGTTCAAAGCCAACGCGGCGCATGCTGCGACACTTTCGCGGGACGGGCTGGAACCCCAGCCGAAGCCATGCTTGTGTTTTGGGCCTCAATGGGTTCTAAGCCCCGTGACTTCATGACCTCCGGCGTGAATCGGCATCACACTTGCGTGGTTCAGCCGCGTCCTGAGCAGGATCTGCTCACCCGCACAAAAGGAATTCAGACATGGCGAAGATGACGAAAACTCAATTGATTGATGCAATTGCCGAGGGCACGCAGCTGTCGAAGAACGACGTGAAGTCGGTCATCGAGTACATGGCGACGGTTGGCTACAAGGAGCTCAACGAGTCCGGCGAGTTCGTCATTCCCGGCTTCGTCAAGATGTCGGTCGTGAACAAGCCGGCGACCGAGGCCCGCATGGGCGTCAACCCCTTCACCAAGGAGCCGATGCAGTTCGCGGCGAAGCCGGCGAGCAAGTCGGTGAAGGCCTCGCCGCTGAAGGTGGCCAAGGACTCCGTCTAAGCGACCCGCGACGTCGTCGCGGCGGCTTCCTGTCGCGGAGCGCCGCAACGACCGCCGGCTGGTGTGTCGGACACGGACAAGGAACTCTCGGGCATCGTCACGCTTTGCTTCCCAAAGGGAGACGTCACATGGCCAGTCTGAGCGAGGAACAGATCCGGGACCGCGCCTATCATCTCTGGCGGGAAGCCGGCGAGCCCGCGGGGAGAATGGACACCTTCTGGTATGAGGCCGAAAAGTTGCTCCTCGCCGAGAGGGCCGCGCAAGGCGAAGTCCCGCCGGGGCTGAACGACAATTTGCCGGTCTGACGGTCAACAAAGGCCGCACGAAAATTTGCCGTACACCGGAACGTTGTCCGGCGTTCGGCGGTTAAGATGACGGCGACGGAATCTTGCGCGAAGCTGACAGTCGTCAAAGCAGCCACCCGGTGTAACGCCCGTGTGGCTGCTTTGTTGTTTGCTGCCTTGTTGTTCGACGGCGCCGAAAAGAAAAAGCCCCGGCCTTGGGGCCGGGGCTTCTCGAAGCTGGATGGCCGCGTCGCACAGCCGCCAGCACCACTGAATTCAGCCTGACAACGCGGGGCGGGGACATTCGTTCCGGCCGCTACTCCGTCGACACCGACACATCGATGATCGCCGGCGGATCGATCTGGCGCTCGCGCCAGACGATGAATTCGCATTTGGGATTGAGCCACTGATATTCGGAGCCGCGCGCCTTGAGGTGCGCAAGCGCCGCATCGTGCGCCGTGGTCTCGTCGGGGGCCTCGACCATGATCTCCACGGTCTCCTCGATCTGACGAACCACTTCGACGGCGTAGAATTTCCTGGTCACGGTCCCTCGCTCCGGAATGGCTAACGGGGAGGACGACGGCGCGTTCCCAAAAGAAAAACCCCGCGCTTGCGCACGGGGCTCTCTTGGCCGGCGGCGTTGGGATTTCAGCGCCTGGCCGCCAGCGCCTCGAACTTAAGGTTGAAAATCCAAAAAGCAACCCGCCGTGGCGATGGCGCATGTTCGTCAGGCGGAGCTGCCAGTGGCCGGGCGCGGAAATCCCCAGCTTTCAGGGGGGCCGCGCGGCGCGAGGAAGGCTTGAGGCGATGTGCGTGGGAAATCGCGCGCGAGGGGCTGGACTTTTTGTTCTCATTTTGTTCTAGTTGGTAATCACGTTGGAGGTGACTCATGACCATCGAGAAACAGCGCGAAGTGATTAGGCTCTGGAATCAGCTGCGGAAGGTCGAGGGGCCGGCCGTTGAAGAGCTCCGCATCCAGATTCTCGAATGTTTTTCCGAGAAGGCCAACGCCAAGCGAGCGGCCTGAGGCGCGCCGGCGGGCCACGACGCGACCCAGTAAGCGCGATCTCGTCTGCCGTTGAAAATCTTGCCGATGAAGCCGTGACGGCGCGCGCCTTCATCGATCGTTAGGAGTCGCGCCGCGCTGATTTGCTCGACTCCGATTCGTTCTTTGCGAACGAAATGGAGTCGGATGCAGAACAAGGCGTGCCTTCTGTGTCGATGCGGGACAGTCCTTCTCGCCGCGCGTGAGCGTGATGCTTCGCACGGTCCCGCCCTCGTGTCCTCGTTACGGAATGAGGCGAAGGAGAGCGACATGGATGCGTGCTGGTTTCTCGCCGAGATCGTCAAAGTGTTCTGGTCCGACAGGCACAAGCGGCTGCGCAAAGGCAGGCCCTCGGTGCCGCAGGTGCCGCCGCCACCGAAGCGAGATGACATGGAGTGATGGTGCCTTCGCTGCGATCGCACGTTCGCTTTCGCGACGATCCGCACCACTTGTTAAGAGTTGCTCCGTGCCGATTTTTTCGATTCCGATTCGTTCTTCGAGAACGAAATGCAGGCGAAGCTGGAACAAAGCCGTACCCGCGGCTCCGCCGGAGCGTTTACGAGTTTTGGTGCGGACGTTGTCTGAAGCGGCGCGCCGGGATCTCAAGGGCAGATGTCTCAAGCCTTGCGCAAACTCCTAACGAAAATTTGCGGGAAAGCCGATAACCCTATTCGGTTAGGTTAAAACCCCAATCGCGTTGCGCTTGCGGTTGCTTGGGATAGGTGTCTTGGCAAGGACAAGAAACGACTTTGCCCAGAAGCAAGTTTGCATGACACCTTTTTCAGAACCATCCTTCTTTCAGGGCGACCGGCACACCTACCGGCGCGTCGCCGTCGTCGGCTCGCTGTTCTGCCTCGCCTTCGTGGTGATCAGCTTCTCGCTGCGGCCGCAGCTCGAGGACACGCGCGTCGCGGTCAAGGCCGACCGGCTGGTGCGCACGGCAGGCCAGGCGCCCCACACCAATTAGCGCTCGTCACCGTAGATGCGGTCGTCGGCGGAATGGTCCGGGCACGCGGTGCCGCGGCGCGCAAGCGCGACGAAGCCGGCATAGCCGGACAGGTTGAGCAGAACTTCAAGCCACGCGGGCATGTCGGGTCCCTTCTTGCGTGAAGAGGGTTCAACGTGCGCGGGAAACATTTGTTCCGTGCTCGCCAGAAACAAACCCGCTTACAGCGGAGAGGAGGGGTCCAGCCGCCGGCCGAGGGTCGCAACGGACGCGCTCGAGGGCTGCTCCTTGAGGAACTCGGCGATGGCCCGCGCCAGCTCGCCGTCGCTCATCGGCGTCGGCGGCGGGCGCAGCGCGCCGACACCGAAGTTGCGGACGATCTCGTCGTAGTGCTGGTCGCGGGATTTGGGAACGAGCCTGCGGATGCGCCCCAGCAAAGCGGATAGCGGCAATGGGTCCTCCTCGGCATCCGTCCCGGTGGCAGCCATTGATGTCTGCCGCCATTTTCTTTCCGTGAAACTTCTTTCCGTGAAACCAAAAACCCCGCCAGCATCGCGGAGATGCTGACGGGGCATCGTGCTGTCGCCTCAACCGGATAGCGGAGGCTTCCGCACTCGCAGATGCAATCCGCCGAACCGGCTTTCGTTCCGCTCGTGCCGATATTTTTCTGCCGCCCGGGTTCCACTCCTGCGCGCAACCATCGCGGGCCGGCGACGTTGTCCCCGCGAGACGCGAAGGAGGAGAGTCATGAAGAAGACATTGGCAGTTCTGGCCACCGTTGCGGCCGTCGGCGTGACCGCGGTCGCGGCGCCTGCGCCTGCAGAGGCGCGCGGTCGCGGCATTGGCCCGGGCCTCGCATTCGGCCTCGCCGCCGGCGCGATCACCGCCGGCGCGGTCGCTGCGTCCCATCCGTACGGCTATTATGGTCCGGGCTACGGCTATTATGGCGGGCCCGCCTATTACAGCCCCGGCCCGTATGCCTATTACGGCGATGGGCCGTACTATCCCCGGCGCCACTACTACCGCCACTGGTAACGGCTGACCAAGTGAAAAGCCCGGAGCGATGCTCCGGGCTTTTTTCATGCGTGGCGATCGGAGGTGCCTTTATGGCCAGAGCGAGGGCCGCTCCACCTTGCGCGCATTGTCGAGCGTCGACACGAAATACTCTTCGCGCTCGCGCTGGAATTTTTCCTGGGTGGCACGGAAGGCGGCGACACGGGCGGCGATCTCTTCGCGTTCGCGGATTTTGCGTTGTTCGTCTTCGGTCATGTCAAATCCCCTCTACACGTCAGTATCTGTGCACTCCAATATGTGTGCACGGCCGAACTCACGCACTGCCGCCGCAATCACGTTGAGTCGCGTTAACACATGCATTGGCGCTTCTGATTGGGGCGTCAATGGGGAGGAGGCATTGCAGGATTGTGATAAGCGAAGGTCGGAAAAAATTGCCGACCGCGCTTGCGCGATTCTCACGTGACAGTGGATAACAGCGTCAACGATCTTGTCGCTTGCGCATGGAGCGGCCAGCGCAAGGCCAACACGGGAGGCCGCGAGTGATTGCATCGGATATTCGCAGCGGCGTCGAACGACTCGGCGACATGATCGCCGAATCCAGGACCATCGTGCCGTTCACCGGCGCGGGCATCTCCACCGAATGCGGCATCCCGGACTTCCGCTCGCCGGGCGGAATCTGGACGCGCAATCGTCCGATCGCGTTCGACGAGTTCGTCGCGAGCCAGGAGGCTCGCGACGAATCCTGGCGCCGCCGCTTTGCGATGGAATCTGTCTTTGCCGCGGCCAGGCCCGGCCGCGGTCATCGCGCACTCGCCTCGCTCTACCGCGCCGGCAAGGTTCCCGCCGTCATCACCCAGAACATCGACAATCTGCACCAGGCTTCGGGCTTTGCCGCCGAGCACGTCATCGAGCTTCACGGCAATACCACTTATGCACGCTGCATCGGATGCGGGCAGGCCTATCAGCTCGACTGGGTGAAGCGCCGCTTCGACGAAGACGGCGGCGCACCCAACTGCACCGCGTGCGACGAGCCGGTGAAGACCGCGACGATCTCGTTCGGCCAGATGATGCCCGACGACGAAATGCAGCGCGCGACCGCGCTGTCGCAAGCCTGCGACCTCTTCATCGCGATCGGCTCCTCGCTCGTGGTGTGGCCGGCGGCGGGCTTTCCGATGATGGCGAAGAACGCCGGTGCACGTCTGGTGATCATCAATCGCGAGCCGACCGATCAGGACGACATCGCCGACCTCGTCATCCGCCACGACATCGGCGAGACTCTCGGGCCCTTTGTCGGAAATTGAGGCATCAATTTGATTCGCGGCTGTGCAAGCTGTTCATAGGTTCCGGCGAATCATATTTTTATCTATGCGCCGCAACCGGGAGTGTTATCTTTTGAGTCGAAAGATTCGCATCGCGTCGAATTGAGAACATTCTCTTAAGACGCGTGATTCGACGCCGCCGCTGAGGCGGGTTGCAATGGGCAGTGTGGGGTCCGGGGTTATGGGGTCGTCGGACGGATTTGAGTCCAAGAAGATCGGAGTTCCCGCTGTGGGCGAGCACGGCGGCGGTCGCGATAACGCGCTAAGCCCGTTCAGCGGACTTGGTGAAGGCAGTGCCAACCTCGTTGAGGTTCACGGCGTCATCAAATGGTTCGACGCTTCAAAGGGCTACGGCTTCATCGTTCCCGACAATGGCTGGCCGGACGTGCTGCTGCACGTCACCGTGCTCAGGCGCGACGGCTTCCAGACCGCCTATGAGGGCGCCCGCATCGTCGTCGAGTGCATCCAGCGCGCCAAGGGCTACCAGGCCTTCCGCGTGGTCTCGATGGACGAGTCGACCGCGATCCATCCGGCGCAGATGCTGCCGCCGCGCACCCACGTCACGGTCACCGCGACCAGCGGACTGGAGCGAGCCCAGGTCAAGTGGTTCAACCGCCTGCGCGGCTTCGGCTTCCTGACCTGCGGCGAGGGCACGCCCGACATCTTCGTGCACATGGAGACGCTGCGCCGCTTCGGCATGACCGAGCTCAGGCCCGGCCAATATGTCCTGGTCCGCTTCGGGCCCGGCTCCAAGGGCATGATGGCGGCCGAGATCCATCCCGAGACGGGATCGCCGGGATTGCAGTCGCACTAGCGGCGATCACCAACTCCCGCAATCGTGACAAGAGGCGCGCGGGCCGTCCGGCGCGCCTCTGGCTTTTGTCACGATCGCCGCGTAAGGACTGGTCCAGTCCCACGCCCCCTTGAGTACCGTCCCATGAATTTTGACCGAAAGGCCGTCTGGTCCATTGCGAGGGGCTGGCTGGCCGCCATCCTCGTCGTCGGCTGTGCCGTCGGGAGCGCGCCGGTGCGCGCCGCCAGCTTCCAGCCGCTCGAGATCGTCACCAGGAACGGCGTGCAGGTGTTCTCGGTGGAAATGGCGACGACCGAGGAGGAGAAGCAGACCGGGCTGATGTACCGCAAGGAACTGGCCGACGGCAAAGGCATGCTGTTCGACTTCAAACCCGAGCAGGAAGTGTCGATGTGGATGAAGAACACCTACGTCTCGCTCGACATGATCTTCATCCGCGCCGACGGCCGCATCCTGCGCATCGCCGAAAACACCGAGCCGCTGTCGACCAAGATCATCTCGTCCCAGGGGCCCGCGCGGGCCGTGCTGGAGGTGGTGGCGGGAACGGCGCAGAAATACGGCATCCGTCCCGGCGACCGCGTCGGCCACCCGCTGTTCGGCACCAAGTAGGGCGACCCGGCGGGGTTATTGCCGCCTTGCTGGCGGCTTGAAAGCTTGATGGCGCTTTGGGAAGCGTGTATCGACGGGGCTCGCTGGACATTCGGGGTATAGCGCAGCCTGGTAGCGCGGCAGTTTTGGGTACTGCAGGTCGTTGGTTCGAATCCAGCTGCCCCGACCAGTCCCGAGGTTGAAGCTCCTTCAATTCTCTCGATATTGCGCCGCGCTCATCCCGTTGCCGCTGCCGCCACGACGGTCAGGTCGGCAGGACGATCTCCGCGAAATTGCGTCCGCTGCAACTTTTGCGTGCGTCGGCGTGCCGGCGGCGTTTCGATTTCAGAACAACAGCCAATCGACCAGGCGCCAGGCGATCCAGGCGAGGGCGCAGATCCAGCCCAGCATTGCGATCCCGGCGACGCCAAGCCCGCACAGTGCGAACAGCGAACTTTCAGTCTCCGGCGTGCCCGAGAGCTTCTCGGTCGTATCGATTTGACTCACTGCATCCCCTTGGCTTGCGGCCTGCTGTTCGTTGGTCTCTGCTCGCTCGTGAAAATTCACCGGCCGCGCTCCAGCTCACACGGTCGTGAGACGAGATGATCGTCCGTACATCGCGCGGGCATGGATCGCAGCCACGCGGCTTCCCCGGACAGACGGGAAGGACCTGCAACTCATGGCGCGGTGATTGGTTGCGACCGCAGAGCCGGGAACATGGCAACCAGGTGGGACAGGTCTACAACGCGCAGGGCACGCTGGGCGTCAATGCGCAGAGCACGTCGCGCATCTGAGCCGGCGCGATTGTGGGGGCGGGGCAGGCGGCCTATGGCGACCTGAAGCGCGCGCGAACCTTGCCTGAAGCCTTGCCTGAAGCCTTGCCTGAAGCCCTGGCGCTTGTTCTTCACAAAACGCCACTTCTGCGCGATTTTTCAAGGCATTGCGCCGGCCGGCCCGCCGCAGAATTCGCAAAATTGCTTCGAACCTTTGGCTGTCGCCATAGACATATAGGCATTGGGGATTTCAGCGCCCAATGCCTAAACGGACGCCGCCAAGCGATGATATTCCGCTTGAGCGGCGTCGCGCTATTTCCGGGGATCAGTTCGTCGCGTACCAGCCGAGCGGAAACGGCAGGAACGGCCACGCCAGATGATTGTCGTTGGCCGCCTTCGGCGGTTCAGAGACGGATGTCTTGACTGTCTTGATGCGCGGCGCAGGCGGCACCGAGCACACCGCCAGGCGCAAACGTCCACATTGCATATTCATTGTGGTGCCCCAGTCAGCAAGTCATTTGAAAAATGAAAATCAGTTCGCAATTGCCACGCGTCCAAAACGGCGCGCTCATTCTCAAATTGTGCACGCATCATAGAAAGATCGGCGCCGGCTTTCAACGGGTCTTGGCGGGTACCCACGAGGGGTAAGGTTGACCAGTTAGGTTAAGGCCGAGTGGTTGTTGCAGCCACATTCCTGGCTGATATCAGGTCGGCAAGGCTCGCGATGGGGTGCCTGCAATCGGTGGTCACACAGGTCACAGTTCGTCGCGGCGCTCATATCTTGTGAGTTTTGCGTCATGTCTTTCGATCGCAACGTCCGAACCGTCCATCCGCAGTCGAGCTGGACCGAGATCTGGCACCTCTGGACCGTGATCGTGCCGCGCCGCTCGATCAACGGGCAGCTCGTCTATGGAAAGGTCTGGCGCCGCCACGACGGCCGCGACTGGATCTACAAGAAGTTCACCGAGTACGACACCGAGGCGGCCTGAGCCGGCTCCGCTGCCGCAACTGAATCTAGCGCCCCGTTCCGATTTCATCGGAACGGAAACGGCTCTAGGCGGCCTTTGCGGGCGAGGCGGCCGCCGCAGGCTTGGGCGGCGGCGGCTTCAACGGCTTGTCCTGCTTTTTCGACCAGGAAATGTAATAGGCCACCGTCGTCATGATCGCGATGCCGGCGATGCTGACGAAGATCTGCGCGAACAGCGAGCCCGAGCTCATCGACAGCTCGAAATGGCCGACGAAGGACAGGAACACGCCGACGCAGAATACGGCGAGCGACTGCTGGCCGCAGACGATCAAGGGATCGAACACCTTCCACTCCAGGCCGGGCCAGTCCTTCGGCACGAAGCGGATCACCAGGATCACGATCACGACGAAATGGAGGAAGCGGTAGGGCGCAAGGTTGGTCTTGTCGTTGGGGTTGAAGGCCGAGAACAGCCATCCCGGGAACATGCCGCCGAGGGTGGGGAAGCGGCCGGCCATGGTCATGACCAGCGCGAAGGCGAGATAGCCGAGGCAAAGCCACAGCGTGATCGGCGAATTGATCACGGCTCCCGAACGCCGGGCGCCGCCCATCGCGCACCAGGCGCCGAACACGAACAGCACCTGCCAGGCATACGGGTTGAAGTACCACTGGCCGGCCGGATAGGCGGTCAGGTTCAGGCCGTAATGGCGGGCGGCGAGCCACAGCACGATGGACAGCGCCATCGTCAGGTCGGGCTTGCGCAGCATGAACCACAGCACCGGCGGAAACAGCCCCATCAGCACGATGTAGAGCGGCAGCACGTCGAGATTGAGCGGCTTGAAGCGCAGGAACAGGCCCTGGCGCAGCGTCTCGGTGGCGTTGTCGACGAGGCCGGCGACGTTGAACTCGTTGATCATGTCGGAGTCGCCGAACCGCAGCGCCAGATAGCTGATCGAGGCGATGTAGATCACGAACAGGATGATGTGGGCGACGTAGAGCTGCCAGACCCGCTTGGTCAGCCTCGTGGCGCCGACGATGAAGCCGCGCTCGAGCATCATGCGCGCATAGACGAAGGAAGCGGTGTAGCCCGAGATGAAGACGAACAGGTCGGCGGCGTCGGAAAAGCCGTAGTTGCGGGTGGTGATCCAGTTCACCACGTTGTCGGGGATATGGTCGAGGAAGATCGCCCAGTTCGCGATGCCGCGAAACAGGTCGAGCCTGAGGTCACGGCCCTTTTCGGGAAGCGTGGCGTTGATGTTCAGGAAGGCCATGCGACGGAAGCTTTCGGAGGGGGCGGATACGCTGGTGTCGGCGAGACAGGGCCGCCGGGCGGGATCCCGGCGCGGAAGGCGGGTACGCAATTGTCACGGTGCAGCATAATGACTATACCCGTCGGCAAGGCACCCCCGGGGGACCGGAATCACCGATCAGTTCCCAAAAGGTGTCTCTATACTATGCCCGCGGTTTCCACCAACTGCTACCGTGACGCATCGAAATCGAACGAAAAGACCAAGAGGCCCGGACCACCCATGACCGCACGCATTTTCAAGCCCGCCAAGAACGCGATGCAATCCGGCCGGTCCAAGACCAAGGAATGGCAGCTGGATTACGAGCCGGAGCAGCCGCGTTCGGTCGAGCCGCTGATGGGATGGACCTCGTCCGGCGACATGAAGCAGCAGATCACGCTGCGCTTCCACAGCAAGGAAGAGGCGGTCGCCTATTGCGAGCGCAAGGGCATCGCCTACCAGGTGGTCGAGCCGCAAGAGTCGCGGCACCGGACGGTCGCCTATGCGGACAATTTCTCGTTCCGGCGCGGCGAGCCCTGGACGCATTGAGGGGCGGCTGGCTGCTCCGACTTCATACGACGTGATTTACTCGTCATGCCCGGGCTTGTTCCGGGCATCCACGTCTTTGGGGCGAGTGAGAGCGCGGATGGCCGCGACAAGCCCCGGCATGACGGTGGGGGTACCCCGCCCGCAGACATGACGTCGCGTCCGATGATCCCGATCGACGGATCGGCTATTGCGCTGGGCTGCGGCCCCTTGGCAGCGATTCCGCCGCGTGCTTCGCTGCCTCGCATGACACGATCATGGCGAGGTGGGGGATGGCCGGGCGTGACCAGCTCGACGGCGTCGATCTGAAGATCTTATCCGAGCTGCAGCAGGACGGTCGGGTGCGCAACAACGAGCTGGCACTGCGGGTCGGCGTGTCCGCGCCCAATTGCCTGCGGCGGCTGAAACTGCTGTTCAGCCGCGGCGTGATCCGGGCGGTCCGCGCCGTCATCGACGAGCGGCTGCTCGGCTATGAGGTGGTGTCGTTCGTCTCGATCCAGCTCGTAAGCCAGGCCCAGCCGGTGCTGGAGGCGTTCGAGAGCTCGATTGCCGCGATCCCGCGCATCCAGCAGTGCTGGCGGATTTCAGGCGACACCGACTACCTGCTGAAATGCGTCGCGCCGAACGTCGAGAGCATGCGCCAACAGCTGCTGCATTTCGCCGCGATGCCTGATGTGAAGAACGTCCGCAGCTTTCCGGTGCTGGGCGTCGCGAAGGATGTGCCGCTGCCGTTACAGGATGTAGTGGCGGCACCCGTCGGATAGGGCGTTCAAGTCTCTCTACTGAAGTTCCGAAGTCGGGGGCGCTTGCGCGCGGTGCGGTCGATTCGGATAGTTATAATAGCTTAGTAACTCACCTAACTGTGACATGTGATTTAGGCAGGACTGCAATGCGCGCAACCGTGATTGTCGGCATCTTTGCGCTGCCTAGATGCAGGGTGTGAACCTCGGTCTGCGTCGCACGCCGGGGATGCTTTTGTGGGACCCTAAGCAGGAAAAGACATCATGACATCGACTTCGAAGACGATCGCAGCCTCTGCTGCGACGCTGTTTGCGTCTGCGTTTTTTGTTCTGTCGGCGCCGGCTGCGAAGGCCGACGATTATTGCATCACCAACGGCGCCCAGGCCGCTCACGGCTGCGGCTATCCGACGATGGAAGCCTGCCGTCAGGCGGCCGGTGGCATCGGCGGCACGTGCTCGCAGGCCGGCGGCGCCAAGACTAGCAACGATGCGCTCGCCTTCCAGCCGAAGCAGACGAAGCAGCCCAAGGCTCGCCAGGGCGCGCAGAACTAACGCCTGAGATCGCGACGTGATCCGAGAGATTGCGTCCTCCGAGAGTGATCTCGGAGGACGTCAATTTATGACAAGCAGGTGACGCCGCGCCTCAGCGATAGCGCTCGCGAAACTCGCGCGGGGAGGCGCCGGTCCAGGTGCGGAAGGCGCGCGAAAAGCTCTTCTCGTTGCGGAAGCCGGCGATCTCCGCGATCCGCTTGATGGGGGCGCGGCCGCGCATCAGCTCCTGCTTGGCGAGCTCGAACTTTGCCTCTTCCTTGAGATCGCGCAGCGAGGTCGCTTCCTCGCGCAAGCGCCGATGCATGGTGCGGGTGGAGAGCGCCAGCTCGCTTGCGACATCCTCGGCGCCGAGAATGCGTCCGCGTGCATTGCGCAGCACGCGGCGGACGCGCTCGACCAGCAGCCGGTCGCGCCGGTAGGGCAGCACGGTGAGCCGCAGCGCGCCCTTGAGCATGCTGTCGAGATCGGCGGGGCTGCGGGTCAGCGGCAGAGAGAGATAATGTTTGTCGAACACGATGCGGGCGCCGTCCGCATCAAAGCTCAAATGCCTGCAGAAGATCGTCGGATAGACCGAGACGTGGCCCGGCTCGGAATAGGGAAACTCGGCCGCACGCAGCGCGATCGCGGAATCGACGGCCCAGCAGGAAAAGCCGAGGACATAGCGGAGCAGGGTGACCAGGCAGAATTCACGCAACGGGCCAAGGTCGCGCTGCTCGCGAATGGAGATGGTCGCGGTCTCATCACCAAGCGAGAGCTCGAACAGCACGTCCTCGGTCAGCAGGCGATGATGCCGGCACCAGCGTTTTAGCGCGACTTCGAGATTGGGGGCGGTGATCGAGGCGCGGCACAGCATGCCATAGGTTCCCCAAGGCAGCCGGCGCGAGAACCAGCCGAGCGCCTCGTCGTCGAGCTCGCGCATGGCATGGCCGGCCAGCGCCTCGAACTGGGCCGCCGTCACCCGTCCGTCCCGGGATCGAACAAGGTCCTCGGTGACCTGCCCCTTGCCCAAGGCTTCGGCCGGATCCCGCCCGTAAAGGGCATAAGCGGCAACCACGCCGCGGACGAAGGCGGCTGGGGTCATGGCGCGGCGGGGCGTCGCGGTCGCGGCTTGAAAGGGCATGAAAAATCCTCGCCAAACTTGGCGGAAAATGCAACCTTTTCGACCGCTGGGACGCCCGGGCGGGGGTAGGTTCGGACCCGACAAGAATACGGAGGAATCGCCTTGAACATCCCGAGCATCGATTTCGATCTGGGCGAAGACATCAGCATGCTGCGCGACACGCTGCGCGCCTTCGTGGAGGCGGAGATCGCCCCGCGCGCCGCCGAGATCGAGAAGGCCAATCTGTTCCCGGCCGACCTCTGGAAGCGCTTTGGCGACCTCGGCCTGCTCGGCATGACCGCGCCGGAGCAATATGGCGGCTCCAGCATGGGCTATCTCGCCCATATCGTCGCCATGGAGGAGATTTCGCGGGGCTCGGCCGCCGTGGGGCTGTCCTACGGCGCCCATTCCAACCTCTGCCTCAACCAGATCCGCCGCAACGGCAACGACGCGCAGCGCGCGCGCTATCTGCCGAAACTGATCTCCGGCGAATATGTCGGCGCGCTCGCGATGTCCGAGCCCGGCGCGGGCTCCGACGTCGTCTCGATGAAGCTGCGCGCAGACAAGCGCGGCGACCGCTATGTCCTCAACGGCTCGAAGATGTGGATCACCAATGGCGGCGACGCCGACGTGCTGGTCGTCTACGCCAAGACCAATCCGGAGGCGGGCCCGCGCGGCATGACCGCCTTCCTGATCGAAAAGGGCTTCAAGGGTTTCACCCACGGCCAGCATCTCGACAAGCTCGGCATGCGCGGCTCCAACACCTATCCGCTGTTCTTCGACGAGTGCGAGGTGCCCGAGGAGAACGTGCTCGGCAAGGTCGGCGAGGGCGTCAAGGTGCTGATGTCCGGCCTCGATTACGAGCGCACGGTGCTGTCGGGCGGCCCGCTCGGCATCATGGCGGCCTGCATGGACGCCGTGGTGCCCTACATGCATGAACGAAAACAGTTCGGCCAGCCGATCGGCGACTTCCAGCTGATGCAGGGCAAGCTCGCCGACATGTATGCGACCTGGCAGTCGGCGCGCGCCTACGTCTATGCGGTCGGGCGCGCCTGCGACCGGGCCGACCACGCCCGCACGCTGCGCAAGGATGCGGCGGCCGCGATCCTCTATTCCGCGGAGAAGGCGACGTGGATGGCCGGCGAGGCGATCCAGGCGCTGGGCGGCGTCGGCTATACCTCCGAGTTTCCAGTCGGACGTCTCTGGCGCGACGCAAAACTCTACGAGATCGGCGCCGGCACCTCGGAAGTGCGTCGCATGCTGATCGGCCGCGAGCTGATGTCCGAGACGGCCTGAAACCTTCACCTCATTGGAATCAACATGCCGCTCCATTCCAGCATCGATACGTCTTCATCGGACTTTGCGCGCAATTCCGAGGCCATGCGCGGGCTTGTCGCGGACTTGCGAGAAAAACTGAGCCAGGTCGCCGGCGGCGGCGGCGAGGTCTCGCGCAACCGCCATACCTCGCGCGGCAAGATGCTGGCGCGCGAGCGCGTCGACCTGCTGGTCGATCCCGGCACCTCGTTCATGGAGCTGTCGCCGCTGGCGGCGTACGGCCTCTATGGCGGTGACGTGCATTCGGCGAGCGTCATCACCGGCGTCGGGCGCATCTCAGGCCGCGAATGCGTGATCGTCGCCAACGACGCCACAATCAAGGGCGGCACCTATTATCCGATGACGGTGAAGAAGCATCTGCGCGCGCAGGACGTGGCGCGGCAGAACAATCTTCCCTGCGTCTACATGGTCGATTCCGGCGGCGCCTTCCTGCCGCTTCAGGATGAGATCTTTCCGGACGAGCGCCATTTCGGCCGCATCTTCTACAACCAGGCCCAGATGTCGTCGCAGGGCATCCCGCAGATCGCGATCGTGATGGGCTCCTGCACCGCCGGCGGCGCCTATGTCCCCGCGATGTCGGACGAGAGCATCATCGTCCGCAACCAGGGCACCATCTTCCTCGGCGGCCCGCCGCTCGTGAAGGCTGCGACCGGCGAGGTGGTGAGTGCCGAGGAGCTCGGCGGCGCCGACGTGCATTCGCGGCAGTCGGGCGTGACCGACCACTACGCCCAGAACGATGCCCATGCGATCGGCATCGCCCGGCGCATCGTCGGCACGCTGAAGCCGTCGGTGCAGCCGAACCTCAACATGCGCAAGCCGCGCGATCCGCTGTTTGCGGCGGAAGAGATCTACGGCGTGGTGCCGGTCGACGGCCGAAAGCCGTTCGACGTCCGTGACATCATCGCCCGCATCGTCGACGGCTCGGAGTTCGACGAGTTCAAAAAACTCTACGGCACGACGCTGGTCTGCGGCTTCGCCCATGTCTGGGGCTATCCGGTCGGTATCATCGCCAACAACGGCATCCTGTTCAGCGAGAGCTCGCTGAAGGGCGCGCATTTCATCGAGCTGTGCTGCCAGCGCGGCATTCCGCTTGTGTTCCTGCAGAACATCACCGGCTTCATGGTCGGCAAGAAGTACGAGGCCGGCGGCATCGCGCGCGACGGCGCCAAGCTCGTCACGGCGGTAGCGACCGCCTCGGTGCCGAAATTTACCGTCGTGATCGGCGGCTCCTACGGCGCCGGCAATTACGGCATGTGCGGCCGCGCCTACTCGCCGCGCTTCCTCTGGATGTGGCCGAACGCGCGCATCTCGGTGATGGGCGGCGAGCAGGCCTCGATGGTGCTGAGCCAGGTCCGGCGCGACAATATCGAGGCCAAGGGCGATAGCTGGTCGAAAGAAGAGGAAGATAAGTTCCGCGAGCCAATCCGCGCGCAATATGAGAGCCAGGGGCATCCGTATTACGCGACCGCGCGCCTGTGGGACGACGGCGTGATCGACCCGGCCGACACCCGCCTCGTGCTCGGCCTCGGCCTCTCGGCGGCGTCGAATGCGCCGATCGAGCCTACGAAATTCGGCCTGTTCAGGATGTGATGCGATGGACCGTTCAATGCTCTACCGGCGTTTTCGCACGCTCCTGATCGCCAACCGCGGCGAGATCGCCTGCCGCGTCATCCGCACCGCGCGAGCCATGGGCCTGCGCACGGTCGCGGTCTATTCCGAGGCCGACCGCGACGCGATGCATGTCGCGCTCGCAGATGAAGCCGTGCTGCTCGGTCCGGCGCGGGCGCGCGACAGCTACCTCAGTGTCGAGCGGCTGATCGAGGCCGCGCGAAAGACCGGCGCGGAAGCCGTGCATCCCGGCTACGGTTTCCTGTCCGAAAATGCCGAGTTCGCGCGGGCGTGCCTGGAGGCGGGCCTGGTGTTCGTCGGCCCGACCGCCGCGATGATGACGGCGATGGGCTCGAAGTCCGGCTCCAAGGAGCTGATGGAGAAGGCCGGCGTGCCGCTGGTGCCCGGCTATCACGGCGAGGCCCAGGACGAGGCGACGCTTTCGAAGGCCGCGGACAAGATCGGCTTCCCGATCCTGGTGAAGGCGTCCGCCGGTGGTGGCGGCCGCGGCATGCGCATCGTGCGCTCGGCGGACGAGCTTGGGCCGGCGATCGTCAGCGCCAAGCGCGAGGCCAAGGCCGCGTTCGGCGACGACCGCATGCTGATCGAAAAATATGTCGACAATCCCCGCCACATCGAGGTGCAGATCATCGGCGACAGCCACGGCAATCTGCTGTCGCTGTTCGAGCGCGAATGCACGTTGCAGCGCCGGCACCAGAAGGTGATCGAGGAGGCGCCGTCGCCGACGCTCAATCCTGCCCAGCGCGAGACCGTCTGCGCCGCCGCGCGAAAGGCGGCGGGCGCGGTCAACTATGTTGGCGCCGGCACGATCGAGTTCGTCTCCGACGGCAAGGACGTGTTCTTCATCGAGATGAACACGCGCCTTCAGGTCGAGCATCCCGTGACCGAGCTGATCACCGGCATCGATCTGGTCGAATGGCAGCTGCGCGTCGCCTTCGGCGAGGCGCTGCCGCTGAAACAGGACGAGATCCGGCTCAATGGCCACGCGGTCGAAGCGCGCGTCTACGCCGAAAACCCAACCAAGAACTTCATGCCGTCGGTCGGCAGGATCTCGACCTGGCGCCTGCCGGCGGAAACCGGCGGCTTGCGCATCGACGCCGGCTATCGCGAAGGCGATACGGTCTCGCCCTATTACGATGCCATGCTCGCAAAAATGATCGCGTGGGCGCCGACGCGGGACGTCGCGATCGAGCGGCTGAACCGCGGGCTGCAAGAGTCCGACGTCCGCGGCATCGTCACCAACATCCCGTTCCTGTCGGCGCTGATGACGCACCCGAAGGTGCGGACCAATGCGATCGACACCGGCTTCATCGAGCGCGAGCTGGCAGTGCTGACGCAGGCCCCGCCGGCACCCGGCGAGCTCGAGCTGTGCGCAGCAGTCGCCACTGTTATCAACGACGAGCGGCAGTCCGCGCAAGACGAGGCGAGTTCGCCCTGGCAGACCTTCGGCTGGATGCCGGTCGGTCGCCGCCAGCGCAACTTTGCCTTCCGCGTCGGCCATGGACCTGAACAGAAGATCACGCTGAACTATGGCAGCGGCCCGTCGACGCTGGTGATCGGCGACCGCGAGCTAGCGTTTGCCGTCGTGCCGAAGGATGGTGGCTTCGATCTGACGCTTGATGGCGTCAAATCACAGGTCGCAGCCGTGATCGACGGTCACGAGCTCTATTTGCGCACACGCAACGGCCGCTTCGACCTGCATTGGGTCGATCCGTTCGGCGGCGAGAGCGAAGAGCATGTCGGAGAGGACAAGATCGCGGCGCCGCTGCCGGGCACCGTCGTCGCCGTGCTGGCCGAGGAGGGCGCCAAGCTCGACAAGGGCGCGCCGATCCTCACCCTGGAAGTGATGAAGATGGAGCAGACGCTGCGCGCGCCCTACGCCGGCGTGCTGAAATCAATCAAATGCAAGGTTGGAGACATCGTCCAGGAGGGCGTCGAGCTCGCCGTGGTCGAGCCATCGGGAGAGTGAGATGAGCGATCCCGTCCGCATCATCGAAATGGGGCCGCGCGACGGCCTCCAGAACGAGAAGACGCCCGTCAACGTCGAGGCCCGCATCGCCTTCATCGAGGCGCTCGTCGCCGCTGGCCTCACCACGGTCGAGGTCGGCGCCTTCGTGTCGCCCAAGGCGATCCCGCAAATGGCGAGCTCGGACGCCGTGCTGCGCGGCGTCAGCCACGTCAAGGGCGCCGAATTCCACGTGCTGGTGCCGAACGAGAAGGGCTATGACGCCGCGCGCGCTGCCGGCGCGCAAGTCGTCTCCGTGTTCGCGGCGGCCTCGGAAGGGTTTTCGCGCGCCAATATCAACTGCACGGTCGCGGAGTCCATCGAGCGCTTCAAGCCGGTGCTGGCGCGCGCCCAGGCGGATGGCGTCAGGGTCCGCGGCTATATCTCCTGCGTGCTGGGCTGCCCGTTCGACGGCGCGATCAAGCCGAAGGCGGTCGCCGATCTCGCCAACACGCTGTGGGAGCTTGGCTGCTACGAGATCTCGCTCGGCGACACCATTGGCGTTGGCACGCCTGATAAGGCCAAGGAGATGCTTCGCGCGGTTAGCGCCAATATCCCGCCGGCAAAACTCGCGATGCATTTCCACGACACCTACGGCCAGGCACTCGCCAATCTCTATGCCGGCCTGGAGGAGGGCGTCCGCGTCATCGATGCCGCCGCCGGCGGCCTTGGCGGCTGCCCCTACGCGCCGGGCGCGACCGGTAACGTCGCGACCGAGGACGTCGTTTACATGCTCGAAGGCATGGGCGTCAGAACCGGTGTAGACATGGACAAGCTGCTGGCGGCCACGAACGAGATGAGCGGCGTGCTGGGCAAGCCGCCCGTGAGCCGCGTAGCCTCCGCGCTCAACGCGAAGAAGAAGCGGGCGGCTTCGTAGGGTGGGCAAAGGCGCGTAGCGCCGTGCCCACCATCTCTCGTCGATTGAATCTGCGAATGGTGGGCACGCTTCCGCTTTGCCCACCCTACGAGACCTCCGCCTAGGCCGCCTTCAGCCCGACATCCGGCAGGCGCGGCCGGTTCTTGAGTGCCTTGGCCATCATGGCCTCAACCTCGACCTTCTCCTGCGGCAGCAGGGCGAGGCGGGGCGGACGGGTCAGCGCGGTGCCGCGGCCCATGATGTGCTCGCACAGCTTGATGCACTGGACGAGGTCGGGGCGCGCATCGAGATGCAGCAGCGGCATGAACCATTCGTAGATCGGCATGGCCTCGGCAAAGCGGCCGGCCTTGGCAAGACGAAACAGCGTCTCGCCCTCGCGCGGGAAGGCGTTGGACATGCCGGAGACCCAGCCCACAGCGCCCATGGCGATGCTCTCGACGATGACGTCGTCCAGCCCTGCGAACAGCACGAAGCGGTCGCCGACCATGTTCCTGGTGTCGATGAAGCGCCGCGTGTCGCCCGAGGAGTCCTTGAAGCAGACGACGGTCTCGACGTCGGCGAGCGAGGCCAGGATGTCGGGGGTGACGTCGTTCTTGTAGATCGGCGGGTTGTTATAGAGCATCACCGGCAGGTCGGTCGCGCTGGCAACCGCACGGAAATGCGCGGCGGTCTCGTGCGGCTTCGACGAATAAACCAGCGCCGGCATCACCATGACGCCGTCGATGCCGACGCGGGCGGCTTCCTTCGCCGTCTCGACCGCGAAGGCCGTGGTGAATTCGGCGATGCCGCACAGCACGGGCACGCGGCCTTTCGCGACGGACTTCGCCGTCTCCATGATCGCGACCTTCTCCTTGCGCTCCAGCGAGGTGTTCTCGCCGACCGAGCCGCAGACGATCAGGCCGGAGACGCCGTCGCGGATCAACCCGTCCATGACCTTGGCGGTCGCGTCGATGTCGAGCGAGAGATCGTCGTGGAATTGCGTGGTGACGGCCGGGAAGACGCCTTCCCAGGAAACGCGGCGGCTCATGATGTGACTCCAAGTGAGTTTGCCGTCGGGGGCTGGGGCCGCCGGCTGTTGTGAAGAGGATGGCGAATGGGATCAGAGCGTCGCGCCGACCTTGCGCAGCTCGGCGAGAACAGGTGCCTTGGGCAGCCAGATCTTGTCGAACTCGGCGATGACAGCCTCGGTGTCGCCGGGCGGGACCTGGCGGATCGGGATCGGCGCGTTCTTGAAATTCTCGATCAGCGCGGGCTCGTTGGAGGCCAACTCGTCGATCTGCGCGTCCAGCGTCGACTTCACCGTCTTGGCAATCAGCTCGCGGTCGGCTGCGGGGAGCGTCTGCCAGACCCGACCGGAAACGACCGCGGCCATCGGCATGAAGACGGCGTTCATCTGCAGGATCACCTTCGAGACCTTGTCGAAGCGCTGGTTCCAGGAGAATTCGAGATCGGCCTCGAGGCCGTCGACCTGGCCGTTGGCCATGGCGTCGAACACCTGTGGGGTCGGGATCGGCGTCGGCGCGGCACCGAGTGAGGAATAGAAATCGCGATAGACCGGCGTCGGGTTGATGCGCAGCTTCATGCCCTTGATGTCGGCGAGCGAGTTCAGGTCCTTCGAGGAGAACACCGCGCGCATGCCGGTGATGCCCCAACCGAGGCCGATGGTACCGGTCTCCTGCGGCAGCACATCGAACAGCTTCACCGCCGCCGGATGCCGCACGAATTTCGCGACCGCAGGCGTCGAGCTGACGATATAGGGCGCATTGATCGCGGCGATGTGTGGCACGCGCGAGCCGAGCTCGGCGGCCTGGATGAAGCCCATGTCGAGCGCGCCGGACTGCAATTGCTGCATCATCGCGGGCTCGTTGCCGAGCTGGCCGGAATGGAACACGGTCAGGGTGAGCCGGCCGTTGGTGGCCGCCTTGAGATCGTCGCCGAACTTGAGCGCCGCCTTGTTCCAGGAATGGCCGTTCGGCGTGATCAGGCCGAGGCGGAATTCCTTGGCCTGGGCAAGCGCCAGCGACGGTGCGAACACCGAGGCGGCGGTACTGGCGGCGAGAAATCGGCGGCGTGAAAGCGGCATGGTCGGGCTTCCTTTTGAACGGGCCTATTTGATGAGGATCAGCGAGAGCGAGGGGTAGAGCGAGAGCAGCACCAGCAGGACGCAGGAGATGACGAAGAACGGCAGCGTCACCATGAACATCTTGCCGGGCTTGGCGCCGGTGACGGCGGCCGCGACGAAGAAGCAGAGCCCGACCGGCGGCGACAGCAGGCCGAGCACGAGGTTGATCACCACCACGACGCCGAAATGCCTGGGATCGATGTGGTAGACGTCGGTTGCAACCGGCAGCAGGATCGGCACCGTCATGATCAGGCCGGGAATGCCATCGATCACCGTGCCGATGATCAGCAGGATGACGTTGCAGATCAGCATGAAGCTGACCGGGTCCTTGGCGGCGGACTGGATCCAGCCGGCGGTTTCCTGCGGCACCTTGCCGAAGATCAGGACCCAGGAGAACACCGCCGCGGCCGCGACCAGGAACAGCACGATCGCCGAATAGATGGCGCTGCGCAGCATCATCTGCGGCAACTGCGAGAATTCGAACTCCTTGGTCCAGTATTTCCCGACAAGCGCGGCGGCGACCGCGCCGACCGCGGCGGATTCCGTCGCATTGGCGAGGCCGCTGAGGATGGTGCCGACGATGACGATCGGAATCAGCAGGGTGGGTGAAGTCCGCAGGATCGTCATGACGCGTTGGCGCGGCGTCTGATAATCGGCACGGGGATAGTTGTAGACATATCCCATCAGCGCGATGACGAGGCAGAACATCACCGTGAGGATCACGCCCGGCACGATGCCGGCGATCAGCATGTCGCTGACCGAGACCTGCGCGAGCACGCTGTAGACGACGAACATCACCGACGGCGGAATGATCGGCCCGAGCATGCCGCCATAGGCGGTCAATCCCGCCGCGAAGGTCTTGTCGTAGCCCTTCTTCTCCATCTCCGGGACCATGATCTGCGCCATGATGGCGACCTGCGCGGTCGCCGATCCCAGGATCGAGGAGATGAACATGTTGGCGAGGATGTTGACGTAGGCGAGCCCGCCCTTGAGCGAGCCGACGAAGGCCATCGCCATGTCGACGATGCGCCGCGTGATGCCGCCGCCGTTCATGATCTCGCCGATCAGGATGAAGAGTGGGATCGCGATCAGGCCGTAGCTGTCGACGCCGCCGAACAGCTGGAGCGGATAGGACTGGAACAGCACCGGATTGCCGGATGCTGCGATGTAGACGAGGCCGGCAAGGCACAGGCAAAGCCCGATCGGTACGCCGACCAGCATGATCGCGACGAAGGCGGCTGACGTGATCATCAGTTGACCCCGTCGAGTTCGGAGAGCGCAAAGCCCTTCGGCGGCGTGCGCGGGACCAGTTCGAGATCTTCCAGCAGGTTGGCAAGGCCGTGGATGGTCATCGAGACCGCGAAGATCGGCAGCGTCAAATAGAGCACCCAGGTCGGCCAGTTCAGCGTCTGGGTGTGCTCGGTGTAGAGAAAGTTGAAGGTCTCAGCCGCGAGCTTGCGCCCGTCGAAGCCGGCGCGCGCGAGACCAATCGGGTCCATCCAGAGCACGCAGGTCACGATCAGTGCGATTCCGAACGCGACGACCATGCCGGTCGAGATCACCTTTGCGATCTTCTGGTGCCGTGGCGAAAGACGCTCCGTCAGCATGGTGACCGCGAAATCGAGCCGCAGCCGCGTCATCGCGGAGGCGCCGACAAAGGTCAGCCAGACCACGCAATAGACCGCGGATTCATCGATCCAGTAGATCGGGAAGCGCGCGTAACGGGTGACGACGTTCACCAGGATCAGGCCGGTGAGCAGGTACATCAGGCCCATCAGCGCGACGCGCTCGACGGCGAGCAGGGCACTGGACGCGCGGACGACCATGTGTCGAACGCTGAATGCGCGCGTGGCCGGCATCGTCTGCTCGATCATGAAAGAGGCCCCGACCCCTGAGAAATCTCGTGCTATCGGCAAATGTATAATTTATACATTTTGCGTGTCAAACGGAGATTGCGGTCATTTCGGCGGCAGGACGCGCTTTTGCTGGGCACTGGCTTTTGCCGGGCCCCACACTTTTGTTGGGCCCCTCAACATGCAAGAGAGAGACCGCTTCGGCCGGATGAGTCGGGAAGGACAACAGAAGGTCAGATGAAACAGCCTCTGAAGCATCGCACCCTGTCGGCCGCGATCGTCGACCAGCTCAGGCAGGCGATCCTCGACGGCACCTATCCGGCCGGATCGCAGCTACGGCAGGACGCACTTGGCGAGGCCTATGGCGTCAGCCGCATCCCGGTGCGCGAAGCGCTGTTCCAGCTCGAGGCCGAAGGACTGGTGCGCATCGTCCCGCAGAAGGGCGCGATCGTCTCGGAGCTGTCGCTGGACGAGATCAACGATGTGTTCGATCTGCGTCGGATTTTGGAGCCGCGCCTCCTGGCGCAATCGGCGCCGCGTTTCACCGCCGATGATTTCAGCGGGCTCGATGACATCCACAAGAGCTTCGAGAAGGCGATCAAGGCGCGTAACGTCAGCGAATGGGGCCAGCTCAACGCCGATTTTCACATGGCACTCTACGTTCACGCCCCGCAGCCGCGTACGCGCGCGATCGTGCTGTCGCTGCTCCAGACCAGCGACCGCTACACGCGCCTCCAGCTCTCCAACACCAAGGCGATGGGAACAGCCGAGAAGGAGCACGCCCATCTGATCGCGCTCTGCCGCGCGCAGAAGGTCGAGGAGGCCTGCCGCTTCCTGGAGCGGCACATCGAGGCCGTGCGCAAGGATTTGTTGCAGGTGGTGGCCGGCAGCACGATCGCGCCGAAGGCACGGCGGAAGGATAAATCGTAGAGATCTTAGGGTTGGCTCGTAGGGTGGGCAAAGCGAAGCGTGCCCACCACTTTTATCGGGATCGAGGAGAGATGGTGGGCACGGCGCTGCGCGCCTTTGCCCACCCTACGGCAATTGCGATTGCCTCTACCTGCTCCCGTCCGGCCCCATCACAAGGTCCGGCAGGCCGGTCGAAATTCCCGGGAAGAAGCACAGCAGCAGCACCGCGAGCATCATCAGCAGCACGAAGGGCAGGGTGCCCCAGATCACCTCGCGCAGGGGAATGTCCGGCGCGACGTTGCGGATGACGAAGATGTTGAGGCCGACCGGCGGATGGATCAGCCCCATCTCCATCACGATGGTCATGACTACGCCGAACCAGATGATGTCGAAATTGGCGGCGCGGAGCGGCGGCAGGATGATCGGCGCGGTCATGAGAATAATGGAGACCGGCGGCAGGAAGAAGCCGAGCACGACGACCATGACGAGGATCGCGAACAGCAGCTCCCAGCGCGGCAGGTGCATCGCGACGATGGATTCGGCGACCGATTGCGAGATGTGCAGATAGCTCATCACGTAGGAATAGAGCAGCGACATGCCGATGATCATCATCAGCATGGTCGATTCCCGGATCGTCGACTTCAAGATCGGGGCGAGGTCGCTCGGCCGCCACACGCTGTAGATCGCCGCGATCAGCGCCAGCGCGAGCAGGCCGCCGAGGCCGGCGGTTTCCGACGGCGTCGCGTAGCCGCCATAGAGCGCGATCATGACGCCGGTGAGCAGCAGCACGAAGGGGATTACACGCGGCAGCACGCTGAAGCGTTCGGCCAGCGTGTATTCGTCGCGGGCCAGGATCGCGGCCTCAGGCCCGCCTTTCTCAAAGATCGCCTGCGCCGCGGCATATTCCTGGCGGAAGCGGATCACCGCATAGGCGCCGAACAGCGAGACCAGCAGCAGGCCGGGGCCGATCCCGGCGAGGAAGAGCCGGCCGAGCGATTTTTCGGCGGCGACCGCGAACAGGATCATCGTGATCGAGGGCGGCAGCAGAATGCCGAGCGTGCCGCCGGCCGCGATGATGCCGGCAGCAAATCCGCCGGAATAGCCGCGCTTGCGCATCTCGGGGATGCCGGCCGATCCGATCGCCGAGCAGGTCGCGGGGCTGGAGCCCGCCATCGCCGCAAACAGCGCACAGGCGAACACGTTGGCGACGCCGAGGCCGCCGGGGACGCGATGCAGCCAGGCATGCAGGGCCGAATAGAGATCCTGGCCGGCGCGCGATTTACCGATCGCGGCGCCCTTCAGGATGAAGAGCGGGATCGACAGCAGCGTGATCGAGGCCATTTCCTCGTAGACGTTCTGCGTCACCGTATCCAGGGACGCGGCCGGCATGTAGATGCCCATGAACACGACCGCGACCGCGCCGAGCGCGAACGCGATCGGCATGCCTGAGAACATCACGACCAGCGTCGCGATACCGTAGGCGAGGCCGATACCGAAAACGCTCATGGACGCCTGGCTCCTGCGAAAGGCAGCGCAAGCTGCACGAGGATCTGGATGCAGAGCAGGCTCATCCCGAGCGCCATCAGCGAATAGGGAATGGCGAGCGGCGGCGACCACATCGAGTTTGAGACCTGACCGTCGACATAGGCTTCATGGGTCAGCGTCCAGGACTTCCAGGCGAAAAAGGCGCAGAACAGGAACGTCGCAGCATCGACCAGCCAGAGCCTGATCCGGTTCGCGAGCGGCGACAGCAGGCCGACAAAGGCCTCGATGCCGATATGGCCGCGGTTCTGCTGCACATAGGCCGCCGTCATGAAGGTGGCGCCGACCAGGAGGAATACGGCGGCCTCGTCCTGCCAGTAATTGGCGGCCTTGAACAGAGCGCGGCTGAGCACGCTGTAGCTCAGGATGGCGCAGGCCGCGATCAGCGCGATCGCTGCGAACACGACGATGATGGTGTTGAGGACGGCGAGGCCGCGATCGATCGCCGCCGCAAGGCCGGTCCCTGCGGCAGCGTTCGCCTGGTCGTCACGATCCGGAAGCGGACCGTGGCTCATGCGCCGACGTCGGAGGCGAGCTTGAGCAGGTTGGCGGCGGTCGCGGTCTTGGCGCCGTAGTCCTTCCACGCGGTGTCGCGGGCGATGTCGCGCCATTTGCCGACGGTGGCGGCATCGAGCGCACTGACCTTGGCGCCGGCCTTCTCGTAGACCTTGGCGACCTCGACGTCGTCGTCCTGCGCGCCCTTGCGGCCGAAGGCTTCGAGCTCGGTGCCGACCGCGAGCAGGACGTCCTGCTGGTTCTTCGGCAGCTTGTCGAAGATCGCCTTCGACATCATCAGCGGCTCGAGCATGAACCAGTAGGAGGCACCCGCACCGGAGGTCAGCGACTTCGCGACCTCTTCGAGCCGGAACGAGATCAGGCTGGTCGAGGAGGTGATGCCGGCATCGCAGGCGCCGGTCTGCATCGCCGCGTAGATTTCGTTCGACGGCACCGAGAGCACCGAGGCGCCGGCGGTCTGGAGCACCATGTCCATTTCGCGCGAGCCGCCGCGCACCTTCATGCCCTTGGCATCTTCAGGAGCGACGATCGGCTTGGAGCGGCTGGCGACGCCGCCGGCCTGCCACACCCAGGTGAGCAGGATGATGCCCTTGTCGGCGAGGAAGTCAGTCAGCGCCTTGCCGACCGGCGCCTTCTTCCAGCGCATGCCCTGGTCGTAGGTGGTCACGAGGCCCGGCATCAGGCCGATATTGGTCTCCGGCAGCTCGCCACCGGCGTAAGGCATCGGATAGAGGCTGATGTCGAGCGCGCCCTTGCGCATCGCGGAGAACTGGGCGTTGGTCTTGATCAGCGAGGAGTTCGGATAGATTTCCGCGGCGATGTCGCCTTTGCTGCGCTTGGCGACTTCAGCCGCGAACATGCGGCAGAGCCGGTCGCGGAAGTCGCCCTTGTCGATGGTCCCTCCCGGGAATTGATGCGAGATCTTCAGCGTGGTCGCGGCATGCGCGGTACCAGTGCCGAAGCGAAGAATGGCGGGTGCGGCGACGGCGGTCGCGATCAGATGACGGCGCGTGAGCATGTTGTATCCCCTTGGACGGCCCTTGGCCGGTTCTTGTTTGGTGTGAGGTGGGCTGGGTCCTTGAGACCAGCGCATAGGTCCATCCTAGCCGGTCTCTCACCCAATATTCTCTCATCTGATAGTTCGAGACCGAATGCCGGGGCAAGTGCCGGCCTTGCTGCAGTGCACACGGAACATCCTCGCAGCCGGCCCGCAGAAATTTTGTCAGTGGGCGCGTAACAACGCCAGCGGGCAATCCGTCGAGATCAGATAGCGGCGTCCGTCGCTGACAAACACCATCTCGAAGGGAAATCACTCATGACCATTCGCACCCGCATCGTGCTCGGCGTCTCGGCTGCCGCTCTGTCGCTTGGCCTCGCGCTGTCGCCGGCCGCTTTTGCCCAGGACAAGATGGGCAAGGACGACGGCATGATGAAGAAGGACACGATGTCCAAGGACGGCATGAAGAAGGACACCATGTCCAAGGACGACGGCATGAAGAAGGACCACATGTCGAAGGACGGGATGAAGAAAGACGACGGGATGATGAAGAAGAACTGATCTTCCGCCGTCGTCGCGGCGTCTGCGAAGGCAGACGCGCGCTTGGAAGTCCGAGGGCGGTCACATGGACCGCCCCCAGCGATGTTTCAGTTCAACTTCACTTGAACGCGACGTGAGTTGAACGTGACTTGCGAACGTTACTTCCGCTTAGCCTTTCGGGCAGCGTAGCGGGCGTCGCGCTTGGCCTTTTGCTCGGCCTCGACTTCAGCCTGCTTGGCGATCGCTTCTTCCGCTTCGCGGGCGATACGCGCGGCTTCGGCCGCTGCAGCTTCTTCCGCAATACGCTTCTGCTCGGCCTTCTCGGCTTCGCGCGCGGCCTTTGCCTCTGCGCGCTTGGCCGCGAGCGCCTCGCGCTCAGCACGACGTGCCGCCACCGCCGGATCATCCAGCCCGGGCTGCGACTTGAATTTGTTCAAAAGATTTTTGCGCGCTTCCTGCGCCGCCTTTTGCCGGTCTGAAAACCCGGGTTCCCTAAATCCACTCACAGGCCTTGCCTTCCTCGCTTTCAATCCTACATCGGTGACTGTTGGTACGTCGGCTGGGCATAGCAGGCACCACGCGACGCAGAAGCGTGTACATCGGCGCGCGTCGCGAAGCCACCCATAATCGCAGCCGATCAGGTAGACGAAAAATCGCCACCCCCGACGATCTCTCGTAGCCCCGAAAAACTGCCGAATTGTGATGTCCTTCATAGAGGACCACACGGAGCGGCGCCTAGCGTCCGCCCGGTACGAGACGGAGCACGGGCATGATGATCTCAAGACTGAGCCCGAAGGCGCTCGCAATCGCCGTCGTGGTGGTCGCCTTGGCTGGCGTCGCACTGTTGCTTGCCCGGCCGAAGCCGATCGAAAGTGCCGTCCTCGGCGCGGATTGGGAATGCACCCAGACCGCATTCTTGCTGACGACCTGCGCACCGCGGGCCACACCGGCGGTCGAAACCTCGCGCAAGGATGCGATCCGGCAGACCCGGGGCTGAACGATCGACCGGGATGTGACGCGACGTCGCAGAGGTGGTAAAGCCGGCTCACCCCTGCGATCGGCTAGTCATGTCCAAGTCTGAGTCCAAGCCCGAACCGGGCAAAAAGCCCAAATCCCTCGCAAAACCTCAATCCGGCGACAACCGTCGCGGCGCGATTGCCGGATTGATCATCGCGCTCGTGATCCTCGGTGTCGGCTGGTGGCTCGCCCGCGATCTCACCGCGGCCAGCAAGATGCAGGACTGCCTGATGTCGGGGCGGACCAACTGCAATGTGATCGAGCCGGCGCGCTAGAACGGTTCCGCCGCGCCCCCCGGGGCCGAAAATTGCCGTGATCTTAATCATTTGTAACGGGACTTAGCCGACCAAAGCAGGTCAGTTTTGTCCGCCGGCATCAGCCAGGCGCGAGGCGAATCGTCTATCGCGCTAGGCACCACGGCAATCGCGAGAGTAGGGGGTTAAGCACGCATGAGTGCGTCCAGCCGCATGAAGATCATTATTCCCTTGGTTTCGGCCATGTCCCTTGTCGCGCTTTCGGCGCAGGCACAGGACTCATTGCCGCCAAGACCCCAGGCCCAGACGCCTGCGGGGCCCGGCGCGGGCGCGCCGCCCCAGAACAATCAGAACATGCGCAAGGGCCCCCCGCCGCAGCAGGCGGCCCGGCCCGCGCAACAGCCCGGCGGCCAGCCCCACGCCGGCGGCCCCGGTCCCGGCCCACACGGAGCAGGCGGCCCGCCGCCCGGACGCAATTACGCCAGGGGCCCCGCACCGGAGCGCGACTGGGGCGGACACGCCTATCGCGGCAATCGCGCCTGGGATGGTGGGCGCTGGCGCCACGAGGTCCGCAACGGCCGCTCCGGCTGGTGGTGGGACGTCGGCGGCGTCTGGTACTATTATCCGCAGCGGATGGCCGGCCCGCCGGCCTACATCTCCGAGGATTACTTCGACGACATGCCGGTGGGCTATGCTCCGGCGCCGCCTCCCGTCGCCTACGAACCGCCGCCGCCTCCGCCACCGGCTGATCCCGGCGCGAGCGCACTTGGCGGCGCCATCGTCGGCGGCGTGCTGGGCGGCCTGATCTCGGGCAACGCCTCGGGCGCGGCCGCGGGTGCCGTGATCGGCGGCGCCACCGGCGCGATCGCCGGCGCCACGGCTGCCTCGCGGCCCGGCTATTATTTCGCCCAGGGCAATTGCTACTACCGCTATCCGAGCGGCCAGTATGTGCAGGCCGATCCTCGCGCGTGTTACTGAGGCTTCAGGCAAGGTCTGAAACAAGGAGGCGGGCGCAGGCCCGCCTCCTTTTGTCTGGGCAACGTATTGCTTGCTGACGCGATACTGATCGCTTCGCGCGTCACACCAGCCAGTTGAAGAACGCGATCGCGGCCCAGACCAGGCCTGCGATCCAGGCCAGCATCACGATACCGATGGTGGCAAGAAACGTGGCGCCGAACAGGTCGGGCCTTGCGCGTCGTGTCGGGACGTGAGCCTCGGCTGCTGCTTCCTGTGTCATGATGGACCACCCATGCCCTCTCGCGGCGGTGCGAGCGGTTGAGTTCTGTTTAGCCGAGACGCCGGTTGCAGGCTGTGACGCACTTCACAGATGCGTCAGGGTGGGTTCGGACGACGCGAAGCCACCCCGCATTCATACGGACGAAATTGCCATCGGTCCGTCCATATCGGTCGGTTAGGTTCGGCCTCATGTGCCCCAAGTACGACCCACAGCACGAAGCCGAGGCGGCGATGAAGCGGGCCGCGGCGTCCGCCGACGGCGCCGACCGGCAGAGACTGATCCAGCTGGCTCTGGCTTGGCATCAGCTTGCCCGCGACCGGCGCGACGAGCAGACGGACTAATCGCATCCTCGGCGAGATCTCGCGTCAATGGCCGGCCGAGGTCGGGACGCTGGTTGGCCTGCATGAGAAAGCCCCGTGCTCGGGGGGACAAGCACGGGGCCCTTCAAAGCCGACCGGGGCTGGCGGGTCGGCACCACTCCATTTCGTTGCAGCCAACGTGCTGGTCGTGATCTTGTTCGCGGCGCTACGCATTTCGTCGCGCCGTGGTTCGCTGCGACTGACGTTGCGCGGTTAGGAACATCCGTTCCCCGTCGACGTTGGCCGGCTATGACAGACCCCGAATTGCGCGCGCAGTCTTTCGAGATCGCCTGGAAATATCTCGACCAATCCGGCCTGCTCACCGGTGAGCCCAATGATTCAGCCCGCTTCATCCTGAACAGGATCGACCGCTTGATGCTGCGCGGCGAGCGGCGCAGGCTGCTGCTGTCGAACGCCGCGATCGATGCGTACCGATTGCGGCCCGTGCTCGTGACCTCGGATGCATGAACGAACCGAGCCAGCGAAACGCGGCATTAATGAATGCGCGTTGCCGATTTTTGCGATGACGATTCGTGCTTTTGGAACGAAGCGGAGTCGGACCGTGAACAAAAGAAAGGCCGCTTAGGCGTCGGCTGATCTGGTGCTGCGCCTGACTCAATCGATCGCCAGGCAGTGCTCCAAATGTGGCTCCGAGTCCGCCTTCTGGCGGCTTGGACGCGCCCAGGCCTGAATAGCGAAGGCGAGTTGATGCTGACTGGCCGCCGCGTCCGCAATGGAAGCCCGCGCCGTCTCGATGCGCCGTGTGATCACGCTGGAGTTCACGACGCCAGCGTCGATTGCCAAATACGACATCGCGATCACGGCAACCGCAGATGCGATAGCCATTCTCGTCCACTCGGTTGGCAGCATCGAATTCCCTATCGGGCGCACGTCGCCCGGCGCATAGATAGGGTTCGTCTGTCCGGTTCAAAGACCGGGGCGAGGGTACCCACGTATTCGTGAAGTAGTGAGGATTGGTAACTGTGCGTCCGTCACGTCGATCAAGCGGCACCGAAATTCCGGCAGCGCGAATCGAAATCGTCCACGGGATCGACGAGAACAGCGAGGCTCTTGAAGACGTCTCCGGTGAGCGGGCGGCCGATACCGCAAGTCGGCTCCATCGGCCTCGTCAATCCAGTGATGAATGGCGATCCCAGCAGGACTCGAACCTGCAACCCGCGGAGTAGAAATCCGCTACTCTATCCAGTTGAGCTATGGGACCGTCTTGATGCCGGCCTCGGCTACCACCTTGCCGGTCTTCTATCACGCCAAATATGAAAAATCCGCAGCTTCGCCAAGTCTGAACCGAACCGTTTTCCTCAACGCCGCGACTAAGCGGAACGGTGGGGTGTCAGGGTGCCGGGTTGAGCGGCAGCGGACTGGACGATGGATTACATCGCCGGGAACGCTGGCCAGCTTCCGGGACACGGCCGCCGGTCGATCGGTCAGGTATGGCTGCGCCATGAGGACGGCGTGCGCGGTGATATCTCGATCGGTCTCCTCAGGGCTTGCCTTGTCATGGCGAATGCGACGATTTGCACCTTTGGTTCCATCGCCTTGAGTCGGTCACCTTTCCGCGCATTTCGTGCTCACGCGGCGTTCGCCGCGATTTCCGGGAGTCCATTATGATCGGTCTTGTTCGCGCCGTCACACTCTGCGCCACGCTGGCGCTCGGCCTTAGCGCAGCGCAGGCCGCCGACAAGGCGTTCAAGCGCGACGACCTCGCCGATTCCGCGATCAAGCTGGAGGCCCAGATCAAGAGCGAAGCGGGGCCGGTCGCCAAGACCAGCGCGACGCTGCGCACCGACGCCGACGCCGCCTTCCGGCGCAATGATTTCCGCACCGGGCTGTCGGTGCTCGGCCAGATCGCCGCGACCACGCCGGAGGATACCGGCAACTGGCTGCGGCTCGCCAAGGTGATCTTCCAGATCTCGCCGAAAAGCTCGAGCGAGCAGACGTTCCTGCTGGAGCGGGCTTCGACCGCCGCCTACATCGCCTACCAGCGCGCCGGCAATCCGGGCGAGGAGGCGGATTCGCTCGCCGTGCTCGGCAAGTCGCTGGCCGAACGCAAGCTGTGGCGGCCGGCGCTGGATGCGCTGCGGCTGTCGCTCGACATGCGCGAGGTCGCCGACGTCCGCGGCCAATACGAGAAGATGCGCGACGAGCACGGCTTCCGGCTGCTCGACTATACCGTGGACTCGGATTCGGCGAGCCCACGCGCCTGCTTCCAGTTCTCGGAGGAGCTGGCCAAGCGCACCGATTTCGCGCCGTACCTCGCGCTGGCAGGCCAGGACAAGCCGGCGCTGTCGGCCGAAGGCAAGCAGCTCTGCGTCGACGGGCTGAAGCACGGCGAGCGCTACAACATCAATCTGCGCGCCGGCCTGCCGTCCACCGTGAAGGAGGGTCTGCTGAAATCGGCCGAGTTCAACGTCTATGTGCGCGACCGCAAGCCGTTCGTGCGCTTCACCAGCCGTGCCTATGTGCTGCCGCGGACCGGCCAACGCGGCATTCCCGTGGTCAGCGTCAACACGCCCGCGGTCAGCGTCAACGTCTTCAGGATCGGCGACCGCAACCTGATCAACACGGTGGTCGACAGCGATTTCCAGAAGACGCTGTCGCGCTACCAGCTCGCCGATCTCGGCGGCGAGCGCGGCGTCAAGGTCTGGACCGGCGAGCTTGCGACCGCGATGACGCTGAACCAGGACGTCACCACCGCATTCCCGGTCGACCAGGCGCTCGGCGAGCTTCAGCCGGGCGTCTATGTGATGACCGCCGCGGCCAAGGGGCCGGGCTCGGACGACGACTACCAGCTCGCGACGCAATGGTTCATCGTCTCCGACCTCGGGGTCACCGCCTATTCCGGCAATGACGGCATCCACGTCTTCGTCAATTCGCTGGCCTCGACCGACCCGGTCGGCAAGGCCGAGGTCCGGCTGGTCGCCCGCAACAACGAGATCCTGGCGACCCGGAAGACCGACGACAGCGGCCATGTGCTGTTCGAGGCGGGCCTTGCGCGCGGCGAAGGCGGCCTGTCGCCGGCGATGCTCACGGTCACCGGCGAGAAGGCCGACTATGCCTTTCTGAGCCTGAAGACCTCGGCTTTCGACCTGTCCGACCGCGGCGTTTCGGGCCGGGCGGTGCCATCGGGCGCCGATGCTTTCGTCTATGCCGAGCGCGGCGTCTATCGCTCCAGCGAGACCGTCTATCTCACCGCGCTCTTGCGCGACGGGCAGGGCAATGCCGTTGCCGGCGGGCCGCTGACGCTGGTGATCGAGCGCCCCGACGGCGTCGAATTCCGCCGCGCCGTGCTCGCCGACCAGGGGGCCGGCGGCCGTACGCTGTCCGTGCCGCTCAATTCGGCCGTCCCGACCGGGACCTGGCGGGTCCGCGCCTTCACCGATCCGAAGGGCTCGTCGGTCGGCGAAACCACCTTCATGGTCGAGGACTACGTCCCTGATCGGATCGAATTCGACTTGTCCGCCAAGGACAAGCTGATCAAAGCTAACGCTCCGGTGGAGCTCAAGGCGGATGGCCATTTCCTCTATGGTGCGCCGGCCTCCGGTCTCCAGCTCGAAGGCGACATGCTGGTCGCGCCCGCAAGCGAACGCCCGGGCTTTGCCGGCTACCAGTTCGGCGTCGCCGACGAGGAGACCACCTCGAACGAGCGCACGCCGCTGGAGAATTTGCCGGAAGCCGACGCCAATGGCGTTGCCACCTTCCCAGTGACGCTGGACAAGCAGCCTGCCTCGACGCGCCCGCAGGAGGCGCAGATCTTCGTTCGCATGGTCGAGACCGGCGGCCGCGCCGTCGAGCGCAAGATCGTGCTGCCGGTCGCGCCCGCCAACGCCATGATCGGCATCAAGCCGCTGTTCGGCGACAAGAACGTCGCCGAGGGCGACAAGGCGGAGTTCGACGTCGTGTTCGTCTCGCCCGAAGGTGAGAGGCTGCACCGCGATGGCCTGCGCTACGAGCTCCTGAAGATGGAGTCGCGCTACCAGTGGTACCGCCAGAACAATTACTGGGAGTACGAGCCGGTCAAATCGACTTCGCGCGTTTCCGACGGCGACGTGACGATCGCTGCCGACAAGCCGTCGCGGATCGCGCTTAGTCCGCAGCCCGGCCGCTATCGGCTCGATGTGAAGTCGAACGACGCCGACGGTCCGGTGACCTCGATGCAGTTCGACGTAGGCTGGTATTCCGACGGCAGCGCCGACACGCCGGACCTGCTGGAGACCTCGATCGACAAGCCGCAATACGCCTCCGGCGACACCATGACGGTGTCGGTGAACGTCCGCAGCGCCGGCAAGCTCACCGTCAACGTGCTCGGCGACCGCCTGCTGACGACGCAGACCATCGACGTCAAGGAAGGTACCGCGCAGGTGAGGCTGCCGGTCGGCAAGGACTGGGGCACCGGCGCCTATGTGGTGGCGACGCTGCGCCGGCCTCTCGATGCGGCTGCGCAACGCATGCCGGGCCGGGCGATCGGCCTGAAATGGTTCGGCATCGACAAGCAGACCCGCACGCTCCAGGTGAAGCTGACGCCGCCGGCACTGGTCCGGCCGAATGCGATGTTGAAGATCCCGGTCAAGCTCGACGGGCTCAATCCGGGTGAAGACGCCAAGATCGTCATCGCCGCGGTCGATGTCGGCATCCTCAACCTGACCAATTACAAGCCGCCGGCGCCGGACGATTACTATCTCGGCCAGCGCCGCCTGAGCGCGGAGATCCGCGATCTCTATGGGCAACTGATCGACGGCATGTCGGGCACCCGCGGACAGATCAAGTCCGGCGGCGATGCCGGCGCCGGCGAATTGCAGGGCTCTCCGCCCGCGCAAAAGCCGCTCGCGCTCTACTCGGGCATCGTCACGGTCGCCGCCGACGGCACCGCGGAGGTGAGCTTCGATATCCCCGAGTTCGCCGGCACCGCGCGCGTCATGGCGGTGGCGTGGACCGCGACCAAGCTCGGCCGTGCCAACACGGATGTCGTGATCCGCGATCCCGTGGTGCTGACCACGACCTTGCCGCGCTTCCTGCTCAATGGCGACCACGGCACGGTCAACCTCGAGATCGACAATGTCGAGGGCCAGGCCGGCGACTACGAAATCAACGTGAAGACAGGCGGTCCGGTGAAGATGACCGGCAATCCCGCAACCACGGTCAAGCTCGCCGCCAAGCAGCGCAAAGCGTTTACGCTCGCAATCGACGCGACGGCGGCGGGGCAGGCGACGCTCGACGTCGACATCAAGGGACCGAACGGCCTTGCGCTGGCGCGTCACTATGCGCTCGACGTCAAGGCGGCGACGCAGGTGCTGGCGCGGCGTTCGATCCGGACGCTGGCGAAGGGTGAAAGCCTGACGCTGACCTCGGACATGTTCTCCGATCTCGTCCCGGGCACCGGCAGCGTCTCGGTTTCGGCCAGCCTGTCGACGGCGCTCGACGCCGCAACGATCCTGAAGGCGCTCGACCGCTACCCCTATGGCTGCTCCGAACAGATCACGAGCCGTGCCTTGCCGTTGCTCTATGTCAACGAGCTCGCCGCCGGCGCGCATCTGGCCATGGACACCGAGGTCGACCAGCGCATCCGCGATGCGATCGAGCGGCTGCTGGCGCGCCAGGGCTCCAACGGCTCGTTCGGCCTGTGGTCGGCCGGAGGCGACGACGCCTGGCTCGACGCCTACGTGACGGACTTCCTGACCCGCGCCCGCGAAAAGGGCTTTGCGGTGCCGGACGTGCTGTTCAAGAACGCGCTCGACCGTATCCGCAACTCGGTCGTGAACGGCAACGAGCCCGAGAAGGACGGCGGGCGCGATCTCGCCTACGGCCTCTACGTGCTCGCGCGCAACGGGGCGGCGCCGATCGGCGATCTCCGCTATCTCGCCGACACCAAGCTCGCCAACCTCGCAACGCCGATCGCGAAGTCGCAGCTTGCGTCGGCGCTCGCGCTGGTCGGCGACCGCAACCGCGCGGAACGCGTCTACGGTGCCGCCCTCGACAGCCTCGCGCCGAAGCCGGTGCTGGAGTTCGGCCGCACCGACTACGGCTCGCAGCTGCGCGATGCCGCAGCGCTGGTCTTGCTTGCCAGCGAAGGCAACGCGCCGAAGGCGACGCTGACGCAGGCGGTGTCGCGGGTCGAGACCGCGCGCGGCCTGACGCCCTACACCTCGACGCAGGAGAATGCGTGGCTGGTGCTGGCGGCGCGCGCGCTGGCCAAGGAGAACCTGTCGATGGAAGTCGACGGCCAGCCGGTGAAGACCGCGCTGTACCGCAGCTACAAGGCCGTGACGCTGGAGGGCAAGCCGCTGAAGATCACCAACACCGGCGATGCGCCGGTGCAGGCGGTGGTCTCGGTGTCGGGCTCGCCGGTCACGCCGGAGCCGGCTGCATCGAACGGCTTCAAGATCGAGCGGAATTATTTCACGCTCGACGGCAAGCCCGCCGACATCAGCAAGGTCAAGCAGAACCAGCGTTTCGCCGTGGTGCTGAAGATCACCGAGGCGAAGCCCGAGTACGGCCACATCATGGTGTCCGACTATCTGCCCGCGGGCCTCGAGATCGACAATCCGAAGCTGGTGTCGTCGGGCGACAGCGGCACGCTGGACTGGATCGAGGACGGCGAGGAGCCTGAAGATACCGAGTTCCGTGACGACCGCTTCACGGCGGCGGTCGATCGCGCCTCGGACTCCAAGTCGGTCTTCACCGTCGCCTACGTCGTGCGCGCGGTCTCGCCCGGCAAATACGTGCTGCCCCAGGCCTATGTCGAGGACATGTACAATCCCTCGCGCTACGGCCGGACCGGGACGGGTAACGTCGAGGTGCGGGCGGCGAAGTGAGTGGTGAGATGGGCGAAGCAGAGCCACATACTCCGTCGTCATGCCCGGGCAAAAGCGCGAAGCGCGTCTTCGCGCAGATGTCCCGGGCATCCACGAACTGTGGCGCTGCCGGCAAAGACGTGGATGGCCGGGTCAAGCCCGGCCATGACGGAGCTAGGGACAGGGGCTTTCGCGTCCTCTCGGGCCTCGCGCTCACGCTCATCCTCACCATCATCGGCTTCGTCGCCTGGGTCTACGCGCTCGGCCCGCTGCCGCTCGACGAGGCGCGCCAGGTCTCCACCACGGTCGTCGATCGCAACGGAAAGCTGCTGCGCGCTTATGCCATGGCCGACGGCCGCTGGCGGCTGCCGGTCGATGCCAAGGCCAATGTCGATCCGACCTATCTCAAACTGCTGCTCGCCTATGAGGACCAGCGCTTCTACGCGCATAACGGCCTCGATCCGCTCGCGCTGGGGCGAGCCGCGCTGCAGCTCTCGACGCGCGGCCACATCGTCTCGGGCGGCTCGACCATCAGCATGCAGCTTGCGCGCCTGATGGAGCCGCGGCGGCAGCGCTCGCTCTATGCAAAGCTGCGGCAGATCGTGCGGGCCATCGAGATCGAGCGCAGCATGAGCAAGGCTGAGATCCTCGACCTCTATCTCGCCCTGGCGCCCTATGGCGGTAATCTCGAAGGTATCCGCTCAGCCTCGATCGCCTATCTCGGCAAGGAGCCGAAGCGCTTGTCGCTGGCGGAAGCCGCGCTGCTGGTGGCTCTGCCGCAATCGCCGGAGACGCGCCGGCTCGATCGCTATCCCGAGGCGGCACGCAAGGCGCGCGACCGCGTGCTGGACCGCATGGTCGAGGAGCATGTGGTCAGCCTTGAGGACGCGAAGCAGGCCAAGGCCGTGCCCGTGCCAAAACTGCGCAAGCCGATGCCGATCCTCGCGCCGCATGCCTCCGACACGGCACTGTCGACGGTCAAGGATTCGCCGGTCATCAAGCTGACGCTCGATGCCAATCTGCAGAAGGTGCTGGAGCCGCTGGCGCGCGACCGCGCCATCGCGCTCGGGCCCAATATCTCGGTCGGCATCATCGTGGTCGACAATGAGAGCGGCGACGTGCTCGCTCGCGTCGGTTCGGCCGATTATTTCGACGAGAGTCGGGCGGGGCAGGTCGACATGACCCGCGCCGTCCGTTCGCCGGGGTCGACGCTAAAACCCTTCATCTACGGGCTCGCCTTCGAGGACGGCTTCGTCCACCCCGACAGTCTGATCGACGACCGGCCCGTCCGCTTCGGCTCCTACGCGCCGGAAAATTTCGACATGACGTTTCAGGGCACGGTGCCGGTGAAGAAGGCGCTGCAATTGTCGCTGAACGTGCCGGCGATCGTGCTGCTCGACCGCGTCGGCGCGAGCCGGCTGTCGTCGCGGCTGCGGCAGGCCGGCGGCAATCTGGTCCTGCCCAAGGACGAGGCACCTGGGCTCGCGATGGGACTCGGCGGCGTCGGCGTGACACTGCAGGACCTCACCCAGCTCTATACGGGTTTCGCCCGGCTCGGCACCACCATGCCGTTGCGCGACCTCATGACCGGCCGGGACGATCGGGAACCGCTGCGGCTGCTGGACCAGGTCGCGGCCTGGCAGGTCGGCAACGTGCTCCTGGGCACGCCGCCGCCCGAAAACGCCGCCCATAACCGCATCGCGTTCAAGACCGGCACCTCCTACGGCTATCGCGACGCCTGGTCGGTCGGCTTCGACGGCCGCATGACCATCGGCGTCTGGGTCGGCCGGCCCGACGGCGCGCCGGTTCCCGGCCTGATCGGCCGCGTGGCCGCAGCCCCGATCCTGTTCGATGCCTTCGCCCGCACCGGCAAGATGCTGGCCCCGTTGCCGAAGCCGCCGAAGGGAACCCTGGTCGCCAGCAACGCCAAGTTGCCATTGCCGCTGAAGCGGTTCCGCCCGGTCGGGGACCTGGTGCGGACCGGCAGCGAGCAGGCGCTGCACATCCAGTTCCCGCTGAACGGCTCGCGGATCGATGTCGACCGTTCCGGCGGCGAGGGGAGCGCAGCCATGCCGGTGAAGGTCGCTGGCGGCGTCCTTCCCATGACCATCATGGTTAATGGAACATCACTCGGCGAGATCGACGGGCGCCGCCAGCGCCTGATCGATCCGCCCGGTCCGGGCTTTGCGCGGCTCACCGTGATCGACGCCACTGGCGCCGCGGACACAGTTGTCATTCGAATTCAATGACCCCGCCTTAACCGGTTGTCCGAATGACGGTTTCAGCGTAAGCGGAACCAATGGCCGAGACCTATCCCAGCCCCCGTTTTGGAGCACCCCGCGAGCCGAAAGCGCCCGTGAATCCGGGCAGCCGGCTCGTGCTTATGCTGGACTACGCCACGGCCAGTCACGCCCGCGCGGTCGGCTTCCTGCTGCTGTGTGCGCTGCTGCTATTCCTGCCGGGCTTCTTCACGATTCCGCCCGTTGACCGCGACGAGGCGCGCTTTGCGCAAGCGACCAAGCAGATGGTCGAGAGCGGCGATTATGTCGACATCCGCTTCCAGGAAGACGTCCGCTACAAGAAGCCGGTCGGCATCTACTGGTTGCAATCGGCCGCAGTTGAAGCCGCATCAGCGCTCAAGCTGCCGAAGGCCGAATTGCGGATCTGGGTGTACCGGCTGCCGTCGCTGATCGGCGCCATCGGCGCCGTGCTGATGACCTATTGGGCCGCGCTCGGCTTCGTCACGCGGCGCGCCGCGGTGCTCGCCGCGCTCCTGATGTGTGCCTCCGTGTTGCTCGGCGTCGAGGCACGGCTGGCGAAAACCGATGCGATGCTGCTGTTCTGTGTGACCGCCGCGATGGGCGCGATGTCGCGCGCCTATCTGTCGTGGCAGCGCGCAGAGGATGAGACCCATCCGCCCTGGAGCTGGCCCGCGATCTTCTGGACCGCGCTCGCCGTCGGCATCCTGATCAAGGGTCCGCTGATCCTGATGTTCGCGGGCCTGACCATCGTCGCGCTCGCGATCCAGGACCGAGATGCCTCGTGGCTGTGGAAGCTGCGTCCGCTCTGGGGCCTGATGTGGATGCTGGTGCTGGTGCTGCCCTGGTTCGTCGCGATCTTCTGGCGCGCAGGCGATGCCTTCTTCGCCGATTCCGTCGGCGGCGACATGCTGAGCAAAATCGGCGCCCAGGAATCCCATGGCGCGCCGCCCGGACTGTATCTGGCACTATTCTGGATCACGTTCTGGCCCGGCGCGCCGCTTGCGGCGATGGCGGCGCCGGCGGTGTGGCGGGCCCGGCGCGAGCCCGGCGCGCAGTTCCTGCTGGCCTGGCTGATCCCGTCCTGGATCGTGTTCGAGGCAGTGCTGACCAAGCTGCCGCATTACGTGCTGCCGCTGTATCCGGCGATCGCGATCCTTACCGTCGGTGCGCTGGAGCGCAACGTGCTGTCGCGCTCGTGGCTCGCGCGCGGCTCGGCCTGGTGGTTCGCGATTCCCGCTGCCGCCTCGATCATCGCCGTGGTCGGCGCGGTCATGCTGACGCGGCAACCGGCGTTCGTGGCCTGGCCGTTCATTGCGGCCTCGCTCATCTTCGGTCTGTTCGCCTGGTGGCTGTTCGACACCAACCGCGCCGAGCGCTCGCTGCTCAACGCGCTGGTCGCAGCGCTGATGCTCGCGGTCGTGGTCTACGGCATCGTGCTGCCGTCGCTGACCCCGCTGTTTCCGAGCATCGAGATCGCACGCGCGCTTCGCAACGTCACCTGCGTCGGGCCGAAGGCAGCCGCCGCCGGCTATCACGAGCCGAGCCTCGTGTTCCTGACGGGCACGCAGACGCTGCTCACAGACGGCTCGGGCGCGGCGGATTTCCTGCGCCAGGGGAGCTGTCGCTTCGCGCTGATCGAGCAGCGCTCGGAGCGCAGCTTCGTGCAGCGGGCCGAGGCGATCGGGCTGCGCTACAAGGTAGGTACGCGCATCGACGGCTATAATTTCTCGCAAGGGCGCGCGATCTCGATCTCGATCTTCCGCTCGGAAGGCACTGAGTAGATGCCGGCGCCAGCCGACATCACGCCGCGCCCGAGCTATCCCGCGCAATTGCTCGCGGTGTCGGGCCGTGCCCTGGCGCAGCTCGTCCGTACGCCTTCGCATTCATGCCGCGCCGAAGCCGCGCGAAAGCTGGCGCGGCATTCGCTGTGGCTCAGCGCGGCCGGTGCGGCCTTGATTATCGTGCTGATGCTCGCGTTCGATCAGACCGAGATCCAGCTGATGCCGGTGCGTGGCACGCCGAGCCTGTGGCCGATCCGCATCCTCACCGATTTCGGCAAGGACGAGTATGTGCTCTCGCTGCTCGGGGGGACGCTGGTGCTCCTGGCGCTCGTTGCAGCGGGATTGCACGGCACCCGTCGTGGGCTGCTGCTCGGCCTCGGTACGCGGCTGCAGTTCATGTTTCTGTCTGTCGCCCTGTCCGTGTTCGTTGCCGAGATCCTGAAATATCTCATCGGTCGCGGACGTCCGTTCGTGAGCGGCAAGGCCGATCCGTTCAACTTCATCCCGTTAGAGGGAACGGGGGCTTATGCCAGCCTGCCGTCGGGTCATGCGGTGACGGCGTTTGCGCTGGCGTTTGCGGTCTCGGCACTGTGGCCGCGCCTGCGCGTGTTCATGTTCACTTACGCAATCGTGATCCTGCTGACCCGGCTGGTGCTGCTCGCGCATCATCCGAGCGACGTCGTCGCCGGCGCTCTGGTCGGCATGGTCGGCGCCATGGCAGTGCGCTACTGGTTCGCGGCCCGGAGGCTCGGCTTTGCCATCCGCGCCGACGGCACCATTGTGCCTCTTGCAGGGGCGGTCTCGGGCCGCCTCAAAAGGGTTGCCCACGGGGCATCCGCCCCATAAAAGCGGCTGCCTGCCGGGACCGCCGGTTCCCCGGGGCAGGCCAATTCCAACCACGAGCTTTCGATTTGTCGTCGTCCCAGCCTTCGGTTTCCATCGTCGTTCCCGTGCGCAACGAAGCCGACAACATCGCGCCGCTGATCGAGGAGATCGGCGCGGCGCTCGACGGCCGCTGGGCCTATGAAATCATCTACGTCAACGACGGCTCGACGGACGCGACCGGCGAACGGCTCGGCGCGATCATGCAGCAGCGGGACAATCTCCGGCAGCTTCGCCATGCCAGATCAGGCGGCCAGTCGGCAGCAGTGCGCAGTGGCGTGCGCGCGGCGCGCGGCACGATCGTGGCGACGCTCGACGGCGACGGGCAGAACAATCCCGCCTTCCTGCCCGACCTGATCGCGGCGGTCGAGAAGGGGGCGGGGCGCGTCGGTCTCGCTGCCGGTCAGCGTGTCGGACGCAAGGATACCGGCTTCAAGAAGTTCCAGTCGCGCGTGGCGAACGGCGTCCGCAATGCGATCCTGAAGGACGGAACGCGCGATACCGGTTGCGGCCTGAAGGCGTTCCGGCGCGACGTGTTCCTGATGATGCCCTATTTCGACGGGCTGCATCGCTTCCTGCCGGCGCTGGTGCGCCGCGAGGGCTACGAGATCGCCTATGTCGACGTGATCGACCGGCCGCGCCGTTCCGGCGTGTCAAACTATGGTTTCTTCGACCGGCTGTGGATCGGCATCATGGATCTCGTCGGCGTGTGGTGGCTGATCCGCCGCAAGAAGCCGGCACCAGATGTGACTGAGGTGAAGGCATGATCATCCAATACGGTCAGGCGTTGAATAACTATCTCTACGACGTCTTCGTCGCCAAGTTCGATTTCTGGCTGGCGTTCGGCCTCATCGCGCAGCTGTTCTTCACCGCGCGCTTCCTGGTGCAGTGGATCGCGAGCGAGCGGGCCGGCAACAGCGTGGTGCCGATGGCGTTCTGGTTCTGCTCGATGGGCGGCGGGCTGATGACGCTGGTCTACGGCGTCGTGAAGCGCGAGCCCGTCATCATCCTCGGACAGGCGCTCGCGACCATCATCTACATCCGCAACATCATGCTGATCATCAAGAACCGCGGCCGCGCCTCGAATACGCTGGAACGCTGAAGCGCGCCGCTAGCGCGGTAACGCCGAGGCCGCGCCGGAGGCGGGCAGGGCGGTATCCGCCTCACTCCTGCGATAAGGCTCGCCGGCGGCATCGAGCACGGGATAGGCGACCGAGCAGATATGCGAGTGGATGCGGCGCAGGTCGCGCAGCACGTCCAGATGCAGCGAGGTGGTCTCGATGGTCTCGGGGCGGCCCTCGCGCAGGCGGTCGAGATGACGCTCGACGGCGGCGAGCTCGGTGTTCTTCAGCGTGGTCTTCTCCACCAGCAGCTTGCGCGCTTCGTTGGCATCGCCCGACATGAAGACGCCGAAGGCGATCCGCAGCGAGTCCATCGTGCGCTTGTGGAAGGCGGCGAGCTCCTCGGCGCCCTCGACCGAGAACTGAAAGCGGCGCTTGATCTTCTTGGTCGCGAGCTCGCTCAGGCTCTTGTCGATGATGTCGCCGATATGCTCGAGGTTGATGGCGAAGGAGATGATCTCCATCGCGCGCCGGCCCTCGCTCTCGTCGAGGCTGCCCCGCATCAGCTTCGTCACATAGAGCTTGATGGCTTCGTCGAGGCTGTCGACGACATTGTCCATCTTCGTGACCTGGTCGACCAGCGCACGGTCGCCGGTCATCATCGCCGCCATCACCTTGCGCAGCATGACCTCGACCAGATCGCCCATGCGCAAGGTCTCGCGCGCGGCGTCGGCGAGCGCCAGTGACGGCGTCTCCAGCGCGCTCTCGTCGAGATAGCGCGGCCGGGCCGGATCGTCCTCCCGGACGCGATCAGGCAGCAGCCGGGTCAGGAGCCGGGACATGATATCGAGTAGGCCGATGAAGATGACGGCCGTGCCCACGTTGAAGGCGATGTGGAAGGCCGCCGTCATCCTGGCGAGATCGGGCTGCCAGGCGTGCATGTGCTCGGCGATCCCACTCAGGAAGGGCAGCACCAGCGCGATCCCGATCACGCGGTTGGCGAGATTGCCGAGCGGCAGGCGGTAGCTTGCGGGATCGTCGCGCCGGGCGCCTTCGAATACGGGATTGATGGCGCTGCCGAGATTGGCCCCCAACACCAGCGCGAGGGCTGCGTAAGGCGTGATGAACTGCGAATAGGCCAGCGACATGATCAGCAGCACGCTGGCGACGCTCGAATGCACCGCCCAGGTGACGAGCGCGGCGATGACGATGCAGAGCACGGGATCGCCCGTGATCGTCGACATCATGACGCGAACACCCGGCGCGTTCTCCGCCGGAGCCAGCGTGTCGAGCAGGATGTGCAGCGAAAGCAGCATCAAGCCGAGGCCGATGAAGACGCGCCCGATATCCTTGATCCGCGACCGTGGGCCGGAGCGGAAGGCGACGAGCCCGAGCACGAACAGGACAGGCGCAACGGCTGCGATGTTGAACGACAGCACCTGCACGATCAGCGTCGTGCCGACATTGGCTCCCAGCATGATGGCGAGCGCGGCAGCCAGGCTGACGAGGCCTTCTGCCGCGAATGAGCTGGTGATCAGCGCCGTCGCCGTGCTGCTCTGGAGCAGCGCGGTGAGGCCTAGTCCGGCGGCGAACGCGTTGAATCGGTTGCCGAGCGCCTTGCCGAGCAGCCGCCGCAGGTCCGGGCCGAAGGCGCGCAGAATCCCGCTGTGGACCATGTGCAGGCCCCACAGCAACAGCGCCACGCCGCCCATCAGATCGAGCAGAACCAACGTTCCCATGCTCCGCGTCCGGATTGGAGTCGATTGGTGAGGCTAGCGCCAAACGTCAGCAGTTCAAACCCTTTGTTGGCGCATCCGCGTTAACGTTTGCGGCGGTTGCGCGTTCCCGCGGCGCGCGATTGCCGCGTCCCGAGGCGCGATGCCTTGTGAGCAGGCTCACATTGCCGCCTTGAGGGCAGCGAAGCCGCGATCGAGATCGGACTTGAGATCGTCGACGCTTTCGAGGCCGATGTGCAGTCGCAGGGTCGGGCCGCCCGGCGACCACTTGGTGGCGGTGCGATAGGCGTCGCAATCGAAGGGAATCACGAGGCTCTCGAAGCCGCCCCAGGAGAAGCCCATGCCGAACAGCTTGAGCGTGTCGAGCATGGTGTCGACGGCCTTCTGCGGCGCGGGCTTCAACACGATGCTGAACAGGCCGGACGCGCCGGTGAAATCGCGCTTCCAGATCGCATGGCCGGGATCGGTTTCGAGCGCCGGATGCAGCACGCGCGCGACCTCGGGTCGGGCCGCGAGCCAGCGCGCCATGTCGAGCCCCGAGCGATGATGCTGCGCCAATCGTACCGACAGCGTGCGCAGGCCGCGCAGCGCGAGGAAGACGTCGTCAGGGCCGGCGCAGACGCCGAGCAGGCGGATGCCTTCGGCGATCTGCGGCCAGGCCTTGGCGTTGGCCGAGATGGTGCCGAACATGATGTCGGAATGGCCGCCGATATATTTGGTGGCGGCCTGCATGCTGATGTCGACGCCCTGGTCGAGCGAGCGATGATAGAGCGGCGTCGCCCAGGTGTTGTCGTCGATGACGAGCGCATCGCGCGCATGCGCGACCTCGGCGATGGCGCGGATGTCCGGCATCTCGAACGACTGCGAGCCCGGCGCTTCCACCAGCACCGCGCGGGTGTTGGGCTTGAACAGGTTGTCGATGCCCGCGCCGATCAGCGGATCGAAATAGGTGGTCTCGATCCCAAGGCGCGCGAGCATGCCGTTGCAGAAATTGCGCGAGGGCCGATAGACGTTGTCGCAGACGAGCAGATGGTCGCCGGTCTTCAGCACCGAGAGCAGGGTGGTGGAGATCGCCGACAGGCCTGACGGCACGATGCCGACGCCGGCGCATTGCGGCCCCTCCAGTGCCATCAGCGTCTCCTGGAACGCCCTGGTGGTGGGGGTGCCGTGGCGGCCGTACTGGAACTCGCCGCGATGGGCGTGCAGGTCCTCGGCGGTCGGATAGAGCACGGTTGAACCGTGAAACACCGGCGGATTGACGAACCCCTTCTGCGCCTTGGTGTCGCGGCCGGAGGTCACCAGCCGGGTTTCGGCGTGCTGTTGGGAGGGGTGCGAGGAATCCATGCGTCTGCTTTCAAAACCGCGTTTCTACCGGGCGCGCCGCGCCCGCGGGCCGGCCGAAGGCCGCTGCCGTTAATAACAGAACACAGAAGAGTCCCGTCAACCCCTTGACCCGGCTCGCCAGTCGTTCTGAGATGCGCGGGTGCTATTCAGTCGCCGCATGTTGAGGGGCTGCCGCGACCTTCGATCCATCGTCTGACCGGACCTTGCGTCACAGCCATAACGGCGGGCGCCTGCGGCGGGGGATTAAGGTATGGCCTCCCGGGATGGGCGAGTGTTCGGCAAGGTTTTCCAGCATGACTCTTGCAAGGCTAGTCTTGATGCGGCTAGCCCTGGCGGAGACGATCCCAAAGACGCCATTCCTGACCTTGAGACGACTTTGAAAGGCCTTCAGCCCATGAAACGCGTAACTCTGGCTCTCACTCTCGCTGTCGCCGCCGGCCTCTCCGCCCAGGCCGCCGATGCGCAAACGCTCAAGACCATCAAGGACCGGGGCATGCTGTCCTGCGGCGTCAGCCAAGGCCTGCCCGGCTTCTCCTCGCCCGACGACAAGGGCAACTGGACCGGGCTCGACGTCGACCTCTGCCGCGCGATCGCAGGCGCGATCTTCAACGATGCGACCAAGGTCAAGTACGTGCCGTTGTCCGCCAAGGATCGTTTCACGGCGCTGCAATCCGGCGAAATCGACGTGCTCTCGCGCAACACCACCTGGACCATCTCGCGCGACACCTCGCTCGGCGCCAACTTCACCGGCGTGACCTATTATGACGGGCAGGGCTTCATGGTGAAGAAGTCGCTCAAGGTGAATTCGGCGCTCGAGCTCAACAGCGCCTCGGTCTGCGTCCAGACCGGCACCACCACCGAGCAGAACCTCGCCGACTACTTCAAGGCCAACAACATGAAGTACGAGGTGATCGCGTTCGGCACCAACGACGAGACCGTCAAGGCCTATGAAGCCGGGCGCTGCGACGTCTTCACCACCGACCAGTCGGGCCTGTACGCCAACCGCCTCAAGCTTGCCAATCCCAACGACCATATGGTGCTCCCCGAAATCATCTCGAAGGAGCCGCTCGGGCCGATGGTGCGTCACGGCGACGACCAGTGGTTCGACATCGTGAAATGGACGCTGTTCGCCCTGGTCACCACGGAAGAGCTCGGCGTGACCTCGAAGAACGTCGATGAGAAGGCGAAACTGGAAAATCCGGAGCTGAAGCGCGTGCTCGGCAGCGACGGCAATTTCGGCGAACAGCTCGGCCTGACCAAGGACTGGGTGGTGCGGATCGTGAAGGCCACCGGCAATTACGGCGAGGTGTTCGACCGCAACGTCGGCGCCGGTTCGCCGCTCGGCATCAGCCGTGGCCTCAACAATCTCTGGAATAAGGGCGGTCTTCAGTACGCGCCGCCGATCCGCTGATCCCACCTGATCCGCGGCGATGAGCACCGAGGCTCGAAAACCGCCGGCCCAGATCGCGCTGAAGATCAGGCGCGTTCTGGGCGGCAAGGCAGGCTGGAACGGCGTCGCCGTCCAGTTTGCCTTCGCGGCGATCCTGGGCTGGATTGGCTATGAGATCGTCTCCAACGCCCGGGCCAACCTCGAAAACCAGCACATTGCCGCCGGCTTCGGCTTCTTGCGGAACAATGCCGGCTTCGACGTCAACCAGACGCTGATCTCCTACACCGGCTCGGACACGTTCCTGCGCGTGTTCGTGGTCGGGCTTTTGAACACGCTCGTGGTCTCGGTGGTGGGCATCTTCTTCGCCACCGTGATCGGCTTCATCGTCGCGCTGTGCCGGCTGTCGCCCAACTGGCTGTTGTCGCGCGTCGGCGAGATCTATGTCGAGATCGGCCGCAATCTGCCGGTGCTGTTCCAGATCCTGTTCTGGTACCTGGCGGTGCTCGCGGCCCTGCCAAATCCCCGGCAGAGCATTTCGCTGCTTGGCATCGCCTTCATCAGCAACCGTGGGCTCGTCATTCCGCGCCCGATCGGCGAGGGCGGCTTCGAGCCGTTCCTGGCGATGCTGGTCCTCGGCATCGTCGCTTCGCTGGTTTTGCGCTTCTATGCGCGGCGGGCGCTATTTCAGCGCGGTCAGATGATCCGGATCTGGCCCTATGTGCTGGGCCTGCTGTTCGGGCTGCCGCTCGCGGCCGTGCTGGTGTTCGGCCTGCCCTTCACCTTCGAGCTGCCGCAGCTCAAGGGGTTCAATTTTGCCGGCGGCTCAAGAGTCATCCCGGAATTCGTGGCGCTGACGCTGGCGCTGTCGACCTATACCGCGGCCTTCATCGCCGAGATCGTGCGCGCCGGCATCCTGTCCGTCCACTCCGGTCAGATGGAAGCGGGATCCTCGCTGGGGCTGAGCCGCGGCACCACGTTGCGCCTGATCGTCGTGCCGCAGGCGATGCGCGTGATCGTGCCGCCGCTGACCAACCAGTATCTCAACCTCACCAAGAACTCTTCGCTGGCGGTCGCGATCGGCTATCCCGACCTCGTCTCGGTGTTCGCCGGCACGTCGCTGAGCCAGACCGGGCAGGCGATCGAGATCATTGCCATGACGATGGGCGTCTACCTCCTGATCTCGCTGCTCACGAGCGCCGTCATGAGCGTCTACGGTTGGCGCGTCAGCCGGAGTCTGGGCGCATGAGCGACATCATCTCGTCCGCCTATGTCCGCCGGGACCTGCTCACCGAGCGTCCCGCGCCGGTCAAGACCACGGGCTTCATCGGCCTGATGCGCACGCGCCTGTTCAATTCGCCGACCAACATTTTGCTCACGATCGTGGGCGCCTTGCTGCTCTGGTTCACCGTCATTCCTGCCGTCAAGTTCCTGATGGTCGATGCGGTCTGGACCGGCAAGGATCGCACGGCGTGCCTGACCGAGAATGCCGGCTTTACGGTCGGCGCCTGCTGGCCCTTCATCCAGGCCAAGCTGCCGCAATTGATCTACGGCTTCTATCCCGAGGCCGAGCGCTGGCGGGTCAACCTCTCGCTGATCCTGGCGGCGGCTCTGCTGCTGCCGCTGCTCATTCCGCGCCTGCCGGCGAAAGGACTGAACGCAAGTCTCTTCTTCTTCGCCTTTCCCGTGGTGGCGTTCTTTCTGCTGCACGGCGGCGGCATCACCGGGTTCGGCCTGAGCTGGACGGCCGGCCTGCTGCAATTGTTCGACGACAGCATCATCGGCGCCGGGCAGGCTCTGCTCAGTCTCGCCAAGACCTCAGCCATCGCACCGCTCTTCTGGCTGGCCGGCAATCTCATCGTGCTGGTCGGCAGCGCGATCTACTGGCTGATCTTTCCGCTGACCTGGCTGCGTGACCAGCTCCAGGGAACGGGCCAGTCGGTCTGGGCCGATTTCGCCATCACGGCGGCGGTCGTCTCCCTGATCGCCTTCGTCGCCGGTGGCGGCGTTCGCACCGGCGGCCGGGCGCTGACATCCAGCATCGGCACCTTCATCGCGATCGCGGTCGTGATCAAGCTGATGGGGCTCGATCACGGCGGCCTGCCGGTCGTGACCACGAATCTGTGGGGCGGGCTTCTTGTGACGCTGGTGGTCTCGGTGACCGGCATCGTCACCTCGCTGCCGATCGGCATCGCGCTGGCGCTCGGCCGCCGCTCGACCATTCCGCTGATCCGGATCTTCTCGATCGCCTTCATCGAGTTCTGGCGCGGCGTGCCGCTGATCACCGTGCTGTTCTTCGCGACCTACATGCTGCCTTTGTTCCTGCCGGGCAATTTCACGGTCGACGGTCTGGTGCGCGCGCTGATCGGCATTTCGCTGTTCACCGGTGCCTATCAAGCCGAGAACGTCCGCGGCGGGTTGGCCGCGATCCCGCGCGGGCAAGGCGAGGCGGCGGCGGCTCTGGGCCTGTCCTGGTGGAAGACGACCTCGCTGATCGTGCTGCCGCAGGCGCTGCGCCACGTCATTCCGAACCTCGTCAACAGCTTCATCTCGCTGTTCAAGGACACGTCGCTGGTCTCGATTGTGGCGCTGTTCGACCTGCTGGGCTCGCTCCGGGCGTCGTTCTCGGATCCGAAATGGTCGACGCCGTCGACCGCGTTCACCGGCTTTGCCTTCGCCGGGATCATCTACTTCATCTTCTGCTTTGGAATGTCGCGCTACTCGCTCTTCGTCGAGCATCGCCTCAACGCTCACCGTCGCAACTGATCGAGGTCATCATGTCCGACCCCATCGTCAAGATTTCCGGCCTCAACAAATGGTACGGCGAGTTCCACGTGCTGCGCGACATCGACCTCGAGGTCAAGAAGGGCGAGCGCATCGTGATCTGCGGCCCCTCAGGCTCGGGCAAGTCGACGTTGATCCGCTGCATCAACGCGCTCGAGGAATTCCAGGAGGGCGAGATCGTCGTCGACGGCATCGAGCTCGGGCCGAACCTGAAGCACGTTGATGCGGTCCGCCGCGAGGTCGGCATGGTGTTCCAGAGCTTCAACCTGTTCCCGCATCTGACCGTCCTGGAGAACTGCACGCTGGCGCCGATCTGGGTGCGCAACATCCCGAAGAGGGACGCCGAGGTCAACGCGATGAAATTCCTGGAGCGGGTCAAGATCCCGCATCAGGCCAACAAGTTTCCCGGACAGATGTCCGGCGGCCAGCAGCAGCGCGTCGCGATCGCACGGGCGCTGACGATGAACCCCAAGGTGATGCTGTTCGACGAGCCGACCTCGGCGCTCGACCCCGAAATGGTCAAGGAAGTGCTCGACACCATGGTCGACCTCGCCGAGGAGGGCATGACCATGCTGGTTGTCACCCACGAAATGGGCTTCGCCCGCGAGGTCGCCAACCGCGTCGTGTTCATGGACGCCGGCCAGATCATCGAGGCTAATACGCCGAACGAGTTCTTCGCCGCTCCCCAGCACGCCCGCACCAAGCTGTTCTTGAGCCAGATCTTGCGGTGAAGCGAGCTGCCGTAGCGTGGGCAAAGGCGCGTCGCGCCGTGCCCACCATCCCTCGGCGATCATGGCAAGCATGGTGGGCACGCTGACGCTTTGCCCACCCTACGGCACCGCGGCTTGGCTCAACTTGAGCCGGACTTGGTAATCCGGGCGGCCGCAACCCTCCCGGCCTAGACGAACGGCGGCTTGATGTTGCTGCGCTTCTCCAGCCATTCCGGCACCGGCAGGTTCTTGGCGCGCATGAAGTCGGCATTGAACAGCTTCGACTGATAGCGGCTGCCGGAATCGCAGAGCACGGTGACGATGGTCTTGCCGGGCCCGAGCTGTTTCGCGAGTCGTATCGCGCCGGCGATGTTGATGCCGGTGGAACCGCCGAGGCACAGGCCTTCGTGCTGGAGCAACTCGTAGATCACCGTGACGGCTTCTGCATCGGGAACAAGATAGGCGTCATCCACCTTCGCGCTCTCGACGATTGCGGTCGCACGGTTGAGGCCGATACCTTCCGTGATCGAGCCGCCCGGCGTCGCCTTGGCGTCGCCGCTCCGGAAATATTCGAACATGCCGGCGCCGTGCGGATCGGCGCAGGCGATCCTCACGTTCTTGTTCTTCTCTTTCAGATAGCGGCTGACGCCGGCGAGCGTGCCGCCGCTGCCGACCGAGCAGACGAAGCCGTCGACCTTGCCGCCGGTCTGCTCCCAGATCTCGGGGCCCGTCGACTCGTAATGCGCCTTCGCATTGTCGAGGTTGTTCCACTGGTCTGCGAACAGCACGCCATTGGGCTCGGTCTTGCGCAGCTCGTCGGCGAGCCGGCGGCCGACATGCTGATAATTGTTGGGATTGGCATAGGGCAGGGCCGGCACCTCGATCAGCTCGGCGCCGCACAGCTTCAGAAAATCCTTCTTCTCCTGGCTCTGCGTCTCCGGGATCACGATCAGCGTGCGGTAGCCGCGCGCGCTCGCCACGACCGCGAGGCCGATGCCGGTGTTGCCGGCGGTCGCCTCCACCACGAGACCGCCCGGCTTGAGCTCGCCGCGCTTCTCGGCCTCCAGGATCATCCATTTGCCGGCGCGGTCCTTCACCGACTGGCCCGGATTCATGAACTCGGCCTTGCCCAGAATGGTGCAGCCGGTCAGTTCGGAGGCGCGCTTGAGCTTGATGAGCGGGGTGTTGCCGATGGCTTCGACAACGTCATTTTTGATGGTCATGTCAGGCAATTACCGGCTGGATCATAGGGTGGGCGCGACCCTAAAGTAGGGTGGCGGGCCTTACAAGCGACCCTTGCAAGCCGACCCCGCAAACCCTTATTGCTGCTTTGCGAAGATGACTTGCCGGACGTCGATATTCCCGGACAGGAATCCGGCCTCGCAATAAGACAGGTAATACTCCCACAGCCGCCGGAACCGGTCGTCGAAGCCGAGCGGCACGAGGCCCGGCCAGGCCGTCTGGAAGTTATTCCGCCAGGTGGCCAGCGTCTTGGCATAATCCTGCCCGAAGATGCGCTCACGAATGACGGGCAGGCCGAACCTGTCACCGAGCGACTTGAGCACGGCGGGCGAGGGCAGCATGCCGCCGGGAAAGACGTAGCGCTGGATGAAATCCACCTCGCGCCGGTAGCTCTGGAACAGCCTGTCCTGGATGGTGATCGCCTGGATGCCGGCGAGGCCGCCGGGCAGCAGCCGGTCCCGCAACTGGGCGAAATATTTCGGCCAGAACTGCTCGCCGACGGCCTCGATCATCTCGATCGAGGCGATGCGGTCGTAGCGGTCGCATTCGTCGCGATAGTCCTGAAGACGGATCTCGACCTTGTCGGCAAGGCCCGCCTCGTGAATGCGCTTCTGCGCAAAATCGCGCTGCTCGGTCGAGATCGTGAGGCCCACCACGCGCGTGCCGAAGGTCTTTGCGGCGAACTCGGCGAAGCCGCCCCAACCGCAGCCGATCTCGAGCAGCGTCTGATCCGGCTTCAGGTCGAGCGCCTCGGCGAGCCGGCGGTATTTGTTGGTCTGGGCTGCCGTGAGATCGGAGGTGCTCTCCTCGAACAGCGCCGAGGAATAGGTCATGCCGGGATCGAGCCAGGCCGAATAGAACGCGTTGCCGATGTCGTAATGGGCATGGATGTTGCGCCGCGCCTGGCGGCGGGTGTTGCGGTTGAACCAGTGCTGCAGCAGTTGGACGAACCGCATCAGCGGCTTGTCGTTCAGCATGGCCTGGATGAGATCGTGGTTGACGCAGAACAGGTAGAGGAATTGCGTCAGGTCCGGCGTATCCCAGTCGCCGGCGAGATAGGCCTCCGCGATGCCGATGTCGCCGCCGTTGATGAGGCGCGACGCGAAGCCGTAATTGTGCAGCCGCATCGCCGCATTCGGGCCCGGCTCCTGGCCGCCGAGGCGGATCACGCGTCCGTCGGGCAGGGTGACGTCGAGCGTTCCTCGCCGCAGCCGCGCGCCAAAACTGAGTGCGAGCCGAACGATGCGCGGCAGATCGGCGAGCACTGTGTCTATGGTGTCTGACGTCACCGAGATGGTATGCGACATCGGCAGATCCATCACCTGAACGGATACTGTCCGACCGCGAGCCAGGCGCCCCCATACGCCTCATATCGCTGGACCCGAGGGCGCCCCGCAAACGGTCAGCGTCGAATCATGCGCATGATATAGGTGCGCGCTGCGCCGGTCGCCAAGGGGCTGGCGGGGTACCTCCGGCAGTCCACCGCCGTGTGCACAGCGCAATTGCGGGCCAGCCCCCGATCATAGCGCGCCGTGCGCTCAGCCAAGGCCGGGGAAGCTGCGGTGCGCCGCGGTGCAGGTTTCGGTGGAGCGCCTGGCGGGACCGGTAGCCCTGGCGTAGGCGTGGCGGCAATATCACATGAAATCTTGGTAAGCTTGAATGCGCCCCGGGCCGAGGTTGGAATACAAAATAGCCCTGTGACACAGGCATATTTTGTATTTGCGTGAGTTCGGCATCGACGCATTCGAGGCCGCATTTCGCAGGTGCGGGACTGTCCCCCTGTTCCGCGCCCCGCTAGTATGAACTTCAGGTTCCGCAGAAAGCATCACGGCTGTGAACGAGTTACATAAACGCCCCCGGCCGTCCCGCCACGAATCGGTTAATCCGGCTCTGCGGTGGCGGATCTATCTGCCCGGCGGGGGGTGGATGTGACACAGGATGGTCCTGCGGTCGCCATGAGGCGATCTCCCGGCCTTACGTTCCGGACGTCGCGCGCGGCGCGATGGGCTGCCGTGGCGTGCCTTGCCGCCAGTTCAGGCGCCTGCGTGCTGACGCAGGATTTGCCCGATCCCGCACTCGATGTTCCCACGCAGTACAAATACGCGGGCAAGCCGGATGCGCCGCCGTCGCTGGATTGGTGGCGCGGCTTTCGCTCCGCGGAACTGACGCAACTGATGGAGGAGGCGCAGACCGTCAATCTCGACATCGCCGCCGCCGTCGCGCGCATCGTCCAGGCCGACGCCCAGGCGCGGCAGGCGGGCGCGGCGCTGCTGCCGAGCCTGTCGGGCGGCGGATCGGAAACCTATTCACGCACCTCGGGTTCGAGCGCCTCGGGCCTGTCCATCGGCGGCCGCGAGGTCGTCAACTATTCGGCGTCGCTGAGCGCGAGCTACCAGCTCGACTTCTGGGGCCAGAACCGCGATGCGCTGCAAACGGCGGAAGAGACGGCGAATGCCAACCGGTTCGATCGCGACGTCGTCGCGCTCACGACGCTGGCAGGCGTTGCCAACGCCTATTTCCAGGTGCTGGCCTCGCAGGACCGGCTGCGCACCGCCCAGAGCAACATCGCCAGCGCGCAGCGGATCCTTGATGCCATTCGCGAGCGCCGCAAGGCCGGCACCGGGACCGATCTCGACGTCGCCCAGCAGGAGAGCGTGGTCGCCAACCAGAAGGCGCTGGTGCCGCCGCTGCGCCAGACGCTCGACCAGAACGTCAACGCGCTCGCCGTGCTGGTGTCGCGGCCGCCGGAGAGCGTGCGCGTGCTCGGCGGCACGCTGAACAAGATCGCGATCCCGCGCGTCACGCCCGGCCTGCCGTCGGAGCTTTTGACGCAGCGGCCCGACATCCGCCGCCAGGAGGCACAGCTCGCCTCGGCGACCGCGAACATCGGCAATGCCCGCGCGCAGTTCTTTCCGACGATCCAGCTCACCGGCAATGGCGGCTATCAGAGCTCGGCGCTGGTCTCGCTGTTCCAGCCGCATGCGGCCTTCTTCCAGCTCGTCGGCAGCGCCACGCAGCCGATCTTCGACGGCGGCAAGATCCTCGGCAATTTCGAATTCGCCAAGGCGCGGCAGGACGAGTTGCTCCAGACCTACCGCAAGACCATCATCCAGTCGTTTGCGGACGTCGACAACGCGCTGTATTCGATCAAGCAGACCACGATCAAGCTACAATTGCAGCGCGATGTCGTTACCTCGTCGAAGCGCGCCTTCGATCTCGCCGAGCAGCAATTGCGCGCCGGCACGGCCGACATCGTGACTGTGCTGAACGTCCAGCAGACACTATTTCAGGCCGAAGATGCGTTGTGGCAGGCCCAACTCGCACGGCTTCTCGCCATCGTCAGCCTGTATCAGGCGCTCGGCGGCGGCTGGGAGCCGCGAATGGAGAAACCGGTCAATGCTCTTTAAGCCGGATACGAAGGAAGGCGCGAAAGAAGGGACGGCGAAGAAATCGCGCGGCCGCGGCTTCGTCATGACCCTGATCACGTTCGCCATCCTTGGCGGGCTCGGCTATTTCGGCTGGACCGTCTGGCATCAGCAGCCGCAGCAGGCGAATGGCCGCAACCAGCGGCCCGATCTGCCGGTGCCGGTGCTGGCGGCGACGCCGAGGATCCAGGACGTGCCTGTCTATCTCGACGGGGTCGGCGCCATTCGCGCCCTGAACACCGTGACCGTGCGCTCGCAGGTCGACGGCAAGCTGATCGCCGTGAAATTCACCGAGGGCCAGGACGTCAAGAAGGGCGACGTGCTCGGCGAGATCGACCCCGCGCTCTACCAGGCGACGTATGACCAGGCCGTCGCCAAGAAAGCGCAGGACGAGGCCCAGCTCGCCAACCAGCGCATCGACTTGACGCGCTACGAGCAACTCGCTGCTTCCAATGCCGGCTCCAAGCAGCAGGCAGACACCCAGCGCGCGCTGGTCGCGCAGACCGAGGCGCTGGTGAAGGCCGACCAGGCTGCGATCGACAATGCGGCGGCGACGTTGAGCTACACCAAGATCGTGGCGCCGCTTTCGGGCCGCGCCGGCCTGCGGCAGGTCGACCAGGGCAACATCATCCACGCCGCCGACGCCACGGGCCTCCTGGTGATCACGCAATTGCAGCCGATCGCGGTGTGGTTCAGCCTGCCGCAGCAGCAGATCATGCGCGTCAACGCGGCGGCGTCGAAGGGCACGCTCGCGGTCGACGTGTTCGGCAATGACGGCATCACCGTGATCGACACCGGCAAGCTGACCGGCATCGACAACCAGGTCGACCAGACCACCGGCACGCTCAAGCTCAAGGCGGAATTCCCCAACGCCAATTACCAGCTCTGGCCGGGCCAGTTCGTCAATGTCCGCCTCAAGGTCGAGACCTTGATGCAGGCGCTGGTGGTGCCGACATCGGCGGTGCAGCGCGGACCGATCGGCACCTTCAGCTACGTCATCGGCGAGGACAATGTCGTCTCCGCCAAGCCGGTGACCGTGACCCAGCAGAACGAGCATGACGCCGTTATTGCCAGCGGCTTGTCGCCGACCGACAAGGTCGTCACGACGGGCTTTGCCAATCTGTCCGACGGGTCCAAGGTGGTCGTCGGCCGCGATGACCAGACACCGTCGGCCGATCTTGCCCCGCGCAAGCGCACGCGCGGCCCGGATGGCCAGAAGAAGGATGGGCAGGCCAAGGACGGGCAAAAGGACGGACAGGGCAAGGACGGCGAGCACCGCGCCAAGCGGAGCAGCAGCGAAGGCGACCAGAAGGGGCAGACCGGACCGGCACCGGGGCCGGGGGCATCGGGACCTGGAGCCAAGCAGCCATGATCCCGACAACGGCCGCCTGAGCGGCAGGCACATCCCATGGGCGTCTCCGAACCCTTCATCCGCCGCCCGATCGCGACCTCGCTGCTCGGCATCGCCCTGCTGATCGGGGGCGCGCTCGGCTATTTCTCGCTGCCGGTCTCGGCGCTGCCGCAGGTCGACTTCCCGACCGTGCAGGTGACGACTCAGCTGCCGGGCGCCAGCCCCGACGTGATCGCCTCGCTGATCACCGCGCCGCTGGAGCGGCAGCTCGGCCAGATCCCGTCGCTGTCGGCGATGAACTCGACGAGCTCGTTCGGCGTCAGCCAGATCTCGCTTCAGTTCGATCTCAACCGCGACATCGACGGCGCGACCCAGGACGTGCAGGCCGCGATCAACGCGGCGGCCGGCGTGCTGCCCAAGACGCTGCCCTATCCGCCGACCTACGCCAAGGTGAACCCGGCGGACGCACCGGTGATGACGCTGGCGCTTCGCTCCGACACGATCTCGCTGCGGGCGATGAGCGACATCGCCGACACGCTTCTGGCACAGCGGCTGAGCCAGATTTCCGGCGTCGGGCGCGTCTCGGTGCTCGGCGGGCTGAAGCCGGCCGTGCGCGTCCAGGCCGACCTCGCGCGGCTCGCGGCCTATGGCATCGCGATGGAGGATCTGCGCGCCGCGATCGCCAACGCCAACGTCTCGGGGCCAAAAGGCTCGCTCGACGGGGCGCAGCAATCCTACATCATCGCCGCCAACGACCAGATCGCTGCCGCCGACGCCTACAAGCCTGTTATCATCGCCTACCGCAACGGCTCGCCGGTCACGATCGGCGACGTCGCGCAGATCGTGGATGGCCTCGAGAACGACCGCACCGGCGGCTGGTACCAGGGCACGCCGGCGGTCATCATCGACATCCAGCGCCAGCCCGGCGCCAACGTCATCGATGTCGTCAGCCAGATCCGCGCGGAAATCCCAAAGGTCCAGCGCGCCATTCCGGCCGGCGTGAACCTCACCATCGTCTCCGACCGTACCGTCACCATCCGCGCCTCGGTCCGCGACGTGCAGTTCACCCTGATCCTCAGCGTCGTCTTGGTGACGCTGGTGGTGCTGCTGTTCCTGCGCTCGCTGCGGGCCACGCTGATCGCGGGCGTCGCGCTGCCGCTGTCGCTGATCACCAGCTTCGGCATCATGTATTTCGCGGGCTTCAGCCTCGACAATCTGTCGTTGATGGCGCTCACCATCGGCACCGGCTTCGTCGTCGATGACGCCATCGTCATGATCGAGAACATCGTCCGCCACATGGAGAACGGCGACAGCGCGATGGAGGCCTCGCTGAAGGGGGCCAGCGAAATCGGCTTCACCGTGATCTCGCTGACGGTGTCGCTAATCGCCGTGTTCATCCCGCTGCTGTTCATGTCCGGCCTCGTCGGACGCATGTTCCGCGAATTCGCGCTGACGCTGACAATCGCGGTCGTGACCTCGGCCGTGGTCTCGCTGACGCTGACGCCGATGATGTGCTCGCGGCTGCTCAAGCACGCCCATGAGGAACTGGCGGTGCCGGGATTGGCCGCGATCAGCCGCTTCATCGATAGCACCGTCGAGTTCTATCACCGGACGCTGCTCTGGGTCCTGGAACGCCAGCGCGCCACGCTGCTCGTGACGTTTGCGACCCTGGTCGCGACCCTCGTCCTCTACGTCGTCGCGCCAAAGGGCTTTCTGCCGCTTCAGGACACCGCCTCGATCACGGCGGTGACTGAGGCGGGACCCGACGTGTCGTTCACCGAGATGCAGAAGCGCCAGGCCGAGGCGGCCGATGCCATCAAGGCCGATCCTGATGTTGTCGGCGTGGTCTCGGTGATCGGGGCGGGCTCGGTCAACCCGACCACCAATGTCGGGCGTCTGGTCATGACCTTGAAGCCGCGCGGCGAGCGGCGCGACGACGTCAGCGTGGTCGTGACCCGGCTGAAGGCACGGGTGTCGGGTATCCCCGGCATGACCGTCTATTTCCAGCCGGTGCAGGACGTGCAGATATCGACCCAGTCGAGTCGCTCGCAATACCAGTACACGCTGACCGGCACCGATGCGACGCTGGTGTCGGAATGGGCGCGCAAGCTCGTTGCCGAGATGCGGCGCGATCCGCTGTTCCGCGACGTCTCCTCGGAGGCGCAGGAGGGCGGCCTGCGGGCGCAGCTCGACGTGGACCGGACCCGGGCCGGACAGCTCGGCGTGAGCCTGCAAGGAATCACCGACACGCTCAACGATGCGTTCGCGCAGCGGCAGATCTCGACCATCTACGGCCAGGCCAACCAGTACCGCGTGGTGCTGGAGGCGCTGCCGATGTACCAGCGCGATCCCTCGATCCTGTCGAAGCTGTATCTCCCGGGCGCGGCGCGCAGCATCGTGGGCGCGCCCAACGCCCAGGTGCCGCTCTCCGCCGTGGCGACACTGAAGCGCACCACGGCGCCGCTCGCGATCTCGCACCAGGCGCAATTCCCGTCGATCTCGCTCAGCTTCAACCTCGCCCCGGGCGCCGCGCTCGGCGATGCCGTCGAGGCAGTGAAGACGATCGAGACCCGGATCGAGATGCCCAACAGCATCGTCGGCGTCTATGCCGGCGATGCCGCCGAATTCGCCAAGGCGCTCGCGGGCCAGCCCTGGCTGCTGCTCGCCGCCGTCATCACGATCTACATCGTGCTGGGCGTGCTCTATGAGAGCTACATCCACCCGATCACCATCCTGTCGACGCTGCCCTCGGCCGGCGTCGGCGCGATCCTGGCACTGATGCTGTGCGGTCAGGACCTCTCGGTGATCGGCCTGATCGGCATCATCCTGCTGATGGGCATCGTCAAGAAGAACGCGATCATGATGATCGACTTCGCGCTCGAGGCCGAGCGCAGGCAGGGGATGTCGCCGAACGAGGCGATCGTGCAGGCCTGTCTCTTGCGCTTCCGTCCGATCATGATGACGACGCTGGCGGCGCTGTTCGGCGCGCTGCCGCTCGCGATCGAGAGCGGCACCGGCGCCGAGCTGCGCTTTCCGCTCGGCATATCCATCATTGGCGGCCTGCTGCTGAGCCAGCTTCTGACGCTCTACACCACGCCCGTGATCTACCTCGCGCTCGACCGCATCAACCGCCGCCTCGAGCAGGCGCTGCCGCCAGCTGAATCCGGCGGCCCGCCGGTCGCGGGCGCGACCGAGGGGATGCAGTGATGGCATCGATCTCGGAGCCGTTCATCCGCCGGCCAGTCGCAACCACGCTGCTGTCGATCGGGTTGTTCCTGCTGGGGGTCGTCGCCTACGAGTTCCTTCCCGTCGCCTCGGTCCCGAACGTCGACTTCCCCGCCATCTTCGTGTCGGCCAGCCGGCCGGGTGCCGACCCGTCCGTCATGGCGGCGACGGTGGCCTCGCCATTGGAGCGTCGGCTCGGCGAGATCGCCGGCATCAACCAGATCACCTCGACGTCGTCGCTCGGCACGACCAGCATCCAGCTCCAGTTCGACATCGGCCGCAACATCGACAAGGCCGCGCGCGACGTGCAGGCGGCGATCAACGCCGCGCTGATCGACCTGCCGAGCGACCTGCCGACCCTGCCGCGCTTCCGCAAGGCGAACACGGCCGGCGCGCCCGTTTTCGTGCTGGCGCTGACCTCGAAGACGCTGTCGGCCAGCGCGATCTACGACGTCGCCGATACCGTGCTCGCGCAGCGCATCTCGCAGGTGCCTGGTGTCGGTGACGTGACGGTGAGCGGCGCCGACCAGCCGGCGGTGCGCGTGCAGCTCAACCCCGTCGCATTGTCCAACGCCGGCATCGCCACCGACGATGTCAGGACCGCGATCATCAACGCCAACCCGCTTGGTCCCGTCGGCATCTTCAACGGCGAGCGCCAGAGCGAGACGCTGTCGCTGAACAAGCAGATGCGGACGGCGAAAGAGTTCCGCGACATCATCATCAAGAGCTCGAACGGCAATTTCGTCCGGCTGTCCGACGTCGCCGACATCGAGGACTCCGTCCGCAATGCTCGCTCGATCGCCTGGTTCAACAAGCAGCCGGCCGTGCTGATCCAGATCACCAAGCAGGGCGACGCCAACGTCATCGACACCGTCGATCGGGTGAAGGCGCTGATCCCGGCGCTGAAGCAATGGATTCCAGCCGGTGTCGATATTTCCACGCTGGTCGATCGCACCAGTACGATCCGCGCCAGCGTGCTCGACATGCAGTGGACGCTGCTGGCAACCGCCGTCCTCGTGATGGTCGTGGTGTTCGTGTTCCTGCGGCGGCTGACGCCGACGATCGCGGCCGGCATCTCCGTGCCGCTGGCGCTGGCCGGAACCTGTGCCGGGATGTGGGTCGCGGGCTTCTCGATCGACAATCTGTCACTGATGGCGCTGGCGATCTCGGTCGGCTTCGTGGTCGACGACGCCATCGTCATGATCGAGAACATGTACCGCAATCTCGAGCATGGCATGCGGCCGCTCCAGGCCGCGCTCGTTGGCGCCCGGCAGATCGGGTTCACCGTGGTCTCGATCAGCCTGTCGCTGATCGCGGCTTTCACGCCGTTGATCTTCATGGACGGCATCGTCGGCCGCCTGCTGCGCGAGTTCTCGCTGACGCTGACCTTCGCGATCCTGGTCTCGACGCTGGTGTCGCTGACGGTCACGCCGATGATCTGCGCCCATTACATCCGGCAGACCACCTCGGGAACCGCGACCCTGTTCGATCGCGTCATCGAGGGCACGCTGTCGCGCATCGTCGCCTTCTACACCCGTACCTTGCGCACCGTGCTGGAATTCCCCTTTCTGACGCTGCTGGTGTTCTTCGCCACCATCGCGCTGACGGTGACGCTCTACATCAAGATCCCCAAGGGCTATTTCCCGACTGACGATTCCGGCTTCGTCATCGGCGCGACGCGCGCTTCGGCCGACATCTCGTTCCAGTCCATGCTGGGCCTGCAGCAGCGGCTCGCCGACATCGTGATGCAGGACCCGGCCGTGGCCGGGATCGGCTCCACCGTCGGCAGCGGAGGCGGGGGCCCGGGGGCTGCGACCTCGAACCGCGGCACCATGTTCATCAGCCTGAAGCCGCCGGAGGAGCGCGACCACGTCTCGACGCAGGTCGTGATCGACCGTCTCAGGCGCGCCCTGTACCCGGTGCCCGGCATCCGCCTGTTCATGTTCGCCGCCCAGGACGTCCGCGCCGGCGGACGGCAGAGCGATTCCGACTACCAGTACACACTGACCAGCACCGACCTCAGCCTGCTCCAGAAGTGGGCGCCGATCGTGGCCAAGCGCATGGAGAGCGTCGAGGGCATCACCGATATTTCCAGCGACCGCGATCCCGGCGGGCTTCAGCTCACGCTCTCGATCGACCGCCAGAAGGCCTCGGCGCTCGGCGTCAAGGTCCAGGACATCGACAACGCGCTCAACAACGCATTTTCGCAGCGGCAGATCGGGATCATCTACACCCAGCGCAACCAGTATATGACCGTGCTGGAGATCGACCCGAAATTCCAGGTCGACCCATCTAACCTCGATCGCATCTATGTCGCCGGTGCCAATGACGCGCAGGTGCCGCTGTCGGCCGTGGTACACGCGACGCGCGGGCTCGCTGCGCTGGCGGTCTATCATTCGCAGGGGTTTCCCTCGACCACGGTGTCGTTCAACCTGATGCCGGACGTGCCGCTCCAGACCGCGACCCAGAACGTACAGCGCGCGATCGAGGAGCTGCACATGCCGGAAGGCATTCGCGGCAGTTTTGACGGCAATGCCGGTGATTTCGCCAGGACCAGCGGCCGCCAGCCGCTGCTGATCCTCGGCGCGCTGGTGGCGATGTATATCGTCCTCGGCGTGCTCTATGAGAGCCTCGCCCATCCGCTGACGATCATCTCGACGCTGCCGTCCGCCGGTCTCGGCGCGCTGCTCGCCTTGCAGCTCACCAACACGCCGCTGACGGTGATCGCCTTCGTCGGCATCATCCTGTTGATCGGCATCGTCAAGAAGAACGGCATCATGATGGTGGACTTCGCGCTCGATGCCGAGCGCCAGCGCGGCCTGTCCTCGGCGGAGGCGATCTTCGAGGCCTGCCAGGCGCGCTTCCGCCCGATCCTGATGACGACCATGGCGGCGCTGTTCGCCGGCATTCCGCTGGTCATCGCCACCGGCCCCGGCACGGAGCTGCGGCGTCCGCTCGGCATCACCATCATCGGCGGCCTGTTCGTCTCGCAGATCCTGACGCTCTACACCACGCCCGTGATCTACCTGCTGATCGACCGCCTGCGCCGCCGCTCCGAGCCGCGCCCGCTGGCCGCACCGGCGGAATAGGCGAAGTATCGCGCACGTTCCGACACCGTCAGTCGGCTCGATCCCCTAACATTTGATGTTGTCAACTTAACATCTGTTCTCATAAAGGCTGTTACTTCTCATTTCTGTCAACAAAGCTCGTTACAGAACGGAGACGGGCGCGGCCTTCGCTCGTCGTGCCGCCCGAAGCTGTTGCATTCGAACGGAATCCCGCCCCGAGAATGTGTGACGTGCTTGGGAAACCTTGTGAGCGAGCGGAAATCGGCTGGCTCGTGTTGCTTTGGAGTGATTGGCCAAATGGCTAATACGGTCGGATCGCACTTTTTCCCGGAGATTGCGGCGGGTGGATTCTCTCGGGTCGATGGCACGATTCAGTTCTGGCAGCGGGTCGGGGCCTTGGTTGGACCGGATTCCGTCGTGCTGGACTTTGGCGCCGGGCGAGGCGCCGGCCAGAGCGAGGATTCGGTCGCCTATCGGCGCAGTCTGCGGTCGTTGAAGGGACGGGTGCGCGAGCTCGTCGGGGTGGATGTCGACCCGGCTGTCACGACCAACAAGGCGCTGGATCGGGCGTTCGTGATCACACCCGACGGAGAGCTTCCGATCGCCGATCACTCCATCGACGTGATCGTATCGGATTTTGTGTTCGAGCATCTCCAGGATCCTGCCAGAGCCGCCCGTGAACTCGACCGCGTGCTCAAGCCGGGCGGCTGGATCTGCGCGCGAACGCCCAACCGCTATGGATACATCGCACTCGCCAACCGGATGATCCCCGACCAGTTGCATGCCCGCATCATCCAGTCGGCCCAGGACGACCGCAAGGGCGAGGATGTCTTCCCGGCCGTCTATCGGCTGAACACTGCCAGCGCGTTCAAACGGCATTTTCCCGCCTCCCGATACGATCTGTATGTGATCCCGTGGGACGCGGAGCCGGCCTACTATTTCGGATCGAAGCTGCTCTATTCGCTGTTGCTAGCGGTTCAGCACTGCACGCCGGCTCCGTTCAAGACGGTGTTGACGGCGTTCATGCGCAAACGCCCCGTGCCGTGAGCCCGACAGCCAAGTCACGTCGGGCTCAAGCCGCCGTACACCTCATTGCGAAGACGGGACGAAAGGCCTTCGAGCGCGGAACGTCACGCAACGCAGGCGCCTTGTAGAAAGATCGTACCCTCCAAGACGTCACCAAGTCCGAGCGATAACGTCATTCGGCGATCAACTGGGGCGTGTATTACGGCCTGACCACCACACTTCATGACCATCGCCTCCCAATCCCCATCCCAAAGCCCATGTCGACGTAGGTGCTCAGTTCTACGACACAGACCTCAGCAAGCCGATTTGGGTCGCCAACGTGGCCGCGAATGGTACTGTGGATTGGAGAGACGCTGCCGGAACGCCGGTCTAGCAGAGCGGTCGACGCGTTCGACATACCGGCGCAACGAGACCGCCTTCGGGCGGTCTTTTTGTCGTGTGCCGAGGTTCGGGGTTATGGCGGCGCCACTCCCGGCAAGAGAGTTGTTGAACCGCCGCTTCAAGCGTATAGCGGCGACCATGTCGAACCCCACAGCCGCCGCGCCGGCCGATCCGATCCCCGAATGCCCGCACTGCCAGAAGCCGATGCCGCTGTGCATCTGCGACAGTGTCACGCCCATCAAGAACCGGCTCTCGCTCCTGATCCTCCAGCATCCGCAGGAGCAGGACAGGGCGCTCGGCACCGCCCGGCTGCTTGCGAAGCACTTTGCCGATGCCACGGTGCGGGTCGGCCTGTCCTGGTCGAGCCTGTCCAAGGCGCTGGCGCGGCCGGTCGAGAACGCCTCGCACTGGGCCGTGCTCTATCTTGGCTCGGCGCGCGCGGCCGATCTGGAGGCCGAGGGCGAGATCCTGGCGCTCAACCGCAAGGGCGAAGTCGCGGAGAACCAGCGCTCGATCCTCGGCAAGCTCGAAGGCGTGGTGCTGCTCGACGGCACCTGGAGCCAGGCCAAGGCGCTGTGGTGGCGCAATCCCTGGATGCTCAAATGCCAGCGCGTGATCCTCAACCCGGCGCATCCCTCCCGATACGGACGCCTGCGCAAGGAGCCGCGGAAAGACGGGCTGTCGACCATCGAGGCGGCCGCGACCATCCTGGCCAGTCTTGAGAAGCGCCCCGATATCGCCGAGACGCTCAATGCCAGTTTTGAACGGATGTTGACGCGCTACCGCGAGGTTCAGGCCGAAATGCCGGAATTGGCGCCAAAACCGCCGGTCAAGGACCGCCGGCGCGGTGTCCGGCGCAGCAAGCGCAGCTGACTCGCGCTTAAATCCTCCGTACGGTTGATTGCCCCGCGCGAGACGGGCGGGTAGAGACGATCGGCCGATGGGCCGCGAACTGTTATCTTCGCAGAATCGGAAAGCCGGAAGCGGAAGGGGCAGTCGAATTCAGGCCGCGGCGAAGGAAATCCTTGCACAGGCGGCGCGGCCCGATCGGTGGGGCACGCTCGCGCTGATGGACATCTCGCTGCGTTACCGGCGCACCGTGATCGGCCCGCTCTGGATCACGCTGACGCTGGCAGCAACAATCGCAAGTGTCGGCACGGTCTACGCCGCACTGTTCAAGCAGGACATCGCCGGTTTCCTGCCGCCCTTCGCCGTCGGCCTGATCGTCTGGACCCTGATCGCGACGACGCTCCAGGAAGGCTCAAGCATCTTCGTGGCGTCGGGCCACTTGATCAAGGCCGTGCCGGCGCCGCTGATCGTGCATGTGCTCCAGATGATCGCGCGCAACGTGCTCATCTTCGCGCATCATCTGGTGATCGTGGTGCTGCTCTACATCGTGATGCCCTGGCCGCTGCATGGGAGCATGCTGCTCGCGGTGCCCGGCTTTGCGATCCTGCTCATCGTTCTGCTCGGCGGTTCGGTCGCACTCGGCATGCTCTGCGCGCGCTTTCGCGATATCGGCACGGCGGTCGTCAGCGGCCTGCAATTCATCTTCTTCCTGACGCCGATCATCTGGACCGAGGACGCCCTGCGCGGCACCGCGTTCTCCTGGCTGATCCGCGCCAATCCGTTCGCGACGCTGCTCGACCTCGTGCGCAGGCCGCTGCTGTCGCAGCCGACCGATCCGGTGCAATGGCTGCTCGGGGCGATCTATGCGATCGTCGTAGCCGTCATCGCCTTCGGCTGCTACGCGAAATACCGCCACCGCGTGGCGTATTGGCTGTGAGGCGCGCATGAGCCTTGCTGCCCACATCGTGCTTCGCAACGTTTCGGTCAACTTTCCGGTGCTGTCGTTCCGCGACCGTTCGCTGCGCAGCCGGTTCGTCAGCGCGGTGACGCTGCGCCGGACGCGGGCTGTGCCGCACATCGTCTCCGCGCTCAACGACGTCAGTCTCGACATCCGCGCCGGCGACCGCGTCGCCATCATCGGCGCCAACGGCGCAGGCAAGACCACGCTGCTGCGGGTGCTCGCCGGCATCTATCATCCGACCGCGGGCAGCGTGGACGTGCTCGGCCGCTGCCTGTCGCTGTTCGACCTGTCGGCCGGCTTCGACGAGGAGGCCACGGGCTACGAGAACATCGTGCGCCGCGGGCTCGTGATCGGCGCGCGGCGCTCCGAGATCGATGCGCGGCGGGCGGAGATCGCAGAGTTCACCGAGCTCGGCGACAGGCTCGACCTGCCGCTGCGGACCTATTCCAGCGGCATGATGCTGCGGCTGATCTTCGCGGTCGCAACCGCCGTGGAAGGCGAGATCGTGCTGCTGGACGAATGGATCGGCGTCGGCGACCAGCAATTCCGCCGGAAGGCGCGGCAGCGGCTCGACGAGATCGTGGCCCGTGCCGGCATCCTGGTGCTGGCCTCCCACGACATCGAGCTGATCCAGAGCACCTGTAACCGCGCGATCCTGCTCGAGGAGGGGCGGATGGGCCGATCCGATCGTTCTGCAGCGGCGCAAGGAGATTGCCGCGCAGCTCGACGACTTCGTCAAGGAGGAGTCGTTCAAGATCCTCGACATCGGGGCGGCGCACGCGGATCTCGCAAGCATGGTCGCGACGGTCGTCGCCAGCGGACTCCTGCCCGACAAAAATGCGGTCGGCATCGACCCGAACCGCGCCGCGGCCCTGTTTGAGGCGTTGTTCGGCGCCGGCGTCACCGAGGACATGATCCGCCGGCTGCTCCAGGGGCCGGCGCTGGCGCCGGCGGTCTACGGGCTCGACATCAAGCTCGCCGATGCGACCTATTTCCACGCCGACCAGGCGCTGATGACGTGGGTCGTCGGCAACGCCAAGGTCGAGCAGCGCGGCAACGCCGACATGATCACGAAGCAGGTCGCCGGCCGCGCCAAGATCGACCCACTGATCGCGCTCCTGCAGGCCACCATCCTGATGAGCTGGAATCCCTCGGCCGGCATGCTGGTGACCGGCGCCGATATCCTGACGGTGATTTGATGGGCTTTCTGTCCGGTATCGGTAATGCGCTGCGGGTGATGGCCGACTCGATCGACATCACCAAGCCGCGCGACGAGTGGGACCCGCAATACTGGGGCGCGCTCGGCGGAGGCATGTCGACGGCTAACGTCGTGGTCAACGACCGGAGCGTGTCGGGCCTCGGCTCGGTGCAGTCCGTCCGCTATGGTATGTCGTCGTCCCTCTCGACGCTACCGGTCTCGGTCTACCGCAAGGGCGCCAAGGGCTCGCGCACAGCGCTGCCGGACCATCCGTTGACGCGCCTGCTGTCGGCGCGGCCGAACCGCATCACCAAGCCGGGCGAGTTCATCTCCGAGATCGGCTGGCACCTGTCCTACTACCGCAACGCGTTCGCCCGCATCCTGCCGCCCGGCGATGGGCTCGGTCCGGAGCCCTACGGGCTCGGTGGGCTCGACATCCTGCATCCGCGCCGCCTGGCACAGATCGAGCGCCGCTATGACGGCCACCTTTACTACACGTTCAATCCGCCGGCGACGATCGTACAGAACGCCTCGCTGGCGCCGGAAACCTATCGCGATGACGAGATCTGGCATTTGCGCGGCAACCCGCTGCGCGAGGACGGATTGCTCGGCGAGCCGATCTGGGAAACAGCACGCAACGTGTTCGCCCGCGCGATCGCCGTGCACGAGTACGGAGACATCTGGTTCGCCAATTATGGCGGCACGGGTGGCATCATCGAGCACCCCGGCACCTTCAAGGACAAGGACGCCGAGCGCGATTTCCTCGACACCTGGCGCCGCAACGGCACCGGCCGCAACCGCCATCGCGACCGGCTGCTCAAATACGGCGCCAAGTACACGCAGCTGAAGGTCACCAATTCCGAGGCGCAGCTGCTGGAAACCGAGGATGCGGCCGATACCGCCGTTTTCGGCCTGTGGAGCTATCCGCCGCACCGCGCCGGCCGCCTCAAGCGGTCGACCAACAACAATATCGAGCAGCAGTCGCTCGATTTCGTCATCTACTGCCTGGCGCCGCTCGCGATCGCGATCGAGCAGGCCGCCGAGGGCGATTTGCTGCTCGACAACCCCGCGAATGACCTGTTCGTCGAGTTCAATTTCGCGGGCCTGCTGCGCGGCGATCTCAAGACGCGTTACGCCGCGTACCTGATGGGCCGGCAGGGCGAATGGCTCTCCGCCAATGACATCCTGCGGTTCGAGAATATGCCGCTGCGGACCGATCCTGGCGGCGACGACTACAAGAACCCGCTGACCAAGGATTCCGGCGCCGCAGATGGCGCCGGCGCAGACGAAAATCCCGGTCAGCAGTCGGACACCGGCGACCAAGGAGAATGACGATGAAGGATGAGCGCGCCGAATTGCGCCAGGTCATCGCGCAGATCACGTCGATCGACGCCGTCGTGTCGATCGAGATCTCCGCAATCCTCAACGGCCTGTCGAGCATTGAGGCGCGCGAGGCCGCGCTCGCTGCGACCACGCAGACAGTTGCGACGCAGCCGAGCAAGATCGCGCTGATCGGCGTTTACGGCGGCCTGACGCCACGCGGCTCCTGGTATGGGTCGAGCCTGTCTGGCATCGCTGCGAGCGCAACGCGCGCCGCTGACGATGCCGATGTCGCCGGCATCATCGCCGACGTCGACGGCCCCGGCGGAACAGTGTCTGGCACGGCGGAGGCGGCTGCGGCGTTTGCCTACGCGGCGTCAAAAAAGCCCGTCGTGGCGGTCGTCAACACGCTCGCCGCATCGGCGGCCTATTGGATCGCCTCGCAGGCGTCCGAACTGGTGATCTCGCCGTCGGGCGATGTCGGCTCGATCGGCGCGATGATCATGCACCAGGACATTTCCGGCTGGCTCGAGCAGACCGGACTGAAGATGACGCTGATCCGGTCCGAGCAATCTCCGATGAAGAACGAGGCTCACCCGTTTGCGCCGCTATCGGATGGCGCGCGCACCTTCCTGCAGGGTCGCGCCAATGCCGCCGGCGCCGATTTCGTCAAGGCGGTCGCTGCGGGGCGCAAGGTCTCGCAGGCCAAGGTCAAGGACGAATTCGGCCAGGGCCGCGTGTTCGGCGTCAAGGAAGCCATGGCCCGCGGCATGGTCGACCGCGTGGCGACGCTCGACAGCGTCATCGCCGGCATGGTCGCTGGCATGCCGTCCCGCGCGGCCTCGCGCCGGCGCTCGGCGCTGATGTTCGACTAGCGTTTTCCGAAAGATTTCGGTTGCCCACCCGCGTCGCCGGACAGCGGGAGTGCGGGCTCTCGGTCCGGCGTCATCACAGGAGAAGGTTGATCCCATGAAGGATCTTAAGAAGCTGCGCCAGGCCCGCGCCGAAAAGGCGAAGGCCGGCAAGATTGCCCTGGACAAGCTCAATGCGATCTTGGGGAACGCCAACGCGACCGATGCCGAGAAGGCCTCGATCGCGGCCCTCGAGGCCGAAGTCGACGGGCTCGAGAAGGAAGTCAGCCAGCTCGACGCCGATATTGCCGCTGAGGAGAAGGCTGCGCGCCGCGCTTCGCTGTTCACCTCGACGGCTGTGGCGACCGCGCTGGCCGTTTCGGCCTTCAGCAACCCTGCGCTCGCGACTGTCGTTCGCGATAGCGATCCGGCGCGGACCGCTGGCTTCGCCAGCCTCGCCGAGTTTGCCGTCTCCGTCCGCAACATGGCGGTCGGCGGCATCGTCGACCCGCGTTTTTCGGCGGCCGCGACTGGCTATCAGCAGAACCAGGGCTCGGCGGGCGAGGGCGTTCTCGTCCCGACCGAGTGGCGCGAGGCGATCTGGTCGCTGGTGTTCGACAACAACGACCTGCTCGGCTTTTGTAACCCGGAGCCGACTCAGGGCAACACGGTCGGCATCATCAAGGATGAGACCACGCCGTGGGGCGCCTCCGGCGTCCAGGCGGCCTGGCGCTCCGAAGGCACGCAGATGCTCGCAACCAAGGCGGCGTTGACGCCGACCATGATGCAGCTGCACGAGTTGTTTGCCTTCGTGCTGGCGACGCAGGAAGTCCTCGACGACGCGCCGCGGCTGCAGAACCGCCTGACCGTCCAGGCCGCGCGCGCGATCCGCTGGAAGGCCTTTGAAGCGGTGATGTGGGGCGACGGCAACGGTAAGCCGCTGGGCTTCATGGCCTCGCCCGCGCTGGTCACTGTGACTAAGGAATCCGGCCAGGCGGCAGCGACGCTCGTCACGGCCAACGTGCTGAAGATGGCGTCGCGTCTGCTCGAGATGGACGGTGGCAATCCGCAGTTCCTGGCGAACCGCGACACCATTCCGCAGCTCGGCACGCTGCAGATCGGCAACAATGCGGCTTGGCTGCCGGTCAATGGGGCGCTCACCGGCGGCGGCATCCGCAAGGGCGGTATCCTGCTCGGCGAGCAGCTGTCCTACAATGAGCACTGCCAGACGCTCGGCACCAAGGGCGACATCGTCCTCGCCGATCTCTCCGGCTACGCACTCGCGACCAAGCAGGGCGGCGGCATCGACTTCGCGGCGTCGATCCATCTGTTCTTCGACCAGAACGTCCAGGCGTTCCGCTGGATCTTCCGGGTCGGCGGCCAGCCCTATCTCTCGGCGCCGGTCGCGGCGGCCAAGGGCAACAGCACCAAGTCTCATTTCGTCTGTCTCGAAAACCGCTAACGCGCGGCTCGCCGTGCGGGCTCCGGCCCGCCCGGTTTCGTGCCGTTGTCCTTAACCTTCCAGAACATAGGGAAAGCAAATGTCTGGACCTGCATTGAAGCCGTCGCAGCGCGTCGGCATCGTCGGTTTCATCAGCCCGGTGTCGCAAGCTGCTGGCACCGTCACTTCGGGGTGGATGGATGCCACCACGTTCCACAACTTCATGGCCGTGCTGAAAACTGGCGTCCTCGGCGCGTCCGCGACCGTCGACGCCAAGCTGCAGCAGGCGACCGACAATACTGGCACCGGCGCCAAGGACGTCACCGGCAAGGCGATCACTCAGCTGGTGAAAGCCTCCAATGACAACAACCAGGTCACGATCGACCTCAAGCAGGAAGATCTCGACTTCAATGGCGCGTTCAAGTGGTTTCGGCTGTCGGTGACGGTCGCAGCCGCGGCTTCGCTGATCGATGCGACGATCTTCGGTTTCGATGCGCGCTATGGGTTCGGGACCGACAATGATGCGGCCTCGGTCGTCCAGAACGTCTGATCCGTCGTCGCTTGGCGGCCCGGCGTTCGTGCCGGGCCGCGCTCACTCGACCACCGGCCAACTCGAGGGCGGCGGTGGCGGTACTATCACCAGCTTCTAGTCGCCCGACTGCAGGATCGATCTTTGGTCAGTCGCTCGGTGGATCAACTCTTTGTTTCACAGTTCCGCTTGTGACCCAGTCGGGACGTAGCTGAAGAGCGCGCTCGCGCAGAGTGGCTCCCCATCTGAAGAGATAGTAACCCTGTACAAAGTTCCTGTTTTCATGGCGATAGCGCCATTGAACGAACGCTTCTGCGCCGCCTCGCAATGCTTGGCGGAACGTTTTCGGAGCATTAGGATCTTCGGGGATGACGGCTCCGAAAATGGCTTGTCCGCTCACCTGAACCGCGATTTCGATGTACTCTTGAGATTCTAGGGATAAAGCCCCGAACAAATCCTCAAGATCGTGCGACTGCGGCGGTGGCTGAGTTGGTTTCTCGATTTGAGCAATGCACTTGAGATACATCTCATTTGCGAACGCAGATGTCACAACACGGACAACCGCAATGTCCACGTCCTGATGCAGCATCATCGGCCTCCTCAATAGAAGCTCGACCTTGAAGAAAGCGTCTCCCTGGCGCAGCAGTTCGAGAGGGTCAACAACCTGAGGCTTCGGCTTTTTCTGCTTCGTCCGCGGAGGCAGAGGGTTCTTCTTCTCAGCATCAAGCTGCCGAAGAAACGCGAACGGGTCTCGGAAGGGCGGCAGCCGTCTATCGTTCATCAAGCAGTCTACCTCAAGTTGGTTCGATGAAACTTCGCGCGCAGACGACGCTTTTTCCGCTTGGAATTCTTGTGTTTATGATCTGAGACGCTGGCATCGACTGGAGCAAGCTGCGGCTGGCCAGATACACCCTGATTGATGGTGATCTGGTTTATCGTTGTCGGCCCATATTCAACGTGAGTGGTGGAAGAGTGGGTTCCGCTCGGGTGAAGGGCCTTCGTCATCTCGACGATGAACCAGAGCAGCAGTAAGAGCGCGCCGAGCGAGTTGCTCTTGCCCATTGCCTGCAAGACCGGCTTGAGAGTTGGTGCCAGTTCACCAATTGCTTCGATCGCCGCCGCGGGATCTGCCTTCCCGGAGCGCGCCTCCTCAATCATTCTGCGGATGCGGTCTAGGATCGGCCCGCTGCCTATGGCGTCGGTGATGGTAAGCACACCATCGCGGATGTCGAACGCGCCATCGATCATCTCCATTGGATGCCCCTTGGTGCAAGCTGACCTGCATCGATCGAGGAAGATCGTGGCTCGGCCGCCCACAACGAAGCCGCTTGGGAAAAGATCATTGCAGATCGGGCAAAACGCGGGAATTCGAATTGTCGTCATGTGGTTGCTCGCCGAAAAGGAGCATCGTTCACGATCGCCAACTGCGAGTCGAGTCGAAGTTGCGATATGTCCACTATGCAGGTTCGCCGCCCACTTCTCTCAGGGCAGTAAACCCCAACCCCGGCCCGCGCGAGCCGCTGATCGCGCAAAGGCAAAATCCCACCATGCTCCGCATTGTCACGCCTCCGGCGAGCTACCCGGTTTCCGTCGCGGAAGCCAAGGCGCAGTTGCGCATTGCAAGCGGCGATATCAGCAATGACGTGATGGTCGAAGCGCTGATCCCGGCCGCGACCAAGTTCTGCCAGTCCCTGGTGCAGCGCGTGTTCGTGCTGCAGACGCTGGAATGGGTGCTACCGTGCTGGCGGTCGTCGCTCGACCTGCCGATCGCGCCCGTGCTCGCCGACCAGGTCGTCTCGATCAAATTCGTCGATTGGGCCGGTGAGACGCAGGTGACGCTCGATCCGTCCGCTTATGTGCTCCAGACGATCGGCGGGCCGGGCGTGCGCATCGTCCCGAAGCTCGGCACCTGCTGGCCGCTGCTGTTCGCGCGGTCGCCGGAGCCGGTCGTGGTCAGGTTCGACGCCGGCTATGAAGATCCGGCCGAGCTGCCCGGCAACGTCAAGGTGGCGATCCTCCTGATGTTGCGCCATCTCTACACCATGGGCGAGGCCAGCTTGACGTTGACCAGCGACACCGTATTCGGCGTCGGCCAGCAGCAATTCGCGGTGCCGGCCAACCTGCAGACGCTGATCCCGGACGCGGTCCGTAATCTTATGCTGGACGAGGTCTGGTGATGTCCCGAACCGTTGTTCTGCTGCAGCGCACCGCGCGCCATGTCTGGCCGCCAAAGGACCCGGCCGAGCGCCGTATCGTGTACGCGGTCGATTGGACCCCGCGGCTCGCCGAGGGCGATGCGCTGGCCAGCTCGGCTTTTGAGTTGCCGGCCGGCCTGGTCGCCGAGAATGCCGCCAACACGGCGACCGTCGCCAGCGTGCAGATCTCAGGCGGCGCGGCCGGGCATGCCTATGAGATCATCAACCGCGTCACCACGGCCAAAGGCGCCGAGCTTGAGCAGGCGATCCGGCTGCGGGTCAAGACGCGGTGATGGCGTGGATGTCGCCGCGCTGGTTCTGGTCGCACATCTACGGCTGCGGCTGCGGCGGTTCCTGGTCGCGATCGAGCGCGATCCGTCAATCCTGGAGGGCTTAGACATGAATCGTTCCATCAAGCGGCCGATCGAGCTGGCCGGCTTCTCGTCGCGCCTGGCGCGGGCAGAGAAGCAGGAGGCCGATCTCTCCGTCACCGGGAAGCGTTACGATACCGTGCTCGACGATATCGACGACCAGCATGCCGCGCTGGTCTCGCATGTCGGTTCGCTGGAGAACCAGCGCGCGGCGCTCGACAAGGTCATCGACCGCATGACGGCGCGGAGCAATGGCGGCCCAAACGATGGTGGGGACTCCTCGCACGGCTCGATCGGCGACGGTGACGTCGGCCAGGTCATCACGTCGACGACCGAAGGGACTGACGGCGAATGACGCCCGATCAGGCCCTTGCCAGTCATCGCAGGATGCTGTTGCAGGTCGGCGAGGCCATCACCGTGCGGCGCTATGCCGGAACGGGCGCTGGCCGTGCCGCGACAGAGGCGGTCGCGCAGGGCCGCGTCATGGGCTATCTGCCGAAAGAGATCGTCGGCGCCGTCCAGCAGGGCGACCGCAAGGTCATTCTGCTGAATGATCCTGCGGCCGCCGTTCCCTCCGGCAAGGTCGCGCTGTCGACGCTGCTTCCGCTCGACAGCGACGACAGGTTGGTGGTGCGCGGCGCCGAAGTCGCAATTCAGGGTGTCGACGACTCGACGCGCCGGATCGCCGACGTCCTGGTCGCCCTCGAGATCCAGGTGCGCGGCTGATGGGCCAGGTCTTTGACGAGGCGGACTATCGCCGCCGGCTCGAGGCCGCGCAGAATGAGATCTCGACCGCGACCGAGCTGCGTTTCATTGCCAATGGGGATCTGCGCGGCCTCAACGCCGCCAAGGCGCATCAGGAAGCCAAGCAGGCGGCGCTGCGCCAGGCTCGCAAGCAGATGCTGCAGGCGATCGATGCGGCGCGGCGCGATCAGGCCCTCAACGGCCTGGTGCCGACCGAGGTCGAGGAAATCGTCACCGGGCCGTCTGACGAGCTCGTCAAGGTCGACAGCAGCATCGGCAAATGAGCCCATGCGGATCATCGTCCGTTATCTGGCGATGCAGGACATCGTTGATTTCGCGCTCGCCACGCTGCGCGAGCGGTCGCCGGTCGGCTCCGGTGATGACGAGCATCCCGGCCTCTATCGCGACAGCCATACCGTGTTTCTCAACGGTCAGGTGGTCCAGGGCGGCGACGTCGCGGCGTTCCGGCCTGGCGACCAGATCAACATCTCCAATCCGGTGCCTTATGCGCGCAAGATCGAGATCGGCCGCCTGACCATGTCCGTGCCTCCGCATATTTACGAGGACACCGCGGTGATGGTTGCCGGCCGCTATGGCAACCGCGCGGCCGTCAAGTTCACCTTCATGCCGGTGCGGTTCGGCGGCATCGCGGCCTTTGCGGCGTTCTCAAAGCGGCTGCGGCCTGGCCGGCGGATGTCGGAGAAGGCGCGGCAGGATTGGCTGTCGCGGCAGCCGGCGCTGGAAATCCGGGCAAGGTAAGCAATCCATGGGTGACTATCCCGGCGCCGTCGCCGCGGCGCGCGCCTTCCTCGAGGCGGGCTTTTCCGCCGCGCCGGTCCAGTTTCAGAACGAGGACCCGCCGCTGCGGCCCTGGCCGCCGTCGCCGCCGTCGCCCTGGTGCTATTTCGAGATGGTGCAGCTCGACGACCGCCTGCGCGGCGTCGGCACACCGGGCAATCAGGTCTGGCTCGCGACCGGCAACATCGCCGTGAACGTGTTCGTGCCGAAGGGCTACGGCCTTGCCGCGCACCTGGCGCTCGCGGGGCAGGTCGACGCGCTGTTTCGCAGCAAGACGATCTACAACGCCGAGCCTGGCGTTTGCCTGCGGTTCTGGAGCGAGCAGGGGCAGGGGCCGAGCATCCAGGGCGGCGACAGCAAGAGCGACGACGGCAACTGGTTCGGCGCCGCTGTCGTCATTCCCTTTCAGCTTTTTTACGTCAAATAGGAGCGGACGCAGATGGTCTATCAGTCTCAATCGGCCGGCCTCGTTGCCTACAAGGTGCAGTCCGGCCTCGGCACGCAGGCCTCGGCCGTCAGCGCCAACCTGCTGCGCATCGCCGGCGGTAACGGTATTCGTGTCAGCAAGGCCGCGACGGAATCGGCCGAGGTGCGCAACGACGGCCTGTCGACGCGCGGCCGGCACGGCTCGCAGAAGGCGTCGAGCGGCTACAACGGCGAAATGTCGCTCGGCTCGCATGATCCGATTATCGAGGCGATCATGCGCTCGACCTGGGACTCGACCGCATTCACCAAAACGCAGACCGATTTTACGTCGCTGACAACGGTGACGGATGGTTTCGTGTTTGCGTCGGGTAGTCCCATCGCGATGGGCTTCAAGGTCGGCAACATCATCCGCGCCGCTGGCCTTCCTGACGCTTCCAACAATGGCAAGAATTGTCGGATTACGGCGCTTTCGTCGACCAAGATCACGGTGGCAGAGACGCTCATCGCCAATGCTGTCCCGGACACGACTTGCTCGCTGACGAGGCCTGGTAAGCAGTTGATCAACACCGTGCCGTTGGTCAAACGCTACTTCACGATCGAGGAATACGAATCCGATATCGATCAGTCGACCATGCTGACCGACTTCGTGTGGGGCACGGGCAAGCTCTCGATGGCGACCGATGGCCTGATCCGGTTCGATCCGGGTGGCATCGGGACCGGCCAGGCGCAGGCGCTGACCACGGGCACCTCGCCCTATTTCACCGCGCCGACCGGGCCGGTCGATGTGCCGTTCTCGGTTGTCGATGCCACGATCCGGCTCAACGGCGCCGACCTGGTCGAGCTGACCAGCTTCGATCTGTCGCTCGACATCCAGCCGAATGCGCCGGTGACGTTCGGTTCGGGCAGCCAGAAATATTCGCCCGACGTGTTCACCGGACCGCTCAAGGTCAACATGAACCTCACCATGCTGCGCAAGTCGCTGGCGATCTTCTCCGACTTCCTGGCCGAGACGCCCTATTCGCTCAACATCCTTGCGGTCGACAACATGAGCGAGCCCAAGGATTTCATGTCGATCACGGTGCCGAATTTCACGCTCGGCGGTGTCGATCCGTCCGCGCTGTCAAAGCAGGGCGGCGGTCGCACGCAGACGATCGCCGTTCCGGCGGCGCTGGTCGGGCTCGACTCGTCGGCGACCGGCAACGGCTCGATGATCTCGTTTCAGACGACGGCGGCCTAAGCCGGCGCCGGCGGACAAGTAGGGGAGGCAGAAGTGCAAGACGACGTTCTGGATCTGGCGTCACTCGACGCCCTCGACGAGGCGGTGCTGGCGATCCGCCATCCCACCAAGGACGTACCGACCGGCTGGACCTGGACCTTCTATGGCCCGGCCCATCAGGTCACCCTCGAGCTGGCCGATCGGTTCTCGCGCGACGCGCTGCGCAGGGCGGCGTCCGTCCGCCAGGCGCAGGTCAACGGCAAGAAGTGGCATGAGGAGGAGCAGTCGCCGGAACGACTGCGCGCCGAGAATGTCGACGCGATCGTGGCGCGCACCAGGACGTTTTCTCCTGTGCGGCTCAATGGCGAGGAGCTGTCGTTCTCGCGGGAGAAGGCGCGCGAATTGCTGCTCGATCCGCGCAAGGCTTGGTTACTCGCGCAGGTGATGGCTTTCCTGCGAGACGAGCAAAATTTTATGCCGCCCTCCGCGACGAGCTGAGGGCATACGCGCAGAAAGTGTTCGAGCTGGGCCGCCCCGAGGAGGAAGGGGCGACCTGGCGCCAGGTGCTCGAGGGGCTCGCGGCACGCGCGCGAGATCCCAGGCGCAAGGCGGAGTATGAGGCCGAGCTGGCCTGTCCGCCTTGTCCGCCGGCGCTGGGCCACGTCTGGAACGCGTTCGCGCGGCTCGCTGCGCGCCGCTCGGCGGGCTTCTCCGGCAACCCGATCAGTTTCCTCGAGATCGACGCATTCCAGCGGGTGACCGGCTTTCGGTTGCTGCCGCTCGAGGTGCGTCTGATCGAGGAGCTGGACGATCTCCAGCGCCAGATCAATTCGGAAAAAGGCTGATTGATGTCTCAACAGGTCGTCACCGAGCTTGTGATCGACAGCGATACGTCCGGCGCCGACCAGTTCTCGTCGGCGATGGATCGCGCCGGCACGTCGTCAGGGTCGGCGCAGGCCTCGGTCGCGCAGATGACGCTGGCGCTCGCCGGTGTCGGCGTCGCGGTCATCGCGGCCGTGCAGGGCCTGCGGTCGTTCTATGACTATGTCGGCCGGCAAACGCAGGAGCTGGTCGACCTCGCGGACAAGGCCGCGCTCGCCGGCGTCAGTGTCAAGGAATTCCAGGAGAGTCTGTTCGCGGCGCGTGCGAGTGGCGTCTCGGACAAGGATTTCTTTTCCGGTTTCGACAAGCTGTCCTCTGACATCACGCAGGCCAGCCAGAAAACGACCGAGTTCGGCGAGCTGTTCCGTCAGAACGGCCTCTCGATCAAGCAGACCAACGGTGAGTTGATCACGGCCGGGACTGCCCTGAAGGAGATCATGGGCCTGATGGAAGGTGCCGCGCCGGCGGTCCAGCAGCGCATCGCGCAGATCGTCGGCGTTTCGGCGTCGTGGATTCCGTTTCTTAAGGCTGGCGAGGACGAGTTCGAGCGGCTCAAGCAGAGGGCGCAGGATCTTGGCGTTGTCATCGACGACGGCACGATTGCCAAGGCGCGCGAATTTAATGCGCAGTGGAAGGAAGCGGTTGCGATCTGGGACCTTCAGTTCAAGGCTTCAATCGCGTCGATCTTGCCGCTGCTCACGCAGCTCGCGACGCTGGCGAACCAGGTCCTGAGTGGTATCGGCTCGGTCTCGGGCAGCATCGGCCGCTGGTTGACGCCGACCGACCAGATGAGCAAGGGGCAGCTCGCCGATCAGATCAATGACGTTTATCGCCTGACCGAAATGGTCGAGAAGCTCGGCGGTGATATCAGTCAGCAGAGCACGCTCGGCTTCAGGGCGCGCACACTGGCGGGTCTCGTCGGACTGCCTGAAGATGCAAGCCTCGACCAGGTCTCGCAGTTGCTCGACAAGCTGCAGAAGCAGTACGACCAGCAGCCGGACCGTCTCAGGGTCACGCCGAACCAGACTTCGACCGTGCTGCCGGATATGTCGGGCGGCAATGCCCTCGACAAGCAGACCGAGTCGATCGAGCGCCACATCGCCAAGATGAAGGCTGACGCCGAGGCGGTCGGCGAGGGTGCCGGCGCCCTCGAGCACGCGCGCGCCGAGGCGTTGTTGTATGACGCCGCGCAAAAAGCCGGCATCAAGAACCTCGAGGACTATGCCGATCAATTTTATAACCTGGCCGAGCGCGCCGGAGCCGCTGCGCAGGCGCTGGCGCGGGCAAAGGTCGACGCCGATATCAAGTTCAATCGCGATACCGCGTTTCTCTCGCCGGACGACGTCGCGATCGCGCAGCAGCTGCGCGGTTCCTATGGCAGCGTAGCCGAGGCGCTCAATAGCGCACAGGCCTCGCAGATCCGGTTCAATTCGACGCTGCGCGATTTGTCGTCCGGCATCGAAAACGGTCTCGTGAGTGGGTTGACCGACATCACGACGGGCACCAAGTCGGTCAGCCAGGGCTTTCAGGACATGGCCGCATCGATCATCCGCTCGATCGAGCAGATGATCATCAAGCTGCTGATCGTCGAGCCGCTCATGCGCAGCCTGCAGGGCGTGGCCGGCGGCATCTTTGGCGGCGGCTCGGCCCTCCCTGGGACGGCGGGCAGCCCCTATTACGGGCCTGTTGCACCGAGCGCGATGGGCAATGTGTTCTCGGCCGGCCAGATCGTGCCTTTTGCCATGGGCGGCGTGCCCGATATTGTGTCGTCACCGACGATCGCGCCGATGGCGATGTTCGGCGAGGCCGGCGACGAAGGTATCATGCCGCTGCGGCGCGGTTCGGATGGTCGTCTTGGTGTAACGGCAGCGGGCGCCAGTGGCGGGTCCAGCGTCACCATCAACAATTACACGGACGCGCGGCCGAACGTCGAGCGGTCGTCGAATGGCGACGTGACCATCACCTTGCGCAAGGCCGTCGACGACATGGTCGGCGATTCCCTCTCGACCGGGACCGGCCGCCGCGTGCTCGGGTCGCAATACGGCGTCAAGCAGTTCACGGGGTCTTAGAGATGTCGCTGCCGTCCTGGCCGATTGCCAACACCGTGGTGCTGCAGAATGGCTTTGGCCTGCAACGCATGCGCGATCCCCTCGCGACGGATATGGAGGGCGGCAACATACGCCAGCGGCCGCGGCCCGGCGACAACGTCGGGACGGTCAAGCAAACCGTGCGGTTCGATGCGGCTGATTACGACACCTTCGTCGAGTGGGTGAAGACGACGCTCAATCTCGGCACGGCCCGGTTCACGATCGATGTCTGGCTGGGAACCGCGCTCGCCAACAAGGTGTGCCAGTTCGTCAAGCCCGGAACTAACCTTGTGGCCAGCTGGCCGGGGCCGGGCCTCGTCGACGTCACCATGACACTGCAGGTTTACGACGTCTGATGCCGACACATTCCGAAGCCATGCTGGAGGCCTATGCTTCCTGCCCGCCGAGCGCGCGGATCTACTTCACGCTCGAGGTGTGGCAATCCTCGTTCGATCAGCCTGCGCGCATCGTCGCCAATGTCGGCGACGACATGGCGTTCGGGATCGAGGTCGGGGCGCCGCGCAATGGCGGCGAGACCGTCACCTTCATTGCCTGCCCGTTCGAGGCAAAATATCCGGAGCAGCGCGAGGGGCAGCCGCCGTCGACGACGATCAAGATCGACAATGTCGGCCGCGAGCTGGTGCCGAAGATCCGCGCCGCGCAGGGCGTGCGCGAATACATCTCAGTGCTGTACCGCGAATATCTCGGTAGCGACCTCACCGAGCCTGCCTATGGTCCCGTTGAGTTCGAGCTGCGCGGGGTCCAGATGGTGGGGACATCGCTGTCGGGCACGGTGATGGTCAAGAACCTGCAGAACAAGCGGTTTCCGCGCATCACCAAAAATTACGACTACGTTCAGTTTCCGAGCCTTTTGCCGACGTGACCCGCTCCGAGTTTCTGACGCCACTAATTGGCGAACCGTGGGCCTGGCAGTCCCGCAATTGCTGGGACTTCGCCTGCCATGTGCAGCGCGCGCTGTTCGGCCGCGAGCTGCCCGGCATTGCCGTGCCCTCGGACTTCTCGCGGCGCTGGGTGCTGGCCGAGTTCGGCCAGCATCCGGAGCGTGCCAATTGGCAGGCCGTTCCTGACGGTCCTGGCGGCTTGGTGACGGCCGCGGACGGCGCCCTGGTGCTGATGGCCCATTCGCGCTTTCCCGCTCATATCGGCGTCTGGCTGCGGCCAGAGGCCCGTGTGATCCATTGCGACGATAGGACCGGCGTGGCCTGCGAGACACCGCTCGCCCTGCGTCAGATGGGCTGGAAGCAGTTGACGTTCCTCGAGCCGAGAACCTGATGCACGGGACAGCAAGAAAATTGCCGGCGCCGCACGCGGCCGAGGCCGCCTGCTCGCGCCGGCAGCGCCGCGCGAAGCGCACGCGAAGCCCGGTGCTGCACCTGGTCATGCCAGGCCTCGAGGTCGCGCAGGCCGAACCGCGGCCGCGCGAGACCGTGACGGCCTTCCTGCGCCGCACGGGCTGGGCGAGGCGCGATCGGGTCTATGGCTGGCAATTCCGCAAGGGCCTGCCGACCGTCCTCGAGATCAACGGCGAGGCGGTGCTGCGCAAGAGCTGGTCGCGCCGGCGCATCGCGGCCAACGACAACGTGCGGTTCGTCTCCTATCCGCTCGGTGGCGGCGGCGGTGGCGCCAAGCAGGTCATCGGCCTGGTTGCGCTGATCGCGGTCGCGGCGTTTGCGACTGTTGTGACCGGTGGCGCTGCGGCCGGACTGCTGGGGGCGGCGTTCGGCGCTGGCACATTCGGCGCGGCGGCCCTCGGCGCCGCGGTCGCCGTCGGCGGCTCGCTTCTCGTCAATGCCCTGGTCATGCCGAAGGCCGGCGCGACCAACACGCCTGACGCGACGCAGGACCAGATCTATTCGGTCCAGGCGCAGGGCAACACGGCCAGGCTCGGCCAGCCCTTGCCGGTCTGGTACGGGCGCCTGAAGGCCTACCCGGATTTCGCGGCGACGCCCTGGGGTGAGTTCGTCGGCAATGATCAATATCTCAACGTGCTGCTGGCGCCGACCATGGGCAGCATGGCCTATGAGGCGCTCTATCTCGACGACACCGTGTTCTGGACGCCGGGCGGCGGCATCTCCGCGTCGTTTCCCGGCGCGCAGGTCGCGTTCTATGAGCCGGGCGAGACTGTCACGCTGTTTCCGACCAACGTCGACCAGTCCGCCGAGGTCTCCGGCCAGCAGTTGCCCGATGGCGGGGGCGACGAGGGCGGTCAGTATGATGCCGGCTTTGGGCCTCTAACCTACGGTTCGCCGCTGGGGCCGTTCGTTTCCAACCCCGCGGGGACGCAGACGCAGGCGATCGCGATCGACATCGTGTTTCAGGCGGGATGTTTCACGGTCAATCAGGATAACAACAACTACGGTTATTCGAGGTGCACGTTCAAGGCCGAGTACGCGCCTTGCGACGATGCCGGTGTCCAGACCGGGCCGTTCTCGACGCTGTTCGAGGTCACCAAGCAGTTCAATTCGAATTCGCCCGTCCGCGACACCACGAAAGTGGATGTCGCCCCTGGGCGCTACCTGGTGCGGCTCAGTCGCATGGGCATCAATTCGCAATCGAAGTTCGGCGTCGATAGCGTGATCTGGGCTGGGCTCCGATCCTTCCTCAAAGGCAACAATTCGTTCCCCGACGTCTCGACGGTCGCGATCCGGCTCAAGGCGTCGCAGTCGACGCAGGGCTCCTACAAGTTCGGCGTGCTCGGCACCCGCAAGCTGCTGGTCTGGACCGGCTCCACGTTCGAGCTGCAGGCCACGCGCAACAATGCATGGGCGTTCCTGGACGCGGCGACCAATGCGCAATACGGCTCCGGCCTGTCGATCGCGAAAGCCGATTTTAACGCGGTGGTCAATCATGCCGCCGGCTGTGCGTCCCGCGGCGATACCTTCGATTATCGGTTCGCGACCGCGATCGCGGTGCCGGAGGCGCTCGACAAGATCCTGACCGCGTCGCGCGCGCGGCATTTCTGGCTTGGCGACACCGTCTCGATCGTGCGCGACGAGTGGCGCGACGTGCCGACCATGATGCTGACCGATCGCGAGATCGTGCGGGACTCGACGCAGGTCGAGTTCACCATGCTCGGCGACGAGGATCCCGACGCTGTCATCGTCGAATATGTCGACGAGGAGACCTGGCTGCCGGCGCAGGTGCAGTATCCGCCGAACGGCGACGGCTTTGTCGCGGCGAATGCCGAGACCAAGCGCGTCGACGGCATCGTCAATCGGGAGCATGCGTTTCGCGAGTGCGCGTTCTATTACCTGCAGTCGATCTATCGGCGCGAGAAAGTCCAGATCGGCGTGGAATATGAGGGGCGCGCGACAACCCTCGGCCAGGTGCTCCGCGTCCAGTCCGAGCTGCCGCAGAATTACGGCTATGGCGGTGCAGTGGTCGACGTCAACGTCCGCACCCTGACCCTCGACCCGGCGCCGACATGGGATACGGGGACGTTCTATATCCGCCTGCGCCAGCCGAACGGGCAATCGTTCGGCCCGGTGTTATGCACCGAGGGCGCCGATCCCTCGCTCGCCGTGTTGAACGCGACCAGCCTGTCTGCCGCGGAAACGGCGCAATCAACCACGTTGTCGGCCGTGCTCGCGCGCGAGGCTGGCGGCGAATATCCCTCGTTTGAGCTGGGCAGTGGCATCAGAGAGTCCCGCCTCTGTGTCGTGCTCGGCGGCGTGCCCAACGGGGAATTGTGCACGCTGTCGCTGGTCGTCGACGACGAGCGTGTGCACGCGACCGACCTTGGCGCGCCGCCGCTGTTGCCGTCGCCGCAGTTCCCGTCAGACAGCAAGGTGCCGCTGGTTGTCGGCATCAATGCCACTTTCGGGCAGGGCATCGCCGAGCCGAAGCTCTCGGCGAGCTGGTTTCCGTCCGCCGGCGCCGAGTACTACGTCGCCGACATCTCCTATGACGCCGGCGAGACCTGGGCGCAGGTGTATGAGGGCGCGGACAACCGATTCGAGGAGGTGGTCACGCTGGCGGCGCTGCGGGTGCGCGTCCAGGCGGTCACGCCCGGCAAGCTACGCGGACCCTATGCGACCGCGGACGTCGCCGCTCCGACGATCACGATCGCGAATAACACAGTGGCGTTGGAGTCGCTGATCGAGGGCATCAAGTACCAGGTTACGACGCTTCAGGACTCGCTGCGTGATGAGGTCAATGAGGCCCTGAACCGTATCGCGTCAGTTGCGTCCGACGTCACCGCGCGCGCCCCGTTGGACAAGCAGGAGCTGCGCTCGCAGCTCTCGGCGCGATCAGACGCAGCCTTTGCTGAGATCGCGCGCGTCGATCTTGTCGCCGTGACCACCGAAGCCGCGTTCGCATCGTTCTCGACCACTGCGACCGCCGCATGGGGTTCGACGACGGCGTTTGTGGAGATTAGCGCAACGGCGATCGCGACGCTCGACGGCTACGCCGCGGCATCGTGGGGCGTGTCTGTCGGCGTCGACGGCGTTATAACGGGAAGCATCCGAATTGATGGCGGCGCGTCCTGGTCGGCCGTTACCATCAGGGCCGACAAATTCCAGCTCCAGCTGACGGGCTACAATGGGGGTGCGCCGCTGCTGCCATTCACGGTCGGAACTCTCAACGGTGTTCCGGCAATCGGGATGAGTGGCAACCTGTACCTCGATGGCACCTTCAACGTGAAGGCCATCGCGGCAGGCGCGATCGATGTCATCTATCTGAAGGCAAACTCGATCGACTCTGCTTCGGGTGTGATCAAGGCCCTCGGCGTTGGTAGTCTCAGCATCGCAGACAATGCGGTGACTGTGCCGGTCGCGCAGTCGCTCGGCGGCAACGTGTCCGCCATCTCACCCGGCACGCCGCAGAGTTATTTCAGTTTCAACCTGACGGTTGATACGACCGGGCTCGCCGGCAAGAATGTTGTGATCTATGCCAGCGTCAGCGGTATGTGGGCCAACGGCTCGGTGGCCACCGAAACCGGGCAGTTTTATCTCTTGATCAACGGCAGCGTCGCGAACGGCTACGCGATTTCGACACCTTCCGGCACGCTTGCGCTGGTGTCGCTCGGCGGCGCGGTCAACATCACTGCATCTGGTGGCGTGATGTCCATTCCGGTGCAGGCGCAATTCTACGCGAATTCGGCAACCTACATGCAGGCTGGAACGACCATCTACGCCCAGGCGGCGAAACGATGAACATTCATTACGACGTCACGACCGGCCAAATCATGTCGCACGGCTCGGCAGTCTACGAATGCTGCTCCGATAGCTACCTACCCGGCTGCAAGGTGTTGATGCGCGACTATGACAGCATCGATCCGAAGACCGAGAAAATTGATCTCGTTCTCTTGGAGAAGGTGCCGAAGACGGAGCCCGACCCTTTCCCGATGTTCGACGTCAAGGCGGCCGTGCGCCGCGAACTGGCGGACACCGACAAGTTTGTTTTGCCGGACTTCCCGATCTCCGAGACGGAGCGCGCCGCGTGGATCAACTATCGCCAGGCGCTGCGGGACTCGTCGAAGGGGCGCGCCACGCCGGCGGACGTGCTCGCTGCCATTCCCGCGCGGCCCGATGGAATCGACGCTTTTGAATGGCTGCGATCGCAGCTTTCCGCGCCGCCAGCGGCAGACGTCTGATTAATTTCCAGCTCTCGAAATTGGTGAAGCGATGACAGCGCTTGTCAGCTACTCGACCGGCACGGTTTCCGTGGCGGCCGGCGGTACGATCGTCACAGGTGTCGGCACCATTTGGTCGGGCACCAATGCGCGGCCCGGCGATGTCCTTCAGATCGGGAATTTCCAGTCGGTTATTTCCGACGTCACCGACGCCACGCACCTGGTCATTCCGCTCTGGGGCGGCGGCGCGCAGGCCGGCGTCGCGTACAAGATCTGGCAAGTCTCGCCGCAACGCTTTGCCGGCGCCGAGGCGATGGCCACGGTCAATAAGCTCGTCGCGTCACTCGATGCACGCGAGATCCCGGTTGTCGTCGGTGATGACGAGACAGGGCCGGATCCGTCGCTCGGGGAGGAGGGTCAGACCGCAATCCAGCCGACGACCGGCAAGGTGTGGGTGATGACTGGCGGGGTCTGGGTTTTTCTCGGAATCTACAAGGCATTCAGGCCGCGCGGCGCCTATGACAATGCCACGACGTACTATTACGGCGACGTGCAGACGACATCGGGCACGTCCTACATCTATATCAACGAAACGCCGAGCGCCGGCCACGCGGCTCCGGACGCGACCTATTGGCAGGTGCTGGCAAGCATCGGCGCGACTGGGCCGGCTGGCGCCAGTTATGGCGGCACGTCAACGACATCGCGGACGATCGGCACGGGGTCGCAGGCCTTCACCACGCAGGCCGGCCTGGCCTATCAGAACGGCGCTCGTGTTCGCGCGACTGCGACAGCGGGCGTTGCGGGATGGCTTGAGGGTGTCGTGACCTATAGCGGCACGACGTTGACGATCACCAGTGACAAGACCAGTGGGAGCGGTACGGGCACGGCTTGGAATTTCAATCTCGTCGGTGAGCCCGGTGCCGCTGGCGGCGTTAGCGACTTCGCGATAGCGCCTGGCGGGCGGCTTACGCTCACGAGCGGCGTCCCGGTGCCAGGGTCCAGCGTAGCTGGAGCGTCGACGCTCTATTACACGCCCTACGCCGGGAATTTGTGCCCATTCTGGGACGGCGCGAACATGACGCCGACAGCCTTCGCCGAGCTGTCGCAGGCGACAAGCGATACCACTAAGGCGCCCGCCGCTATTGGCCCCGAGGAGGTGTGGGACGTCCTGATATATAACGATGCCGGGACCCCGAGAATGTCGCGGCAAAGGTGGAGCAAAACCGCGACCGTCACGATGACGATTGCTTCGCCGTGCGTTGTGACTTGGGGCGGTCACGCGCTGCGGCAGGGCGATCCCGTCATCTTCACGACTTCAGGAGCGCTCCCGACCGGGATCACGGCCGGGACGGTTTATTATGTTGGCGCGTCCCCTGGCGCCAGCACGTTCAATGTCTCGACTTCGTTTGCAAATGCTCTGGCCGGCGTTCATATCAATACGTCAGGCTCGCAGAGCGGAACGCACACGGGCGAGAACCGCACAACCTCGCGCGGCTACACGTTCGCGATGGTGAACGGCATTCTGCTGAACACCTCGGCCGTCACCAATGGCCCGGCCGCGCTTCGCGGGACGTGGGTCGGAACGATCCGCTCTAACTCGTCCGGCACGATCGATTTTATCTTTGGCACGGCGGGGCCGGTTGCGGGTGCCTTCAACGTCTGGAATGCCTACAATCGCGTATCCGTAGGCTGCACAGTCATCGACCAAGGCGCTGCGTACCAATATTTGAGCGCAATCGTTAGACAGGCGCGGGCGAGTGCTGCCAATCGAATTTCTTTCGTGGTCGGTTCTGCTGAAGACGCCATTATCGCGAACTACCAGAACGTCATGCAGAACGTGGCAGCGGCCGGTGCCATTTGTCGAGGCGGTCTCGGTATCGACATGACGACGGCATTTTCCGCGAACGCTCTGGTTTACGGCAGCGGCACTATTGGCAACATCAATGCCCAGGTTATCTTCTATCCGGTGGCTGGGTCGCACTTCGTTGCGTCAGTCGAAAACAACGACGGCGTCACAAACGCAAATACTTTTAACCTTGGTGGGGCGATCTCTGTTAGTGGCCTTTCAGTCTACATGAGGATGTAGCCTGATGGTTGGCGGTGTTTCTCCTCCCGATCCGTTCACGCTCTACGACACGAACAGCCTGAACGCGATCCAGACGACCGGCGGATATCGCATTACGTCCGGCCGCTCTGTGCGTTCGTCAGCGATCAATTCCGGCATCAAGAACCTGGTGCTTCTCACGGCCGGTCAATCGCTGATCACAAACGTCGGCCCTACGCTCTACGTGCCGACGAATGGCGGCGTGATCGACAATCTGAATGTCTATGACGGCCAGCTCTATGATTGTGCCGGTCCGCTGCTGGGGACTTCCTACACGCCGAGCCAGTCACCCCCTTTGGGGCCGGGCAATGTCGTGCTGCGCGTGGCAGACGCCCTTATAACGAATGGTAGGTTCGACCGCGTTATCATTGTGCCTCTGGCAATCGGCAATACCAACATTTCTTCATGGGGGGACAGCGGAGGCATTCACGCCAATCGCACCCAAGTCGCTATGCGTCGGCTGGCGGCGAGGGGCATCACGCCGGGGACGACGGGCGTTACGTTTGCTGACCTCATGGCCAATGGTCATCGCGACTTCGCGGACGGCACCTCACAGGCAGCCTGGACGGCTTCCTATAATTCCTATCAATCGACGCTGAGGGCGACGGGCTACAACGGGCGCTCTTTCGTTTGCAGCGAGAGCGCGTCTGGCCAGACCTCTAACGCGATCCGGTCAGCACAAGCCGCGGTCAGAAACGGGACGACTGTTTGTGACGGCGGGGACATCGACAGTAGTTCGATCGCCCTATCGGACGGTACCCACCCGAGTGACGCCGGATCGGCCACAATGACGACTATCATCTACAACGCCATGCACGCCAGCGGGGCGCCTTACTGACGTCTGCGTTCCCTGACGATCATCACGGCATTCGCAACGGCAAATATCGCGAGGATCGCCACCACAGACCAGAAGTAGAGCGGCTCGGTTTTGGAGAGGCTATAGAAGCTGTTCACTGCGTCCATTGACCGGCTGCTTTCTGGAATTGGGTCACGCGCTTGGCGAGCGCTTCCATCACGCTGGCAGCAGCGATCAGAGCGAAGAGCTTGATCGGGAACAGATACTGCATGTGGAAGTGGAACAGCGAGGCTTGCGCCAAGAACATCGCGACGAAGAGGAAGCAAATTATAAGGATGGGCTGAAGCCCGACGAAGAGGGCGCCGATCGCAACGAGAACGAGCGCATGCCAGATCTCCAAATCGTAGAGAATTGGCGTGTGCAGCGTGACCAGCAGCTTCCTGAAATACACGCTCACCACATCGAGCGGATGAGCAGCAACCGTCTTGAAGTACAGCCCTTTGAGGATCTCGTAGAAGCGGGGGCTGAGGTAATCGACGCTCGGATCAACGGCCTTGACCGCATCGATGGCACTGAAGTCGCTCCACTCTATGCCGAAGGGGTTTTCGACGGCCCCGAGGCCCATGTACAGGTTGGCCCAAGTGCCGTGGCTTTCTAGCTTCGTCGGCGGCGGCAGGTCATAGACGCGATCGCGGGCTCTGAGCAGGGCGTAAGGCGTTGCGGCAGTCACGATGATGGCGATAGCCAGCGCCAAGTTGGCGCCCCGCTTGCCATCTCGCGCGAGCAGCGCTGTGAATAGAGAGGCCACGACGCCCATCATTCCGATGGCCTCGCGGAGCATGAGGGCAGCGACAAGTCCGAGGAAGCCGGCCGCGATCCACTTCCGGTTCGTCGCGATGGCTATCGGGAGAATGGCGGCAAAGCATGCGGCGCCGAACTGAGACGGATGCGGCGAGAGGGCGTGAAACTGGTTCGCGATGAGCGTCCCGACCGTAAGCAGCGCGAAAGAACCTAGCGGCATCCCGGCCGAGAAGAGCAGAAGGGCCAAGGCTACCAAGCCCAAATAGTTAACCGCCGTGTTGAGGGTGGAGATGCTGGCGGGATCTGGCACCTTGCCGGTCAGTATGGTGACCAGCTCTAGCGTGAGTGCGTGGCCCAGGTCATCGCCGCCAAAGCCGTCAGCGATCGGTAAGACCTTATCGTCCCGGCAGATTACGAGGATCTTGTTGGTTTTTTCCGCGCACTCCGCGCTTTCGATCCAGACCTTGCTAGTCGTCCAAAAGAAGGGGAGCCCCGAGGACGCGGCATAGGATCGATAAGCCTGAGGAACCGTGAAGATTAGAAACGTGGCTGCCAGCAGGAAGGCAAAGCCATGACCCGCAACGCACTTCCTGATTGACCACATTCCAAGTCACCCGCCCCGAGTGCCGAACCCTACTCCGCTACAACCACCCCGTGCAAGCCCGACTCTCTGCTAATGCCGGGTTTAGGCACGACTTTGCGAAGTGCGTGATCAATTAGCGATCCCATGGCCATGCGCTGGCGCTGCCGCGCGGCTCGTCAGGGTGTTCTTTCCGCCATTGCTTGAGCGCGTTGTCATAGCAGAGAGCGTAGGCGCGACCTCGGTCCTCCATGCCCTCGCACGCGGCCTTGGCTCTGTCGTTTTCGGCGAAACTGTAGATCACCGGCGATCGCGACATCGCGATCATCAAGATCCCGATGAGCATCAGCACCAGACTGATGCCCCAGATCAGACGCTCGTTAATTTTCACAACTTTCCCGACAGTTCCGCCGATTGCTCGCGGCGTTTACACAACCCATGAGTGCACGTCAATTCCGCGATGGGCGCGATCGGCGTCGTTTTCCACTGATTTAACAAAGGGCTGACCCGCATGCTTGACCTGCATGGCATTTCGCGTGCCGCGTTCGATCTCGTCGTCGCCGAGGAGGTGACCAGCCGCGAGTGGTACGAAAAGAAGTACCGCCACGTGCTGGAATATCCGGGCCAGCAGTCCGGGCCGACCGGCGGCATCGGTTACGATTTCGGCACGCAGACCAAGGCGCAGATCCGGGCCGACTGGAGCGACAAGGTCGACGCCGGCATGCTCCGGATCATGCTGGCTGCGTCCGGCGTGCGCGGCGAGGCGGCGAAGGCCTATTCGCGCCAGACGCAGGGGCAGGTCGACATCCCCTGGGACGTCGCGCTCGATGTCTTCAGCAATCATGACCTGCCGCGCTATCTCGGCATCCTGGATCATTACTGCCCCGGCGCCGACCGGCTCGGTCCCGATTGCCGGGGGGCGCTGTTCTCGATCGCGCAGAACCGCGACGCCGCCGGCTTCGTCAAGGCCGGGGCGCGCTATGCCGAGATGCGCGAGATCCGCGCCTGCGTGGCGAGTGGCGATCTCGCCCGCATTCCCGGCCTGATCCGCTCGATGAAACGGCTGTGGCCGCCGACCAATGGCGTCTACAAGCGGCGCGAGCATGAGGCGGTGCTGTTCGAGCGCGGGCTCGCCGAACATCATCCGGAGCAGCACGCGAGACTCGAGGTGACGCCGCCGGCGCCGGACCCGGACCTGGTCGTCCAGGTCCAGACGCGGCTGCGCGAGCTCGGCTATTACGACACCGGCGCCGTCGACGGGCAGCTGGCGCCGAAGGGGCGAACAGAGGCAGCCATTCTCGCGTTCCGGCATGAGCACGATCTGCCGCTCGTCCCCGGCATCGATAACGATCTGCTCGCGGCGATGGCGCGGGCCGAGCCGCGGCAGGTCTCGGAGATCCGCGGCAACGCGACCGTGACCGATTTGCGCGAGCAGGGCTCGGAGACGATCGCCATCACCGACCAGGTCAAGGGCTGGGCGGGAAAACTGTTCGGAGGCTCATCGACGCTTGGCGTCGGCGGACTGCTCGCCTGGGTCACCGACAAGGCGACGGCGGTCTCCGGCGCCAGGGAGGCGGTCGGCGGCCTCGGCATTCCGCCGGCGGCGATCGCCTGGCTGATCGCGGCCGTTGTGGTGCTGGCGCTCGTCGCCGGCCTCGGCGTGCTGATCTGGTTCGTCGCGCACAAGGTCGAGATCAAGCGCGTCGCCGACTACCGCACGGGTAAAAACACATGAGCGGGACCATCATCGCTGCGATCGTGCAGCTCGCCGGCCTCGCCGGCGTCAAGCTGTCGCCGTTCAAGGCCGGTGCGATCGTTGCCGGCGTGCTCGCGCTCGTCATCGGCATCTCGGCGCTCGTCGCCGGCGTTCATCTCTACAACGCGGGCTATGCGGCCGCGGACGGCGCCTGGCGTGAGAAGGCGCTCGACGCGCAGCTCGCGGCCGCGCGCGCCGACCAGGCCGCCGCACGGCTGGCCGCGGCCGACGCCGAGGCGCGCGCGGACAAGATCCTTCACCAGGCAGAGCAGGAAAAGGCGGGGACCGATGCCTATGTCGACCAACTTCAGAAGCAGAACGCGGCGTTGGCGGCCGCCGGCAAGCCGAACGCTTGCGGTCTTACTTGCGCTGACCTGCGGGGCTTGCGCATCAAATCCGCAGCCTGCGCCGCTCCACCGCGAGCTGCCGCCGGCGGACAGCCGGATTTTCGCGCCCGTTGGCGATCCCTCGGCAAAACTGAATGACGACGCGCGCGAGCGCCTGGCGCGCACGCGCGATGCGCTGAAAGAGGCAAACGACCGGATCGGCGCCGGCCGTGCCTGGTACGACGGCGTGCGGCAGAGTTTTGGCGGGGGCGCGAAGTGACGGAAGCAGAATCGATCCAGGCGGCGCTGCGCGAGTTCGCGCAGGCGATCGGCGGGCTGCAGGCGACCGTCAACACATTGACGCAGCAATGGCGTGACCAGGACGCGAAGGCATCGGAAGGCCGTCGCGTACTCTATGAGAAGATCGGCGGGCTGGTCGACGACATCCGCACGCTCGAGGGGCAGGTCAAGGCGGCGATCTCCGACATCGCCTTCATGAAACCGATCGTCGACGGCGTGATCGAGGCGCGGCAGCAGGTCAGGGGCGCGGTCAAGGCCGGGCGCTGGATCTATTGGGTGGCGTCAGGCGGCGGCGGTGCGGCCGTGCTGTGGGTGGCCTCGCACTTCTTTTCGGTGACGCTGAAATGAAGCTGTCGCAGATCATGATCGACGCTGCGGCCATCCGCGGCGAGCTGCGCGACGCGCTGACGGCCGGCGTCGGCGTGATGTTGCTTCTCGCGATCGCGTGGGCGATCGGCGAGCTGCGCAGGTTCTGAGATCCGCGCCGGGCGGTTTCCCGGCAAACCAAGAGAAGGAAAGAGACCATGGAAAAGGTCCAAAGCGTGCGCGCCAAGTTTTGGGTGACGAAGGTCGAGCATCACCACCAGCAGGATCCGAACGCCGTGTTCGCGACCGTCACGATGGCGCCCGTCTATGACGAGGCGAACAAGGACTGGTCGAAATGGACGCCGCAGGGGCAGATCTCGATGTCGATCACTAATCCCGCGGCGATCGCGGCCCTCGAGCTGGGCAAGCAATACTTCGTCGACTTCCATCCGGCGCCAATGCCGGGAGAAGCCGGCCACCTGAATTCGTCCGCGGTCGCCTCCCGGCGGACGATGACTGCCTGATCCGAATGTCCCCTCGGCTGGCAGTCCGGCCCGGCGCATCCATCCGGCGCGGCGATGCCTGGTCGCATCGCCGTGGCGATGCGCCGGGCTTTTTCATTTGTGCGCGTCCATCACCCGCGTGAACGCCGGATGCCTGCGGTTTTTGACCTTGATCCAGTCTTTCGACCGGCCGGCGCCGTAGCGCCGGTCTTTGCGTTTGGAGACCAGGCCCTCGAGACCCATGCGGCAGGCGGCGCCGAAAAGGTCCGGGCCGTTCGCGGCGGCCTCGAACGGCGCCACGAACATGCCGTCCGGCCGGCCGCGCAGCAGTCGCGCCAGATTGGTCTTGCGCATCAACAGCGGCAGCGGCCGCAGATCCTCGCCGCCGAGCGCCAGGATGTCGAAGGCGTAGAGCTGCACCTCGTCATCGTGGCGGCGCGAGTGCAGGGCGTTGAAGTCGGAGACGCCGTCGACGCCGAGCACAACGGCCTCGCCGTCGATGACGAATTGCTGCTCGCGGTTCTTCAGCGCCGCCTCGACGATCCAGGGGAACCGGCCGGTCCAGTCGTGGCCGTTGCGGGTGAACAGCCGCACGGACTTGCCCTGGCGCTCGACCCGCAGCCGGTAGCCGTCATATTTGATTTCGTGGATCCAGTCGGGGCCGGCCGGCACCACCTTGGCGGGGGTCGGCAGGCAGAATTCGAACGCGCTACGCATGCCGCCGAAATGGGGAGTTTGGCGCTGGGATGCCAGAGCGCGGCGCGTTTCGCTGTGCGGAACGGCTCCGGGGATTTCTCCGGGGATTTTGTGCCTCACTTGGCCGCATTGGGGGAGAGAGTCCTACCCCGCGCCGCCGGCCGCCGTGGGTAGCGAGCGCTTCGCGCTACCGAGTCATCACCGCGTGGACCAACTCCGGCCGCTGCACGAGCACGGCGGCGATGCCGATCAGCAGCAGCATCGACGAGACCATGATGGCGATCCACTTCCTGTCATCCATCTGGGCCAATGCCCGCGCCGCGGTCTCGTTCCGAGCATGGCCCGGCGAGCGCTACGCGCTAATCGGAAGCACTCATCAATGGCCGCGTGGACCACCAGGGAAGGGGACCACGTCGCCGTCCGCTGCGCGGATCACGGCCCTGGCCATCTCCATCGGGTCGAACCCCAGATCGGCAACGGCGTCGGCCACGCGCTGGCGCTCCAGCTCGGCGACGATCGCCTCGGTCACCTTCATCAGCCTGGCCAATTCGGAAGCGGTAACGCTGTCGCTCATTGGGATGCCCTCGCTAAAGCCGAGGCCGTCTTACTACGTCGCAGTGTAGAAACCCGCCCTCTATCGGTGCCACGGGCGCCGGCGGGCCTGGATCTCTCGCGCCGCCTTGATCTCCTCGTACCCGACCTTCGCCTGCAGGTCGCTCCACGCGCCGCGGAAGCTGGCCTTAGCGGCGTCGAGGCTGCTGGCTCGGCCGCGATGGGTGCTGGGCTGCGGCACGTTCGGCAGGCTGACCGACCAGGACCAGGTTTGGGCGCCACCGACGCCGATCGAGCGGAAGATTCGACCGATCGTGAGCTCGTCCCAGATCACGATATAGTCGTCCTGAGCGGTTTCGCCGCCGATCACGGTTCGGCGCATGGTGAGGTCGGCGGGCATGGAGATTCCAGCCTTCGATAAAATAACTAAAGGCGCTTCTTCGTAAGGGCGGCGAAGTCGCTGAGATTTTTGATATCGATTTCCATCTTTGCGCCCGTGGTTCGGGGCGCGCCAGCCGCGATATCAGTATAAACTGGTCCATGCTTTCTCATGGTTTCCAGGTATGGACAGGCAGGCAGAATCATCTGCTTGCCCTTGAATCTAAACTGATTGCGGAGTTGACGACGGGCGTAGAAAACCAAGAAATCCGCTAGCTGGATAGCCCTACTGTGTTCCTTCGGGACGAAACTAACAGATCTCAAAACGCCTTCAAAAACAGACATCTTCGCCATTCTCTGGAAATAGTCTTGTATCTCTCCATTGTTCGGCCCGGCTTCGACTAGGAAGGAGAGACCGTTCTGTTTCACAGCTGATGCTACGGATTGATGCGTTAGAATCCTTGACATGATCAAAGCGAACGCAACCCCCATTGGGGACATTCGGTTGAACGCTTTTGGCTGAAGCTGCTTACCTCTTTTAAGGCCTTCTTTCTCAACGCCGATGGCGACGCCCGCCATTGCTCCGTGGGCCGCAGAAAAGATTTCATCAGTAAAGCTAAGCTTTCTGATTTTCGGCCAACCTCGGAATGGCGGCTTGGTATCGTGAAATTCTTTGGCATGAAAGATTCCCACTCCATGCGCATTCATCGCGGCATCTAGCGCTGGCTCAATTCTGTCCCATTGGGACATATGCGCAAAGAAGCCGCCAAGAGTGACAATTGGCAGGCCGCTAGTACCGCTGTCGTCAAGGTAGCATTGAAACACGCAGACCAACCTTTCACCGGATGTTCCACGCAAACGGGAAGCCCCCGGACGATCCGGAAGGCGTCCCGCGATAGAACGACTCACCCGCGCTACTCACGGTAGCACCGGCCGACTGGGTACCGCACAAGAACGAACCCCGCACACGAGTTTCAGAAATGCTGCGGAATCCGAGTTTCAGAACTCTGAGGGTGACCGGAGGAGGGTGGTTGCGTAAGTGTTTGATCGTCTGTATTGATCTGCCGCGTTGGGGCCACGTGGCGGAGTGGTTACGCAACGGTCTGCAAAACCGTGTACACCAGTTCAATTCTGGTCGTGGCCTCCATTACAACTTCCTGATATTTCATCACAAATTTTGCTCACCGCGCGTTCCGCCAAGCGCGCGGCTAAGGCCTGCCAGGTCGTGCACACCGGGTTTGCCCGGGGCTTGGCGGACACCAGCGATTCAGGCCCGATGGCATAGACTTCGCATCTGCGAAGTGATGCGTCAGGCCCCCCTGGAGCTGGAGAGCACGTGAGCGACGTCGTCCGATTTGTCCCGAAATCCGAGCTGGAGCGGGCTCGCCTCATTCGCGAGGCCCGTGCGATCTATGACAGTATCTTTCCGCCGGCCGCACCCGACCGGGTGCCGCAGGACGGCGAGGAGCGGGTCAAGACCTGATCGGAGCCGCGCCGTTCCGGCGCATGGCCGATAGCAAAACGCCCGCAGGAGCGGGCGCATCGGTTGACGTTGAAAGTGGTCTCAACAGGCCGCGTACCAGCCGTCCGGAAACGGCAGAAGGGGCCAGGCGCCCTCATTGTCATTGGCGGCTTTGGGCGTTGCGACGTACGACCACGAGCGGGGCACGAATTCCTCCTCCGGCTCGGGCGCGAAATCTTGATAGACCATGGCGTCCCGGACGGCATCCAGCAGCAAGTTGAATTCGGCTTCGCTCATCGCACCCTCGCAGAACGCGGATGGCGCAATGTCGCAAAGCCGGTTTGTTACCCGATTGAGCCGATCGTTCGCATTTTAGCGATCCGGCGATCGGGCTCCGATTGGTTAGCGATTCCTTAAAATCCCCGCGGAACCGTACGTTCCTCCCGTCCGGCCTCAGTGTGAAAGAGATCACATCCCCCGCGATTTATTTCTCCTACCCCTTGGCACGACACCGGCCAGCGAAGGCCGGGGGCGGGCAAGGCAGACGGGAGACTTGGTCATGAGGGCAAGGTTCTTACGGTTTGCGGGGGCGAAGAGCCGGGCGCGCCGCGCCTCGACGGTCGGGCTGTTCCTGGCGCTGTTCGCCTCCGCCGCCAATGCACAGCAGGGAACGCCGGAGCAGCGCCGGGCCTGCACCCCCGACGTCTACCGGCTCTGCGCCGGCGAGATCCCCAACGTCCGCGCCATCACGGCCTGTCTGCGCCGTAACCGGTCAAGCTTGAGCGAGGCTTGCCGCACCGTGTTCGATCAAGCCGGCGGTTGACATAGCCGCCCTGTGGGTTTGTGCGCAGCAAGTGGCTCGTGCGGCCTCGCGAATCCGGCATAGTCGGCCTGTGGATATGCTGCGGACAGGCTGTGGAAAGCGGTGAGATGCTGTGGATGTCGTCCACAGATGCGTCTGCCCCGCGCCTCATTTCCGTCAGCGAACGTCATATCTCTGTCAAATATCCTGACTGATTGATTCTCCAACCGTGCAGATTATTGCGTCGCGCGAGATCATTTGGTTCTCCCGAATTCGGAATTGCGTGCCGCAGGACACCTGACGCACGAACAGTTTTTGTGCAGCCGGCTGCCTAATTCGCGGGCCTCATTCATCCAATTTTTTGTACGCCCGCGGACAAGCTTTCCCGTCCGCACTCCACCTAGGCTCGCTCCCGAGATCTGGAACATGGCCAGTGCCATGACAATTCAAAGGAGCTGGAGATGGAGAGACGGGTATTGCCCCACGCGCAGGGAACGGCGCGCGCATCATCACCGTGGCGCAAGGTCGCGCTCGGCGCCACCATCGCCTTCGGCCTCGTCGCAGCGGCGCCGCTGAGCGCGCAGGCCGCCGCGCCCGCCGCCTGCGCCGCACTCCAGGAGAAATATCCGGACTGGAAGGGCAAGACGCTCGTCAACGCCATCAACCCGCATACACCGGGCTATGAGACGATCGACCCGAAGGATCCCAGCAAATATATCGGCTTCGACATCGATCTTGGCGAGGCCATCGGCGAATGCCTCGGCTTCAAGCTGACCTACAAGCCGGTGACGTTCGCAGCACTCCTCACAACGCTCGCTGCCGGCCAGGCGGACATCGTCATCTCCGACATCTACGCCACCAAGGAGCGCGCCAAGGCCGCCGACTTCATCACCTACTCGAAAGTGTTCGACGGGGTGCTCGTCGCCAAGGGCAATCCGAAGGGCATCAACGGCATCAACATGTCGATGTGTGGCGCGGCCGCCGCCGAGAACACCGGCTATGTCGAGGTGCCCCTGATCCAGGCCCTGATCCCGGAATGCAAGAAGGCGGGCAAGGCCGAGCCGACCATCCAGCTCTACGACAACAACGCCAACTGCATCCAGGCGATCCTGGCCGGCCGCGCCGACACCTATGTCAATGACGTCAACACCGTCGACAGTGCGGTGAAGGCCTATCCGGACAAGCTGGAGAAGGCGATCGCGGTGACGATCCCGTATTCGGTCGGCATCGCCGTTCCCAAGGACAAGCCGAAATTCCGCGACGCCGTGCTCGCCGCACTGATCGAGGTGCAGAAGGCCGGCACGCATATGGAGCTTCTAAAGAAGCATGGGCTCGACGTGAACAACTTCAAGGAGCCTGACATTCTGACGGCAGACTGATGTCGCTGTTCCTCCATTACCTGAGCATGCCGTATCTGCTCGAGGGCATCGAGCTCACCCTCGAGGTGACCGCCCTCGGGCTCGGCGGTGGATTGATCCTTGGATTGATCCTCGCCGGCATGCAGCTCTCGCGCTTCTGGCTCCTGGCGGCGATCGCCAGGGCCTATACCGTGATCTTTCGCGGCACGCCGCTGATTCTGCAGATGGTTTTCGCCTACGATGCGTTACCGCATATCGGCATCAAGCTGCCGGCGGTGCTGGCGGCCGGCCTCGCGCTCGCCTGCAACGAGGCGCCGTTCATCGCGGAGATGCTGCGCGCCGGCGTGCTCGGCGTCGACCGCGGGCAGGTGACGGCCGGCCAGGCGCTCGGCATGACGCCGCGGATCCTGATGTGGCGGGTGATCGCGCCGCAGGCGATCCGCACCATGATCCCGGCCTTCGGCAACGAGGCGGTGAGCGCGCTGAAGAATTCCTCGCTGGCGTCCGTCGTCGCAGTCCAGGAGCTGACCTTGCGCTCGACTCAATTGGCGTCCTCGACCTTCGACTTCTTCTCGATCTTCTTCGCCTCTGGCCTCTTGTACCTCGTGCTGACCTTTGCCATCAGCGTCATCCAGTTGTTCGTCGAATGGCTGCTCGATCTCGACCGCGCCAAGGGACGGAAGCGCAAGCTCGCCGATTACCTGCCGTGGCGTCGCGTCGATCTCGGCGCCAAGCTGGAGCTTGCGGAGGCGACCGTCGCCGATCCCGAACCCGTGCAGGCAGAGCTGACCGACACGCCGCCGCTTGCTCTGACCAGAGAGGAGCGCACGCGGCGTTCCGCGACGATCGCGCGCAACAACATCGCGGTCGAGACCAAGGACCTCACCAAGAGCTACGGCACGCAAAAGGTGCTCGGTGGCCTCGATCTGACCGTTCGCGTCGGCGAAGTGGTCGCGCTGCTCGGCCCCAGCGGCTCGGGCAAGAGCACGCTGCTTCGCTGCATCAACCATCTCGAAAGCTGGGACGGAGGCACCGTGCGCGTCGGCGGCCGCCGTCTCGGCTTTGACGACGACGGCAAGTTGCTGTCACCGCGGGCGATCGCCAACGAGCGGGCAACGGTCGGTGTCGGCATGGTGTTCCAGCAGTTCAATTTGTTCGCCCATCTGTCGGCACGCGAAAACATCGCCGGGCCTTTGCGCTGGGTCCACGGTATGACCCGCATCGACGCCGACCGTCGCGCCACCGAGCTGCTCGACCGTGTCGGTCTCTCACAGCGCGCCGACGCGCTGCCGCGACATCTCTCCGGCGGCCAGCAGCAGCGCGTCGCCATCGCCCGCGCGCTGGCGCCCAATCCAAGCGTGCTGCTCTTGGACGAGCCGACCTCGGCGCTCGATCCCGAGCTCGTCAACGAGGTACTGGAAGTGATCCGGCGGCTCGCCATCGACGACGGTCTCACCATGATCATCTCGACGCACCAGATCCGCTTTGCCGATGAAGTCGCCGACCGCGTCGCTTTCCTGAGCGGCGGCACCATCATCGAGGAGGGACCGGCGCACGAGGTGCTCACCAATCCCCGCAATCCGCTGACGGCGCGTTTCCTCAGCGTGATGGAAGCCGACAAGACTCCGGAGGCGGTGCGATGAGCGCCGCCCCCACGTTCAAGACCGCGTTCCCCGAAGAGGCCACCTGATGAAGCATTTCACGCTGCCGGTTTCGCCGAAGACCGTCCACTGGGGCTATTTCTCCAAGAAGGTCACGCCGGCCCTGACACTGCGCTCCGGCGACCGCGCCACCATCGAGACGCTGACCCATCACGCCAACGATGATTACGAGCGCATGATCCAGGGCGATCCCGGCGCCGAGAGCGTGTTCCAGTGGACGCGCGAGTACAAGGCGGTCCCGCGCCGCGGCTCAGGCCCGGTCGAAGGTCCGTTCATCCGCGGCGCAGGCGAGGGGATCGGCGTGCATCTTCTCACAGGTCCCGTCGCGATCGAAGGCGCCGAGCCCGGTGACATCCTGGAAGTGCGCATCCTCGATATCAGGCCGCGGCCGAGCTGCAGCGCCTGCCACGCCGGCCGCTGCTTCGGCTCCAACGTCGCCGCAAACTGGGGCTTTCACTATCACGATTTGATCGAGGAGCCGAAGCCGCGGGAGGTCGTCACCATCTTCGAGCTCGACACCTCGGGCGAGCCTTATGCGAAAGCGGTCTACAACTACGTCTGGACGCCGCAGACCGACCCCGACGGCATCGTGCATCCCACCATCGACTATCCCGGCGTGCGCGTCGATCACGCCACCGTCAGGAAGCGCGAAAACATCCTGTCGAGCGTGAGGGTGCCCGCGCGATTGCATTTCGGCACCATGGGCCTCGCGCCCTCGGAAGCTGATTTCGTCAGCTCGATCCCGCCGAGCTACACCGGCGGCAACATCGACGACTGGCGTATCGGCAAGGGCGCGCGGATGTTCTATCCGGTCGCAGTCCCCGGCGCCTATTTCTCGGTCGGCGATCCTCACGCCGCGCAAGGCGACAGCGAGCTCGGCGGCACCGCAATCGAGACCTCGCTCACCGGCGATTTCGAGTTCATCCTGCACAAGAAGGCTGATCTGGCCGGCACCAGTCTGGAGGGCCTCGACCATCCGATGCTGGAGACCGATCACGCCTGGTCGTTCTACGGCTTCACCTATCCGAACTATCTCGCCGCGCTCGGCGCCGACGCACAAACCGAGATTGCCAATCACTCGAGCCTCGACCGTGCGATGCGCGATGCGTTCAGAAAACTCCGGCGCTTCCTGATGACCGTGCATGGTCTCAGCGAGGACGAGGCGATCTCGCTGCTGTCGGTCGGCGCCGATTTCGGCGTCACCCAGGTCGTCGACGCCAATTGGGGCGTCCACGGCACGATTCGCAAGAACATCTTTCGATGCGATTGACGGGGGTAGCCCGGATGGAGCGAAGCGCAATCCGGGACAGCGTCGATGGCGGCCCGATTCCCGGATTACGCTTCGCTCCATCCGGGCTACGCAGCGTGCTTGATGCAGCAATTGGGCGCTAACACTCTGAAGGAAATTCCATTTCCCGGATGAACGCTTGACCACCGAACGTCATTTGCGGCCCGTTGCTGCGACGGATGACCGCGTTCGTCTGGCACAGAGGTTGCTTCGATCAACTGCAATCTGGGTTGATCCGATGAGCTTCCGGCCGTTCACGAGCGAGTCCTACGCGCAAGACGACCGCCCCGAAGCCTGGCGGGACGTGCTGGCGGCGGTCGGTCTGCAACCGGCGACCGGTCATTCCTTCTTTGACGGACACGCAACCGCATCGCATTGCAATGCCGCGGGTGTCGCGCTGACACGGATGGCCGCGGCCGCGCAGACCATCAGTCCGCTCTCGCAATCCAACGAAGATATTCCGATCGCGCTGATGCCGGTCGAGGACGGCATGGTGCTGAAGAGTGCCGACGGCCACCGCATCGTTCCGGTCGGCCATCTCGTGCTGCTACCACGGAGCGGGGACTGGAGCATCGTGTTCCAGCGTGACATGCGGGCCATCGTGCTGTCGGTGACCTCGGAAGCGCTGCACGGACGCCTCTCGGGCAGGCCGCGGCTCGGCGAGCCCCGCGTGGTTCCACCCAGCGGCTTTGCCGATGTGTTCTCGCGTCTGCTGGATGCGACCGCGCGCACGCTCGACACGCTGAGCGATGCCGAATGGAATTCGGTCGCGCAGTCGCTCGATCTGCTCCTGACGCTCGCGCATCAACTGGCGGCCTCGACGTCCGATGCCGGATCGAGTGCGACGCAGGCCGCGCTGCTGCATCGGATCTGCCAGACCATCGAGCGGCGGCTCGACGATCCCGAACTGGCGCCGGCGCGCGTCGCGCAGGCCCAGGGGATTTCCGAGCGCTACCTGCAAAAGCTGTTCGAGACGGTCGGCGACAATTTCACCCATTACGTCCGGGAGCGCCGGCTTCAGCGTGCCTGGGCTGATCTGTCCAACCCCACGGAAGCCCATCGCTCGATCTCGGAGATCGCCTATGCCTACGGCTTTGGTGATTCCGCACATTTCAGCCGCGCCTTCCGTCACCGCTTCGGCCTGCCGCCGCGCGAATTCCGCCAGCAGGAAGTGGAGCGCGCGACCTTGCAGCACGGCATTGCCGGCCAGCGCGGCTGGCCGCAGGATGCGCTGGCGCAGCTCCGCGTGCATTCGAGCGTCGAAGCACGCAGCACCGTTGCGTGTGCCGGCACCGAGGAGCGGACGACCACGGAACGCAGGCATCACCATCTCCCGGTCGAGGCCAGCCGCGTCCATTGGGGTTATTTCAGCCGCTCGCTATCGCCGCAAATCGAGATCGCCTCGGGCGACACCATCACCATCGAGACGCTGACGCAGCACGCCTCCGATGCGCCCGAGATGATGATCGCGGGCGATGCCGGTGCTGAAAGCGTGTTCGGCTGGACACGGGACAAGAAGAACGTCGATCGTCGCGGCGCTGGCCCGATGGATGCCAGCGTGTTCGGCCGTGGCGCCGGCGAAGGATTTGGCGTGCACATCTGCACGGGGCCGGTCGCGGTGAAGGATGCCCAGCCCGGCGACGTGCTGGAGGTGCGCATCCTCGACATCGTGCCGCGCGCGAGCCGCAATCCGAACCATGCCGGCCGCGTGTTCGGCTCCTCGGTCGCGGCCTGGTGGGGCTATCACTACAACGAGTTTCTCGGCGGTCCCATGCCGCGCGAGGTCGTCACCATCTACGAGATCTTCGACGATCCAGAGGAGCCGCACGCCCGGGCGCTTTATTCCTATCGCTGGGAGCCGCAGACCGACCCCTTCGGCGTCATGCACGCCACCTACGACTATCCCGGCGTCCCCGTCGCGCCGGCCACGGTGAAGCGCCGGCATGCCGTACTCGATGGCATCCGCATTCCCCTGAGGCCGCATTTCGGCGTGATCGCGGTGGCGCCGCGCGAGGTCGATTTCGTCGACTCCGTGCCGCCGTCCTATTTCGGCGGCAATCTCGACAATTGGCGGCTGGGGAAGGGCTCTACCGTCTATCTTCCGGTTTCGGTGCCCGGCGCGCTGCTGTCGGTCGGCGATTCCCACGCCACGCAAGGCGACGGCGAACTCAGCGGCACGGCGATCGAATGCTCGATGACGGGGACGTTCGAGGTGATCCTGCACAAGAAGGCCGATCTTGCAGGCCGGCCCTTTGCCGATCTCTCTTATCCCCTGATCGAGACTGAGACCGACTGGGTGCTGACCGGCTTCAGCCATCCCAACTATCTCGCCGAGTTCGGCGCGCAGGGCCAAAGCGAAGTCTACACAAAATCCTCGCTCGACCTCGCCATGAAGGATGCGTTCCGGAAAATGCGGCGCTTCCTGATGAACGTGAAGGGCCTCAGCGAGGACGAGGCGATCGCGCTGATGTCGGCCGCCGTTGATTTCGGCGTCACCCAGGTCGTCGACGGCAATTGGGGCGTGCACGCCATCCTCAGCAAGCGCCTGTTTCGGGACGCGACTTAACAAGGACATCTCAAGTGAAATTCCACATGATCAGCGGCGGACCGAAGCCGGTCGCGCCCTTCAGCCACGCCGTCGAGACCGACGGTTTTGTCTTCGTCACCGGCCAGATGCCGGACACGCCGCAGGCGCCGGGTGTGCTGCCCGACGGCATTGAGGCGCAGACGCGGGCCGTGATGGAGAACTTGAAGGTGGTTCTCGCCGGCCTCGATCTTGGCCTCGAGCACGTCGTGATGACGCGAATCTATCTGACGCGTTTCAACGAAGACTACGCCTCAATGAACGAGGCTTATCGCACGTACTTCGCGCCGGATCGTTTGCCGGCTCGCACGTGTGTCGGCGTCACCGGGCTTGCCTATGACGCGCTGATCGAGATCGACCTAGTGTGTCGGCGACCGTGAGCTCGGCTTTCGCAGCCCGGTCGCTGCGGCACGAACTGATGCGCAGCAGAGCCGGGGCCCATGCCACAGCTACGGTGCGGCTTTCCGGGTCCCGGCTTGGCGCCGTAACGTTCCACGTTGCAACGCGGCCGGGACACGAGAGTGGCAGTCGCCAAACGCTCCCTCCACTTCGTCTTAAATTGCAACCCGCGCGTGCAAGAAGTCTTGATCGGCCGTGATCTAGGGATGATCAACCGCCTTGAACGCGTCGCCTGCGGCCGACGACTAACCCACAGAGTGCATGAGGGTCAGGGGAACGTGATTGTACTTCCTCTTCCTAAAGCACTAAAATGGTGCTTTAGTGCTTTCCATGAGCCCGTCGTCCAAAAACGCGCCGTCCGCGCTGCGTTACAGGCTTGCCCCTGACCCGGCCGCCAAGGCCGCCATGGAGGCGACGTTCAGGGCCTATGACCGCATGATGGAGATCCTGGACGAGGTGGCGCGGAGCCATAACGTCGGCTCCAATGTCGTCCTGCTCCATGCCCATGCCTATGAGCCGATCCGGAAAGAAACCGCGCTGCCGTCGCGGCTGGTGACGCTGGGCCTGCGCGACCGCGCCGATTATCGTGCCGCGCAGGGCCGCCGCCTGCCGCTGGACGACAAGCTCGCCAAGATCAAGGGCCCCGCCACCATTTCGATTGCAACCGTGCAGGGGCGCTTCAGCGTTCCCTTCGACTATGCCGGCTATGCCGAGGGTTGGGGGCAGAGCGCTCCCGCGCACCTCATCCGCACCGACGACGGTTTCGAAGTTCACTACGGCGTCACGCCGAACAATCTGCCAGAGGAGGAGAACGCTATGGATACCATCGCTGCCGCCCCCGACAACTTCCTGTCCCGGGTCGGGCGCCTGATCGCCGGGATCGCCTATGACGCGATCGAGCAGGCGGAGGGGAAGAACAAGCTGAACGTGGTTGGCCAAGCCATCCGCGAGATCGAGCGCGCGGAGAGTGAAGCGCGCGATGCGCTCGCGGCCGCGCGCGCCGAAGAATACCGTCTCAACGCGCGCCGCACCGAGATCGAACGCGAGATGACCGATCTTGCGCCCAAGATCGAAGGTGCGATTGCTGATAGCCGGGACGATCTCGCACGCGCCGGCATCGCGCGGCAGATGGACCTCGAAGCGCAGTTCGAGGTACTCTCCCGCGCCATCGATGAGAACAACGAGAAGATCGAACAGTGCGTGACGTCGCTGCGCGCCGTGCTGTCAGCATTGCAAGATGCCGAGCAGCGCCGCGCCGATCTCGAAAAGAGCGAGGCTCACGCAAGCCATCAGGCCTCGACGTCGCCCCGGAAGTCCGGTGGTGCCTCGGCGGCAGCGAAGGCCTTGCGCGCGGGCAGGGCGGTGGCGCGCGCCACCGGCGTTCCGGCAGCGATCCCGTATTCAAGCGACATCGACGAGCTTAGCACGTTGCATCGCGACAAGGAGATTGCAGCGAGGCTGGCGCGGTTGAAGTCGCGCTCCTGAGTAATGTGTCATGAGCGCTCTGCTCGAACACGTGATGTCGCCGGAGGTCAGGCCGTTCGCGATCGCGGCGGCCATGATCCTCATCGTCGGCTCGATCGAGGTGGTCTCGATGCTGGTCGGGGCCTCGCTGAGCGAGATGCTCGGCACCAACATCGATTTCGGTCACCCCAGCGACAATGGCGTGATCAACGCCATCTCCTGGATCAATGTCGGCGGCGTGCCGCTGCTCATCTTCCCGCTGCTGCTGCTCGGCGCCTTCTCCATCACCGGCTTTCTGATCCAGGACATCGCGCGGATGGTGGCCGGCCCCTTGCCGGCAACGCTCGCGTCGGTCGGAGCGGTCGCCGTCTCGATTCCGCTGGTCCGCGCCGCAAGCAGGGGCATCGCGCGGGTCATTCCCAAGGATGAAAGCTATGCCGTCGGCCTCGGCGATCTCGTCGGCCGCGTCGGCGAGGTCGTGATCGGCCCGCTCGATCAGGGGCCGCCCGGCCGCGTCAGCGTCGCCGACATCCACGGCAACCGCCATTTCGTCTGGGCGGTCGCCGCACCGTCATCATCGCCCCTGCCGCAGGGAACCATGGTCCTGCTGGTCGATCGCGCCGGCACCCGCTTCGTGGCGGTGAAGGCCGACGATGAACTGAAACCTTCCAAGCCCACTCTAAGCAGCTAGCAAGCCATTTATTGGAGAAAGTCATGTTCGACATCGCAGTCCCGGCCGTGATCGGCGTCGCGCTGATCGTCGTCCTCGGGATCGTCTTCACCATCCTCTATAAACGCGCTACCCGCGACGAGGCCTTCGTGCGCACCGGCCTCGGCGGCAAGAAGGTCGTGCTCGACGGCGGCGCCATGATCCTGCCGATCTTCCACTCCTACGCCAGCGTCAATCTGAAGACGCTGCGGCTCACCGTCGAGCGCAAGGAGCGGGAGTCCCTGATCACCAAGGACCGCCTGCGCGTCGACATCGTCGCCGAGTTCTACGTGCGCGTCCGTCCTGACGATGAGAGCATTGCGCTCGCGAGCCAGACGCTGGGCGCGCTGACGAATGACGCCGAAGCCCTGCGTAACCAGGTCGAGGCAAAATTCGTCGACGGCCTGCGTTCAGTGGCGGCCACCATGTCCATCCTGGAGTTGCAGGAGAAGCGCAGCGACTTCGTCAAGCATGTGCAGGCGACCGTGGAATCGGACGTAAAATCCAACGGTCTCGAGCTTGAATCGGTGTCGCTGACCAAGCTCGACCAGACGGATGTGAAATTCTTCAATCCAGAAAACTTCTTCGACGCCGAAGGCCTGACCCAGCTGAAGACCGTCACCGAGACGCGCCGGCGCGACCGCAACTCGATCGTGCGCGACAACGAGGTGGCGATTGCGCAAAAGGACCTCGAGGCGCGGCAGCAGACCCTGACCATCGAGCGCACCAAGAAGGAGGCCGAGCTCTCCCAGGAGCGCGACATCGCCAACAAGACCGCGAGCACCCGCGCCGAGGTGGCAACTGCGACGCAGACGGCGCGTCTGACTGAGGAGAACGCCCGCATCGATACCGACCGCGCCGTTGCCGAGAAGGAGGCCGGCGCCAAGCAGGTCAAGGAAACCGCGGTCATCGAGTCGGATCTGGCGATCAACAAGCGCAAGACCGACGCCCAGCGCGAGATCCAGATTGCCACGCAGGAGAACGAGATCCAGATCGCGGCCAAGAGCAAGCAGACCTCGGAAGCCGTCGCCGAGGCCAAGACCGCGGAAGCGCTCGCCGTCTCCGCGGAGGAAAAGGTCGTGACCGCCCGCGCGGTCGAGGTCGCCGATCGTGCGCGTCTCACCCAGGTGCTCGCCGCGCGCACCGAGGCCGAGCGCAAGTCGACCGAGCTGATCGTCGCGGCCGAAGCCGAAAAGAAGGCCTCGCTCGATCGCGCCGAGGCCGTCAAGACGCTGGCCACCGCGGAAGCCGAGTCCAACAAGATCAAGGCTGTCGGCGTCAGGAATATCGGCGAGGCCGAAGCCGCAATCATCACGCTCAAGAACGAGGCGCAGAACAAACTCGGCGCCAACGTCATCGACTTCGAGCTCGCCAAGAAGCGGATCGAGACCATGCCCTCAGCGCTGGCCGAGATGGTCAAGCCGATCGGCAATCTCAAGGACGTCCGCATCCTGCACACCGGCGGCGCGTTCGGCGGCAATGGCACCGGCGGCGGCAATGTCGGCTTCGGCGAAGGGCTTGCGGGCGAGCTCCTCAAGGTGCACGCGCTGCGTCCGATGATCGACGAGATCCTGCGCCAGAGCGGGTTTGCGCCGGGCGAGGATCCCGTGAAAGCGCTGGTCGGCGCCGTGACGGGAAAGAGCAACGGCGCCGCAGTGTCGGCGCCCGTGCCGGAGAAAACAAACGCCGCCGATCTATGAACGCCGGTTCATTGCTGCGGAGAATTCGAATCGATATGAACTGCCCGTGCGCGTCTCGCGTCGCGCACGCTCCGGAGCGTCGATCGATCGCGTGTTGAACCACTCGATCGCGCTCCGGGTGAATTCTTCGAGGCAACGCCATTTGTTGCCACGGTGCCTGCGCGGATCGACGTCAGGCACCGGAGCCTCTTTCGATCGGGGGAATTTCACATGAAGTATTTTCTGTCCGGACTGATCGCGATCGGTCTTGCGATCGCCGTTACGCCGTCGTTCGCGGCCGACGCCCGCAACGTCACCGTCGTCAACGAGACCGGCTATGCCATCAAATTCCTGGGCTTCAACGCACCGGACGACGGCCTCGACGAATGGGAGAACGAACTCGACAAGGTTTTGCAGAACCAGGCGAGCACCTATGTCGAGTTCGAGGAGGACGACGAGGGATGTGTCTGGAACATCCGCGTCGACTGGCAGAACTATGACGAGTCCGTGCTCTGGAAGAACGTCAACCTCTGCAAGATCACCGCGCTTCGGCTGCGGTACGACTCCGGAACCAAGACCACGTCCTTCGTCGCCGAATAGTTTGACCTGACGTGAGCCAGGGGAGGGGCGGCGGCCCTTCCTCGGCGCATTGTGCAAGATCGCGAATTCGTCCTTTGCAAGCGCAAGCGGCTTTGTTATACGCAGCCGCGCGCGAACGACTGGTTCGCCCTTTCCTCGGTAGCTCAGCGGTAGAGCATCCGACTGTTAATCGGATGGTCGCTGGTTCGAATCCAGCCCGGGGAGCCAAAATCCAGCAAATTCAAAGCCTTACCTCTGTTGCAATTGCGCAACATCGCCCAAGGCCGCCGCGTTGGGCCCGGCGCCCAGCTGATCTGTCGACCGGTCGAAGGGGAATCGGTCGGACCATAGCCGTCCCCCAGCACAGCCTGACCAGGCGCCTACAATTCATGCTGAGAGGGTTGAACCCTCAGGCGAGGGACAGTTCGTCCTCCCAGGGTCTGCGACGGACGTTCCCCGAACATCGCATGGTAATACTGCGAGAACCGCCCGAGCTCGTAGAAGCCCTGCTGCATGGCGACAGCGGCCACGGTCGTCGAGCCCGGCACGCTCTCATGCAGAATGGAATGAACGGCACACAGCCGCTTGTGCCTGAGGAAGCTGACCGGGCCCAAGCCGAACACCTCCTGAAACGCGCGATGGAGGGTGCGGCGCGACACCCCGAGAGCGGCGCAGATCTCCGAGACATGCACCGGGCGCGTGCCGGCCTCGTCGAGATACTCCTCGACCCGGCGGATCAGCCGCCTTGCCGAAGGCAGCCAGCCGGTGTCGTCGGGCGGTAGCGACGACATCACGTTGGCCGCCATGCATTCGACGATCGATCGCTTCCAGAAATCGGCGGTCGAGGGCGTCAGGCCGCTCCTGTAGGTGCGCAGATGTGACATGATCCGGACCAGACGATGTGCGGCGATCGCGCCGCTATCGGGGGCCGCCCGGAAATGGTCGCGCCTGCGCCAGGTGTCGGGATTGCTCAGCCTCGCTTCGCCGCCGAACAGCGATGCGACCTCGTTGATGTCGAAGCGCATGGCGGCGTAGGCGGATGCACCGTGAAAGATTCCGTCATGCTCGAGCAGCGGCGGAATCACGAGCACGTCGTTGAGGCGCATGTCGAAGGACCAGTGGGTGACGCGCTCTTCGGCCGCGAGCAGCATCCCGATGATCAACTTGTCGTCGCTGGCGACACGCTGCGTGCGCATGCCGACGCTGAAGGTGCCGATGCTGAGCGAGAAATCGCCGATGCCGACATGGGAGAGCGATCCGCGCAATCGCCCGCGCCCGAGCTGCATAACATCGACGTGCGAGCCGTGAACGGCCTGGTGAAGACCTTCGAAGCCGTCGAGCTTACGCGAATCAACCAGAAGGAATTGGCCCATGGCGCCACCCTGTTACTCAAGCGCGACAATTCTGCGGCAGGCGGCGGCTGAACACCACTACAACGCGAAGTGGGTACGACAGTCCGAGTTCGCGCTTTGAGGTAAATTATCGCCGAATTTGACGCGAGCTGTACGCCACTCGACGCTGCGGATTGAGGAATTTGCGACATGTGTCGTTAAGCCTCACCGATCGGCGCGACGTATTGGCACAAACTGCACATCACGGGCATCCTATCTTCGGATACCATTTGCAACCTAGGCGATATCGGCAACGATCGCTCTGCGAACCGCGGGGCGGGGATGGCGGTATGGTGTTGCCGCCGGCTCGAAGGATGTGCGCAAAAGAGGGAGAGATGCTGACGCAAGTCTACGACACCCATCTCGCACCCACGGCGCCAAGAAGAGGGGACCAGACAATGCGTCCAGAATGCCGGGCAATGTGCTCTCGTCGACGCCTGCTGAAATCCGCGCCATAGTATCGGGTGGAATACTCGTATCGGAGTTTCCACGATGCTGCGGGCGGATACGGATCACTGCGAGTGGTTGCCGGACGACGTGAAGACCGGCGAGATGGTCTTCATTCCCGGCGGGACCTTCCGTATGGGATCCGACCATCATTATCCCGAGGAGGCGCCGAGCCACCGCGTCTCCGTCGACGGTTTCTGGATCGACCGCACCTCCGTCACCAACCGGCAGTTCAAGCAATTCGTCAACGCGACCGGCCACGTCACCGAGGCGCAGATCGTTCCCGACCCCAAGGACTATCCCGGCGCGCTGAAGGAGATGCTCTACGCCGGCTCGCTGGTGTTCTCGCCGCTGCCGCGCATCACCGATCTCACCGACTGGAGCCAATGGTGGTCCTTCATGCGCGGCGCCAACTGGCGTCATCCTTACGGCCCCGGAAGCAACATCAAGGGCCTCGACGACCATCCGGTCGTGCACGTCTCCTATAGCGATGCGGCAGCCTATGCCCGCTGGGCCGGCAAGGAGCTGCCGACGGAAGCGGAATGGGAGTTCGCCGCGCGCGGCGGCCTCGACGGCGAGGAGTTCGCCTGGGGCGATGCGCTGATGCCCGGCGGCAAGCACATGGCCAACATCTGGCAGGGCAATTTCCCCGTCCAGAATCTCGGCGAGGATGGGTTCAAGCTTACCTCGCCGGTCATGGCTTTCCCGCCGAACGGCTACGGCCTCCACGACATGATCGGCAATGTCTGGGAGTGGACCTCGGACTGGTGGTCGTCAAAGCATGCCGCCGATGCCGCAAAGCCTTGCTGCATTCCCAGAAATCCCCGCGGCGGCCGCGAGGAGGCGAGCTTTGATCCATGTCAACCCGACATCCGCATCCCGCGCAAAGTCTTGAAGGGCGGCTCGCATCTCTGCGCGCCGAACTATTGCCGTCGCTACCGCCCCGCGGCGCGCCACGCCGAGCCGGTCGATACTTCAACCAGCCATGTCGGCTTCCGCTGCGTGATGCGGACGCCTCTCGTTGTTCATCGCGAACAAGAAGGGTCTGCTGCAACATAGCAAGATAGGGAGTATCGCATGAGCAGCGAGTTGGAGAAGAACAACACCCAGTCCGGGGCTGACCAGTCGATCAATCGCCGAAAACTGCTTTTGGGAACTTCGTCCATCGTCGCCGCGGCGACGCTGACATCGGAGGCACTGGCGCAAGCGCAGAAAGCGGCGCCGGGTTCAGCCGCGAGCCCGGCGGCTTCATCGGCGTCCGGCCGCAAGCCGAACATCCTCGTGATCTTCGGCGACGACATCGGACAGACCAATGTCTCCGCCTATTCCTTTGGTGTGATGGGCTATCGCACGCCGAACATCGACCGCATCGCGAAAGAAGGCATGATGTTTACGGACTATTACGCCGAGCAGAGCTGCACGGCGGGGCGGTCCTCGTTCATCACTGGCCAATGCACGCTGCGCACCGGCCTTTCAAAGGTGGGCATTCCCGGCGCGACCGTGGGTCTGCAAGCGCGAGACGCGACCATCGCAGAGTTGTTGAAGCCGCTTGGTTACGCCACCGGGCAGTTCGGCAAGAACCACCTCGGCGACCGCAATGAATATCTGCCAACCGTGCACGGCTTCGACGAATTCTTCGGCAATCTCTACCACCTCAACGCCGAGGAAGATCCGGAGAACCGCTTTTATCCGACCGGTATGCGGGACCAGATCGGCCCACGGGGCGTGCTGCGTTGCAAGGCGTCGGATCGCGACGATCCGACCGAACATCCGCGCTGGGGCAAGGTCGGCAAGCAGACCATCGAGGACACCGGCGCACTCACCAAGAAACGGATGGAAACGATCGACGACGAAACATCGGCTGCCGCCATCGATTTCATGCAACGTCAGGCGAAGGCCAACACGCCATTCTTCTGCTGGTTCAACACGACCCGAATGCACTTTCGCACGCATGTACGGGAGTCCCATCGTGGCCCGCCCGGGCTGACGGCCAGGACCGAATACGCCGACGGCATGATCGAAAACGATGCGACGATCGGAACGGTGCTCAAGGCTATCGACGATCTCGGCATCGGTAACGATACCGTCGTGATCTACACCACGGATAATGGGCCGCATCAGAACTCCTGGCCGGATGCGGGAACGACGCCGTTCCGCAGCGAAAAGAACACCAACTGGGAGGGCGCGTTCCGCGTGCCGTGCATGATCCGCTGGCCAGGACGAATTCAACCCGGCTCGATCTCGAACGAGACCATCAGCGCGCTCGACTGGATGCCGACCCTGCTGGAGGTCGCGGGCGAACCGGATATCAAGGACAAGCTGCTGAGGGGGCACCAGGCCGGAAGCAAAACGTTCAAGGTCCATCTCGACGGATATAACCAGCTTCCCCACCTCACGGGTCAGCAGGAGCGCAGCGCGCGCAAGGAGTTTGTCTACTTCGACGACGATGGCGACGTGGTGGCTCTGCGCTACGAGAACTGGAAAGTCGTCTTCGAAGAGCAGCGTGCGCAAGGTACATTAAGAATTTGGGCCGAGCCGTTTACCAAATTGCGCGTGCCGAAAATCTTCGATCTGCGCTCGGACCCCTACGAGCGCGCGGATATCACGTCGAACACCTACTACGACTGGCTCATGACGGACGGCGCGGGTGTGTTCATTGCTGCGCCTAGAATTGTGGGGGAGTTCCTCGCCACCTTCAAGGAATTTCCCCCGAGTCAGCGGCCGTCGAGCTTCAGCATCGATCAGATCGTCGAGAAGATGCAGAGGAGTTTTCAAGTCACGCAATAGCGTGGCGTGACCGCCTGGCAGCAACGCCGAGCGGCTGACGTGAACGACCAATGAAACACAGGGAGCGTAGAAATGAGCGGCGAACTAAAGAACAAGAACAATTCCTCCGACGCTGAACAAACGATCAACCGCAGAAATCTGCTCCTTGGAACATCATCGATCGTCGCAGCAGCGACGCTGACCTCGGAAGCACTGGCGCAAGCGCAGCAAGCAGCGCCCTCTCGCGCGCCGGCGGCAGCTCAGCCAGCGGGAGGCAAGCCCAACATTCTCGTGATCTGGGGCGACGATATCGGCATCGCCAACATCAGCGCCTACTCCAACGGATTGATGGGCTACGAGACGCCCAACATCGATCGCATCGGACGCGAGGGGATCAAGTTCCTCCACTATTACGGCGAACAATCATGCACGGCGGGTCGCGCGGCGTTCCTGACCGGCCAACACGGCATTCGCAGCGGCCTGACCAAAGTCGGCTTTCCCGGTGCGCCGATGGGCATGAGCCAGCTCGACCCATCGATTGGCGGCCTCCTTAAAAATCTCGGCTATGGCACCGGACAGTTCGGCAAGAACCACGTCGGCGACCGCAACGAGTCGCTGCCGACCGTCAACGGCTTCGACGAATTCTTCGGCAATCTCTATCATCTCAACGCCGAGGAGGAGCCGGAACTACCCGACTATCCCAAAGACCCCAGCTACCTCGCCAAGTTCGGCCCCCGAGGCGTGCTGAGGTGCAAGGCGGCAGACCGCGACGATCCGACCGTAGACCCCCGCTTCGGCAAGATCGGCAAACAGACCATCGAAGATACCGGCGCGCTGACCAAGAAGCGCATGGAAACGATCGACGACGAGACGTCGGCCGCGGCCATCGACTACATGAAACGGCAACAGGCCGCCGGCAAACCGTTCTTCTGCTGGTTCAACGCCACGCGCATGCATTTGCGCACCCATGTGCGTACCGATCATCGCGGCCGCTACACGCATGGCGACAGCGAATACATCGACGGCATGCAGGAGCATGACGATACGGTAGGTACTCTGCTCAAAGCCCTCGACGATATGGGGATCGCCAACAACACCATCGTCGTCTACTCCAGCGACAACGGTCCTCACATGAACAGCTGGCCGGACGGCGCGATGACCTGGTTCCGTTCCGAGAAGAACACCAACTGGGAAGGCGCTTTCCGCGTGCCGTGCCTGGTGCGCTGGCCGGGCGTCATCAAGCCGGGCACGGTCACCAATGAGCTGATGAGCCACAACGACTGGATTCCGACGTTGTGCTCGGCGGCAGGTGAGCCCGACATCGTCAACAAGCTGAGCGCCGGGTACACCGCCAACGGCATCAACTATAAGGTCCATCTCGACGGGTTCGACCAGACCGCATTCCTGCGCAACGTCAGTGGCACGGCCGGCAACAACAACGGCACCAAGAGCGCTCGTGACAAGTTCTTCTACTCGGATGATGACGGCTTGCTCGTGGCCTTGCGCAAGGGCGACTACAAGTATGTCTACGCCGAGCAGCGTCTGCCCGGCACACTGGGCGTCTGGGCCGAGCCCTTCACCAAGCTACGCCTCCAGAAGATATTCAACCTGCTTCAGGATCCGTTCGAGCGGGCTGACATCACCTCGAACACATTCTGGGACTGGCAACTCAACCATGTCGGGCAGGTCTACGGCGCGATGGACGACGTCGGCGCCTTCGTCATGACGTTCAAGGATTTTCCGCCGCGGTCGTTCCCACCGAGTTTCGTACCGGCCACGATCCTTGAAGAGCAGCTCGATGAGATCAAGGACAACCGCGCCAGGGCGGGACAACGCGCCCAGAGCATCGACAAGATACGCTCAGGCGTCAATCAGATGATCGAACAGCAGCTCCAGCAACGCGGAGTCAAATAGCTGACACCCCATCCTCACCGGCCCGCGTCGTTGCGGGCCGGTGCCACCTTCGTAGTTACTCGCTTGCGCCTGTGAGATCCAGAATGCTCGTTTCCCTCGCATCGGCCACCCGGCGTGGGTTTCTGATCGGTTTCGCCGCCATCAATGCTGTCGCGGTCTGGAGTGCGGCAGCTTTTGCTCGAACCGGACCTCTACCTTCGTGGAACGACGGGGTCACGAAGACATCAATCATCGACTTTGTTGGGCGGGTGACCTCGCAAGGCGGAGTCGATTTCGTGCCGCCGGCGGAGCGCGTTGCCGTGTTCGACAACGACGGTACACTTTGGTGCGAACAGCCAATTTATTTCCAGGCGGCCTTCGGCCTCGATAGCGTCAGGGCGATGGCGCCGCAGCATCCCGAGTGGAAGCAGCAGCAGCCCTTCAAGGCGTTCCTCTCAGGCAACAAGGACGCGCTGGCGGCGCAGGGTGAGAAGGGTCTGCTGACACTGATCGCGGCCTCCCACAGCGGCGTGACGACCGACGCTTACGCTGCCTCGGTTGCCGACTGGCTCACCCGGGCGCAGCACCCGCGCTTTCATCGCCCTTATAACGAGCTCGTCTACCAGCCGATGGTGGAACTGCTCGCCTACCTGCGCGCGAACGGCTTCAAGACCTTCATCGTATCAGGCGGCGGTGTCGAGTTCATGCGGGTCTGGGCCGAGAAGGCTTACGGCATTCCGCCGGAGCAGGTGGTCGGCTCCTCCGGCGTCACGCAATTCAAGATCGACGCCGATGGCAAACCCGTCCTGATGAAGCTGCCAAAGGTCGAGTTCATCGACGACGGTCCCGGCAAGCCGTCGGGCATCAACCGCTTCATCGGCCGCCGCCCGATTCTTGCCTTCGGCAATTCGGACGGCGACCACCAGATGCTGCAATGGACCGCGGCCGGACCCGGCGCGCGCTTCCTCGGCATCGTCCACCATACCGATGCCACCCGCGAATATTCCTACGACAGGGAGTCCAAGATCGGAAAGCTCGACAAGGCCTGGGACGAGGCCACGCAGCGCGGCTGGACCGTCGTCGACATGGCAAAGGACTGGACGACGGTGTTTGCGTCCGAACGCGGCACCGCGGAAGCGTCGCAATGACGAGGACGCGTGCGGGAAGCTGCATCAACGACAGCAATAACAAAGGGAGGGACAAGGATGTCTGGACATAAGCGCATGTTTCGGTGGACGAACTGCCTGCTGGCGTTGGCAACCGGCGCGTCGCTTCCGGTCGGAACGGTGTCGGCGGCGCCGCTCCAGCCAGCGGCAATCCAGCAGGGCGCGACTGGACCATCCGATCTGATCGAGGTGCGTGCCGCTGTTCGCCGCGGCGGGGTCGCCATGGGGCCGCGTGGTGGGGCCGTGGTCCATCGTGGCGGCGCCGTGGTCGGCCCCCGAGGCGCCGCCTATCGCGGCCGGACCGCAGTGGTCGGACCGCGCGGCAACGTCGCCGTCCGCAGCACCACGGCCGTGGCCGGGCGCGGCGGCTGGGCGCGACCCGGCTATTACCACTGGCCGAGGGGCGGTGCGATCGCCGCCGGTGCTGCGATCGGCTTCGTGACAGCGGCCACGGCTGTGGCCTGGGCGGGTGCTGCGCCCGCGCCGGGGATGTGCTGGTACTACACCGATCCATCCCGCACGCAGGGTTTTTGGGACTACTGCCAATGAAGGCACGTCACTGACGCAATGAGGCGGCGGTCATGAGCGGCTACGACATCTTCGCCTGGATCGTGTTGGTGATCCTGCTCGCTAGCGCGATCGGCGTGGTCTGTATCGCGGGCTGGCTGCCCGGCCACATCGCGAAGTCGCGCAACCATCCGCATGCGCAGGCAGTGACTGTCGCCGGCTGGATTACGCTGTTCTTCGGCTTCGCGCTGTGGCCGATCGCGTTGATCTGGGCCTATCTCGACGTGCCCGCACGCAAGGCGGGAGATGCGTGATGGGTGTCGCGCTCTTCAATACCTATCTGGTGCTGCTGTTCCTGCTGGTGCATTTCGGGATCGTACGCTTCAACCTGTTCTGGAAGGCGTCGCCCGCGATCGTGCTGGTGCTGCTGCTGTTCGGACTGCTGATCCCGATGGGGTGGGGCGCACCGCAGGGCAATGCGCTGGTCGTGCGCAATGCAGTCTCGATCGTGCCTGATGTGGCGGGCGAGGTGACGGATGTTCCGGTTCTCGCCAACGCGCCGCTGAGGGCAGGCGATGTCCTGTTCAAGATCGACCCGACGCCTTACGCGGCGCAGGTCAAGGCGATCGACGCGCAGTTCAAGCTCGCCAAGACGCGCCTCGGCCAGATGACGCAGCTCTACGAGCGCGACGCCGGCCGCGGCTTCGATGTCGAACAGCGGCAATCGGAGGCCGACCAGCTCTCCGGCCAGCTCGAGGCCGCGCAGTGGAATCTCGACAAGACAGTGGTGCGCGCGCCGGCCGACGGCTACGTCACCAATCTCGCGCTGCGCAAGGGCGCGCGCGTGGCGAACCTGCCGCTGGCGCCGGTGATGGCGTTCATTGACGTCTCAAGCACCATCATCGGCGTCGAGATCAACCAGAACGATGCGCGCTACGTGGCGCCCGGCCAGGAGGTCGAGGCCACATTCAAATTCGCACCTGGGCAGATCTACTCCGGCAAGGTCGAGAGCGTGCTCCAGGCGATCGCGACCGGACAGGTGCAGACATCGGGCACGGCAGTCCTGCCGAAAGCCATCGAGGCCGCCCCCTTCGTCGTGCGCGTCAAGCTCGACGACGCCGATTTCGTCAAACGGTTGCCGGCCGGCAGTGCCGGAACGGCTGCGATCTACACCGACCACGTCAAGCCGACCCATGTCGTGCGCCGCGTGATCCTGCGGCAGGTCGCGATCCTGAATTACGTCAATCCGTTCTAGCGAGAGGGCGCATGAAAAGAGCAGTGCTGACGGCTTCGTTCCTCATCCTCACCTCGGCCACGCAGGCGCAGTCGCCGGTCCCGGTGACGGTCGATAATTTTGGGCGCGCGGAATCCGACTTGTACTTCGGCAACGGCGTCAAGGACGCCGGTGGCATCGGCAAGCTGTTTCACCATCGCGAGCCGATGGCGATCGATAAGCAGGGCGTCATCCGGTCGAATCGTGACACGCTGTACTCCATGGCCGTCGTTGATCTCGATGCGGGACCGGTAACGATCAAGTTGCCGGACGCTGGCAAGCGGTTCCGGTCGTTGATGGTGGTCAACGAGGATCACTACATCGTCGGCGACATAGAGTATCGCGCCGGAAGTTACACCTACGATCGGAAGAGGGTCGGCACACGCTATGCGCTGATCGGGCTTCGAACCCTCGTCGATCCCAACGATCCCAAGGATGTCGAGAAGGTCCGCGCAGTCCAGGACGCCGTCACGATCAGCCAGAAGGCCCCGGGCAAGTTCGAGATACCGAATTGGGATCCGGTCAGCCAGAAGAAGGTGCGGGACGCGCTCCTGGTGCTGTCGTCAACCGCAGGCGGCTTCAAGGATGCGTTTGGCGCCAAGGGGCAGGTCGATCCGATCCGGCACCTGATCGCGACCGCCGCGGGATGGGGCGGCAATCCCGACAAGGACGCCACCTATCTCAGCGTCACCCCCGAGAAGAACGACGGCAGCACCGTCTACAAGCTGACCGTCCCCGGCAATGTGCCGGTGGACGGCTTCTGGTCGATCAGTCTCTACAACGCCGAGGGCTATTTCGAGAAAAACCCCTACAACGCTTACTCGCTCAACAATCTGACGGCGACGAAATCAGCCGACGGCTCCACGGTGGTCCAGTTCGGTGGCTGTGACGGCAAGATCCCGAACTGCCTGCCGATCATGAAGGGCTGGAACTACACGGTGCGACTCTATCGGCCGCGTCCCGAAATTCTGAACGGCAAGTGGAAATTCCCCGAGCCGAAGCCGGTGAGCTGAAGGCTGAACGAGAATGGAGGCTGTCATGAGACACGCAATCGCAGGCGCCATCGCCATGACACTGATGACAGCGAGCGCGCATGCGCAGAGTCTGTCGCCGGATGAGGTTGCCGCGCGCACTATCCAGCGTCGCGCAGTCGAGGCGATGATCTGGGGCATGCCGGCGGTGAATGCCGATCTCATGCTCCAGACCATGCTTGGGACGACCAAGGCAAAGCCGAACGAGATCATCTACTGGTCGAAGCCGGTGAACTGGAAGAACCAGACGCTGACGCCCAATCCGGACTCGATCTATCTGATGTCGTTCTGGAACGTGAAGGACGGCCCGGTCGTGATCGACATTCCGCCGGCGCAAGGCGGCTCGATCGCGGGCAACATCGTCACGGCGTGGCAGATGCCGCTGGAGGACGCAGGTCCCGAAGGCGCCGACAAGGGGCAGGGCGGCAAATATTTGATCCTGCCGCCCGGTTACAAGGGCGACGCGCCCGCGGGCTACATCTCGCTTCAGTCGGACACGTTCAGCGGCTTCGCGCTGCTGCGCTCCAATCTCGCAAGCCACGGCGATGCCGACGTGGCGAAGTCGGTCTCCTACGGCAAGCAGGTCAAGGTCTACCCCCTCGCGCAGGCGAAGGATCCGCCGCAGACCAATTTCACTGACGCCTACGACGTGCTGTTCGACTCCACGATTCCCTACGATGCGAGCTTCTATCGCAGCCTCGACCGCGTGGTGCAGAACGAGCCGTGGCTCGATCGCGATCGCGCCATGATCGACCAGCTCGCGAGCATTGGCATCGAGAAGGGCAAGGCCTTCAATCCGGATCAGAAGACCGTTGCGCTGCTCGATCAGGCGGCCCGCGAAGCCCACGCGATACTCGAACAGCGCTACGACGCCGGCTTCGCCGTGATCAATCCAGGCATCCGCTGGTTCCCGGCTGCCGTCGCAGAGATGGTCAAGGCGGCGAGCACGGGATACGCCGATCCGAACACCTATCCGGTCGAGATGCGCGGAGTCACCTATACGCTCGGCTTCACCGGCATCAAGAGACTGGGCACCGCACAGTTCTACCTGATGGCCAACAAGGACCGCGACGGTCAGCCATTTGACGGCGCGGCCACCTATCGCCTGACGGTGCCGCCCAACGCGCCCGTCAAGCAATACTGGTCTGCAACCGTCTACGACCGCGAGACGCACGCGCTGGTGCGCAACATGCCGAGCGCAAGCCGGGCTTCGATCAGCCCGGGCATCCAGAAGAATGCCGACGGTTCGGTCGACGTCTATTTCGGCCCGAAGGCGCCGGAGGGCAAGGAAGCCAATTGGGTGCCGACCGATCCGGCGCGGAAGTTCGAGTTGCTATTCCGCCTCTACGGGCCCGAGCAGCCGCTGTTCGACCACAGCTGGAAACTGCCCGATGCCGAGCGTGTCGCCACAACGATCGGGGGCGCCAAGAAGTAGTGCAATTGGTCGAGCGTGATGCGTTTGGGTGGAAGACGTGACGAGAATAGGGAGACGCGACGTGACGGGACACATTCGCAAAGCCGGGCTCGGGACTGCATTGGCGCTGGCGAGCTTTACCGCTCAGCCCGCGCTTGCCGCTGCCGGCGGCGTGAGCTTCTGGCTTCCGGGCATCTTTGGCAGCTTGGCCGCCGTTCCCGTAACGCCTGGATGGGCCTACTCGACGATCTACCTTCACCTCAACGAAAAGGCCGGAGGAGGGCAGAACTTCGTCACCAGCGGCGGCATACCCGGCTCGGTGACCGCCGGCCTCAACGCACATGCCGACGCGCTCGTCATGGGCATCACCTACACCTCGCCGATGCCGGTGCTGGGTGGCCAAGCCGGCTTCACCGTGCTCACCGCGCCCGGCAACATTGGCGCCGGCATCGATGCGACGCTGACCGGTCCGCGCGGCAATACGATCTCGGGCAGCGCCACCGACAACCGCACGACGCTGACCGACGTGTTCTACCAGGGCACGCTGAAATGGAATCAGGGCGTCCACAACGAGCTGGTCTACATCACCGGCAACATCCCGAGCGGCACCTATGATTCCAGCCGGCTCGCCAATCTGAGTTTTGGCTTCCCCGCCATCGACGTCGGTGCCGGCTACACCTATCTCGATCCGAAGAGCGGCCACGAATTCTCGATCGTCGGCGGGCTCACCTATAGTTTCATGAACGGGGCCCTCCAGTATCAGAACGGCATGGATTTTCATGTCGACTGGGCTGCCTCGCAGTTCGTCAGTAAGAACGTTCACATCGGCATCGCCGGCTATTTCTTCCAGCAGATCACCGACGATAGCGGTCCCGGCGCCAAGCTCGGTGGCTTCCGCGGCCAGGCGGTCGGCATCGGTCCGCAGATCGGCTTCATGATCCCGATGTCCGACGGCTACCAGGGCTATCTCAATGTCCGAGGCTACAAGGACCTTGAGACAGAGAACCGGCCGAACAGCTGGTCGACCTGGGTTACTTTCTCGGTCTCGCCGGCAGCGCCCGCGCCGGCGGCGACGAAGCCCATCGTTCGAAAGTACTGATGGAGGCGTTCAAGCAGCTCCGATGACCGGAGAGAAAACCAGCAAACGCGTATTTCGCATTGGCTACCAGACATCGATCATCACGGTGTTCGTGGGCGTGGTGCTGCTTGTGGGCCTGACGCTGGTCTATCTCAGCTTCGAACGCGTGACCGCCATCACCAGGACGGCCGCCTCTGGCTTCATCGAGAAGGTGGCGCAGCTTGGCGCCGATCACATCGACGAGCAGTTCAAGAATGTCCGCGACAATCTCGACATCCTGTCCGGCCTGCCGCCGATCCAGGAGGCCGACATCGCGGACAATACGCGGCTCTACAGCTTGATGGCGGCGATGCTGCGCAACAACCCGCAGCTCTTCAATCTCTATGTCGGCTACGAGGACGGCTCGTTCATCGAGATGGACGTGATCGATCGGGCCCAGCCGTCGTTCCGGAAGGGTTTGAACGTCGATGAGGATGCTGCCTTCCGGCTGGTCGTGATCTCGCGCACGGCGGGGGCCGCGCCTGTCACGCAGTATCTCTCCGAAAACCTCATTCAGGTTGCCGAGGTCGCCGGACCCGCGAGCTACGACCCGCGGCAGCGGCCCTGGTATGTCGAGGCGTTCAAGAACGACAAGACGCTCCTGACCGGTCCTTACGTCTTCTACGCCACGGGCGAGCCGGGCTACACGCTGCGGACGCCGTTGAGGGAAGGGCGCCGCGGCGTCATTGCGGGTGATTTGCTGCTGAACCGGTTCGAGGACATGCTGGCGGAGCAGAAGCTCGGCCAATCAGGGCTGGCGTTCCTGTTCAACGATGCCGGGCGCATCGTCGGCCATCCCGAGATGAACCGCCTGATGGCGGAGATTCCGGAACGGCAGGACGACCTGCCACAGATCGGCGCGCTCAAGCTGCCTGCGCTCGTGCCGGTCATCCGCTCCTGGCGGGACGGCGGCGCGGCCCAGCAGTTCTTTGCCGACGCGTCGGGCCGAACCTATGTTGCGGCGGTTCACAGGCTCGAGACGGCCGGCTCGGCCAATATCCGGATGGCGATGGTCGCGCCGCTCGACGAGTTCTATGCGCAGATCATCGACGAGCGCCGTACGCTGTTCGCGCTTGCGCTGGCCTTTGTCGGAGCCACGCTGCCATTCGCGTTCTGGCTGGGATCGCTGATGGCGCGGCCGCTGCGCAAACTGGCCGACGAGACCGACGCGATCCAGCGGTTCGAGATTACCGAGCGGCCGCGCGTCCATTCCGTCATCGCCGAGATCGAGGAGCTTGGCCGCTCGGTGTTCACCATGCGTAGCGTGGTCCGCAGCTTTGCGAGCTTCATCCCGCGCCAGATCGTGCGGCAGTTGATCGAGACCGGCTCTTCGCTCAGCCTCGGCGGCTCCAGGCGTGAGGTCACGGTGCTGTTCACCGACGTCGCCGACTTTACCGCCAAGACGGAGCGCGCCGACCCGTCGCAGGTGATGATCCACACCTCGCGCTATTTCGCGGTACTGTCGGACGAGATCATGCGGCACCAGGGCACGGTCGACAAATATATCGGCGACGCCGTGATGGCGTTCTGGAACGCGCCGGCCGACGATCCCGACCACACCGTCAATGCCTGCCGCGCCATCCTGGCATGCCTTGCGGCCAACGAAGCGCTCAACCAGGAGTTTTGGCGCGAGGGCTGGCCGCCCTACGACACCCGCTTTGGCCTGCATGTCGGCGATGCCGTGGTCGGCAACATCGGCTCGAGCGACCGGATGAACTACACCGCGCTTGGCGCCACCATCAACCTGGCGTCGCGGCTGGAGGGACTGAACAAGAATTACGGCACGCGCGTGCTGGTCAGCGCGGCGGTCCGCGCCAGCGTCGGCGATCGGTTCCTGTTCCGCAGCGTCGACAGCATCACGCCGAAGGGATTTGCCGACGCGATCGAAGTCAGTGAGCTCCGCGGCGAGCTGGCGCACGCCGATGAAGCCGAGGTTGCGATGTGTCGACGCTGGGATGAAGTCTTTGCGGCGATCGCGCAGGACGGCGCGGCCGAGACGACGCGGGTCCGGCTGTCGGCCTTCCTGCACGACTATCCCGAGGATAGCGTCGCGCTATTTCATGCCCAGCGATTTCGGTCCGCGGCCCGGAATGCGGGAGCGGCGGCATGAACATCTGTGGTCTCAATCGCCGGCAATTGCTGCGGCACGGCGCGGCGCTGGCGGCCGCGTCAATGCACGCGGCGCCAGCCATTGCGCAGGCGCGCAGCAGAATTCGGCTCGGTTATCTCCATGTTGTCGCCGTGGACGGACACATCTGGACCGGGCTCGATCGCGGCTCGTTCGACCGCGAAGGGATCGATTTCGAATTGCACGAGTTCAACACCGGACCTGAAGTCTTCGAGGCGATGGCGCGGGGTGAGCTCGACGTTCTCTCGGCCGGCGGCGTCATCTCCAACTATCTGGCGCTCGGCCGCGGCCGGGGCTTTCTCATCAACGACATTGAGGTCGCGACCGCACAGCTCTGGGTCCGGCCGACGCTCGGCGTCAAGGGGATGGCCGATCTCAGGGGCAAGCGGATCGCGACGACGATGAAGACCACGGCTCACATTTTTCTCGATCGCGCGCTGCGGGCCAACAACGTCAACCCGTCCGAGGTCGAGATCGTCAACGGCAGCATGGCGGCCGCCGTCAAGGCGTTCATTGCCGGCGAGGTGCCGGCCGTTGCGCTCTGGGTGCCGTTCAACATTGCCGTCCGCGAGGCGTTGCCGGATGCGGTCAAGCTGGTGGACGCCTCCGCCTTCTACCCGCAATCCGCCGTGCTCGGCGGCTGGGCCGCGCGGATGGATTTTTATGCGGGGAACAGGGACGTGCTGGCCCGGATCATCCGCGCGTGGGCAGAAGCGAACGACCACATGGTGCGCAACCCGGCGGCCGCAGCGGAGGCGCTCCAGACACATTATGGGCAGTCGCGTCGCGCCGACATCGCGGAAGCCTTCAAGGCCCAGAAGCTCTATTCCTCGCGCGAATGGAAGCGGCTCTATTCCGACGGGACCGTCGTGAAATGGCTCCAGCAGGTCAGCGACTTCTTCATGACGGATGCCGGCGTCACCGCACCCGTGCGGGCCGCAGACTATTTCGACACGCAGCTCTACCTTGCAACCGTCGTCTGAACCTGCAGGGTGGAACCCTCTCGCACGAGCGTTCCCTTCCGGCCGGCGCTGGGCTTGCGAAGCACACATGAAATTTCAACGTAGTTTCAATATTCTATGCCCGTACTCTAATGTAACCGCGACATCACTTCAGACGACATTTCAACAGTGATCCGCGCAAATCCAGCGCAGAATCGCACTCAAGCAGTTGTGTGTGTCGGGCGCGGTCGCGTCATGAGGGCGACGCCAATTCGACCCAATTCAAATCGAGCTTGGCAGGCGCCGGATCCTTACGGAGGTGATTCCAATGCCAGACGTCCTCGACCGTTCCGAAATGGCCCCCTCGATTCTGCTGGCGGACGTTCCCGAGCTCAGCGATGATGAATGCTTGGCCTGCCTCGCGCGCGCCGTCGAGGCACACGATTCGGCGCGGCTCGACGAAGTCGCCGCATTGATCGGCCGCCTCGCAGTCACGATCGAATAGCTCATCGATCACCTTGACGCCTCGGGTTGCGCAGCCTGGTCCGCCGGGCCAACGGACGTGTTGCGTTTTCGCGGAGCCTGTTCCAAAGATGCCGCCAAATTTCGTCCGCGGCATCGTCCGCATTGCAGGGTCCGCAAATGTCCGGTTTCTCGACCGCGCGCCTAAAAATGGTCGATGGCCAGGTGCGCACCAATGACGTCACCGATCGCCGTATTCTCGACGCGATGCTCACAGTTCCGCGCGAGGCGTTCGTGCCGATTGCCAGGCAGGCATTGGCCTATCTCGACCTCGATCTCGACGTGAGCGAAGGCGGGGCCAAGCGGTTCCTGATCAAGCCGCAGCTGACCGGCAAGCTGCTCCAGGCCGCCGAAATCGGCGAGGGGGACAACGTGCTGGTCGTCGGCTGCGCCACGGGCTACCTCGCCGCGCTGACGGCTACGCTCGCCCGTCAGGTCACCGCGACGGAATGTGATTCGGCCCTGGCCACGAAGGCCAAGGAGGCTTGCGCCAGCCTCGCCAACGTCACGTGCAAGGCCGCAGCCTGCGCCGAAGGGGATCCTTCTGCCGCTCCCTATGACGTCATTATCCTCAACGGTGCCTTCGAGGTGACGCCAGAGGCGCTGCTCGGGCAGCTCAAGGAGGGCGGGCGCCTCGTGGGGGTGTCGGCCCAATCCACGCCCCCCCGGGCCGTGATCGTGACCCATACCCACGGTGAATTCGGCCATCGGGCGCTGTTCGATGCCGCAGCTCCGGTCCTTCCCGGGTTGGAACGGGCCGCCGCTTTCGTTTTCTGAACGCCCGATTGAGGGCTTTGGCCCGTTAAAATCCCGTTCTGAATCAGAAGTGTGGCCCGGATGCTGCACGTGAAGAGTTTCCACCGGGAACTACCTTCAGGTGGTTCCGTTGCGCCAATTGGCAGCCTATGTTGCTGAGGGGCAACGACTCCACTCGGTAGACGGTATCCTAGCTCGCGGGCACGAGCGGGGCGTTAGAATGAACGGAATTTAAGGGATGCATGGGGTGAAGCTCTTCACCGGAGCTGCGGTTTCGGTCCTGCTGCTGGCGCTTGCCGGGCCGACGCCTGCCTTGGCGGACACGATCGAGGCCGCCTTGGTGCGGGCCTATCAGAACAATCCGCAGCTCAACGCACAGCGCGCCCAGGTGCGCTCGACCGACGAGAACGTGCCTCAGGCGTTGTCGGGCTATCGTCCCAGGGTCGCGCTGACGGCGAACGGCGGCTATCAATATCAGGATACGTTGAGTTCGCCGGGGCCGGGTAACACACCAATCAACGGGCCCAGCGTGCCGCGCAGCGTGGGTGTGACCGTCACGCAGACGCTCTATAACGGCAACATCACCGGCAACAGGACGCGCGCCGCCGAGAGCCAGGTTTCCGGCTCCCGCGAAGCGCTGCGCAGCCTGGATCAGAGCGTGCTGCTTCAGGGCGCTTCGATCTACATGGACTATCTGCGCGATGCGGCTACGCTCGAAGTCCAGCGCAGCAACGTGCGCGTGCTCGAGCAGACGCTGAAGCAGACGCGTGATCGCTTCAACGTCGGCGAAGTGACGCGCACCGACGTTGCGCAATCGGAAGCGCAGCTGGCGGCTGGCAAGACGCAGGCCCTCACTGCCGAAGCAAATCTCACCACGACGCGCGCGAACTTCCGCCGCATCATCGGCAACGAGCCGACGAACCTCGCGCCCGGTTCGCCGGTCGATCGTTTCCTCCCCGCAAGCCTCGCCGGGGCAGTCGAGCTCGGCCTGATCGAACATCCCAACGTCACGGCCGCGATGTTCGGCATCGACGTCAACTTTCTGCAGGTCAAGGTCGCCGAAGGCGCGCTGCTGCCGACGATCGCGTTGCAGGTGGGGGCCACGCAGGGGAACGAACAGTCCTTGATTCAATACAGGTCGTTCAACGCGTCCGCCATCGCGCAGGCCAATTGGCAGCTCTACGATGGCGGCAATTCATATTCGCTGATCCGCCAGTCCAAGGAAAACCTGGCGCAGCAGCGTCTCAACCTCGAAACCACCCGCGACCAGACCCGCGCGACGGTCGTGCAGTGGTGGGGTTCGCTGCAGGCCGGTAAGGCCCAGGTGCAGTCCGCGCAGGCGCAGGTCACGGCGTCCGAGATCGCGCTGAACGGCGTGCGCGAAGAAGCCAAGGCTGGTCAGCGTACCACCCTCGACGTGCTCAACGCGCAGCAGGCGCTGGTCAACGCGCGCGTCGCGCTGGTGACCGCACAGCACGACCGCGTGGTCGCGTCCTATCAGGTTCTGGCCGCCATCGGCCGTCTGTCGCCGCAGGTCCTCGGCCTTGCGACCACGGTTTATGATGCGAGCGTTCACTACCATCAGGTCCGCGACAGCTGGGCCGGCGTGCGCACGCCTGACGGACGCTAAAGTCCCGTAGTCATCCGGTCGGCCTCGCAAACAGCCGAGGCCGACTGGTGCTTTGCTTGCAATCATCAAAATCCCTGACATAGCCTTGCCAAGAAGATGCGGGTCGATTCGCCCGGCACCTGATGTCGTGTGCGTAAAGACTTGAGTGCCGAGGGCAGGGGCGCACCTCCGCACGTTGAGCCGTGAACTGGGGACAAGTCGGGCTGCCGCGACGAAAATGTCGGGGCGTCCGTTGCGGAACCGGCCAATCCTGTCGTGCTTGGTGTAAAACAACGCATGCGAGGGCGTTGATGATGTGGAGTCGGAGATGACGCAGCCTGCAAAGGTCACAGAACCCTCGATGGAGGAGATTCTGGCCTCGATCCGGCGCATCATTGCCGACGATGAGGCCAAGCCGCCGCCGGCCGAAGTTGCCAAGCCAGCGCCCGCTGCAGCTGCGCCGAAGCCGTCAGCAATGAACGACATTCCGCCATCCAAGGTCGCTCCCGCAAAACCTGCCGCCGAGAAGCCCGCGCCGCCGCCGGTTGCGAAGCCAGCTCCAGCGCCGCCGCCCGCACCTGCGGCCGATGCATCCAATAACCAGGACGATATTGATGCTCTGCTGGCGGGGCTGGACGCGGCTACGCCTGCGCCCGAGGTCCGTGCGCCTGAGCCAGAGCCCGAACCTGAACCCGACGTGCTCGAATTGACCGACGAGATGGCGGTGGATCCGGAGCCGACGCCGCCTCCGCCGCCGCCGAGCTTCCGCAAGGTCGAGCCGCGCGACGATCTGGAATTCGCCGAATCGCCGCTGCGCCTGACGCCGTCATCGTCCTATGCGGCGGTGGACTACGATGCGCCGCCGGTACCGCCCCAACAGCCGATCCTGGCCCAATCGACGGTCTCGGCGGTCGAATCCGCCTTCAATTCCCTGGCCCACACGGTGCTCAGCAGCAATGCGCGGACGCTAGAAGATCTGGTCAAGGAGATGCTGCGTCCGATGCTGAAATCCTGGCTCGACGACAACCTGCCGGGCCTCGTTGAACGCATCGTGAAGGCCGAAATCGAGCGGGTCTCGCGCGGCGGCAGGTGAGGGCGGCTCCCGAGCCCTCATAAAGCCCCGCTGATGCGCCTGTTTGGCCTGCCGACCGGCCGGAAAGCCGTTTTGCCGCCGGGCTTTCCGTTGCCCCTCTCCCGGACCTTTTCGTTGACTTGCCCCCCGCGCGCGGCTTTCTAGCAGCCCATGATCGAGAAAAATTACCAGCCCGCCGATATCGAAGCCCGCATGTCCGTCGTGTGGGAGGACAGCCTTGCCTTCAGGGCCGGCCGCCCCGACCGCCGCGACGCAGTGCCCTTCACCATCGTGATCCCGCCGCCGAACGTGACGGGTTCGCTGCACATGGGCCACGCCCTCAACAACACCCTCCAGGACATCCTGTGCCGGTTCGAGCGGATGCGCGGCCGCGACGTGCTGTGGCAGCCCGGCACCGACCATGCCGGCATCGCCACCCAGATGGTGGTCGAGCGGCAGCTGATGGAGCGCCAGCAGCCCAGCCGCCGCGAGATGGGCCGCGAGAAGTTTCTGGAGCGGGTCTGGCAGTGGAAGGCCGAGAGCGGCGACACCATCATCAACCAGCTCAAGCGCCTCGGCGCCTCCTGCGACTGGTCGCGCGAACGCTTCACCATGGACGAGGGCCTGTCGAAGGCCGTCATCAAGGTGTTCGTCGAGCTGCATCGCGACGGCCTGATCTACAAGGACAAGCGGCTGGTGAACTGGGACACCAAGCTGCTGACCGCGATCTCCGACCTCGAAGTGCAGCAGACCGAGGTCAAGGGCAGCCTGTGGTATCTGCGCTATCCGATCGAGGGCAAGACGTTCAGCCCCGAGGATCCCTCGAGCTTCATCGTCGTCGCCACCACGCGGCCCGAGACCATGCTCGGCGATACCGGCGTGGCCGTGCATCCCGACGACGAGCGCTATCAGAAGCTGGTCGGCAAGAACGTGATCCTGCCGCTGGTCGGTCGCAAGATTAAGATCGTCGCCGACGAATATTCCGATCCGGACAAGGGCTCGGGCGCGGTGAAGGTGACGCCGGCGCACGACTTCAACGATTTCGAGGTCGGCAATCGCCACGGCCTGGGCCGGATCAGCGTCATCGACAAGGAAGGTTGCCTCGACCTCGTCGACAATGAGGATTACCTGCGCCACCTGCCGGAAGGCGCTTCGCAGTTCGCCGAGGAGTTTCACAAGGTCGACCGCTTCGCGGCGCGCAAGCGCATCGTCGAGCGACTGGAATCCTTCGGCTTCGTCGAGCGGATCGAACCGCACACCCACATGGTGCCGCACGGCGACCGCTCGAACAGCGTGATCGAGCCCTATCTGACCGACCAGTGGTACGTCGACGCCAAGACGCTGGCAAAGCCCGCGATCGCGGCGGTGCGTTCGGGCGAAACGACGTTCGTGCCGAAGAACTGGGAAAAGACCTATTTCGAGTGGATGGAGAACATCCAGCCCTGGTGCATCTCGCGCCAGCTGTGGTGGGGTCATCAGATCCCGGCCTGGTACGGCCCTGACGGCAAGGTGTTCGTCGCCGAGACCGAGGAGGAGGCCGTCAGCCACGCGCTCGGCTATTACGTCGAGCAGGAGGTCATCACGGCCGAGCAGGGCCGCGAGATGGCGCTCGACCGCAACAAGCGCGAAGGCTTCATCACACGTGACGAGGACGTGCTCGACACCTGGTTCTCCTCGGCACTGTGGCCGTTCTCGACGCTCGGCTGGCCCGAGGACGCGCCGGAAGTGCAGCGCTATTACCCGACCAACGCGCTGGTGACCGGCTTCGACATCATCTTCTTCTGGGTCGCCCGGATGATGATGATGGGCCTGCACTTCATGAAGGAAGTGCCGTTCTCGACGATCTACATCCACGCCCTCGTCCGCGATGAGAAGGGCGCCAAGATGTCGAAGTCGAAGGGCAACGTCATCGACCCCCTCAACCTGATCGACGAATACGGCGCCGACGCGTTGCGCTTCACGCTGGCCGCCATGGCGGCGCAGGGACGCGACATCAAGCTCGCCACCAGCCGCGTCGAGGGTTACCGGAATTTCGCGACGAAGCTCTGGAATGCGTCGCGTTTCGCGGAGATGAACCACTGCGCCGTGCCCGAAGGTTTCGAGCCGGCGAAGGCCAAGGAGACGCTGAACCGCTGGATCGCGCACGAGAGCGCCCACACCACGCGCGAGGTGACCGAGGCAATCGAAGCCTATCGCTTCAACGATGCGGCCGGTGCGATCTACCGCTTCGTCTGGAACGTCTATTGCGACTGGTATGTCGAGCTCGCAAAGCCCGTGCTGCTCGGTCCGGACAGCCCCGCGAAGGACGAAACCCGCGCCATGGTCGCCTGGGCGCGCGACGAGATCCTGAAGCTGCTGCACCCCTTCATGCCCTTCATCACCGAAGAGCTGTGGGAGGTGACGGCCAAGCGCGACGGGCTGCTGGCGCTGGCGCAGTGGCCGCTGAAGCCGTCCGAGCCGACGCCGGAGCAACTCGCGATGCTCGCCGCGGCTGCCGGGCCGACCGATCCGCTGATCTCGCCGGTCCTGATCATGCCGATCTTCGACCATGCCGACTTCACCGATCCCAAGGCGGAAGCCGAGATCGGCTGGGTGATCGATCTGGTCACGCAGATCCGCTCAGTGCGCGCCGAGATGAACATCCCGCCGGCGACGCTGACGGCGCTGGTGCTTGCGGGCGCCTCGACCGAGACCAAGGAACGCGCGCCGCGCTGGACCGACGTCATCAAGCGCATGGCACGGCTATCCGACATCTCCTTCGCCGACCGCGCACCTGATGGTGCGGTCCAGCTCCTCGTGCGCGGCGAGGTGGCCGCGTTGCCGCTGAAGGGCGTGATCGACGTCGCCGCCGAGCGCACGCGCCTCGACAAGGAGATCGGCAAGGCCGACGCCGACATCAAGCGCGCCGAGTCCAAGCTGGCGAACGAGAAGTTCGTCGCCAATGCGGCCGAAGAGGTCGTCGAGGAGGAGCGCGAAAAGCGCGAGGCGGCGCTGGCGCGGAAGGCCAAGCTGCTGGAGGCGCAGGAGCGGCTGAAGCAGGCGTCGTAGAGCGTTTTCGAGCGAAGTGGAAACCGGTTCGCGTCAAGAAAACGCGTCAAAACCAGAATCTAGAGCCCGTTCCATCGGAACGGGTTCTAGGCCTACTTCGGAAACGGCTTGCTCAAAAACTTCGAGCCCTTGACTCCATAGCGCCAGGGCAGCTCGACGGCCTTGGTGATGCCGATCCGGATGCCGGCCACCACCTCGACCTCCTCTGTCCGCGCATGCAGCGCGATCGGCGGCCGGTCCAACGGCAGGGCGTTGTGCGCGATGGTGATGCCCAGCGCCTCGGTCAGCTTGCCGGGACCCGAGCACAGCGCGTGCACCTCCTGGAGATGGCGGCGGCGGCGCATCGCGGCGATGCCATGCGTCGGCTCCAGTGCGCGGATCAGCACGGCGCTGGCGGAGCCTTCCTCCTCGCAGACGAAGTTCACGCACCAGTGAATGCCGTAGGAGCGGTAGACATAGGCAAAACCGGGCGGGCCAAACATGATTTGGTTCCGCGGCGTCGGGCCATTGTAGGAGTGCGCCGCCGGCTCGGTATGATGATAGGCCTCGACCTCGACGATGAGGCCGCCGACGCCATTGACCAGCATGGTGACCCCGATCAAATCGGGCGCGACCTCGTGGACGCTGCGGCCGAAAAACGCACGCTTCAGGGCTTTGCCGAGCCGCGGTGGTGAGGCTTTCGAGGTTGGAGCCATTCGAGGTGAGAATCGCCTGAGAACAGAGCAGGATATTGCCCATATCTGCCATGTTCCCTGAAGCGGCGCGAGCCGGGTTGCGGCAGGCAGCCAGACCGACTAGGTAGGACCTGAACAGACCGGACAGCCCATGGTCGTTATTGTCGACACCATCTCGAACCCGTTGCGCCCCCGCCACCCTGAAAAGGTGAATCGCCCGGACTCCGCTTCGCCGCCGAAGCCGGACTGGATTCGCGTGCGCGCCCCCAATACCCGCGGCTATGCCGACACCCGCAACATCGTGCGCGCCAACGGCCTGCACACGGTGTGCGAGGAGGCGGGCTGCCCGAACATCGGCGAGTGCTGGGACAAGAAGCACGCGACCTTCATGATCATGGGGGACACCTGCACCCGGGCCTGCGCGTTCTGTAACGTCAAGACCGGCATGCCCAATGCGCTGGATGCGGCCGAGCCGCAGAACGTCGCCGAAGCCGTCGCCAAGCTGGGGCTGGCCCACGTCGTCATCACCTCCGTCGACCGCGACGATCTGGCCGATGGCGGCGCCGAGCATTTTGCAGAGACCATCCGTGCGATCCGGGCCGCGTGCCCCTCGACCACGATCGAGATCCTGACGCCGGACTTCCTGCGCAAGGAGGGCGCGCTGGAGGTCGTCGTCGCGGCGAGGCCCGACGTGTTCAACCACAATCTCGAGACCGTGCCGTCGCGTTACCTCACGGTGCGGCCCGGCGCGCGTTACTTCCACTCGATCCGGCTGTTGCAGCGGGTCAAGGAGCTCGATCCCACCATCTTCACCAAGTCCGGCATCATGGTCGGCCTCGGCGAGGAGCGCCACGAGGTGCAGCAGGTGATGGACGATCTGCGCTCCGCCGACGTCGACTTCCTGACCATCGGGCAATATCTCCAGCCGACCCGGAAGCACCACGCCGTGATGCGCTATGTGCCGCCCGACGAGTTTTCGTCCTACGAGAAGGTCGCCTACACCAAGGGTTTCCTGATGGTGTCGGCGAGCCCGCTCACCCGTTCGTCGCATCATGCCGGCGAGGACTTTGCGAGACTGAAGGCCGCACGGGCCGCGACTGCCCGCTGAACCGCCATGCCCAAATTTTCAAGCAAGCGCCGTGTCCATCACAGCGCGTCCGAGATGTTTGATCTGGTCGCCGACGTCGAGCGCTACCCGGAGTTCGTGCCGCTGTGCAGCGCGCTCAAGATCCGCCAGCGGATGGCCAAACCCGACGGCACCGAGGTGCTGGTCGCCGACATGACGGTGTCGTTCAAGCTGGTCAAGGAGTCCTTCACCAGCCGCGTGACTCTCGACCGCGCCAATCTGAATATCCGGGTCGAATATCTGCAAGGCCCGTTCAGCAACCTCGAGAACCGCTGGACGTTCGAGCCCAAGGGTGAGGGCGTCTGCGACGTCGGATTCTTCCTGGCCTACGAGTTCAAGAGCCGGATGCTGGCGATGCTGATGGGCTCGATGTTCGATGCCGCGTTCGCGCGCTTCTCCATCGCATTCGAGAAGCGGGCGGATGCGATCTACGGCCGGCCGAAGCTGGCGTCGTCGTAAGGCCTACTCTCTCCGCCGTCATTGCGAGGAGCCCTTGCGACGAACCAATCCAGGGTCTTTCCGCGGAGGGATTCTGGATTGCTTCGCTGCGCTCGCAATGACAGTGAGGCTCAATCCACCGCCTTCACTACATCCGGCGGCTGCGAGGCGTAGTACGCCGCGGCCGCCTCGATCTCCTGCGGCGTCATCGCGCGGGCGATGTTGCGCATCTGCTGGCTGATGTCATTGCGCCGCTCGCCGGACGCGAAGGCCTGGAGCTGCGCCTTCATGTAAGCTTCGGACTGGCCTTCGAGCCACGGACTTCCGGTCTTGTTGTCGAGGCTGCCATGGCAGGAGCCGCAGGGCGCGATCCCGCGCATCGGCGCGCCGTAGATGACGATGCTCGGTTTCGGCAGCTGCGGCGTCGGGTGATAGGCTGCCGGCCGCGGCAGATAGGCGTAATAGTTCGAGAGATCGGCGATCTCCTGGTCCGTCAGATTGACGGCAAATGGCGACATCACGGCATTGGTGCGCGCGCCGGATCGGAAATCGTGCAGCTCCTTGTAGATGACGGCCGCGTACTGGCCGGCGAGATTGGGCGAATCCGCGCGGCTGATGCCGGTCGGGCCGTGGCAGATCGCGCAGCGCTGCGCCAGCGTCGCGCCGCGGCCGATCGCTTCCTGGCTCGGACGCGACAGCGTATGCGAGGTCAGCACGACCTCCGACAGGCGTTTTGTCTGTTCGGGCGCAGTAACGTTCGCCGCACGCTGCGGCACGCCAGCGGCGCTGCAGATCGCATCCCAGACATTGGCGAACTGAACCCAGGGCTGTGCGAAGGGCAGCACGATGAAGCCGGTGATCGCCGTCACGATCAGGATCGCGGCGGTGATGCCGACGCCAATCCTGAAATGGCTGTTGCGGAAGGTGAAGAGGTCGCGCGCGCTCATCACTGCGCTCCCACATAGACGGCCGGCACCGACGTGCCCTCGGTCAGCGCCAGCGTCACGATCGGGTAGCCGTAATTGGTGAGGGTGAGGACGATCATCAGCGCCACCCACAGCGCATGCGTGTTGAGCGCGACCGGCACGGTCGCGGGCTGATGCACGGCCAGCGCAAAGCGGTACGGGCCGGCGTCAGCCTGAGGCGCACGCATGCCACGTGCGAGGATGACGATGAACATGATGCCCGACGCCAGCAGGATGAAGCCGCCGATCGCCGAGAAGGTGACGGAGAGCGCCTGAGGCGCGATCGCGGGATTGCCGAAGTCGAAATAGGCCATGCGGCGCGGCATGCCCAGGATGCCGACCCAGTGCCACGGGAAGGTCGTGATGATCATACCGATGAACCACAGCCAGAGCTGGGTGCGGATCAGGCGTATATCGATGAGTTCGCGCCCGGTCAGATGCGGCCACAGATCATAGGCGATCGCAAAATACATGATCACGATGGCGCCGCCGAAGATCAGGTGGAAATGGCCGGTGATCCACTGCGTGTTGTGGATCGACGCATCGAGCTGATAGCTCATGTTGATCAGGCCGCCGGCGCCACCAAAGCCGAGCATGACGAACGAGAACGCCAGCGCCAGCATCATCGGATTGTCCCAGGGCAGCGCCCTGATCCAGCCGAACATACCGCGGCCGCCGCGCAGGCGGGCGGCGATCTCGACGGACGCGCAGATCGTGAACACGGTCAGCAGCGTCGGCAACGCGACCAGTGCCGTGAAGGCCGAATGGATGAACTTGAAGCCGGCGCCGACTTGCGGATCGGCGAAGGTGTGGTGCATGCCGATCGGCATCGCCACCACCAGGAACAGAATGAAGGAGATCCGCGCCATGCTGTCGGAATAGACCCGGCCACCGATCGCGCGCGGCACGATGGTGTAATAGGCGATGTAGGTCGGCATCAGCCAGAAATAGACGATGGCGTGCAGCGTCCAGGAGAAGAACACGCGGGCAAGACCCGCGTCGATCGTGGCCTTCAGCCCGGCCGCGACGGGAATGATCTGGAGCAGCAGCTCGAGCGCGGCACCAACCGCGGTCCAGGCCCAGAGATAGGAGCCCGCAACATTGGCGAACATCGCCAGCGGCACCGGCGCGCCCGGATGGGCCTTGCGCCAGACGCGCAGATTGATCGCCATCAGCGCGACCCAAATCCAGGAGCCGACCACGACCAGCACGACGCCGAGGTAGTAGAAGACGTTGCCGATCAGCGGCGGATAGAACGTGTAGAGCACCGACGCGCGCCCCAGCGCGACCGGGATCAGCGCCATGATGCTGCCGGCGACGATCAGCCAGAACCCGGTCCAGGCCCAGCGCACGCCGACCAGGCGCTGCTCCAGCGCGGACTCGCTGATGGCATAGCCAAAGCCCATCGCGACGAGCGTGGGAAAGACGTAGCCCATCACCGTGCCGTGCGCGGTCAGCGAGCGGTAATAGAGCTCGGGATTGGACAGCCAGGTGCCGATCGGGCTGCGGATGAACATCTGCCAGGCGCCGAGCGTGAGCGCAAAGCCGAACACGCCGAAGGCCAGCCAGAAATGGGCGAGGATGAGTTTCCTATTCGCCAACACAGCTCAGCCTCCCGCCACCCTTCGCGCGATCGGCGAATTCGGTCTTGTTGATCACCTTGACCTTGCCCCACATGCCCTCATGGCCGAAGGAGCAGAACTCCTGGCAGGGCATCAGATAGTCGCCAGTCTTCGTAAAGCGCATCAATTGCTCGGAGATGTAGCCCGGCACCAACATGGTGTTGATGTTGGTGCCCTGGATCAGGATGCCGTGGACGACGTCGGCGCTGGTGGCGCGCATCGTGATCGGCGTGTCCACGGGCACCACGATGCAGGCCGGCGTGAAGGAATATTGCTGGCCGATTGCACGCACCGTCACATTGCCATTGGCCTCCAGCACGCTGCCGAGATTGCTCTCGACGAATTCGCCGGAGAGATGAATGCGCGAGGGATCGGTGGTCTCGACGCGCGGCTGCGGCATGGTGGCGCGATGGATGCCGGCGAAGGCTGCCAGAAGCGCCATGCCGACGACGATGATCACGGCAATGGTCGCCCAGCGCCGCTCGACGCGGGCCGCGACCTCGGCGCTGCCATGGGTGTGGGTGTCCCCTGCGCTCATTGCAGCGATCCGCGCGGCAGGAAGACGAAGAGATAGAAGGCAAACCACATCGCGACCACGCAGGCCGTGGCGATGCCGGCCAGCACGATCGCGCCGGACGGTCCTTGCGAGACGACTTCCTCGACGGCCTGGTCGGCGGCGGCTGGGCTGGTCGGCGGATCGGAATTGAACATGACGCCTCTCAGTTCAGCGGTGCGGAGCGCAGCTCGTTGGCCTCGCGCGCCGAGACCGGCGTGCCGCGATTGCCCCAGGCGGTGCGGATGTAGGAGACGACGGCGGCGACCTCGTTGTCGGAGAGGAGGCCTGCGAAGGGCGGCATGCCGTAGGGCATCGGATTGCCCTTGGTGCCCGGCGGATAGCCGCCATTGAGCACCATGCGGATCGGATTGACCGCCGACTGCATCTCGATCGACTGGTTGTTGGCGAGCGGCGGCCAATGCGGCGGCTTGCCTTCGCCCTGCGCCCCATGACAGCTCGCGCAATTCTTGTCGTAGACAGTCTTGCCGAGGCTGATCAGCAGGCTGCTCTCGGTGGTCGGCAGGGCCGAGCTCGGCGCGGGCGGAGGCGAGGGCTCCGCGATGCCCTTGAGGTACACCGCCATGGCGCGCGTGTCCTCGTCGTTGAGATATTGCAGGCTGTTGTGCACGACCTCGGCCATCGGGCCGTAGACCACGCCGCGCATGGAGACGCCGGTCTGGAGCAGATCGGTGATGTCCTTGATGCTCCAGTCGCCGAGACCCGCCTCACGGTTGGAGGTGAGGGACGGCGCGTACCAGTTCTGCATCGGGATCAGGCCGCCCTTGAAGGCGTCCGATTGCGAGGTGCCGCCGAGCGCGTTGATCGGCGAATGGCACATGCCGCAATGACCAAGCCCCTCGACCAGATAGGCGCCGCGATTCCATTCCGCCGACTTGGTGGGGTCGGGCTTGAACTCACCCTCGCGGAAGAACAGCGTGCGCCAGCCGAGGATGAGCTGGCGGTTGTCATAGGGAAACCGCAGCTCGTGCGGCTTGTTCTTCTGGTTCACCGGCTGAATCGAGCGCAGATAGGCGAAGATCGCGTCGCTGTCGGCACGCGTGACCTTGGTATAGGACGCGAACGGCATCGCCGGATAGATCAGCCCACCATCCGGGAAACGGCCGTTGTGCATGGTTCTGTAGAAATCGTCCGCGCTCCACTTGCCGATGCCGGTCTCCGGATCGGGCGTGATGTTGGACGTGTAGATCGTTCCGAACGGGGTCGGCATCGGGCGCCCGCCGGCAAACAGCCGGCCCTCGGCCGCAGTATGGCAGGCCGTGCAATCGCCGGCGCGGGCGAGATATTCACCCCGCGCGATGACGTCGCCGGCCTTGTCCTGCGCTTGCGCGGCCGTGATGAGCGCGGCAAGGGCCAGGAGCTTGATCGATAGCTGCGTGATCGACAGTCTTGAGCCCATCATGCGCCTCGTCAGTTGGGCTGGCTGCCGCAGCCGAACGGCAGCGCGTAGGTGCCTTTCGGGACGGGGGCCGGGTTGGTGGGCGCGGGTCGCGTCGCGAGCCAGGCCGCAACGGCGGTAACATCTGCTTCCGTCAGATGGCCGGCGACGAGCTGCATGCAGTCCGGCGATTTTGCCGTCCGCGTGCCGTAGCGCCAGGCCCCGAGCTGCGCACTGACGTAAGCGGCGCGCAAGCCCAGCAGACCGGGGATGCCGGGCTGCATGCCCGTGAGGCCCGGGCCGTGACAGCTCACGCACGCCGGTATGTTACGACCGGCATCGCCGCTGGTCGCGAGCAGCTCGCCCTGCGCCAGCACTTCCTTGCTGACTTCGCTCGGCGCGGGCTGCGGCAGCGGCGGATGCTCGCTGGCGAAATATTCGGCCATCGCCTCCAGATACGGATCAGGCAGAAACTCCAGCAGATAGTTCATCGGCGGGTATTTGCGCCGGCCGCTGCGGAAGGCGAGGAGCTGGTTGTAGAGATAGCCGGCCGGCTTGCCGGCAAGCCGCGGGAAATAGACGTCGCTGGTGCCTTCGCCCTTGTTGCCGTGACAGGGCGTGCACGCCTCCACCCGCGCCGCCATGGTATCCGGCGGCTGGTTGGCCGTTTGTGCTGCAGTACCATCAATAGCGGCCAAGGTAGCAATAGCGATTGCCAGTGCAGTGTCGCGAGCGAACACGCCGTCGCCCTCCAGAAAGCAGGACCGGGTTGATTCCTGGCCACAGCGTAGAGCCGCATTATTGCGCCAATACAGTCGCGCGCAAGATCGGACATGGCGATGACGCTTGGTCGCGGTTGCACATTTGCGATCCTGATCGAATTCGACAAGAATTGCGTGCTTTTTGAAAACTGGCGTAACGCCGCGATCTCGCGGCGTATTCCGCCCGAGCTTTGCTTCACAAGCGGGAAGCGCGGCAATGTGGAATCCGTTCGCGCGCGCGCGGATGTTCTGCCGCTTGGGCCGGGCAGACAATCTTTCATCACAGTGCATCTTCCCGTCGGGCGACAAGTGCAGTTTGTGCCAAAACGCAGCGCGCTGACGCAACACCCCTTGCCGGAAACGGCGCGCCACGAGGTCTGCCCTTCGCGAAGGGTTCGACTACAATCCGAGTCGGGCGCGGGCGCTTTATCGCGGGATCGGGGAGATGGGACGCTGGAAGCAGGCATGGAGCGAAGAAGACCTTGGCAGGCTGAAGGTACTGGCAGGCACCAAGCCGATTGCGCTGATAGCGAAAGAGCTCGGCCGGACCCGCGGCACGGTGCTGGCGAAGGCGATTGAGCAGAAGCTCCCTGTCATTTGTCGGACGAAGCGCCAGGAACAATAATTGGATGTCGCGGAACCCATTCGGCTTCCTTGCGCCGAACGCACATGCCGGGAACGCGCGCTTGGCCGCGCTCAATTGACAGCATGGGACAGGCCGGCAGCTGGCTGACCAGATCCTGAAGGAGTTGCGTGAAGATCCTCGCGTCGACGAGCGCGCCGCGCCATCGGTCAATGTGTCGAAGGTGGTCGCCGCCGATCCGGCAGCGCCCGTCGTGGAATTGACGGTGAGCGCGAAGGTGGCGCCGTCCGACGCCGATGCGGTCAAGCAGCGCGTGCTCGACCACGCGAGCGCGCTGCTGGCGGCGGCATGACGTGTCTCTAGCCGCGCGGTGACCGCGGCGTCCTGCGCTTCACCGCATGCCGGCGCGGCGAGCGGGTCACGCGAGGCCGCAGGCGCGTTGCCGCGGCCGCGCGCCGGGGCTTGGGCTGGGCCTTCGGGCCGCGGGCGAGATCCGTCAGCATGCGCAATGCCTCGACCACCGAGCGCTGGCGCACGGCGGTCCGGCCGATCGCGCCAAAGCGATGCTCGCGATGGACGATGCGGCCGTCGCGCGCGGCAACCGCAAAATGCACGAGACCGACCGGCTTGCCGGGCGTGGCGCCGCCGGGGCCGGCGATACCGGTGATAGCAACGGCGAGATCGACGCCGGCCCGCTCCAGCGCGCCGACCGCCATGGCGGTTGCGGTCTCCTTGCTGACGGCGCCGAAATTCGCGAGCGTGCTCGCCTCGACCCCTAGCATCGCGCGCTTGGCGTCATTGGAATAAGTGACGAAGCCGCGGTCGATCACGTCGGAGGAGCCGGGAATGTCGGTCAGCGCGCCGGCAACCAGACCGCCGGTGCAGGACTCGGCGGTGGCAATCGTCAGCTTGCGCATCCGGCACAGATCGAGCAGCGAGCGGGAGAGGGCGCGTGCGTCGCTGCCGCCCATGACCTAGACGCTCCAGGGCAGGCGGATGGTGGCGCTCGCGGTGGCCGCGATGCCTTCCTCGCGGCCGGTGAAGCCGAGCCGCTCGCTGGTGGTCGCCTTCACCGCGACGCGGGAGATATCGACCCCGGAGATCTCGGCGATGCGGGCGCGCATGGTGTCGCGCAAGGGGCCGATCTTCGGCCGCTCGCAGATCATCGTCACCTCGAGGTTGGCGACGCGGCCGCCACGCTGCGCAACGCGCTCGATGGCGTATTTCAGGAACTGGTCGGAGGAAGCCCCCTTCCATTTCGCATCGCTTGGCGGAAAGTGCGAGCCGATATCGCCGTCGGCGAGCGCGCCGAGGATGGCGTCGACCAGCGCATGCAGGCCGACATCGCCATCGGAATGGGCGAGGAAGCCTTTGGTGTGCGGCACCCGCACGCCACAGATCATCACGTGGTCGCCTTCGCCGAAGGCGTGCACGTCATAGCCGGTGCCGGTCCTGATGTCGCCGAGCAGGCTGGCCAGGCGCGCTTCCTCGCGCACGAAATCCTCGGGAGTGGTGAGCTTCATATTGGCAACATCGCCTTCAAAGGTTGCGACCGTCAATCCCGCCCATTCGGCAATCGCGGCATCGTCGGTGAAATCGCTGCGCCCGTCCTTCGCCGCGCGACGATGCGCCTCGAGGATGACGTCGAAACGAAAGGATTGCGGCGTCTGCGCGATTCGCAAGGCTGCGCGGTCCGGCGTGTCCTCGACATTGCCGCTCTCGCCGGTGACCTTGATGGTGTCGGTGACGGCAACGACCGGGAGCGCAGCGCCGGTGCGGCTCGCCGCCTCGATTGCGCGCGAGATCACGCCTGCCGAGACGAAGGGGCGCGCGGCGTCGTGGATGAGCACGATATCGGGCTTATGCTTGGCGAGTGCTTCGAGCCCTGCGAGCACTGAGGCCTGCCGCGTCGCGCCGCCATTGGTCGGCGGCTCATGGCTCAGTCCCGCGACCGCTGCCGTGAACATGGCGCTGTCGTCGGGGTTCACCACCGGCTGCACGGCGAACACGTCGGGGTGACGGCTGAAGGCCTCCATGGCGCGATAGATCACGGGAACGCCGCCGATCTCGCGATATTGCTTGGGACCACCGGCGCCGGCCCGCAGGCCGCGTCCGGCCGCGACGAGGACGACTGCGGTGCGCTGTGATTTCGCCATAGGACTCAAATACTCAGTTGGTGATGAAGAGAGTCGGGGAGTGGGGTGATTGCCGCATGCCTCTAGCACGGCAGGCCCGCAAAAAAAGGGGTTTCCCCGGATTGTGGGAAACAGCATTTTGCTGCACTGCACTTGAAAGATTTGCAGAACTGTCTAAACTGTAGGCATGACGCTTGACTGCACAAGAATTGTGCGCAAGATAGGTCATGGCAGGCGCGATGAGGCCCTGCCTACGCAACGAGACCCCTGTGACCGGCTCGGCAGTATCAGGCTCTAAGCCGTTGAAAATTGGCGATATCGAGGTCGCCACCCCGGTCTTCCTGGCGCCGATGTCGGGGGTCACCGACTCGCCCGTTCGCCGGCTTGCCGCCGAGCTCGGGGCCGGTCTGGTCGTGTCCGAAATGACCGCCAGCGATGAGCTCGCGAACGGCCACAAGATGTCCCGGTTGCGCTGCGAAGCGACCGGGATCGGGCCTCATGTGGTCCAGCTCGCCGGCTGCGAGGCGCATTGGATGGCCGAGGGGGCCCGGATCGCCGAAGCCGGAGGCGCCGACATCATCGACATCAACATGGGCTGTCCGGCCCGGCATGTCACCGGCGGCCAGTCCGGCTCCGCCCTGATGCGCGATCTCGACCATGCCGTCAGCCTGATCGATGCGACGATCGCGGCGGTGAAGGTGCCGGTGACCCTGAAGATGCGACTCGGCTGGGACGATCACACCCGCAACGCGCCGGAATTGGCGCGGCGTGCGGAAGCCGCCGGCATCGAGCTCGTCACCGTGCACGGCCGCACCCGCTGCCAGTTTTACAAGGGCGAGGCCGATTGGGATGCGATCCGCGCTGTGCGCGAAGCGATCTCCATTCCGCTCGTCGTCAACGGCGACATCACCACTTACGAGAAAGCGCTCGCGGCGTTGGAGGCCTCTGGCGCCGATGCCGTGATGATAGGCCGCGGCGCGCAGGGGCAGCCCTGGTTGCCCGGCGAGATCGGCCGCCGCCTGAAGGGCGGGGCGGCTGAAGCCGCGCCGTCGCTCGAGACGCAGCTGCATTATGTCCGCACGCTCTATGAGGGCGTCTGCGCGCTCTACGGCCTGCGCATCGGCCTCCGGCACGCGCGAAAACATCTCGGCTGGGCGCTCGACGTCGCGGCCGATGTGAGCCGTGCACCGGCCGAGAAGCTGAAAGCCTGGCGCCACAAGATCCTCACCTCCGAGGATCCGCGCCTCGTCCACCAGTCGCTGCAAGATGCCTTCGACGATTTCGCATGGAGCGCTGCTGCATGAGCTCAGTTGCTGACCATCGCCGGCCGCTTCCGTCCGAGAGCGACGCGATCCTGGATGCGCTGCCCAATCCCGTGCTCATGATCGGGCCGGACGGCAAGATCGTCGCCGCCAACATCGCGACCGAAGCCTTCTTCGACATCTCGACGCAGTTCCTGAAACGGCAGTCGCTGAAAGAACTGGTGCCGTTCGGCAGCCCCTTGCTGGCGCTGATCGACCAGGTTCGTTCGTCCAACTCGCCGGTCAACGAATACAAGGTCGATCTGGGCACGCCGCGCATGGGCGGCGACCGCCAGGTGGATCTGCATGTCGCCCCGCTGACGGAGCGGCCCGGCCATATCGTGGTAATGCTCCAGGAGCGCTCCATCGCTGACAAGATGGACCGCCAGCTCACCCATCGCAGCGCCGCGCGCTCGGTGATCGCGCTGGCCGCCATGCTCGCGCATGAGATCAAGAATCCGCTCTCCGGCATCCGCGGCGCGGCGCAGCTGCTGGAGCAGCAGGCCTCGTCCGAGGACCGCATGCTGACGCGGCTGATCTGCGACGAGGCCGACCGCATCGTGACGCTGGTCGACCGCATGGAGGTGTTCGGCGACGAGCGCCCCGTGGTGCGCGGTCCCGTGAACATCCATTCCGTACTCGATCACGTGAAGCGACTGGCGCAGTCGGGCTTTGCCCGCAACATCCGTTTCATCGAGGATTATGATCCGTCGCTGCCGCCGGTCCTGGCGAACCAGGACCAGCTCGTCCAGGTGTTCCTCAACCTCGTGAAGAATGCCGCCGAAGCGCTGATCGACGTCCCCGACGCCGAGATCCAGCTCACCACCGCGTTCCGTCCCGGCGTGCGCCTGTCAGTCCCCGGTCAAAAATCCCGTGTATCGCTGCCGCTCGAGTTCTGCGTGAAGGACAACGGACCAGGCGTGCCGGACGATCTTCTGCCCAACCTGTTCGATCCCTTCGTGACCACCAAGCAGACCGGCTCGGGTCTTGGCCTGGCGCTGGTCGCAAAGATCATCGGAGATCACGGGGGCATCATCGAATGCGAGTCTCAGCCGCGCAAGACCACCTTCCGCGTGCTGATGCCGATGTATTCCACATCGGTCAAACATGCCGATCAAAGCAGCCGCGACGGCTCTGCCGGGAAGTCGTCGTCTGCGTCACAGGGGGCGAAATGAGGATTAACGATGCCCGCAGGTAGCATTCTCGTTGCTGATGACGACACCGCCATCCGCACGGTTCTCAATCAGGCGCTATCCCGCGCCGGCTATGAAGTCCGGCTCACCGGCAATGCCGCAACGCTGTGGCGCTGGGTCAGCCAGGGGGAGGGCGATCTCGTCATCACCGACGTGGTGATGCCCGACGAGAACGCCTTCGACCTGCTGCCGCGGATCAAGAAGATGCGGCCGAATCTGCCCGTCATCGTCATGAGCGCGCAGAACACGTTCATGACCGCGATCCGCGCCTCGGAGCGCGGGGCGTACGAATATCTGCCAAAGCCCTTCGACCTGAAGGAGCTGATCGCCATCGTCGGCCGTGCGCTGGCCGAGCCGAAGGAACGGGTCTCGACGCCGGACGAGGACGCCGAGATGGAGGCGATCCCGCTGGTCGGCCGCTCGCCGGCGATGCAGGAAATCTACCGCGTGCTGGCGCGCCTGATGCAGACCGACCTCACCGTGATGATCACGGGCGAGTCCGGCACCGGCAAGGAGCTGGTGGCGCGCGCGCTGCACGATTACGGCAAGCGCCGCAACGGCCCGTTCGTCGCGGTCAACATGGCGGCGATCCCGCGTGACCTCATCGAGTCCGAACTGTTCGGCCACGAGCGCGGCGCCTTCACCGGCGCCAACACCCGCGCCTCGGGCCGGTTCGAGCAGGCCGAGGGCGGCACGCTGTTCCTCGACGAGATCGGCGACATGCCGATGGAGGCGCAGACCCGCCTGCTGCGCGTGCTCCAGCAGGGCGAATACACCACCGTCGGCGGCCGCACCCCGATCAAGACCGACGTGCGGATCGTCGCGGCGTCCAACAAGGACCTGCGCGTCCTGATCCAGCAGGGCCTATTCCGCGAAGATCTGTTCTTCCGCCTCAACGTCGTGCCGCTGCGGCTGCCCCCCTTGCGCGAGCGCATCGAAGACCTGCCGGACCTCGTGCGGCACTTCTTCACGCTGGCCGAGAAGGACGGCCTGCCGCCGAAGAAGCTCGATGCGCTGGCGCTGGAGCGGATGAAGCAGCACCGCTGGCCCGGCAACGTGCGCGAGCTCGAGAATCTCGCCCGGCGCCTCGCCGCGCTCTACCCGCAGGACGTGATCACGGGCTCCGTCATCGACGGCGAGTTGGCGCCGCCCACGGTCAGCCCCGGTGCCGCGGTCCAGCAGGGCGTCGACAATCTCGGCGGCGCGGTCGAGGCCTATCTCTCCTCGCACTTCCAGGGCTTCCCGAACGGCGTGCCGCCGCCGGGCCTCTATCACCGCATCCTCAAGGAGATCGAGGTGCCACTGCTCACGGCCGCGCTCGCCGCCACCCGCGGCAACCAGATCCGCGCCGCCGATTTGCTCGGTCTCAACCGCAACACGCTGCGGAAGAAGATCCGGGACCTCGATATCCAGGTGTACCGGAGCGGGGGTTAGTCTTCCCGAACGGACGGTGGCTCAGCTCCCCCTACCAAAGCGGAGCTGAGCCTGTCCGGATCGCGCTGGCCGTTGTGGCTAACGCGGTGAGCAAAAGTCCGAATCAGGCCGAAACGTTCCGCTGGAACGTATGAATTGTTATTCAACCGCCGAGCGCAGCGTCGCGCTCATCTGATCAGCCGCGCCGAGACCGGCTGGGCGCTGGCGACGTTCGCCAGCGGCTGCTGCACCCCGAGACCATTGACCAGGAGGTCGGCGGCTACGATCAGCAGCAGCACGGCCGACACCATCATCGCGAGAAAGAACCTGTCCATGGCGGTCAAGCCGCAGGGGCGGGAATCCGTTCCCGCAAGCGAGGTTTGCCAGAACAGCGGCCTGTGGATGCGCCGGTCCGTCGCGGCGAGGGCGCCGCGGAATTGTCGCAATTCGGCAACAATGTGGTACGAATACATCAGTATCCGCCCGCCGCGGACCCCGTTTTCAGCACCATTGCCGGAATGACCAGCGCAGATACCTCGGCCGCACACTTCGACACGGCCCCAGCGGAAGAGCCCCGGCGTTGGTCGGTGCGACGCTGGCTGGCACCCCTTGCCGTGGCGATGGCGTTGCTGTCGGCCCTCCTGACCTTCCTGGTCCTGACCGGTCTCACGAGGATCGAGCCGACGCCGGAGGTGGTCCGCTCCTTCTATCTGATCAATGCGGCCACGATCCTGCTGCTGGTTGGCATCATCGTCCGCGAGCTCTGGCAGTTGATCCTGGCGCGGCGGCGGGGCCGGGCGGCGGCGCGCCTCCATGTCCAGATCGTCAGCCTGTTCTCGATCGTGGCGGTGCTGCCGGCGGTGCTGGTCGCCGTCGTCGCCAACGTCACCATCGAGCGCGGCCTCGACCGGCTGTTCTCCGGCCCGACCAAGGAGGTGATCCAGAATTCGCTGACGATCGCGCGCGCCTACATGCAGGACCACGCACAGCTGATCCGCGGCGACATTCTCGGCATGGCCAATGACATCGCCCACGCCCGGCCGCTCTACGACCAGGACCGCCGCTCGTTCCGCGAGCTGCTGACCGCCAGCGCCGGCTCCCGCAACCTGCCGGGCGCGATGATCATCGACAAGAACACCAATATCCTCGAATCGGCCGACACCGGCATGCGGCTCGCCTATTCGCCGCCGGCGCCGGACTTCCTCAGCAACGTCAACGAATCCGAGCCCGAGATCGCCGTGCTGCCGGATGCGAGCTTCGTCGCCGCGGTGATCCGCCTGCGCGCCTTCAGCGACACCTTCCTTTATGTCGCGCGGCCGCTCGATCCGAACGTCGTCAACCAGCTCAAGCAGACCGAAGTCAGCGTCGCCGAATACGCCCAGATCGAGTCGCGCCGGCTCGGCATCCAGGTCGCCTTCGCGCTGATGTTCGCGGTGATCGCGCTGACCATCCTGATGGCCTCGGTGTTGATCGGCCTCAACTTCGCCAACTCGCTGGTGGCCCCGATCCGGCGGCTGATGAACGCCGCCCACACGGTCTCGACCGGCGACCTCCATGTGAAGGTGCCCGTGCACCAGTCGGAAGGCGACCTCGCCCAGCTGGGTGAGACCTTCAACAAGATGACGCAGGAATTGCGCAGCCAGCGTGACGAGCTCGTCAACGCCAGCGATCTCATCGACAGCCGCCGCCGCTTCATCGAGGCCGTGCTGTCCTCGGCGAGTGCCGGCATCATCGGCGTCGACAATTCGGGCAGCGTCGGCATCCTCAACCGCTCCGCCGAGAAGCTGATCGGGCACTCCGAAGCGGAGACGCTCGGCCATCCGCTCTCCGACGTGCTGCCCGAGCTAGAGGAGATGATGAAGACGGCGCGGGAAGGGACCCAGCGCCTGGTGCAGGGCCAGATCACGATCACGCGCGACGGCACCGAGCGCAACCTGTCGGTCCGCGTCAGCGCCGAGAAGACCAGCCAGCCGCACGACAGCTACATCATCACGCTCGACGACATCACCGAACTGGTCTCGGCGCAGCGCACCTCGGCCTGGGGCGACGTCGCGCGCCGCATCGCGCATGAGATCAAGAATCCGCTGACGCCGATCCAGCTCTCGGCCGAGCGCATCCGCCGCAAGTTCGGCAAGGACATCACCGAGACCAAGGACAAGCAGATCTTCGAGCAGTGCACCGATACCATCGTGCGCCAGGTCGACGATATCCGCCGCATGGTCGACGAGTTCTCGCGTTTCGCACGGATGCCGAAGCCGGTGATGGAGGGCGAGGACGTCGCCGACACCGTGCGGCAGGCGGTGTTCCTGATGAAGGTCGCCCATCCCGAGATCGATATCGAGGCCGAATTCAAGGAAGATCCGCTGCGCGCGCAGTTCGACCGGCGGCTGATCTCGCAGGCGGTCACCAACATCGTCAAGAACGCCACGGAGGCCGTCGAGCAGGTGCCGCCGGAGGAGCTCGGCAAGGATTACGGCAAGGGCCGCATCGACGTCGTAGTCTCGCGCGAGGGCGAGGACGTGCTGATCGACGTCATCGACAACGGCATCGGCCTGCCCAAGGTCGCGCGCTCGCGCCTCCTCGAGCCTTATGTGACGACGCGGGCCAAGGGCACCGGCCTTGGCCTGGCGATCGTCGGCCGCGTGCTCGAAGACCATGGCGGGCGTATCGAGCTGAAGGACGCTTCCGATTTCCGCGAGGGCCAGCGCGGCGCGTGGATGCGGATGCGTTTTGCGATCTCCGGTGCCCCCGCGAAGGGCGAGGGGACCGTGCAGGCATCGTCGGCCGCAAACGCGGTCACGGACATCGCCAAGCCGCCCGAAACAAAACAGCCGGCCGCCGAAACCAAAGAGGCGGCTGAAAAGACCAATGATTCAACGAAGATCGAAGCCTCAACAGGCATCTGACAAGACAGGCGCGAACCATGGCAAGTGAAATTCTGATTGTCGATGATGAGGCCGATATTCGCGATCTCGTTGCGGGCATTCTCGAAGACGAGGGCTTCGTGACCCGGACCGCCCGCGACAGCGATACGGCGCTCGCCGAGATCGCCAATCGCAGGCCGCATCTGGTGTTTCTCGACATCTGGCTCCAGGGCTCCAAGCTCGACGGCTTGCAGCTGCTGGAGCAGGTCAAGAAGGACAATGCCGATCTGCCGGTCGTGATGATCTCCGGCCACGGCAACATCGAGACCGCGGTCGCCGCGATCAAGCGCGGCGCCTACGACTTCATCGAGAAGCCGTTCAAGGCCGACCGGCTGATCCTGGTCGCGAACAGAGCGCTCGAGAACTCGCGGCTCAAGCGCGAGGTCAAGGAGCTGAAGCAGCTCGCGCCGAGCGCAAGCTCGCTCGTCGGCCGCTCGCCGAGCATGAACCAGCTGCGCCAGACCATCGATCGCGCGGCCAAGGCCAACAGCCGCATCCTGATCGTCGGCCCGGCCGGCGCCGGCAAGGAGCTGACCGCGCGCACGCTGCATACGGCCTCGGGCCGCGCCGATGGTCCGTTCGTCGTGATCAATGCCGCCGCGATCACGCCGGAGCGCATGGAGCACGAGATGTTCGGCGTCGAACAGTCCAATGGCGAGCAGCCGCGTAAGCCCGGCGCGCTCGAGGAAGCCCATGGCGGCACGCTGTTCATCGACGAGATCGCGGACATGCCGCGCGAGACCCAGAACAAGATTTTGCGCGTGCTAGTCGAGCAGTCGTTCCAGCGCGTCGGCGGCACCGGCAAGGTGCAGGTCGACGTCCGCATCATCTCCTCCACGGCGCGAAATCTCGAAGAGGAGATCGCTGCCGGTCATTTCCGCGAAGACCTCTATCATCGGCTCTCGGTGGTGCCGATCCGCGTGCCGGCGCTCTCGGAGCGGCGCGAGGACATTCCGGAATTGATCGACTATTTCATGGAGCAGATCTCGGCCGGCAGCGGCCTGCCCAAGCGGCAGATCGGGCAGGACGCGATGGCGGTGCTGCAATCGCATGTGTGGCCCGGCAACGTACGCCAGCTCCGCAACAACGTTGAGAGAGTCATGATTCTGGCCGCGGGCGGACCGGAGGTGATCATCACCGCCGACATGCTGCCGCAGGACGTCGGCTCGATGGTGCCGGCGATGCCGACCAGCAACAACGGCGAGCACATCATGGGGCTGCCGCTGCGCGAAGCGCGCGAAGTGTTCGAGCGCGACTATTTGATTGCACAGATTAGCCGTTTTTCAGGAAATATTTCTCGCACGGCTGAGTTTGTTGGCATGGAACGTTCGGCGCTGCACCGGAAGCTGAAGGCGCTCGGTGTCGGCTGACACCGCGACGTCGCGGCCGCACCTCAGGGATTAGCGAGGAAAATCATCGATTTCCGTAGTTTTTCGGGGCAATTGGGCGTGGCCTGCCGCGTGAAGCGGCTTGCCTAATAACCCGTCCTGTCCTCTAATCGAACCGCTGTTCCTCCGAGGGGGATCTCATGAGGAATGGCAACCGGAAGAGGCCCCGAATGTCACAAAGAGGGCCGCAACCGGCGCAATAAAAAGAAACTCAAAGCGAGAAAAAAACAATGGCGGCAGACCGCGCACAAAACCTACAGGACACCTTCCTCAATCACGTTCGCAAAACCAAGACGCCACTGACGATCTTTCTGGTCAACGGAGTGAAGCTCCAGGGCATCGTGACCTGGTTCGACAATTTCTGTTTGCTGCTTCGGCGCGACGGTCACTCGCAGCTTGTCTACAAGCATGCGATCTCGACCATCATGCCGGGCGCTCCGATCCAGTTGTTCGAAGGCGGCGAGGATCAGCCGGCTTGAGAGTGATCTGATTGGAACCCCGGAATTTCGACGGGGAGGCCGACCGTCCGCGGTCGGCAGGGGCGAAGCAGACGGGGCGGGTGCTTGTCATCGGCCCCTACTTGCGTGTGCGCGCGGGCGGTGCCGACGCGCAATCGGAAAGCCATGTTCAGCGTGACGCGGAGGCCCGGCTCGATGAGGCCGCCGGCCTCGCGCGGGCGATCGACCTCGTCATTGCCGACGCCATTATCGCGCCGATCAGCCAGATCCGCCCCGCGACCTATATCGGCAAGGGCAAGGTCGAGGAGATCGCCGCGCTGGCCAAGAGCCTCGATGTCGAGCTCGTCGTGATGGATTGCGCGCTGGCGCCGATCCAGCAGCGCAATCTCGAGAAGGAATTGCACGCCAAGGTGCTCGACCGCACCGGGCTCATCCTGGAAATCTTCGGCCGCCGCGCCAAGACCAAGGAAGGCTCGCTCCAGGTCGAGCTTGCGCATCTCAACTACCAGCGCTCGCGCCTCGTTCGCTCCTGGACCCATCTGGAACGCCAGCGTGGCGGCTTCGGCTTCATGGGCGGTCCCGGCGAGACGCAGATCGAAGCCGATCGCCGCCTGATCCAGGAGCGCATCTCGAAACTCGAGGGCGAGCTGAAGAAGGTGCAGGCGACGCGGCGGCTGCATCGCGCCGGACGCCAGCGCGTGCCGTATCGCGTCGTCGCGCTGGTCGGCTACACCAATGCCGGCAAGTCGACGCTGTTCAACCGCCTGACCCGCGCCGACGTTCAGGCCGCCGACATGCTGTTCGCAACACTCGATCCGACCCTGCGCGCGCTCACTTTGCCGCATGGCGGCAAGGCGATGCTGTCCGACACCGTCGGCTTCATCTCCAACCTGCCGACCCAGCTCGTCGCCGCCTTCCGCGCCACGCTGGAAGAGGTGCTGGAAGCCGACGTCATCCTGCATGTGCGCGACATCTCGCACGAGGATGCCGAGGCCCAGCAGGGCGACGTCGACGCCGTGCTGCGCCAGCTCGGCATCAATCCCGACGACAGTGGCCGCATCATCGAGGTCTGGAACAAGATCGACCGTTACGAGCCTGACAAGCGCGAAGAGCTTTTGAACATCGCCGCGCGCCGGCCGGAAGATCATCCGGCGATGCTGGTCTCGGCCGTGTCAGGCGAGGGGATCGATGCACTGCTTGCGGCCATCGAGGAACGTCTCGCCGCAAAGCGCACCACGCTCGATCTCTCCATCGACGCCGCCGACGGCGCCGGCATCAGCTGGCTGCACAGGAATTCCGAGGTGCTGGCCAAAGAGCTGCACGACGGCCGCTTCGACATGACGGTGCGGGTCGACGAGACCAAGCGGGATATCGTGGTGAACCGGTTCGATGCCGTGCCGCGCGTGGCGTGATCCGAAGGGCGCGGTGCGCCCGACCGGCCTGCGTGCGATATCGACCATATCCGCGTTTCCGGGTTGAGACGCGTAACGCTAGAATGGAATGGTCAGGCCCGGATTCTTCGCCTGCGCCTTGGTATAGGCGACGCCGTGGATCTTGATCCCGCGCTCGTCCAGCAGCGAAATGATGCCGCCCTGGTTCGACAATTCCATCGGCTTCTGCACGACGACGGCGAGCGTGCCCCCGGCCGCGATCTTCCCTGACAGGACCATCTTGTTCTTTTGCTTGTCGGCCAGCATCCAGCCGGTGAGATCGATGTCGCGATCGGCCGTATTGAGCAGCGTGACGACTTCCCGCTCAGGCGTCTTCAAGGCATTGACGAGTGCTGCGATGATGCGCACGAGTCCGTCAGGCATTTGCCCGGTCGGAGGAGCGGTCGGATCTGGCGGCTGTGTCGGAGCGCCGAGATCGATGGGGTCACCGGTCTTGTCGTCGGTGTGCCAGGCCTGGGTCTGGAATTTGAGGAAGACCGCCGTCCATAGCTTCTGATCCGGGAATTCGAACACCAGCCCGCCGTCTTGCCATGGCCCGTTGTCGCCCGAGAATCGTCCGATTGGATTTCCCTGATTCATATGGATATCGTGAATGCCGCGGCCCGGCCGGAAGCCGAAATAATTGTCCGCCTTGGTCTCCGGCCCCCATGTCTCACCGAATGCGTAGATCATCGCGCTTTCGTTTGAGAGCGCGCGCTGGACGAACTGGTCGAGCTTCTCGTTGAGGTCATTGTCGGGTCCGGGCACGGACAGCGGCAGCGGGATCATCTCCTGGGGCTGCATCAGATTGCCGCGAATGAAGTCCAGCGCGATGCTGGCCGGCTTCGGCGGCTGCGGGTGCAGGCCCTCCGGCAGCGCCGCGAGATGATCGGTGATCGGATGGACAAAGTGCGATCGCACCAGGAACTCGACTTCGCTTCCGTCGGCTGACTGCACATTGACGGCGATGCGGAAATCCGCGTTGTCGGCCACGACATGGACTTGATAGTGCGGCGACTGGCCGGTGCCGAAACGCATCGCGATCGGGCGTCCTTTGAGGACCGAATAGTGCTTTAATGGCATCGCACTCACCTGAGGTGGGATTTCGGCTGCGCGGGCTCCGTTGCTCAACTCTAGACTGCTTGTCGTGACGGTTTCATGGCTTGACTGCGATCCGCCATGACCGCCTCGCTGCATTCGGGAAAAGATGCTGACCTATATCTCCTTCGCGACCGCTTCGATCCTTGCGGGTACACCGATGGAGCAGGCCACAACGCTAGCGGCGGGCCTGCGAGCGAGTCTCTGATACCGGTTTCCCCTCACTCTTCGCCGCGTTCCACAGCGCGTCCATCTCCGCCAGCGACGCCTGCTCGAGCGTCCGCCCTTGCGCCTCAAGCGCGCGCTCGATGAAGGCGAAGCGCCGCTCGAACTTTGCATTCGTCGCGCGTAGCGCGGCTTCCGGATCGGCGTCGACGTGGCGGGCGAGATTGACGAGTGCGAACATCAGATCGCCGGTTTCCTCCGCCAGCCCCTCGCTGTCGTTGCGGTCGAGCGCCGCCTCGATCTCGTCGGCTTCTTCGCGGATTTTCGCCAGCACCGCGCGCGGGTCGTTCCAGTCGAAGCCGACGGTGGAGGCCTTGCGCTGGAGCTCCATCGCGCGCGTCAGCGCGGGCTGACCGGCCTTGACGCCCGAGAGTAACGACTTGTGCGTCGGCGTTTCCTCCGGCGGCCGGCGAGCCGCACGTTCGGCTTTCTCCTCGGCCTTGATGCGGTCCCAGACCTCCTTGACGTGGGAGGAGGCGAGGTTGCCGTCCTTGTCGGCGAAGACATGAGGGTGGCGCCGGATCATCTTGCGGGTGATGGCCTCCACGACGTCGCCGAAGGTAAAGGCATTCTGTTCTGAAGCCATCTGGGCGTGAAACACGACCTGGAGCAGGAGGTCACCGAGCTCCTCGCGCAGATCGTCGAGATCGCCGCGGCTGATGGCCTCGACCACCTCATAGGCCTCCTCGATCGTGTAGGGCGCGATCGTCGCGAAATTCTGCTCGAGGTCCCAGGGGCAGCCGGTCACCGGCGTGCGCAGCGCCGCCATGATCTCGATCAGACGGGAAATGTCGCGGGAAGGGGTCATTGCGGGGCAGTCTCCTGGCTCCAAAGCCTTATGCCAAAAGCGGCCCGCCGTTCCCAGCGCGGCGCTGCGGAACAGGCCGATTTCCACCGATTGGCGGCAGATTGGCGAGCCGCGCCCGCAGTGCTAAAGCGCGGGCCATGAGTGACGCATTTTCATCACAAACCGCCCTGGTGCTCTTTTCCGGCGGCCAGGATTCCACCACCTGCCTCGCCTGGGCGCTCAGCCGCTTTGCACGCGTGGAGACACTGGGTTTCGAGTATGGCCAGCGCCATGCCATCGAACTCGCCTGCCGCGACCGGCTGTTCGACGGCATCAAGGGGCTGCGTGCCGATTGGGCCGCAAGGCTCGGCGAGAGCCACACGCTGTCGATTCCGACGCTGGCGGCTGTGTCCGAGACGGCGCTGACGCGCGACGTCGCCATCGCGATGGGCGCCGACGGCCTGCCGAATACGTTCGTGCCCGGCCGCAACCTGGTGTTCCTGACGTTTGCCGCGGCGCTCGCCTACCGGCGCGGCATCACCCACATCGTCGGCGGCATGTGCGAGACCGATTATTCCGGCTACCCTGATTGCCGCGACGACACCATCCGCGCCATGCAGGCCGCGCTCTCGCTCGGCATGGCCAGGCAATTCGAGCTGCATACGCCGCTGATGTGGATCGACAAGGCGGCGACGTGGAAGCTCGCTCACGACCTCGGTGGCGCAGGACTGGTCGATCTCATCCGCGAGCACTCGCACACCTGCTATCTCGGCGAACGCGGCGCGCAGCATGAGTGGGGTTTCGGGTGCGGCGAGTGCCCGGCGTGCAGTTTGCGGGCGAAGGGATGGCGAGAGTTTGCGGCGGGGCGCAAATAGCGCTCCAATCTCCGCCGTCATCGCCCGCGAAAGCGGGCGATCCAGTATTCCAGAGAAGGTGCTTGAGCCGAGAAGCCGCGGCGTACTGGGTCGCCCGGTCAAGCCGGGCGACGACGGAGGAGAGAGCTTGCGCCCTCTCAACGTCGTCATTGCGAGGAGCGAAGCGACGAAGCAATCCAGACTGCCGCCGCGGAAAGATTCTGGATTGCTTCGCTACGCTCGCAATGACGAGATTGTGGCGCGAGCTAGCCAAAATCCTCTGGCTTTAGCTCGATCGGCTTGCCGTGCGGCGTGCGGTCGGCGGCGTGGTCCCAGGCGTCGCGGTAGCGGTGCAGCGTCTCCGCCGATGCGACGCCCTTGCTTGCAACCAAACCTTCCAGCGTGGCGAGCCAGTGCAGGTAATAGGTCTCGCCCGTGTCAGGGTCGCCGGCGGCTTGGGCGCGCTTGATCTCGGAGGCCAGGGCTGCGGCCCATTCCGGCCAGGTGAACACGCCGCGCTCGTGCAGCGTCAACGCCATCGCGAACGCATGCGCTTCCCAGGGCGCGCGGAAGACCGGGCCGTCGTCATCGCGCGGAATGCTCGGAATGGCCGCCGTCGCGGCGGCCGCAGCCGTGCTGCTCATCACGCCGGGTCCAGATAGGGTTCGAAGGCGTCGATCGACACCTTCAAGGTCGGATCACCGTCCGCGCCCCAGAGATCGCGGCCCTCGAAGACGACCGTGTAAAGCCATTGCGGATTTTCGCCGAGCTCCATCGCCGCCGAATCCGGAAATACATGGCAGCCGTGGTTCAGCTCGACGACACCGACATGGCCGCGCACATAGCGCGGCAGCCGCGTATGCGTGGTCGGATGGATGTTCCTGGCGCGGACGCGGTCGCCGATGTTGAATTTTGCCGGCGCCGGAGCAGGGCGGGCGAACTTGCCGCGCACCATGACGCGCTCGACATTGGCGAGGTCGAACTTGCCGTGCTTGAGCGCCTTTGCAGGCTGCATCGCGTGGCCGGCGGCGACCTCGTCCCGGGTGAGGTAGCCCTTCTCAATCAGCATCTCCTCGAGCCCGAGAAACCATTTCTTGTAGTAGGAGCTCGAGAGATAGACGTGCGGCGGCAGCGTCTCGCGATAGAAGCGCGAGGTGTCGATGTTGAAGGCGCCCGCCGCGCCCATCGCGCGCACCATGGCGAGAACACGCGATTCCCACTCCTCGTGAAACATCGGCTCGTTCGGCTCGGCCTCGACCTTGCCGAACCCGTCCATGCCGCCCATGTCGTGGACGCCGTTCACGAGGGCGCTCCAGGCGTCTTGGGAAAGCCGGTGCCGATCATGGAATCGCGCGTGACGAGCTCGGCGAGCTGCTCCTCACTCCAGCCTTCGGTGCCCGCGGGGCGCATCGGCAGCACCAGGAAGCGGGTCTCGGCCGTCGAATCCCAGACACGGATTTCCATGTCCTTGGGCAGCGTGACGTCGAAATCGGCGAGCACGCCGCGCGGGTCCTTCACCGCGCGCGAGCGATAGGGCGCGGCCTTGTACCAGACCGGCGGCAGTCCCAGCATTTCCCAGGGGTAGCAGGAGCACAGCGTGCACACGACCATGTTGTGTCGCTCTGGCGTATTCTCGACCACGACGAGATGGTCGCCGACGCGGCTGACATGGCCGAGCGTGCCGATGGCCTTCGAGCCATCCTCCAGCAGCGCCTTTTTGAACGCCGGATCGGTCCAGGCCTTGGCGACGACGCGCGCGCCGTTGTGCGGGCCGATCCTGGTCTCATAGGCCTGGATGATGGCGTCGAGCGCGGCCGGCTCGACATAACCTTTTTCTGTCAAGATCGTCTCGAGCGCGCGCACGCGCAGCTCGGTCTCCGACAGCTCGGAATGGTCGTGATGATGGTCGTGATCGTGGCTCATGGCGCAAAGATAGGCGCAATGGTCCCTGCCTGTCGAGTATGCGCTGGGGCGCAACCGGGTCCCATATTCGTGAGGCCGGATGTAGGCTAGCCTCGCAGCAAAGCGGATAGGGAGACATCGGTGACGGACTTCGTGACGATCGAGAAGGGGCTCGGACCGGAGGGGCGGATTGCGGTGGTGCGGTTCGACCGCGGCGACGGCATCAACGCGCTCTCGCCGGAGGCGCTGCGCCAGCTCACCGCGGCAGCGCGCAGTTTCGAGGATGATGCCGCAACGTCCGTCGTGGTTCTGACGGGCAGCACCAGCGCCTTCAGCGCCGGCTTCGACCTCAAGGATGCCGAGGGCCGCTCGCGCAAGGACATGGATCTCGGCACGCTGCGGCGGCATCTCAAGCTCGGGCCGCGTCTGACCCATGCCTGGCATGAGATGGAGCAGATCACGATCGCGGCCATCGAGGGTTTTTGCGTCGGCGGCGGCGTCGCGCTGGCCGTGGCGCTCGACTTCCGCGTGATGGGGCACGACGCGCATCTGCGCGTGCCCGAGATCGGGCTCGGCATGAACATGAGCTGGCAGAGCATCCCGCGCATGCTGCATCTGATCGGGCCGGCCCGCACCAAGCAGGCGGTGATCCTGGCCGACCAGCGCATCTCGGCCGATGAGGCCTACGAGTGGGGTTTGGTGGAGCAGGTGGCCGATCCCGGCCATGCGTTCGATGCCGCCATGGAGCTTGCCCGGAAGGTCGCCGCGCAGCCGCCGCTCTCGGTCGCCATGACCAAGCTGACCGTCAACCGGCTGGCACATGCGCTGGACGATCTCGCCAGCCACATGGACGTCGACCAGTTCGCACTGGCGAGTCTCACCGAAGACCACAAGGAGGGCGTTGAGGCGTTCCTGACCCGCCGCAAGCCGCGCTTCAAGGGGCGGTAGAACGTGAAGTCAGACCATTGATCGCGCCGCAGACAGTCCGTATACGCCGCGCTAGGACAAAAACGGCTCGGCCAACGGGCGGTACAATGCGACGACAATCGAGGGGGAGGGCCCATGGCCGCAAGCTCGCAGACGCCTCAGGCAAAAGGGTTTAGCTGGAAGCTGATCGCGCCGCTCGTGGTGTGGTTGGCCATCTATCTGTGGCCGGTGCCGACGGGTCTCAACGCCAATCAGTGGCACTATTTTGCCGTGTTCGCGGCCGTTATCACCGGACTCATTCTCGAATCGATGCCGGTCGGCGCGGTCGGGTTCATCGGGCTGACGGTCGCGGGCGTCGCCGGCTATATCGATCCCGATCCCGGCAAATCGCTGCGCTGGATGCTGGCGGGTTTTGCCGAGAGCACGGTGTGGCTGATCGTCGGCGCCTTCGTATTCTCGATCGGTTATCGCAAGAGCCAGCTCGGCCGCCGTATCGCGCTGGTGCTGGTGCAAAAGCTCGGCCGCAACACGCTCGGTCTCGGCTATGCGGTCGCGATGTCGGACTTCCTGCTGGCACCAGCGACGCCATCCAACACCGCGCGCAGCGGCGGCATCGTCTATCCCATCATCAGCAACATCCCGCGCATCTACGGCTCCGAGCCCGGGCCGACCGCCGGCAAGATCGGCACCTATGTGATGTGGACGGCGTTTGCGGCAACCGCGATCACCAGCTCGCTGTTCTTCACCGCGCTCGCGCCCAATGCGGCCGCGCTTGCGATCGCCAAGAGGACCGCCGGCGTCGAGGTGAGCTGGGCGCAGTGGTTCGTCGGCTTTGCGCCGCTCGGCATCCTCCTGATGATCCTCGTGCCGCTGCTCAGCTATGTGGTCTGCCGTCCCGAGGTGAAGCACAGCCCGGAGATCTCCGAATGGGCGGCCAGGGAGGTCAGCGAGATGGGCCCGATGTCGCGCAACGAGTGGATCATGCTGGCTCTGATCGTCCTCGCGATGTTCCTGTGGATCGCGGGCTCGAGCCCGGACATCCACGTGCCGCTGCTCGGCTCAAACTTCGTCAACGCCACCACCGTCGTGTTCATCGTGATCTCGCTGATGCTGGTGACGGGCGTGATCGAGTTCGCCGACATCGTCAGCGAGAAGAGCGCCTGGGAGGTGTTCTTCTATTTCACCTCGCTCTTGACGCTGGCCTCTGGCCTCAACGAAATCGGCTTCATCAAATGGTTCGCGACCGAATACGCCAAACCGCTCGCGGGGCTGTCGCCGTCGACCGCGATGATCCTGCTGGTCGCGCTGTTCTTCTGGATCCACTACTTCTTCTCGAGCATCACCTCGCATGCGGCGGCCGTGCTGCCGGTGGTGCTCGCGGTCGGATCGGGCATCCCCGGCCTGCCGGTCACGACGCTCGCCATGCTCTGCATGTATTCGCTCGGCCTGATGGGCGTGATCTCGCCTTACGCGACGGGACCCGCGCCGATGTATTTCGGCAGCGGCTACATCGGGAAGGGCCAGTTCTGGGGCTTTGGGCTGCTGTTCGGGCTGCTCTATTTCGCGGGACTGCTGCTGATCGTGCTGCCCTGGTTGCAGATCAGCTGAGCGGGGCCGGAAGCTCATACCCCCGGCAGACGAATTTTCTTCGCCGGGGTGGGATTGGGAAAACTTCGTCCAACTCCCCGCAAATATCTGACATTGCAAGAAAGACCTGAAAAGGTGATGGTGCGTGCTGCAGTGCAGCGCGTTCCACCCGAACCCTCGCGGCGATTTCACTCTCCGTCGCTTGACGCGACCGGTTCCCGGATGCCCCACGGGGCAGCAGGAACTGTTGTGCATGAAGGCCGCCTCCATGAACGCCCACCAATCCCTCGCGATCGGACAGAAGATCGAAACGCTTGAAGCGATTTCACCTGCCGCCCGGAACGCTGACGCGATGGTCCGTTTCGAGGGCATCTCGAAGATCTATCCGGCCTATCGCGGCAAGCCCGGCGTCAACGCGCTGCAAGACATCGACTTCGCGATTGCGCGCGGCTCGATCACCGGCGTCATCGGCCGCTCCGGCGCCGGCAAGTCGAGCCTGGTCCGGCTGATCAACGGGCTGGAGAAGCCGACCGCGGGCCGCGTGATCGTCGACAACAGCGATATCTCGGCGCTGGCCGGCCGCGAATTGCGGCTGGCGCAGCGCTCGATCGGGATGATCTTCCAGCATTTCAACCTGCTGTCGTCGCGCACGGCGGCCGACAACATCGCGCTGCCGCTGGAGATCGCCGGCTGGGCCAAGGCCGACATCAAGGCCCGCGTCGCCGAGCTGCTGGCGCTGGTCGGCATCGCCGACAAGCACGACCGCTATCCTTCCGAACTCTCGGGCGGCCAGAAGCAGCGCGTCGGCATTGCCCGTGCGCTGGCGACGCGGCCGAGCGTGCTGCTGTCGGACGAGGCGACCTCGGCGCTCGACCCGCAGACCACGCGCGCGATCCTCGATCTGCTCGCCAACATCAATCGCGAGCTGGGCGTGACCATCGTGCTGATCACCCACGAAATGTCGGTGGTGCGCCAGCTCGCCAAGGAAGTGGTGGTGCTCGATGCCGGCCACGTCGTCGAGAGCGGCCATGTCGCCGATATCTTCACCCATCCCAAACACCCGATCACACAGTCTTTCCTAGCCGAGGTCATCGGCGACAGCCTGCCGGTCTCGCTGGCGAGCCGGATCGTACCAGAGCCGTCTGCGGGCGGGCAGGCCGTGATCCGCGTCCAGGTGCGCGGGGCAGGGGCCGGCGACACGCTGGTGGCGCGGCTCGCGCGCGAGCTCAGCCTCGACGTCTCGCTGCTGTCGGCCCGCATCGACGAGATCGGCGGTCAGCATGTGGGCTCGCTGGTGCTCGGCATTCCCGGCAGCGAGGACACGGCGACGCGGACGCTCGCCTGGCTCTCTCAATATCAATTCTCGGCGGAGCGTCTCGGCTATGTCGCCTGAACTCATTAACCTGATCATCCAGGCCACCGGCGAAAGCCTGTACATGGTCGGCATCGCGGCGCTGCTCGGCACCGCCTTCGGCCTGCCGCTCGGCGTCTTTCTCGCGACCAGCCGAAAAGGAGAGCTGTTCGCGGCCCCCGCGGTCAATCGCGTGCTCGGCATGGTCGTCAATGCGACGCGCTCCACGCCCTTCATCATCCTGGTCGTCGCCATCATCCCGTTCACGCGGCTCATTGCCGGCACTTCGATCGGATCGACTGCGGCGATCGTGCCGCTGGTCATCGCATCGACGCCGTTCATCGCGCGTCTGGTCGAGGCTGCGATCCGCGAGGTCGATGGCGGCCTGATCGAAACCGCGTCCTCGTTCGGGGCATCACCGATCCAGATCGTTCTCAAGGTACTGATCCCCGAAGCGTTGCCCGGCCTGCTCCTGGCACTGACGCTCGCGGTGGTCAGCCTGCTCGGCTACTCCGCCATGGTCGGTGCCGTCGGTGGCGGCGGGCTCGGCGATCTCGGCATCCGCTACGGCTATCAGCGCTTCATGCCGGAGATGATGCTCGCCGTCGTGGTCGTTCTGATCGCGCTGGTGCAGCTCGTGCAGAGCGCGGGCGATTATCTCGCACGCCGGGTCAACCGCCGGCTGCGGCAGCGCTGATACTCATTCCCTGAAACTGGAGACTTCAATGCGCTTTCTCGCAACCCTTGCGGCTGCAGCCTTGCTTGCGACCACCGCTCAGGCGGAAACCATCCGAGTCGGCGTCACAGCCGGCCCCCATGCCGAGATCATGGACGTCGTGAAGAAGGTCGGCGCCGAGCGCGGCCTCGACATCAAGGTGGTCGAGTTCACCGACTACGTGATCCCGAACCAGGCGCTGGCGCTCAGGGATCTCGAGGCGAACTCGTTCCAGCACGAGCCGTACCTGAAGAACCAGATCTCCAAGACCGGCTGGAAGATCGTCAAGGTCGCGAACACGATCGGTTCGCCGCAGGGCGTCTATTCGCAGAAATACAAGAAGCTCGCCGATTTGCCGGAAGGCGCCCGCGTTGCGATTGCCAACGATCCCTCCAATGGCGCGCGCGGCCTGATGATCCTGGCGCTGCACGGCGTGATCAAGCTGAAGGACCCGACCAACGTCGCTTCGACCATCGCTGATATCACCGACAACCCGAAGAAGCTGCGCTTCGTCGAGCTCGATGCCGCCCAGCTTCCGCGTGCGCTGCAGGACGTCGACGTCGTCTCGATCAACAACAATTACGCCGTGCAGGCCGGCCTCAATCCGGCGACCGATGCGATCGCGCGCGAGAACCCCGATGGTCCCTGGGTCAACATCCTCGCCGTCCGCGAGGAGGACAAGGACAAGCCGTGGGTAAAGCAGCTGATCGCGGTCTATCACTCCGATCCCGTGAAGGCGTTTCTTGAGACGCGCTTCAAGGGTACGTATTTGCCGACCTGGTAACGTGCCTGGCCTGCATGGTTCGAGACGCCCGCTTGCGCGGGCTCCTCACCATGAGGGTCCAATATCTCGCCGCAAAACGCGACCTCATCCTGAGGGCCCGCCAGAGGCGGGCGTCTCGAAGGATGGCCGCAAGCGAGCTGCGAGCCACGACTAGTCGTAGAGTAGAAGACGCGCGTCAGGCGACAAGCCTCGCGCGCCGCAGTGTCTCCGAGGGCAGCTCGGAGAAGTGGCGCTTGTAGTCGAGCGAGAACTGGCTGAAGTGCCAGAAGCCGTGCTGCACGGCGACGTCGTAGATCGACGTCTCGGCGGCGCCCCGCTTCAAATCGCGCCGCACGCGGTTCAGCCGCATCGCGCGCCAATAGTGCATCGGGCTCGTACCGACGACTTCCTGAAAGCAATAGCCGAGCTTGCGCGGGCTCGCGCCGACCGCCTTGCAGACCTCCAGCAGCGACAGCGAGCGATCGCCGCTGCCATGCATCAGCTCGCGGGCGCGATCCACGGTGCGCTTGCGCGCCGTGGCGCTGCGGCCGGGATCGCTGGGCTGGGCCGTCGGTAGCATGTCCATGATCTCGACGAGGAGGGCGTCCTCCAGCGCCTGCCGCGCGGCCGTATCGTCGAACCGTTCGGGTGCGGCCGTGATGGTCTCGTGAATGGCGGCGAGGTGGGCGCGCAGCCGCGCGACCGGCGCCGCCGCCATCTCGATCACCCGCAACTGGTGCCAGACGGCGCGCGGCAATTCGATGTCGAGCCGTGCCGCAAGCTCCGCGATCAGCATCGCGCTGGCGACGACACCGCGGAGCTCGAAGGCCTTCGGCGTACACATGTCGATCTCGGCATCGATGCTGGCGATGACCTGGCAGCCTGCAACATTGGCGCCGTTGCAATTGACCTCGCTGCCGCCGTGCCAGGGCAGGCCGATGCCAAAGCTGTCGGCACCTAGCTGGCCGTATTGGCGCACCTGCTGGCTGGTGATCTCGCGGAAGACTTCGAGCCGGGGCAGGGAGAGTTGCGTGAAGCTGCCGCGAAAGGCGCCGGCGCTGATCTGGTCGTAGCTCAGGCGCCAGCGACCGAGCGCTGCGCAATGCTCGTCGACGTCGGTACTGCGCGCCTGAAACAGGTTTGCAGCCGAGTCCGGAGTTGGAAGAGTTGCGCTTAAGGCCATGACATCACGTCGAAATTTGGTAGCCCGGAGCTAGCAATAACCACGCCAGACTGGCACGGCCATGGCCGCTGTCCAGCAAAATATTGCCGGATCTCGATAACGCCCGATGCGGCCTGTGTGCAGTCTTCTCCCTTGCCGTTCCGACATCGCAGTCGGGATGGCCTTGCGGAGGATCGAGATGCGACCGACGGACATCATGCGCGGCAGCCCGCCCACGCCCGAGGCCCAGGTGACCCGTGCCAATTGGCGCAGCTTTCCCGCCATCCGCTGGGGTTTCACCCACACCCGCGAAGTGCTGCCGACCGCGGAGGTCCGTCGCTCCGCGCATCCCACACCGATGGCAAGCGCGCCGCGCGAGCTGCAAAAGCTCAGCTTCACCGCGCCGGACGGCAAGCCGACCACGGTCGAGGCCACGTTGCACGAAACCTTCGGCGACGTGCTGCTCGTCATGCACCGGGGCACGCTGATCCACGAATGGTACGGCGACAGCATGAGCGCGACCACGCCGCATCTGATCTGCTCCATCAGCAAGTCGATCGCCGGCACGCTCGGCGGCGTGCTGGCCGCGCGCGGCCTGCTCGATCCGGGGGCGAGGGTGGTGCGCTACGTGCCGGAGCTGGAGAGCTCGGTCTATGGCAGCTGCACCGTCCGCAACGTCCTCGACATGGCGGTCGCGATCAAGTTCGAGGAGGATTACGAGGATCCGGCCGGCGACGTCGCACGCTATCGCTTCTCCTCGGGCTGGGACGTGCCGCCGCCGGGCGTCGAGGCCGGCCATCAGCGCGCCTATCTCACCACGCTGCGCGGGACCGGCAAGCCGCACGGCAAGGTGTTCCACTACGTCTCGACCAATACGGAAGTGCTCGGCTGGGTCTATGAGCGCGCCTGCGGCATGCCCTACCATCGCATCCTCTCCGACTATCTCTGGCAGCCGATGGGCGCCGAGGAGGATGGCTCCCTCACGCTCGACAGCCACGGCATGGGCCGCATCGCCGGCGGGCTTTCCGTCACCGCACGCGATCTGCTGCGCTTCGGCGAAATGATCCGCTGCCGCGGCGTGGTCGAGGGACGGCAGGTGGTGCCGGGCTGGTGGATCGACGACATCCACGAGAACGGCGATCCCCAGGCGTGGAAAGACGGCGATCTCGCCGACATTTTCCCGGGCGCCCGCTACCGCAGCAAATGGTACACGATCGATCCCTCGCGCAACGATCTCGCGGGGATCGGCATTCACGGCCAATGGCTCTATATCGACGCGGCCACCGACACCGTCATCGTCAAGCTCGCGACGCAGCCGAAGGCGATGGACGTTCCGCTCGACCACCGCTGGCTCGCCGCCTTCCGCGCCATCACCGCGCATCTCGCCCCGCGCTGATTTCTGGTCATCATCATGCTCGATACCGTCAAAGCCAAATCACCGATTCAAGCGGCCGCACCTCATCCGCTCGATCCTCTGACAGCCGAAGAGATCACGGCCGCCTGCACGCTGGTTCGTGCCGCCGCGACCTCGCCGGAGAACTGCCGCTTTCCGACGGTGCGGCTGGAGGAGCCGACCAAGCAGGAATTGGCCGCGGGCGGAGCAGGGCGCCGCGCCTTCGCGCTGACGCTGGACATCGCCACGGGCGAGGCGGTCGAGCACATCGTCGATCTCGCGCGCAACGAGATCGTCGCGCGCAAGGTCCTTCCGAACCGCGAGGCGCCCTATGGGCAGCCGCCGGTGATGCTGGAGGAATTCTTCAAGTGTGAGGCCGTGGTGAAGGCCGATCCAGGCTGGCGCGCTGCGATGCACCGGCGCGGGTTGACCGACAAGGATATCGAGCTGGTCCAGGTCGATCCGTTCTCCTCGGGTTTCTTCGATTTTGAGTACGAGCGCGGCGCCCGCATCGTGCGCGCCGTCAGCTTTTTCCGCGAGCACCTTCAGGACAACGGCTACGCGCATCCGATCGAGGGCGTGGTCGCCGTGGTGGACCTCATCGGCGGCAAGGTCATCGACCTCACGGACGCAGACCCGATCGTGCCGATCCCGCGCAAGAAGCGGAATTACGGCGCGCACGAAGTCAAAAACCCGCGCACCGACATCAGGCCGCTGCATATCGAGCAGCCGGAGGGCGCGAGTTTCAAGGTCGATGGCTGGAAGGTCGACTGGCAGAAATGGAGTTTTCGCGTCGGCTTCACGCCGCGCGAGGGCCTAGTGCTGCATCAGCTCGCCTACCAGGACGGTGCACGCAAGCGCTCGCTGATCCATCGCGCCAGCGTCACCGAGATGGTGGTGCCCTATGCCGATCCGACCGAGAACCACTTCTGGAAGTCGGCGTTCGATGCCGGTGAATACGGGCTCGGCATGCTCGCCAACGCGCTCGAGCTCGGCTGCGACTGCCTCGGCAACATCCATTATTTCGACGTGCCGGCCGCCGACAACAAGGGCGCGCCATTCGTCATGCAGAATGCCATCTGCATGCATGAAGAAGACTACGGAATTGCCTGGAAGCACTACGAATTCCGCAACGGCCTGTTCGAGGTGCGCCGCTCGCGGCGCCTCGTCATCTCGTTCTTCGCGACCGTCGGCAATTACGACTACGGCTTCTACTGGTACCTGTACCAGGACGGCACGATCCAGCTCGAGACAAAACTCACCGGCATCATCCAGACCGCCGCCGTGCCATCGGGCGAAAAGTACAAGTGGGGCGGCATGGTCGACGACAATCTCGGCGGCCCCACGCACCAGCACTTCTTCAACGTGCGCATGCACATGGATCTCGACGGCGGCGGCAACACGGTCACCGAGCACGAGTTCGTGCCGCGGCCCTGGGGCGCGGACAATCCGCACGGCAATGCCTTCGACACCACCACGCGCGTGTTGTCGCGCGAGCGTGATGCGGCTGCCATTGCGAACGGCGAGACCGGCCGGTTCTGGAAGATCAGCAATCCCAACGAGACCAATTCGGTCGGCAACGCGCCGGCCTACAAGCTGGTCGTCAATCCGAGCCCGCTGATGCTGGCGCAGGAGGGCAGCTACGTGCGCAAGCGCGGCGGTTTTGCGACGAAGCATGTCTGGGTCACGGCTTTCGACAAGGACGAGAAATACGCCAGCGGCGATTATCCCAATGTCCACGCCGGCGACGACGGCCTGCCGCGCTACGCCGCGCAGAACCGCAACATCGAGAATACAGATCTCGTGGTCTGGCACTCCTTCGGCCACACCCATGTCTGCAAGCCCGAGGATTTTCCGATCATGCCGGTCGAATATGCCGGCTTCATGCTGAAGCCGACCGGATTCTTTGCGGCCAATGCCGCCGGCGACATTCCGCCGGAGCGCAACAGCCGCAGCGTGCTAGCGGGCGACCCGAAGGACGCCGCCGGCGGCGCGTGCTGCCACGCCGGCAAAGCTTAGGCTCGTCGCGCGACAACAACGTTCGCAGCGGGCCGACCAGCGCTGGTTCGCTGGTCGCATGCGCTCGCGGTCGAATTGTCAGGGGAGTATTGCTGCCCCTTTCGAAGGGCCCGCGACGCGACGGCCGGCCGCACGTCGAAAAGATCGCTTCCAATTCCTTTCGAGAGTGATACCATCTTAAGGTTGTATTCTTTAAGGAGATTTCCCATGACCCATGCACTCAATCTCACGCTGCCGATCAAGCAGGATGCCGAGACCCTGGCAAAGCTGCGGAATCTCGAGGCCGTCTTCACTGCGGAGGTTCAGCCCGCCATCGCGGCGGCGTTGAAACAGTCCAGGATCGTTCATTTCGCCCGCGTCGTCGTCATCGACGACAAGTACATCCAGGTCATCACCGAATATGAGGGAACGCACCAGGAATACACGGAGTTTTTCCGACGAGCGCTCACGCCGATATTTGCCGCGATATTTTCCCTGGCAGATACGACTGGTCTGGACATCAACGATCCCAATGCGTTCTTCGAATTCTCGAAGAATCACAACGCGCGTTCGCTGGGCACGGCGACCGACGGCTCAACCGACATCAGCGGCAACCCATCCGGCTGGCTGTTCTCGGCTTACGACGGCATGACTGTCGCGGACATTCTGGCAAAGCTCGGGAAATAGCTTTCAGAGCGTATTTGGGCTTTCGGGATAGGCCGGCTTTGAGGCTGCCTATCGGCTGACCGTTCTTGCAGGACAGGCGCCATGGTGGATCTCGGCAATTTGCAGGCGATCGTCGCTCGAAGCTCCGCCAAGCCGCTGCTCGCGGTTCTGTTGTTTAGGTTTGGCGACGCCGGCGGTGCCAGGTCCTTCCTGCGGCAATGGATACCGCGAGCAGCGGTGGGGGCAGGCCCGGATCCCGATGGTCCCGCGTTCCACTTCATGTTCAGTTGGAACGGCATCGCGACGTTGATGTCGGGTCGCGCCGAACTTGACGTCGCGCAGGGGCGGCAGCAGTTCGAGGTATCGTTCGTGGACCCCGCGCAGGCGCCGGATGGCGGCATTGCGACACAGCTTGGTTTCTTCGACGCCAGCGCTCCGGCCGGATGGTGGGATGGCAAGTTCAAGTCGAGCGATATCGATCTCGCCATCCACATCGGGTTCGATACGCCCGAGCAGAAAGCCGATTGCCTCGCGCAGGTGCGGCAGTCGGCAACAGGCTTCGCTGTCCGGGAATTGGCGCTCGACAGTTGGGACGACGGCGCGCTGTCCGGCTGTCGGCCAGCCGACGGCCGCCTGCATTTTGGCTATCGCGATGGAATCACCGCGCCCAATGTTGACTGGCAGGATGCGCCGGCTGCCAGGGCTTCCGACGCCGTCGATTGTCGCGAGATCGTCGTCGGCTATCCGAACAGCGATTTTCCCACTGCACCGTTCAAGCCCGGTCCATGGCAGGACTTCGCGCGCGATGGATCGTTCGTCGGCCTGTCGTGGCTTTATCAGGACGTCGCGGCCTTCAACAAATTCCTGAAGGCGAATGCACCGCAGGCGGCGCCGCATGTCGGTCCGAAACTGGCCGAGGAATGGATCGCGGCCAAGATGATGGGGCGCTGGCGACACGGGTCGCCGCTGTCACGCTTTCCGGATGCACCACCATCGACCCCGCAATTGAACGATGCGTTCGGCTATGGCGACGATCCAAACGGCGTCAAATGCCCGCTCGGGGCTCACATCCGCATTGTCAATTGCCGCGATCAGCCGCTGAAATTCGCCAATCAGATTCGTTTCCCCAAGGGGCCGCCACGCGTCATACGCCGCGGATTTTCCTACGGTCCTCATCTGGAGGGCACGGAGGACGACGGCAAGGACCGCGGCATCGTAGGGCTTTTCTACTTCGCCAGGATCAACGAGCAATTCTACACCATCCTGCGGTGGATGCATCAGACGGACTTTGCCGACGCCTACATGCACCTTCCGAACGGAGCCAACGCGCAGGATGCCTTGACCGGAAACCGGGCAGATCCAAAGGCCGAGACCCGGTTCCAGGTTCCGCTCGCGGGGGACGCCTCCGTGACGTTCCAGATGAAGCAATTTATCCGCTACAAGGGTGTCGCAGTGCTGTTTGCGCCGAGCGTTAAAGCGCTCAACACGATGATTGCCGCGCAAAGTTGAACTGCCGGGCTCCCGTCATCGTCGCCGTATTCATTCGTTCGCGGCAGCGCCGATCGCCGAAGCTCCGGCGATCGGCGCGAGGCAACACGCCCGCCGTTGCGGACAAGCGGCGAATGTTCTCACTCTAGAAGCATTCCATATCCGAGCGCTCGCAGAAGCCAGCGATGCACCTCGACGCGCATATGGGCGCATTGGTCGCACGATTTATTCCCCGGTCTCGATAGATTCTAACTCTGCGTCTCTCGCACTGAGAATGCCCCCGCGTTAGGGCGAGAGTCCAAAAATCATTCCGGCAAAGCCGGCAGTGCGCGGGACCTCCCTAACGTGTCAGACTTCCAACTTCGTTCGTGCTCCAATGCGCGTGTTCGACAGCTTCAAGTGCTTTTCTTCGGCGCCGTCAGCATGTTCGCTCTCTGCGTTCCCTTCGCGCCCGTGCAGGCGCAAACTCAAATTCCCACGGTCTCGGTGGAAGCGCCGGCGCAACGCGCCCGACCCGCTTGATGAAAGTCGAGACGATGAGAGCGATATTTGGCAGGCTGCATCGCTGGGCGGGACTGCTCACGGCCGGATTCCTGTTCTTCTCCGGCATCACCGGCGCGATCATCTCCTGGGATCATGAGATCGACGAGGTGCTGAACCACCACCTGTTCGACGTCACCAGCAAAGGCCCGACGATTCCCTCGATCGAGCTCGCGAAGATGATCGAGCAGCGCGATCCCCGCGCACGCGTCGTCTACCTCTTCATGACGCCGGAGGAGGGGCACTCGCTGTGGTTCTTCGTGATGCCGCGGATCGATCCGGCGACGGGAAAACGCTTCGCGATCGACTACAACCAGATTTTCCTCGATCCCAACACAGGCGCGGAGCTCGGCCGGCGCTATTGGGGCGCGGTGTGGCCGGTGACGCGCGAAAACTTCGTCTCGTTCCTCTACAAGCTCCACTACACCATGCACATTCCGGAATTCTGGGGCAGCGATCGCTGGGGCATGCGCGTGCTCGGCGTGATCGCCATCATCTGGACCATCGATTGCTTCGTCGGCTTCTATCTGACGCTGCCCTCGCGACGGCGCGCCAAGGCCGCGCGGGCACCCCAGGTCACGCGCCAGCTCGAACGGGGCTTCTGGGCGCGCTGGGCGCCAGCCTGGACCATCAAGGCATCGGGGAGCGCCTACCGGATCAATTTCGACATCCATCGCGCCTTCAGCCTGTGGACCTGGGGCGTGCTGTTCGTCATCGCCTTCACGGCGTTCTCGCTGAACCTCTATTTCGAGGTGTTCTCGCCGATGATGAAGATGGTGTCGAACTACACGCCGACGCCCTATGAGCAGCGGCCCTACCGCAATCTCGACGATCCCATCGAGCCCAGGGTGACGTTTGACGACATCGCTGCGCGCGCGGCGGCTGACGGCAAGGGGCGAGGGTGGACCGTCCCGGTCGGCTCGATCAATTACGGCCCGGCCCATGGCGTCTATGCCGCGGCGTTCTTCCATCCCGGCGACGATCACGGCGCCGGCGGCGTCGGGCCGGCCCAGCTCTATTACGACAGCGAGGACGGCCGCCCGATCGGCGAACGGCTGCCCTGGGTCGGCACCGCCGCCGACATCTTCGTGCAGGCGCAATTCCCGCTGCATTCGGGCCGCATCGTCGGGCTGTTCGGCCGCGTCCTGATCTCGATCATGGGCCTCGTGGTGGCGGCACTGTCGGTCACCGGCGTCGTGATCTGGTGGCGCAAGCGCCGCGCCCGCGTCCGGGCGCGCGAGACGGCGGCGATGCGCCTGAGCCGGCAGCAACTCACGCCGGCGGAGTAGGGCCGGCGTGCCGTTCGATCGTCTGCGCGTTTACCGAGTGCGCTCGTTGACGATGGGCATCGCGGTCTGCAGCGCCTGCTCGTAACGTTTCAACTGACTGAGCGAAAATTTCTTCATCGCCAGCAGTTCGTCGGACGTCTTGCCTCTCAATCGAGCGACGTTGGATGTCTTGAACACGTCATCATTCGCCGCCGAAGCGTTCTGTCGAAGCGCAAAAACCCTTTCGATGTTCTGCGACAACAGCCGATTGCGCTCCACCCCTTTGTTCGCGTGCTCCACATAGTGAAGCAGTCGATCGGTGGGCATGGCACGAGCACTGTCTGCATCTCCTTCGATGAGGCGAAGCAGCTGCTCATCAACGATATCGGTGCATAGGTCGATACATTCGTCGCATATAAAGACAGCCGGCCCAGCCACCAGCTTGCTCACTTCATGCTGGTTCATGCCGCAGAACGAACAGTAGATGGGACGATCCTGCTGGGCAGGATTCTGCACGCCAGCACTCGGCTGCGCCGCATCAATCTTGGCCGACAGAATATTCCAGTTCTCGTACCCGAACGCTTTCGCGATCAGTTCCAAAGCTTCGCTGTGAGTGGTTTGCACGGCTTTGGCATTCAAGGCATCGCGCAAGGAACGAGCCATAGCCTTCGCATCGCGGAAATCGCGCATGAGAGCACCCGTATCGGCGAACGGAGAAGATCGGTGCCTGCCTTGCCGACCCGCTCGCCAACAGCGAGGGTGAGGGCGACTTTGATACGTTCACCATCCCCAAAGGGCGCAGGCAGCGGGTGTATCGACCCGATCGAATTTTGGCGCCGGACGGCCGCTCTTGTCAACCTGAAACGGGTACATCGACACCTCCGGCCGCCGCGCACGTTCGCAGTTCAGGAGCCGATGAACCTTCCCGTCCGGCACCGGCACAAAGACTGGAGATCGCTCCCAGTCTTCCGGAAATTGCAATGAGATTGCTCGTCTTGCTCTGCCTGCTCGTTTTCGCGACACCCACCGACGCCGCCACGCCCGAGCAGCACTATCTCGATTTGCGCGATCGCTACATCGCAAAATTCTCCAAAGCCAAGGAGAACGACGAGACTTTCAAGCAGCACGATGCGGCGCTCAACGAGCTGACCGGTGTGCTGCGCGGCCTGGTCGGACCGGTCACGATCAAGGGGCTGCCGGCGGAAGGCAAGTCGAACGCCGACACGCTGTTCAAGGGCGACTCCGGCTTCGGCCATCTCGACGGGCTGGGCTTCGCCTCAGAGGGCGACAAGATGCAGGCCGTGGTGACCACCACAGGTCTGCTCAAGCACTGGCTGCGCGAGCACCGCGAGGACGGCCTGCCGCAGGAGATCGGCGCCGCCTTCAAGTCGGACCGCTTCTACTATCAGGCGATCCAGGACTCGGCCTTCGCCAAATATATCGAGCTGCCGATCACGAAGCCCGCTTCCGCCAGTGCCGCGGTCGCCGTGCTCGGCGTGCGCGGCAACGGCGACCTGAAGGGCGCGCCGCATGAAATCGACGTGGTCGCGATCCAGGGCGATAAGGTCTTCTTCCTCGCCGTCACCGATGCCGTGAAGACGGCCGAGATCCCGGCCTGCGAGAACGTCTGGAAGCAGATGATGGCCAGGAAGACTCCAGAGGACGCCATGGCCAAGGAAGACCAGGCGATGGACGCCTACACCAAATGTTTCGCCAAGGAAGCGCCCAGCCAGAGCTGGTTCGCGGGCGCGGTGAAGAAGGCGCAGAGCCAGCTGGAAATGCTACTGGCGCACTAATTGCGCAGCTTCACCACACTCCGCACCTCATCCTGAGGAGCCCGCAAAGCGGGCGTCTCGAAGGATGGCCACACGCGAGAGGCGGGCCTTCATGGTTCGAGACGCGCGTGCCGCGCTCCTCACCATGAGGGTCTTGCAACGCCATCAGGCTAGAGCGCGCTGCCGCCCAAATTCCACCCACGGCCACCTTCGCCAAAGATCTCATACCCCGTCGCCGTCACCACGACTGTGTCCTCGAGCTTGATGAAGCCGCGCTTCGGATGCTTCATCGTGGTCTCGATCGAGACCACCATGCCTGTTTCGAGCGGCAGCCGGGCGTCGGTGTCGTCGTAGGGGACCGGACCCTTGGCGGTCAGGCGAGGGGCCTCGTGGCTGACGAGACCCATGCCATGGGCCAGGAAATCTGTGAAGTCGCGCTGAGTGATCTGGGCAAGCCGCCGCTCGGCCGCGACGTAGATGTCGCCGCCGAGGGCGCCAGGTCGGACCGCCGCAAAGGCGGCGCGCTGAACCGCCTCGATCTCGGCCAGGCAATCCTTCAGTTCGCTGTCGGGTTCGCCCAGCACGGCCATGCGCGCGAGGTCGCCGATATAGCCGTGATAATTGCCGCCGGAATCGAGCGACAGCACGTCGCCTTGCTCCCAGCGCTGCGATGACGGCGCCCTGTTGTGGCTGCTGCCGCAGGCGAGCAGGCAGTATTCGAACGTCAGGCCGCGATTGGCCTCGGCGATGCGCAAGCCGTCCGACAATTGCTGCTTGGTCGTGCCGGGCCCATGCCCGGCGATCACCTCCAGCATCGAGGCAATGACCAGTTCGGATGCGGTCTTGAGCTTGGCCAGCTCATCGGCCGACTTGACCGCCCGCAGCCGCTCCAGCACTAGCAGCGCGTCCTTGAGCTCGGCGCCGGGCAGGGCGTCAGCGAGCGCCCTTCCTGCATCCATCGGCAGGAACGCCATCTCGACGCCGACCCGCTTCAAGGGCACGCCGGCATCCCGGATCAGGCCCACGGCCCGCGTCACGGCATCCACCGAGCCGTTGGACTCGGTCCGGACCTGCGGTACCCATGGCTGAGCCACGGCGCGTTGATGGGTCTCCAGACGGTGGCCGATATAGACCGCCTTATCAGGTGCGCCCTTGGGATAGACCAGGACCGGCAGATAGCGGCTGACGCCCATGGCGTCCATGTAGTCGAAGAAGATCGCGCGCTCGGCCCCCAGCAGGTACTGCACATTGTGCTTGGAGGTCACGACCAGCACGTCGAGGCCGGCGGCCTCCATGAGACGGTCGAGCTTGGCGGCGTCGAACGGAATGGCGCGCGAGCTGTTCGCGCGGGTGACGTTCTCCTGCATGACGGGCTCCTTGAGCGGCGGTTGAGACCGCCTTGTATCGTTGACCTCTTCAGGACTGCGACGCCCAGTCTAGCACAACCTCCACTCGCGCGCCCCAACCGAACGACCCGATGGAAAATGGAACTGAGACCGTCGCCAGCTAGCGTCCACGCCTGAGGTCCGCGGTCGCACGCCTGAGGATATCGTGAAGCCAGTCATGCGATGGCTCGCCCTCGATACGTTCGTGCCACAACAGCCGGACCTCGACCGGGGTTGTGGCGTAAGGCAGTTCGTACGTCGTGATGGCATGCGCGCGTTCGAATGCCCGCGCCAATGGACGCGGAACGATGGCCGCGAGTTCAGAGTCCGCGAGCAGGGCGGGCAGCGCCAGGAAATGCGGCAGCGAAACCGCTATGCGCGGCGGCCGGTCGCTTTCGGACAATGCCCGTTCGAGCGCCGCGCGGTCATACATTTCCGATCGCCTTGCGAGGCCGCGCTCGGAGATGAAGCCTCCGATTGCGCCCTCCTGCTCGCCGCCGAAGGACACAACGACCAGCGGCATGCGCGCCAGGGCCGCGTTGTCGATCCGGCCGAGCTTGCGCTTTCCGCCCACGATCAGCACGTCGTCATATTCGAACAACAGCGAGGTCCGGAAGCGGCTCGGCGGATCCGAGAAGACGCCGATCGCAACGTCGATGCGACCAAGGTCGATCTGCTCCGCAAGGTCGATCCGTGTCACCGGCTTGATGATCAGGTCGATCGCCGGCGCCTCAAGCCCAAGTATCTTCAGGAGCGGTGACGCCAGCACCATCGTGGTGAAGTCGTTGGCGGCGAGGGTGAATTGCCTTGTGGAGGCCGCCGGAACGAAGCGCGGCTGCTCGACCGCCGCCTCGAGGGATCGCAGCGCTTCGCGAACCTGTGGCGCCATCGTCAACGCACGCGCGGTCGGCTGCATGCCGGTTGCCGTGCGCACGAACAAATCGTCTTCCAGCATCTCGCGGAGCCGGGCGAGCGAATGGCTCACGGCGGATTGACTGAGCGCAACCCGCTGGCTCGCCCGCAGCACGCTGCGCTCCTCCATGACGGCGTCGAAGACCTTGAGCAGGTTCAGGTCCAGGGTCTTGAAGGAAACAGCCACGTGCAGGACACCGTCGCAGGCGGATCGCGCGCCCGTTGCGTACCTGCGATCGTTTCCAGTTAAGGCCATGCGCGCGGCCAACGCAACCGAGCAGGGCGCCCGGACCGCGACGCCCAGCCGTTCGCGCCACCAATCTGAAGGCGGTTCAGGATCACTCTGCAAGAGTTTCACTTCCGCATTCGCGCGATCCCGTCATGATCCCGACGCCGAATTTGGAGGAGACGGGCAATGAAATCCTGCGGGATGTCGATCGGAGCTTTCGGACTGGCACTCGCGCTGTTCTCGTCGCCGGCCCTTGCGCAGGACGGTCCGGTCAAGCTCGGCGTTCTCACCGACATGTCCTCGCTCTACGCCGACAATGGCGGCCAGGGCTCGGTGATCGCGGCGCAAATGGCGGTCGACGACTTTGGCGGCCAGGTGCTGGGGCGCAGCATCCAGATCGTCGCGGGAGACCACCAGAACAAGGCCGATGTGGGAGCCACCATAGCGCGGCGCTGGCTCGAAAATGAAAACGTCGAGGTGATCCTCGACGTGCCGAATTCTGCGGTCGCGCTGGCGGTGCAGGGCATCACACGCGACAAGAAGAAGCTCTTCCTCGCCACCGGCGCCGCCACGTCGCGCCTGACTGGCGACGAATGCTCGCCGACCGGAATTCACTGGACCTACGACACCTATGCGCTGTCGCAGGGAACGACGCGGGCGATGTCGCGTCTCGGCGCAAACTCCTGGTACTTCATCTCGGTCGACTATTCCCTCGGCGCCCAACTCGAGGCCGACAGCCGCAAGGTCATCGACGCCATGGGCGGCAAGGTGATCGGCGCCGTGAAACATCCGCTCAATACGCCGGATTTTTCGTCCTTCCTGCTCCAGGCACAGTCCTCGAAGGCGGACGTGATCGCACTCGCCGACACCGGCGGCGACTTCATCAACGTCGTCAAGCAGGCCGGCGAATTCGGCATCACGCAGCGGCAGAAGCTGGTCGGGCTGCTCGTCTTCATTGCCGACATTCACAGTCTCGGGCTCCAGAGCGCCCAGGGCCTGATGCTGAGCTCGGCGTTCTACTGGGACCTGAACGAGGACACGCGGGCGTGGTCGAAGCGCTTCATCGCCAAGACCCAGAAGGTCCCGACCATGATCCACGCCGGCACCTATGGCGCGGTGATGCACTACCTTAGGGCGGTCCAGGCGGCCGGCACGCTGGATGGGCCGACCATAGCCGCCAGGATGCGCGCCATGCCCGTGAACGATTTCATGACGAAAAATGGCCGGATCCGCGAGGACGGCCGGCTGGTCCGCGACATGTATCTGTTTCGCGTCAAGTCGCCCGAGCAGTCCAAATACAAGTTCGACTATTACGAGTTGCTGGCGACGATTCCGGGCAAGGAAGCCTTCCGGCCGATGGAGCAAGGCGGATGTCCGCTCCTGAAGCAGCCATGATTGGCGAGGGCGCAGCCGTGCAGAGCGGCATCGACGAGATCATCGCAGGCCGTTTTGCATGCCGCGACTTCTCGGGCGCGCCGGTCGGGCGAGGGACCGTTGAGCAGATTCTCCGCGTGGCGCGGTTTGCGCCAAGCGGTGCCAATATCCAGCCCTGGCACGTCTACGTGCTGGCCGGCGATGCCAAAGACAGGGTCTCGGTGGCGCTGCGCGAGGCGCACGAAACCGCCCGCGACGCGCATATGTCGGAATACAGATACTACGCCAGTGACCTGCCCGAACCCTACCTGCAACGACGACAGGAGTTCGGCCGGTTGTTCTACGGTTCGCTCGGCATCGCCCAGACCGATATCAAAGCCAGGAGCGGCCAGACCGCCAAGAACTATGCGTTCTTCGGCGCGCCCGTCGGGCTGATCGTCACGATCGACCGGCGCCTGGAGGTCGGCAGCTGGCTCGACCTCGGCATGTTCATCCAGAACGTGCTGCTGGCTGCGGCAGGCCATGGGCTCCAGTCATGTCCGCAGGAGACGTTCTCGAAATACCACCGGATCCTGCGTCCGCTGCTGTCGATCCCGGCGGAGCAAATGGTCGTGTGCGGCATTTCGATCGGCCGTGCCAGGGACCAAATCGCGGGCAGGCTGATGCCGCGCGCGGACACCGCGGACTTCGCCTCGTTCGCGGGCTTTGAAGAACAAAGTGCAACCCAAATGGAAAGGACAACGCCATGGCAAGCCGAGACGACCTGATTGCGCGCAGCATTCCGTTTCTCCGCGAGGTCAAGGACATGACGCCCGGCGCGGAGATGGAGCGGTGGCTCAACCAAACTTACGGCGAGGGCAGCCAGCTCTACCAGGACCTGGCGCGGCTGATTAAGCGCGGCGTCGAGGAAGGCTGGGCGGCCAACCAGGAGGTCGACGGTCCGAACTACCGGCGCAGCCGCATCATGGATCCGACGCCTGAAACGTTCCAGTTCAGCATCACGGCCGTCTACATGAACAGCACCGATCCGCGCCGCTTCAAGGACGAGGACGACCACGACGTCCTCCGCGGGCAATATCACGGTCACCCATACGGGGAACTGAACCTGGTCGTGCCGCTGGACAAGGGCGCCGAGCTCAAGGGGCTGCAGGGCTGGCAAGGGCCCGGCTGGACCGCGCCCGATCCCGGCAGCCGGCACTATCCTGAGGTGCGCGGCGGCGCCGTCATCGCGCTGTTCTATCTGCCCGCCGGACGCATCTCCTACGACTTCGCGGCGCCGTCCTGACTGCCGGCCGGACCATCTCGGGTGACGCCGTGCGCGAGCGTCACCCGTTCAGAAGAATGCACAGCTGAGTCCGCGCGCGGCGACGCGCCGCGACGCCACGGCCAGCAAGGCGGCTCACCATGAACGGTGGGGAGGGATTTCGGCGACCATGCGCCAGGCGGGCCCCAGCCCGGACCGCCATATCCGTAATTCGCATAAGGTATATTATGGAATATCTTTATATACAATTAGATCAGATATTTAGGTCGAATTCCTGACACCGCGCCTTCGCTCGCCGTCCGTTTTCGATCAGGATCGCGACCGGCCTCTCGGCTCTTAACGGCTACTGTGGCATGGGGTTGTTTTTCAGATTTTGAATCCGGTCTATCTGCCGAAAGCCGATATTGCCGCGACGGTGTCCGGCTGCAATAAGCGAGACCTCGCGAGATCGCAGATGACCTTCAGGCCTTCCGTCCGTATAGGTTTGCATCTCAGAACAACAACAAACTTCCGAGGAAGCAGACCCATGAGCTTTTCCCGACGCACGCTTCTCAAGGCCTCCGCCGCGACCGCGGTCCTGGGCGGCCTCGGTGCGCCCCATGTGGCCCGCGCCCAGAGCGCCGAGTTCACCTACAAATACGCCAACAACCTGCCTGACACCCATCCGCTGAACGTGCGCGCCAAGGAGATGGCGTCGGCGATCAAGGCCGAGACCAACGGCAAGTTCGACCTCCAGATATTTCCGAACAACCAGCTCGGCTCCGACACCGACATGCTGAGCCAGATCCGCTCCGGCGGCGTCGAGTTCTTCACGCTGTCAGGCCTGATCCTGTCGACCCTGGTGCCGGCCGCGTCCATCAACGGCATCGGCTTCGCGTTCCCGGACTACGGCACGGTCTGGAAGGCCATGGACGGCGACCTCGGCGCCCATGTCCGCGGCGAGATCAAGAAGGCCGGCCTCGAGGTCATGGACAAGATCTGGGACAACGGCTTCCGCCAGACCACGTCGTCGAGCAAGCCGATCAACGGGCCCGACGACCTCAAGGGCTTCAAGATCCGCGTGCCGGTGTCGCCGCTGTGGACCTCGATGTTCAAGGCGTTCGATGCCGCGCCCGCCTCGATCAATTTCGCCGAGGTCTATTCCGCGCTCCAGACCAAGATCGTCGAGGGCCAGGAGAACCCGCTGGCGATCATCTCGACCGCCAAGCTGTACGAGGTGCAGAAGTACTGCTCGCTGACCAACCACATGTGGGACGGATTCTGGTTCCTGGCCAACCGCCGCGCCTGGAGCGCGCTGCCAGAGGATGTGCGCACCGTCGTCGCCAAGAACATCAACGCCGCCGCCGTCAAGGAGCGTGAGGATACCGCCAAGCTCAATGCGAATCTCCAGCAGGAGCTCGCGGGCAAAGGCCTGACCTTCAACCAGCCTGCGGTGGCGCCGTTCCGTGACAAGCTGCGCTCCGCCGGCTTCTATGCCGAGTGGAAGGGCAAGTATGGCGACCAGGCCTGGGATCTCCTGGAAAAGGCCGTCGGCAAGTTGTCGTAACGCGCGTTGGGGCCGCCGAGGTTCTTATCGAGATGGCTCATGTCGAGGTTGAGGCGACCGGAGTGGTGGGCGAGGTGGCTGTTCAGCCCCCTCACCGATCCCTCGTGCTGGCCTCGCTGGAGCGCATCCTCGGCCTCGCCGTCGAGATCCCCGCGGCCATTCTGGTGGTCGCGGAGATCGTGATCCTGTTTGCGGGTGTGGTCGCGCGCTACGGCGTGCACCGGCCGCTGATCTGGTCGGATGAGCTCGCCTCGATCCTGTTCCTGTGGCTGGCGATGCTGGGCGCGGCGGTCGCATTCCGCCGCTCCGAGCACATGCGCATGACGGCGCTCGTCGCGAGCGCCAGGCCGGCCGTGCGCGGCTATCTGGACGTGGTCGCGACCTGCGCGGCGCTGGCGTTCCTGGCGCTGATCGTCTGGCCATCCGCCGAATACGCCTACGAGGAAAGCTTCATCACCACGCCGGCGCTCCAGATTTCGAACATGTGGCGCGCCGCGGCGCTGCCGGCCGGCATCTGCCTGATGGCGGTGTTCGCGCTGCTGCGGCTGCTGCGCGCCGCCGATTACCGCATGGTGCTGACGGCGGTGATATCGGTTGCCGTCATCGTCGGTCTGTTTTGGCTGGCGCAGCCTTTTCTGCGGCCGCTCGGCAATCTCAACCTCGTCATCTTCTTCGTCGGCGTCGCCGGCTTCTGCGTCTTTGCCGGCGTTCCCATTGCGTTCGGGTTTGGCCTCGCGATCTTCGGCTATCTGGCGCTGACCACGCGGACGCCGGTCATGGTGCTGGTCGGGCGGATGGACGAGGGCATGAGCCACCTCATCCTGCTCTCGGTGCCGCTCTTCGTGTTCCTGGGGCTCCTGATCGAGATGACCGGCATGGCGCGGGCCATGGTCGCGTTCCTGGCGAGCCTGCTCGGCCATGTCCGCGGCGGCCTGCATTACGTGCTCGTCGGCGCGATGTACCTCGTCTCCGGCATCTCCGGCGCCAAGGCGGCCGACATGGCGGCGGTGGCGCCCGTGCTGTTCCCGGAAATGAAGCAGCGCGGCGCCAAGCCCGGCGACCTCGTAGCACTTCTTGCGGCTACGGGTGCCCAAACCGAGACCATTCCGCCGAGCCTCGTGCTGATCACGATCGGCTCGGTCACGGGCGTCTCGATCGCCGCCCTCTTCACCGGCGGCCTGCTGCCCGGCGTCGTGCTCGCCATCACGCTCTGCATGCTGGTGTGGTGGCGCTATCGCCACGAGGACATGAGCCATGTCCGCCGCGCCACGGGTGGCGAGATCGGCAAGACCTTCGTCATCGCCCTGCCCGCGCTCGCGCTGCCCTTCGTGATCCGCTACGCCGTGGTCGAGGGCATTGCGACCGCGACCGAAGTCTCCACCATCGGCATCGTCTACGGCGCCCTGGTCGGTCTCCTCGTCTACCGCCGCTTCGACTGGCGGCGGCTGTTTCCCATGCTGGTCGAGACCGCGTCGCTGTCGGGCGCAATCCTGCTGATCATCGGCACGGCGACCGGCATGGCCTGGGGGCTCACCCAATCCGGCTTCTCGCGCTCGCTGGCTTCAGCCATGACCGGATTGCCCGGGGGGCCTGCGACCTTCATCGCCGTGTCCATCCTGGCCTTCACCATCCTCGGCAGCGTGCTCGAGGGCATTCCGGCAATCGTGCTGTTCGGGCCGCTGCTGTTTCCGATCGCCCGTGCCGTCGGCGTGCACGAGGTGCACTATGCCATGGTGATCATTCTCGCCATGGGTATCGGACTATTCGCCCCGCCCTTCGGGGTCGGCTATTATGCCGCCTGCGCCATCGGACGCGTCGACCCGGCCGAAGGCATCAGGCCGATCTGGGGCTATCTGCTGGCGCTGCTGGTGGGATTGATCATCGTCGCGATCTTCCCCTGGATCTCGATCGGATTCCTGTAGAGCGCGGCGTCAAGGAGGGTTCGATGAGCGAGCGGCAGAACCAGTACAACATCGGCCTCGACAAGACCCCCGCCAACTACGTTCCGCTGAGCCCGCTGAGCTTCCTCGCACGCAGCGCCGCCGTCTATCCCAACCATGTCAGCACGGTCTATGAGGGCCGCAGCTTCACGTGGCGCGAGACGCATGAGCGCTGCAAACGATTTGCGTCCTGGCTCGGCGGCAAGGGCATCGGCGTCGGCGATACCGTCGCGGCGATGCTGCCGAACATTCCGGCGATGAACGAGGTGCACTTCGCCGTCCCCATGACCGGCGCCGTTCTCAATGCGCTCAACATTCGTCTCGATGCGCCTTCGATCGCGTTTCAACTCGATCATGGCGGTGCCAAGATCATCCTGGTCGATCCGGAGTTTTCGACTGTCATCACCGACGCGCTCGCGCAGATGAAGGGCCCGAAGCCGTTCGTCGTCGACGTCGACGACGCCTCTTTCAAGGGCGGCAAGCGCATCGGCGAGATCGAGTATGAGGCGGCGGTTGCGCAAGGCGACCCGGACTTCGCGGCGATCCCGCCAGGCGACGAATGGGACGCCATCGCGCTGAGCTATACCTCGGGTACCACGGGCAATCCCAAGGGCGTCGTCACCCATCATCGCGGCGCCTATCTGAACGCCGTCAGCAACATCCTCGCCGGCCAACTCGGCCAGCATCCGGTCTATCTCTGGACGCTGCCGATGTTCCACTGCAACGGCTGGTGCTTCCCATGGACCATCGCGGCGGCCGCCGGCATCAACGTCTGCCTGCGCAAGGTCGAGCCGACAAAAATCTTCGAGCTGATCAAGCAGCACGGCGTCACCCACATGTGCGGCGCGCCGATCGTCTACAACACGCTGATCAACGCACCCGACGCGCCGAAGGGCAGTGCCGCGCGCCGCGTCGTGGGCCTGATCGCCGGCGCCGCACCGCCGGTTGCCGTGCTGGAAGGCGCGGAGAGCATCGGCATCAGGCTCACGCACGTCTACGGCCTGACCGAGGTCTACGGCCCCGCCTCCGTCTGCGCCGAGCAACCCGGCTGGGACGATCTGCCCGCCGCCGAGCGCGCCAGCATGAAGCGGCGGCAGGGCGTGCCCTACCCGCTCGAGGAAGGCGTCACCGTCATCAATCCGCAGACGATGCAGGAGGTGCCCCGGGACGGCGAGACCATCGGCGAGGTCATGTTCCGCGGCAACATCGTGATGAAGGGCTACCTCAAGAACGAGAAGGCGACGAAGGAAGCCTTCGAGGGCGGCTGGTTTCACACCGGCGACCTCGGCGTGCTCGACGAGCACGGTTACGTCATCATCAAGGATCGCTCCAAGGACATCATCATTTCCGGTGGCGAGAACATTTCCTCCGTCGAGGTCGAGGACATCCTCTACAAGCATCCGGCCGTGCTGTTCGCAGCCGTCGTCGCAAAGCCCGATCCGAAATGGGGCGAGGTGCCCTGTGCCTTCGTCGAACTGAAGGACGGCGCCAGCGCGACCGAAGCCGAGATCATCGCCTTCTGCCGCACGCATATGAGCGGCTTCAAGACGCCGAAGGCCGTCGTGTTCGGACCGATCCCGAAGACGTCCACGGGCAAGATCCAGAAATTCTTGCTGCGTAACGAGGTCGGCTCGTCGAAGGCGATCTCGGCCTGAACCGAGCCGGCGCGATCAGTGCGTCTCGAGCCGCATGCCGTCGTAGGCCGGCACCACGTCCGCGGGCAGCGATTGCCGGATCACCTCGTAATCGACGTCGGCCGTCATGTTGGTGATGACGGCCCGCTTCGGCTTGAAGCGCTCGATCCAGGACAGCGCATCGTTGATGCTGAAATGGCTGGAATGCTGGGTGTAGCGCAAGCCGTCGACGATCCAGAGATCGAGATTCTCCAGCGCGCCCCAGCTCTCGCGCGGGATGTCGTTGAGGTCGGGCGTGTAGGCGGCATTGCCGATGCGATAGCCGAGCGCGGGAATCTGGCCGTGTTGGACCAGGAAGGCGGTCATGGTCACGTCGCCGCCCTTGCCGCTGATGGTCCGGCTTTCGCCGGCCTCGATCGAATGCCGGTGCAGGATCGGCGGATAGTCGCTGCCCTCGGGCGAGATGAAGCAGTAGGAGAACCGCGCCATGATGTCTTTCGCGGTCGACTGGTTGAAATAAACCGGAATGCGCTTGCGCATGTGGAGCACGACGGAGCGCAGATCGTCCATGCCGTGGGTCTGGTCGGCATGCTCATGGGTCAGGAACACCGCGTCGATGTGGTCGACATTGGTATCGATGAGCTGCTCGCGCAGGTCGGGCGAGGTGTCGATCACGATGCGCGTGGTGCCGTGGTGTGATGTCTGCTCAACCAGCAGCGAGCAGCGGCGGCGGCGGTTCTTTGGATTGTTGGGATCGCAGGCGCCCCAGCCGAGTGCCGGGCGCGGCACGCCGGCGGAGGAGCCGCAGCCCAGGATCGTCAGCGTCAGCGTCATGCGGCTCCCAGTCCTAAGATTTCACCTTGGAGAACAGGCGGAAGAAGTTTTCGGTGGTCTGGCGTGAGATCTCATCGAGCGACACGCCGCGCATTTCGGCGAGCACCTTGGCGACCTCGACCACATAGGCCGGCTCGTTGCGTTTGCCCCGGAACTTGCCGGGCGCAAGATAGGGCGAGTCTGTTTCAACCAGAATACGGTCCGACGGCAGTTCAGCCGCAAGCGCGCGCAGGGTCTCCGATTTCTTGAAGGTCAGGATGCCCGTGAAGCCGATATAGAGCCCGAGCGACACCGCCTTCAGCGCCAGCTCGCGCCCGCCCGTGTAGCAATGCAGCACGGCGCGAAACGATCCCTTGGCGGCCTCCTCCTCCAGGATGCGGCCGCAATCCTCGTCCGCCTCGCGGGTATGGATCACCAGCGGCAGGCCGGTCGCACGGGCCGCGGCGATGTGCGCGCGAAAGCCCCTCGCCTGCGCCTCCGGCGCGCCGTTGTCGTAGAAATAGTCGAGCCCGGCCTCGCCGAGCGCGACGACCTTGGGATGCCCGGTCAACCCGATCAGCTCGTCCGGCGAGATGCCGTCTTCCTCGTCCGCGTTGTGCGGATGGGTACCGACCGAGCAGTAGACGTCATCGTAGCGCTCAGTGATGGCCAGAAGCTGATTGAGCTTTCGCACCCGCGTGGAGATCGTGACCATACGGCCGATGCCGGCCGCACGTGCACGCGAGACGATCCCGTCGAGGTCTTCCGCAAAGTCCGGAAAATCCAGATGGCAGTGGCTGTCGACCAGCATCGCCCGAACGCCCTAGGCCGCCGGCTCGATGTAGCGCGGGAACGCCGGTGTTGGCGCCGGCAGCGTCGAGCCTGGCGCGATCCGTTTGGCGCCCCCGAGCATCGCGAAGTTCCGCTCGCCCGCGGGAATGCCGAGGCTGTCGAGCAGCAGGCCCGAGGCAGTCGGCATCGCCGGCTGGGCCAGGATCGCGATCTGGCGCACGACTTCGGCGGTGACATAGAGCACCGTCTTCTGCCTGACAGGATCGGTCTTGGCGAGCGCCCACGGCGCCTCGCCCGCGAAATAGCGGTTGGCCTCCGCGACCACGGCCCACACGGCGTTGAGCCAGTGATGGATCTGCTGCGTCGCCATCGCTTCGCGCGATGCGGCGATCATGCCGTCCGCCATCGCCAGAATCGCCTTATCGTTGTCGCTGAACTCGCCCGGCTCCGGCAGCACGCCGCCGAGCTGCTTGGCGATCATCGACAGCGAGCGCTGCGCGAGGTTGCCGAGGTCGTTGGCGAGATCGGCATTGATGCGCGCGACGATGGCATCGTGGTTGTAGTTGCCGTCCTGGCCATACGAGACCTCGCGCAGGAAGAAATAGCGCATCTGGTCGACGCCATACTGGTCGGCAAGATTGAAGGGGTCGACGACATTGCCGACCGACTTCGACATCTTCTCGCCCCTGTTGAACAGGAAGCCATGGGCATAGACCCTCTTCGGCAGCGAAATGCCGGCCGACATCAGGAATGCGGGCCAGTAGACCGCGTGGAAGCGGATGATGTCCTTGCCGATGATGTGCACGTCGGCCGGCCAGTAGCGCCAGTTCTTGTCGCTCTCGTCGGGGAATCCGACGCCGGTGATGTAATTGGTCAGCGCGTCGACCCAGACATACATCACGTGCTCTTCGTCGCTGGGCACTTTCACGCCCCAATCGAAGGTCGTGCGCGAGATCGAGAGATCGCGCAGGCCGCCGCGTACGAAGCTCACCACCTCGTTCTTGCGCGAGTCCGGGCCAATGAATTCAGGATGATCTTCGTAGAGCTTCAGAAGCTTGTCCTGATAGGCCGACAGGCGGAAGAAATAGCTCTTCTCCTCGACCCATTCGACTGGCGTGCCTTGCGGGCCGAGGCGCACGCCGTCGTCGTTCAGGCGCGTCTCGTCCTCGGCGTAATACGCCTCGTCGCGCACCGAGTACCAGCCGGCATAGCTGTCGGCGTAGATGTCGCCGTTCGCTTCCATGCGCCGCCAGATCTCCTGGCTGGAGCGATGGTGCTGCTCTTCGGTGGTGCGGATGAAGCGGTCGAACGACACGTTCAGACGCTCGTCCATCTCCTTGAAGCGGCCAGCATTGCGGGTCGCGAGCGCGGACGGGGTCAGGCCCTCGTTCTGCGCAGTCTGGACCATCTTCTGACCGTGCTCGTCGGTGCCGGTCAGGAAGAACACGTCCTTGCCGTCGAGCCGCGCAAAGCGCGCCAGCACGTCGGCCGAGATCGCCTCATAGGCGTGGCCGATATGCGGGCTGCCGTTGGGATAGGCGATGGCGGTCGAGATGTAGAAGACGTTGTCGCGCGCGGGCGCAGCAACGAGAGTTGCGGCTTGCGGAGCTGCGACGGGCTTCGGCGCGGGCGGCGCCTCAGGCTTCGACACCTTGGGCTTCGACACCTTGGGCTTCACAACCTTCGGCGGCGTGGCGACAGGAGCCGGTGCTGCGGTCACGGCAGGCGCGGTCACTTTCGCTTTCTTGGCGACCTTCTTTGCCGGAGGAGCCTTGCTCTTCGCCGGAGATTTGGCTGCCTTTTTGGCCGCTTTCTTCACCGCCTTCTTGGCGACGACCTGCTTCTTCGCAGCCTTCTTGCCGGCCTTCTTTGTCGTCTTCGCAGCGCTTTTCTTCACGCCCTTCTTGACGGCAGCCTTCTTGGTCTTCTTGACCTTCTTGGCAGCTTTGCGCGCGAGCGCCTTCACGGCCTTCTTCACGGCCTTGTTGGCAGCCTTCTTCTTGCTGCTCTTGCCCCTGGCGGTTTTCTTAGCTCGCGTGGCCACGACGAATTCCTTTACCGGCTTCTCGAAATTTGGAAACGAACCTGCGTTAGGTCATTATTTGGAGTATGATCCTGTCGGAAAACCGCTGCACACTTTTCCGGATCATGCTCTAGCGCGTTGCGTCCGCCAGCCAGCCGAACACCGAGAAAACCAAGGGCTTTCGCTCCAGATTGTAGGTTTCGGTGTCGCGCGCGGCGCGGACGATCTTTTCCCATACCTCAGCTAGGCGCGCAAGGCGCGGCAGATTCTGGTTGGCATTGGCCTCGTCGGAGTGCAGGCGCTCCGCAATCCAGCGATCGATGCCGTCGATGAAGGCCGCCAGCGCGACTCGATCGCTGGTGCCGAGCGAATCGCCGAGCGTGTGCAATTCGCGCGGATCGACCTGTGGCAGGCGCGCGAGCAGCGCCGCCGTGCGCTGCTGCAGCTTCAGGGCATCGCCGCCGAGCAGCGTCAGCGCCCGCGCGACACTGCCCTCGGAGGCCTCCGCGGCCTCGCGCAGCGCCGGATCGTTCGGATCGAGGTCAGCCGTCGAAGCTGCGGCGCCGATCACATCATCCGTGTCGAGCGGGCGCAGGCGCAGCTTGCGGCAGCGCGACTGGATCGTGGCGAGCACACGCGCCGGCGCGTGGCTGACCAGGAGGAACAGCGATTGCTGCGGCGGCTCCTCGAGGATTTTCAGCAGCGCGTTGGCAGCATTCGGATTGAGCTCGTCGACGGTGTCGACGATGCAGACGCGCCAACCTTCTGCCGCGGCCGTCGAGCCGAAGAAACCGATCGTCTCCCGCGTCTCGTCCACGGTGATCACCGTGCGCATCACGCCGCGGTCGTTGGCGGTGCGTTCCAGCGTCAACAGCCCGCCATGCGAGCTGGCCGCAACCTGCCGCGCCACGGCGTTATCTGGATCGACCGCGAGGGTCTCGGCGCGCTGCACGGACGGCGCCAGCGGCTGGCCGTTGGAAAGCACGAAGCGCGCCATGCGATAGGCCAGCGTCGCCTTGCCGATCCCCTGCGGCCCGCCGATCAACCAGGCATGCGGGATGCGCCCGCTGCGATAGGCCGCGAGCAGCGCCGTCTCGGCCTCGCGATGGCCGAACAGAAGGCTCGTCTCGCGCGGATGCGGAATGGCGGTTTCGCGGTCGGCCTGGCGCGGGCTCATAGGGAAACCACCGATGCAGGGGTTGGGAGAAGACGGTCGCGCAGCGCCGTCCAGACTCGTCCAGCAACCGTGTCAGGATCGGAATTGGCATCGATCAGGACGCAACGGCCGGGATCGTCCTCGGCGATCTTGCGATAGGCCTCGCGCAGGCCCTGGTGGAAGCTGAGCTGCTCGCCCTCGAACCTGTCAGGTGTGCCGCTACCACGACGCACGGCGGCGCGCTGCAATCCAATCTCGACCGGCAAATCGAGGATGAGGGTGAGGTCCGGCTTGAGATCGCCGATCGTGACCCGCTGCATCGCGTTGATCAGGCCCATCGGCACGCGGCCGAGGCTGCCCTGATAGGCCCGCGTCGAGTCGGCGAAGCGGTCGCACAGCACCCAGGCGCCCCGATTGAGCGCAGGCTGGATCACGGTGCGGACATGGTCATCGCGAGCAGCCGCGAACAGCAGCGTCTCGGCGTCGGACCCGAGCAGCTTGCCCATCCCCGACAGCACCAGGTGGCGCATGATCTCGGCACCCGGCGAGCCGCCGGGCTCGCGCGTGACGAGGGTCCGCATCCTGGCCGCATTGAGGCGGTCGGCGAGCTTCTTGATCTGGGTCGACTTGCCGGTGCCCTCGCCGCCTTCAAAGGTGATGAAGCGTCCGCGCCCGGACGGCCGCTGTGCTGCGCTCTCACTCATGATCAGAGCTTCTCGGCGCCCGCGCGGAACATACCGATCACGAGCTCGCTGGCACCGTCGATCGCGCGGCGCATGGTCGAGCCGGTGCCGATCGCTTCGGCGGCATAGACTGGCGTTTCCACCGCGATGTTGCCGCTGCGCCAGACCTTGACCACGCCGACCTTCTGGCCGGCTTCGATCGGCGCGCGCACCGGTCCGCTATAGACGATGCGCGCAATCAGCTTGTCGCTGCCGTTCTTGTGCACCATCACCTTAACGGGCGTCTTGGCGACCAGCTTGACCGAGCGGCTCTCTCCGCCAAACACTTTTGCGTAGCCAACCTGCTGGTCGGCCGCGATCAGGGTGCGGGTCTCGAAATTGCGAAAACCCCATTCCAGCATCTTCTTGGCTTCGGTGGCGCGATCCTCAGGATCTTCCAGGCCATTGACGACCACGATCAGCCGCGTGCCGTTCTGCACGGCCGAGCCGACCATGCCGTAGCCGCCTTCCTTGGTGTAGCCGGTCTTCAGACCGTCAGCGCCTTCCATCGAATTGAGCAGAGGATTGCGGTTGGGTTGGCGGATCTTGTTCCAGGTGTACTCCTTCTCGCCGAACAGTTTGTAGAATTCGGGGAAGTCGAGAATGATGTGGCGCGCGAGGATGCCGAGCTCGCGCACCGTCATCTTGTTGCCGGGATCGGGCAAGCCGTTGGAATTGCCGAAGGTCGACTTCGTCATGCCGAGCTCGCGGGCACGCTTGGTCATGAAGTCGGCGGCAAAGATCTTCTCGTTGCCGGCGATGCCCTCGGCCAGCGCGATGCAGGCGTCATTGCCGCTCTGGATGATCGCGCCATGCAGGAGGTCGTCGACCGAAACCTTGCTGTTGATGGCGGCGAACATGGTCGAGCCGCCCGAGGGCGCCCCGCCCTTGCGCCAGGCGTTCTCGCTGATCCGGTACTCGTCGGTCGGCTTGATGTCGCCCTTCTTGATGGCATTGAAGACCACTTCGGCCGTCATCAGCTTCATCATGCTGGAGGGCGCGCGCAGCTCGTCGGCGTTCTTCTCGAACAGCACGCTGCCGCTGGAGGCCTCGATCAGGATCGCGGTGGGGGCGTCGCCATCGAAGCCGGAATCCTCGGCTTTCTTGGCGCCCTGGATGCTCTGGTTGGCGGCGTAGAGGGCCCCGCCCCAGCCGATGCCGGCCACCAGAACCGCCGCGATCAGCCCGCGCGCCAGCGCACCGGCGGAGAACCGGGTGCGACCGAGCGGAAAAAGACGAAATGCCATGGCGAAGCCCTGAGAGCGGCGTTCTAACAGCAGGAACCGGTGCGAACAACACGGGGCTGGCCGCCGAACCCGAGATTGCACGATTCTCGGCGCGCCCCTATCGTGGCACCTCATATTTACCGACCAAACCCCTGAAACAAGGCGGAAAAGCGATGTTGTCCACCCGCGTCATCAAGGCCAACGGGATCGACCTGTTCATCCGCGAAGCCGGCCAGGGTCCGCTGGTGGTGCTGTGCCACGGCTGGCCCGAGCTATCCTACTCCTGGCGCCACCAGATCCCGGCGCTGGCGGACGCCGGTTTCCACGTCGTCGCCCCCGACATGCGCGGCTACGGCCAGAGCTCGGCGCCGGCGGACGTTGCCGCCTACTCGATCTTCGACACGGTCGGCGACATCGTTGGCCTCGTGCAGGCGCTCGGCGAGAGCAAGGCGATGGTGGTCGGCCACGACTGGGGCGCGCCGGTCGCCTGGCACGCGGCGTTGTTCCGGCCCGACATCTTCACTGCGGTGGCGGGCCTGAGCGTGCCGCCGCCATTCCGCGGCCGCGGCAAGCCGCTCGATCTGCTGCGCCAGGGCGGCGTCACCAATTTCTACTGGCAGTATTTCCAGACGCCCGGCGTCGCCGAGGCCGAGTTCGAGCGTGACATCGCCCGCACCATGCGCATCGTGCTCGGCGGGCGCGGCCTTGCCGATCCCAGCGCCGCGATGTTCGTCCAGGAGGGCAAGGGCTTTCTCGGTCACGCGCTCGCCGAGGAACCGCTGCCCAACTGGCTCAGCGAGGCTGACCTCGCCTATTTCACCGAAAGCTTCCGCAAGTCCGGCTTCCGCGGCGGGCTGAACTGGTATCGCAACCTCGACCGCAATTGGGAGCTGACCGCGCCCTGGCAGGATGCGCAGATCCACCAGCCATCCCTCTTCATTGCCGGTTCGAAAGACGCCGTCATCACCGGCCTGATCGGCGCCAAGCGCGTCAACGAGCTCGAGCGCGTGCTGCCCAATCTGACGCGGAAGCTGATCATCGAGGGCGCCGGCCATTGGGTCCAGCAGGAGCGGCCTGACGAGGTCAACGCTGCGCTGCTGAAGTTCCTGCGCGAAGTGGCTGTGCGTTAGGCGAGATCTTTTTTCATCGCGATGTGGGCGGCGTCCGCCTGCCCGATCTCGGCAAATCCTCGCCGCAGGTAAAGCCTGTGCGCGGCCGGATTGTCCGCAAGCACCGAGAGCGTCAGCGCACCGACACCCTGCTGCCGTGCGCTCGCTTCGAGAGCGTCGAGGATCTTCGTGCCGGCGCCGCGACCGCAATCGGCCGGCAGCAGCGCGATGTCGATGATGTGCCAGTGCTCGCTTTCGCAATGAAGCAGCAGCCGGCCGATCGCGGTCCCTTCCTGTGTGACGATCAGCGAGATCGCCCCCGGAAACTGCGCGGCATAGCCGGCCGCTTGGCTGCGGAACTGTTGCGCGATGATCTGGCCGACGATCGGCCCGGACAATCCGGTCGCAGTGAATTGCCCCGTCCGCACCTCCTCGAAGAGACGCCGGATGAACGGCTCGTCATTCGGGCCTGCGGGCCGAAGCCGAAGAGCCGGATCGTCCGGGACGATGTCGAGCGGCGCGCCGTCAATCATGCCGTCGCGCACTCAAGATCGTTCAGGAGCTGCCGAAAGCCGGAAAGATTCCCGCATAGGCGATACACCAGACGATCGCCTGGGTCGGCTGCATGTTGTCGTGCGGCAGGTTCTGCCCGGTGAGTGTGACGGCGCTTGGCACCAAGGTGAGACTGCCGGGTGGCGCCGTGAAGCCGGTGAAGTTCGGGTCGATCGCAACCGTGGTCCCCGCCGCGCCGGGACCTGCCGTAGCGCCTGTCGCGCTTTTGTCGCCGAGTTGCAGGGCGTGCGTGTGCCTCGCCATGTTGTCGCCGATCAGCGTCACCGTCGAACTGCCGACGGTCTCGCCGACGACATAATTTTGCAATCCCGGGCCTTGCCCCTGACCGATCGCGACCGAACCGTTCAGGTTCGGCAAGGCGAAATTGGTCGTGCCATTGCCGCCGTAATAGGTACCGATGAGTGCAAATAACGCACTGTGACCCTGAATTGGCAGGAGCTGGCCGCCGCACGGCAGCCAGGCGCTGTTGAAGCCGCCGACTGCAAAAGGAAACGTAAAAGCCTGGATTTCTCCGACGAACGGATCTGACATGTTGTCTTTCCTTGAGACTGAATACGGATGCGTGCGCAGCCTAACCGGACGAAGGGAAGACGCCCGCGTAGCAAATGCAGTAATTGGCAACCACGCTCGACATCATGTTGTTGTGCCCGATGCTGTTGCCCGAAGTGGCGACGCAGGGGGCCATCGTGGAGTACGTCCCGGCGTTCGCAATCGGTGCGTAGAGTTCACCTGCTGACGCCGTGGCAAGATGAAGGGTCGGCCCGGGCGTTACATCCGTTGCCGTCACGGTCGAGGACATCAGCGCATGACTGTGGGTCGGCATTTCGGCTTCGATCAGGGTGTGGTTCTCCTCACCCCCGGGCTGGCCCAGCGTATAGTTCGGAAGGCCTGTCCCCTGTCCCTGTCCGATCGGCACACGGCCGCGTAGATCGGGAAGGTTGAACGTGTTGACGCCATCGCCGCCATAGGTGGTGCCGATCACGGCGTAAAGCGTCTCAAACTGGGCAATCGAGACCGACTGTCCATTGCAGGCGAACCAGCCGTCCGGCACCCGCGGAAAGCCAAACAACCTGATCTCGCCGATAAACGGATCTGCCATCGCATATGATCCTTGGTGTGCGCCCGTTCCGATCCGATCGGCGAATGCGCGAATATGGGAAAATTGAAGTGGACGGATTACGTTTGCGAAAATGCGGCCGTGCAGCCGCTCAGCTTCGCGACGGAAAAATCCCCTGCGTCGCGATCAGATAGCTGATCGTGAGATAGGGCTGCATGTTGTTATGCTGCTGGTTGCCGCCTTCGTTCACCAGATTGGTGGCCATCGCCAATGGCGTGTCGCCGCTCCCGGCTGCGGCAAAAATCTTCGTCGGGTTGGTCGCCGGCAGTGAGTTTGTCGCGAAGACGTTGCCTGTGGGAGGGACGCTCCCGCGTCCGCCTCCTCCGACAGCTGCGGACACTTGAATGAAATGATTGTGGGCCGGGAGCTGCTGCGCATTGAGGCTGGCCATATACGACCCGCCGGTCATGCCCACGGGATATTGGCCGGCGCCACTCGAGCCGAGGATCGCGCGACCGCGCAGATCCGGGAGTGCAAACGTCGTCACTCCGTTGCCGCCATAATAGGTGCCGAGCAACGAGAACAGCGCGGAATTTTGCTGGATGGCCAGCAGCGCACCGTTACACAGCGCCCAACCTCTGGGAATCACTGCGCCCGCAAAAGGCATGATCTGTCCGAGAACCGGCTGTAACGGCATGACCCCTCCCCCAAAAAACTAACGACCCGTCGCGTGATGATGCAAACTACGACGGCGGCACTTAAATTAAAGAATGAATTTATTGCGGCCCACTCGCCGAGATTGTTGAACAGCCAGCATCGACAGTCAAGCGCAAGCGCAACCATAAATTGATACGCCAAGCGTTTCCGTCGATTGCCATCAAAGCACGCTTTTGTTGCCGCTATGCAACGGTTCGCCGCAAAGTAGTGCCCGCGACTTGGTTTCGGCAGTTTGGCTGGCTCGCTCGCTTGCGTTGCGCACCGCGTCCCGTCAAATGCACGCAACGATATAGGCGAATAATTTCACAATCAGGGATTTTAGGCGGATGCTCTATCGAGAGCTGCCGCCAAGGGGGGCCGGTGAGTCACGCGATTGCGGTGGCCATTCCAGAGATAATCGGGGAATTGGTGGCCCCGACACGCGATGGTGAAGCTAAGCCTTCGCGGATATTGCGCTCTCTCTGGCGGGCGGCTCAACGCATCTGCATCGCGGCCGTCGTGATGCTCGGCGCGATGGCAGCGGCGAACGCGGCTTGCGATCAAACGACGGATTCGACGTCGGGCGTGACCATCAACTTCACGTCGGTCGGTCAGATCTACCGCCTGTGTTTGACCGTTGGCGCAGCCGCGGCCGACGACTCGGTTGTATACGGCGTCTATTCCGTCGCGGGGACAGATGCCTTTTACAATGCACCGATTGCAAATTCGAGCGGCCATTCGGGCAGCCCACTGCTCACAGCGGCCGATTATAATCCGACCACGTCAAAGGCAACTTACACATTTCATCCAACGAACCCGAACCAAAACGGTCAATCCGCGAAGGCCGGCCAGGCCGAGATCGATATCACGCTGAACAGCAAGACAGGTAACGGACAGGACTCGATCGTCCTGTATTACGCGCCGGGCTGCAGCGATTTCAACGTGGGCTGCTCCGGCAGTTCGATAGCAAACACCGCTTACACGTTCACGATCAATCTGCCCGTCCCCGCGCCGACCATCACTTCGATTACGCCGACTTCAGGCCCAGGTGGAGGCGGCACCAACGTGATCATCACTGGCACCAATTTCACAGGTGCGACGGCCGTGACGTTCGGGGCAACGGCCGCGGCCGGCTTCACGGTCAATTCGGCGACCCAGATCACCGCGACATCTCCGGCCGGGACTGGCACCGTGGATGTCCGAGTGACGACGGCCGGCGGGACGTCGGCGACGTCGGCGGCAGACCAGTTCACCTATATTGCCGCCCCGACTGTCACCTCGATCTCACCGACCGCAGGCCCCACCGCCGGCGGGACGTCGGTGACGATCACCGGCACCAACTTCACCGGAGTCACGGCCGTGACGTTCGGCGGGACCGCGGCGGCCGGCTTCACATTCAATTCAGCGACATCGATCACGGCGACCTCGCCGGCGGGTGCCGCCGGTGCTGTTGACGTCAGGGTCACAACACCGGGCGGGACATCAGCGACCTCGGCTGCGGATCAGTTCACCTATGCCGCGCCGCCGACCGTGACGTCGATCTCGCCGACATCGGGTCCGCAGACCGGCGGCACGACCGTGGTCATCACCGGTACGAACTTCTCCGGAGCAACTGCGGTCACGTTCGGCGCAACGGCGGCAACCGGTTTCGCGGTCAATTCGGCGACCCAGATCACCGCGACATCGCCCGCAGGCACTGGTACGGTCGACATCACGGTGACGACCGTGGGCGGAACATCGGCAACGTCAGCAGCCGATCAATTCACTTATGTTCCGGCACCGACGGTCACTTCGATTTCGCCGACCTCGGGTCCGGGCGCTGGCGGCACCACCGTAACCATCACCGGCACCAACTTCACAGGCGCGACGACCGTAGTGTTCGGAGCAACGGCTGCGACTGGCGTCACGGTCAATTCGGCGACCCAGATCACCGCGACGTCGCCGGCAGGAACCAGCACGATCGACATCAGGGTGACGACAGCCGGCGGCACCTCGGCCACCTCCGCCGCCGACCAGTTCACCTATGTCGCCACGCCAGCCGTCACGTCGCTTTCGCCGACGTCGGGGCCGGCGGCCGGCGGCACGGTGGTGACGATCACGGGCACCAATTTCACCGGCGTCACGGCCGTGTCATTCGGCGGGACGGCCGCGGCCGGCTTCACGTTCAATTCAGCGACCTCGATCACCGCGACCTCTCCGGCGGGGGCCGCCGGTGCTGTTGACGTCAGGGTCACGACGCCGGGCGGGACGTCCGCGATCTCGGCGGCTGATCAGTTCACCTATGCCGGCCCTCCCTCGATCACGTCGATTTCGCCGACAGGCGGCCCCCTGGGCGGCGGCACCATTGTCACGATCACCGGCGCCAATCTGTCAGGTGCAACGGCGGTGACGTTCGGCGCCACGGCGGCCGGCTTCACCGTCAATTCGGCAACCCAGATCACCGCGACATCGCCTGCCGGGGCCGGCACCGTGGACATCAGGGTAACGACGGTAGGCGGAACGTCGGCAATGTCCGCGGCGGATCAGTTCAGCTACGCCGCGACGCCGGCGGTGACGTCGGTTGCGCCGAATGCGGGCCTGCTCGCCGGCGGAACGTCGGTCACCATCACGGGCACCGCGTTGTCCGGAGCCACCGCGGTGAAGTTCGGCGCAACCAATGCGACCAGCTTCACTGTCAATTCGGCAACCTCGATCACCGCGGTCTCGCCGGCCGGCGCCGGTACGGTCGATGTCACCGTGACGACGCCAGGCGGAACGTCCGCCACATCGGCATCGGACCAATTCAGCTACACGCCGGCACCAACGGTCGGCTCGATCTCACCGAGCTCCGGATCCGCGATCGGCAGCACCTCCGTGGCGGTCACGGGGACCGGATTCACCGGCGCCACCGCAGTGAAGTTCGGCGCCAACAACGCGACCAGCTTCACGGTTAATTCGGCAACGTCGATCACGGCAACCTCGCCGCCCGGCGCCGGCACCGTCGATGTCACCGTGACGACGGCCGGAGGGACGTCGCCGACCTCGGCGGCAGACAGGTTCACCTATCTGTCCGCGACGACCACCACGGAGCTCACCTCGTCGAAGAATCCGAGCAGCTACGGCGAGTCTGTAACGTTCACGGCCAAGGTGAGCAGCTTGGGCGGAACGCCGACGGGAACGGTCACTTTCAACGACGGCGGCACGCCGATCGGCACGTCTAGCCTGTCGGCCGGCGTCGCCACCTTTGCCACGACCACGCTCGCCGTCGGCAATCACAGCATCACGGTGACCTACAACGGCAGTGTGGCCTTCAACGCCTCGACCTCGCCGGCCCTGAACCAGTCGGTCGACATTCCCGCCGACAGCGCCAAGCTGCGCGCCCTCCAGCTCAACGTCACCAAGATCGTGGCGCAGAGTTCGGGACAGGCGATCTCCGGTTCGATTGACACCGCGATTTCCGAAGGGTTCAGCGACGGCGGGCAATACATCACGCCAGGCGCGGGCGGACTGCGCGTCAATTTCGCCGCCGCGCCCGACGGCGATGAGGACGACAAGCCCAAATCCGGTCAGCAGCCCGGTTCTCAAAGTTTGAACGCCTATTCGGGCGACGGCGGCCCCGGCCGGACCGGCGGCCGCGGGCGCGGCTCCTCGCGGATCGATGACGCCTTCGCCGCGATCGATCGGGCGGCTCCGACCAAGGCACCGGCTGCGCGCTTCAGGGAGCAGAAGGACTGGCTGTTCTGGATCGACGTGCGCGGCAGCGGCATCGATCAATGGGGCTCGTCCGGCAACATCGGTCAGGGTGCAACCCAGGCCACACTCTTCGGCCAGCAGATCAACCTGCTGTCCGGACTGACCTACCGGGCGCGGCCCAATTTGCTGGTCGGTGTGACCGGCGGCTACGAGAACTTCAGCTACACCCAGACCGACATCAACGGAAAGCTGAAGGGCGACGGCTGGACCGTCGGCGCCTATCTCGGCTGGAAGATCATCCCGACGCTGCGTTACGACGTGGCCGTGACCTATTCCGGCATCGGCTATGACGGCACCGCCGGCACGGCGCAAGGCAACTTCAACGGCAATCGCTGGATATTCGCGACCGGCTTCACCGGCAGCTACAGCTGGGCCAATTTCAATATCGAACCGTCGGCCAAGGTCTACGCGATCTGGGAGCGGGAAAACGCCTATGTCGACTCGCTCGGCACCCAGCAGGCGGCCCGCACCTTCTCGAGCGGCCGCGCGTCTGCCGGCAACAGGGTCTCCTACCCCATACCGTGGCTCGATAGCGTGCTGCTGGCGCCCTATGCCGGCGTCTTTGCCGACTATTACTTCACGCAGGACGATGCGGCCGCGATCGTTGCTGCGGGCGGCATCCCGCTCGCTTCGACACCATTGCTCCAGGGCTGGTCAGCCCGCATCACGGGCGGCATCGGCGCAAGGCTGGCGGGCGGCACTACGGTCGGCTTCGGCGCCGAACTCGGCGGCATCGGCAGCAACACGCAGATCTGGACGTTCACGGGACGCGCGCGCATCCCATTCTGATCCCTGGGCGCGACGACGGGCCAGCGGCGCTACGCCGCTCGCCGGATTTGCCGGCTTGGTACCTGCTTAGTAGAGGCCGCGGCCGCTCAGGATGCTGCGGGCCTCGGCGGCGCCGTCGGCCGATGACGGCGCGTTCTCGGTCGCATAGCGGCCATCCTCGTCATAGGACACGGCACGCGCGTTCTGGAGCGCCCGGCCCCGGCCCCGGCTGCGGCTCGAGGCCGACATCTCCGAGGTCGCGTTGAGCGACGCCATGTCGGCAGAGGTGTTGCCGAGATTGTAGGGCCGCCCTTCCGGCGTCGGAACCTCGCCGCGAATGGCGCTACGGTTCGACGATGGCAGCTCCGGCACGAAGGGCCTTGCCGAGGCAACCCGCACCATCGAGGGCGACGGCGCCGGGATCCCGGTGCGCAGGGTCGCCATCAGCTGGCGGTCGTCGGAGCCTTCCAGCGGCGCCCGGCCGACATATTCGACACGGACCTTGGCGACGCCATTGCCTTTGAATTCAAGGAGTTCAGCGGCTTTGTTCGAGACGTCGATCAGGCGGTTGCCGTGATAGGGCCCGCGGTCGTTGACGCGCACGATCAGCGATTTGCCGTTCGAGACATTGGTCACCCGCGCATAGGACGGCATCGGCAGGGTCGGATGCGCCGCTGTCAGCGAAGTCATGTCGAACACTTCGCCATTGGCGGTCAGGCGGCCGTGGAAATCGTCGCCGTACCAGGACGCCATACCCTCGGCGCGGTAGTTGACGTCCTCCTCCGGCACGTAGGTCCGACCGCCCACAACATAGGGCTTGCCGACGCGGTAGGTGCCGCCGCCTTTCGGAACCGGATCTCCAAACGCCACGACCCGCGGGCTCGAGGACACGCCGTATTTCGGATCGACCCGACTGGCGAACTTGTTCGAGGAGGCGCAATTGGCGAGCGCGAGGCAGGTCGCGACCGCGGCAACACCGCGTGCGGCCCGCAAAACCGAATCTGACCGTCGGATCCCCATGCGCCCCAAATACCACTTCGCCGGAGGCGTACCCAACCCGCTTTGGCTACGGGGGAGCCGCTGTCCGGTCCCAAAATCCGAGGCGGCCCACCACCGCGTCGGAAGCAGTAAGGATAACGCAACCCGAACACGGCGGAAATGGGGAGCCCACAGCGTTCACGCCGGGATGGTAAACGGGGCGTTCGCTTCTCCCCCGTTGATCTACGGAGCGCAGGCACCCTGCTCTGTACCACTCCTGGACATTCTGTTGCGCCAAATCCTCACTCCACCCCCATTGTCTTGTGGCTCACTGGAATTCTTTTGACTGTGCAAGGCCGCACGCGTTTTCTCGGTTGCAGGGGCGAACTGGAATTTGATGATGATCGAGACGGTTTCGGCACTGATGGGTCTGGTAAGCGCGGGGATCTTCCTGGCCCATGCGTTTGAAGGTTACCGCACGAGGGCCTGAGGGCATTCGCGCGGACGGCAAGGATCACCTCTTTCAAGACGGCACGTTCGGACAATCTTAATCGATCCGACCGAGCATCGAACACGAGAGCGGCAGGTGTCCCATGCGCAACCATGACTTCGTATCCGATGGCTTCCTGGCACTGACCGCCGGCGGCTTGTTTCTTCTCTGCTCGAGCCTCGTGGCACTGGCCTTCGCCTGAGCACCACCACCAGGCTCCTTCTTTCTAACCACAACTACACCGCGATGCAGCATACAGCTCTGTCCGGTATTGCCCTGCTCCCGTTTAGTTGATTGAATTTCTGCGTTCGGCGCCTCGACTCATTTCAAGAGGCCATCACCAACGAGGGTGACGCAAATGCTTGCTGAGAAATTTTTTCTGGTTCTGGAATCGCTGATCCGCGGCGACCGCACCTATTCCGACGGAAGCCCCCGGGTGATCAGCACCTCCCCGCACGTGCCGGTAAAGCTGCCGGACCGGAAATAGCCGTCCCCCAAACCTCCGAATCACGCGCTGCTCAGCGCAGGCCCAATAGCGAGCGGCGATAAAGGCTGTCGCGGGCCTCGCTCAGGCAGACGAAGCTGCCGTCGAAACCCTGGCCATACCGCTTCTGGCCCTTGCCGTAGTAGATGCCTTTCCTGAAATCGAGCCAGACCACCTGATCGTGCGGGCAATGACGTTGCGCCTGCGCCTCGTAGCGAAACGGCGTCAGCGGCGTCGCCGAGACCTCCGCGCCACCGGCGCCAACCACGATTGCGACGGCGACCGCGATGCCGCCGAGCCTTTTGCCGAAGCCGCTCCAAGACACCCCCGCCTCCCGATTCAAGCCCTGACTCTTTCGCCGTTCGGCACGGTAGCACGAGACTGCGCGATCTGCCGGCCGCAGCCAGCGGCTTGGCCGTCTTCCACCGGCCATCTTGTCGGGTTACATGAAGGCGAGATCATCTCAGCTCGCGAGGATGCTGCCTGAATGTCGGTTGAGCCTGGACCCGAGTCCGAACTGCGCACCGAACCCCGCCCGCCGTTGCCGCGTTTGGGCCTGCTGCCGATGATCATCTTCGGCTCGCGCTGGCTGCAACTGCCGCTCTATCTCGGACTGATCGTGGCGCAATGCGTCTACATCGTGCTGTTCCTCAAGGAGCTCTGGCATCTTTCCTGGCACGCGATCGACCTCACCGAACAGCAGATCATGATGAGCGTGCTGGCGCTGATCGACGTCGTGATGATCTCCAACCTGCTCGTGATGGTCATCGTCGGCGGCTACGAGACCTTCGTTTCGCGGCTCGACCTCCAGGGTCATCCCGACGAGCCGGAATGGCTCGGCCACGTCAATGCGAGCGTCCTGAAGATCAAGCTCGCCATGGCCATCATCGGCATCTCCTCGATCGCGCTGCTGCGCACCTTCATCGAGGCCGGCAATCTAGGCTCGAACCGCGCCGGCTTCACCGAGACCGGCGTGATGTGGCAGGTCCTGATCCACATCACCTTCATCGCCTCGGCGATCGGCATTGCCTACGTCGACAGGCTCAGCGACTCCGGAATGCGCAAGCACGCCGAGTGAGGGCAACGGCCGGCCTTCTTATTGTTTGCTTGCTTCGAGCTGCGCGAGCGCCTGGTGCAGGCACTCCTGAAGCTTCTGCGCGACCTGCTCGCGCGCGACGCCCTTGGCGGCAAGATCGCCGGACACCTTGCCCACGACATCGTCGATGCTCTGGCTCTCCAGATTGTCTGTCACCAGCGCCGTTGCGTAGCTTGCCGCGGCGTCGCCGCTGAGCCCGAGCTGGCCCGCGGCCCAGAGCCCGAGCAGCTTGTTGGACCGGGCCGTGGCCTTGAACATGAATTCCTCGTCGTGAGCGAATTTGGCCTCAAAGCCCTGCTCGCGCTTGTCGAACGTGGTCATGGTCAGCTCCAATGCGTTTTCGCTGAGGAGAATCGGACTGGCTGGGAGCGAACGTCTCCGTGGTTCTCGTCAGTTTAGGATCATTTGAATCTTCCTCCCGGAAGGCAGAGGCCGTCAAGCCTGCGCGGTGGTGCACCGCAGCCCGGGCGTGGGCACGGCACGCACCAGCGCCGCGCCAGCCAAATCGGCTAGGCAGAGATGTTTACCGTCCGTTAAGCAGACTCGGCGCCGGATGGGCCGGGGGACATCGAGAGCTGGCGCATGAACAAAGAGCTGCGGGAGTTTCGACGGCTTGAACGGGTCTGCCTGGAGCAGGCTGCCCTCTCCACCATGGATCTCGCGCGAAGCGGGTTGCTCAAGGTCGCCGACGATTGTCGCATCGCGGCCGAAGCGATCGAGGCGCAAGCGCCCCGCGGCGCGTTCGCCGGCGCCGTCCAGGCGCTCAAGCTGGCTTTGAGCGCAACGGGAATGTCCAACCGGCATTAGCGGCCGGTCTCCGGTTGGGAGATCGCTTCAGAAGATTGTGGGCGGCGACCGCGTTCGGTCAGCCCTTCGCCTCGGCCGCTTCGCGCGCGAGCCGCTCGGCCCTCAGCCGTTCCTTATTGGCGTAAAACGCCTTCTGGGCCTCTTCGTGATCGCGCATGGCCTTTTCGGCCTCGATCCGGCGTGCGGCATCACGAGCCTGGCGCTGCTCAGGGGTCAGGGGTTTGCGTCGGAAGGAAAGGTCTTCGGTCATGCGGAGACAACGCGCGAGCAACGAAACGGTTCCATGAGTTGAACCCGGCAGTCGACGCGGCCGATTGAAGTATCAACATATCAGATAGTTAGATGATGCATTCGGTCGGCCTGACCTATTGCGTCGACCCCGGCGGCTTGACGCCTGTGAGCGGGCACTGCGGCGCTGCGGGAATCGCGCTGCGCACGGGCGGATCCGGATAGTATTCGGTGTTTTGCTGAACCTGACGCGCCAGCTCCGTGCCTCCGAGCAGCGTGATCAACATCAGGGCCTCGTCGAGGCCCGCGGATATTCCGGCTCCGGTCAGGCGATTGCGATCCAGCACGAAACGCGGATGTCCGTCGGCAACCTTCACCTTCGGGAACAGCGTCGGGAAGCATTCCAGGAAAGCCCAGTGCGTCGTCGCCCAGTGGTCGTCGAGAAGGCCCGATGCCGCGAACAGCATTGCTCCCTCGCAGACCGAGCACATGTACTTCGCACCAGCGGCCTGCCTGGTCAGAAACTGGACGTAGGTCCGTTGCGGATCGTTGATGATCTCGGTGAGCGCGTCTGGATCGCCGCCGGGAATCCAGACGGCATCATACTGGGTGCATTCCGCGAAGGATTTTGCGACCTCGAACGGAAATCCCCGGTTGCGAAACCGTTTCATTCCCGGCTTTGCCGCGACGACCTCGACGTCGAAGTCGGCCCAGTCGAACATTTCGAAGGGACCGGCGACGTCGAGCATGTCGACGCCGTCGTAGACGGGGATGCCGATCTTCATCGCGCGTAATCCTCCCTGCTTCCTGTGACGATCAATGTTTGTGGCCTACGGGCGTCGCCGCGGGTGTCGCCGTCGGCTGCTTGGCATGGCGCATCCCCGCCATCCCGAGGCCGCCGCCCGGCGCGTTGAGGTCGGGAACGATCGCGATATTGGCCATCATGCCCGCGTCCTCGTGGTCCAGGATGTGGCAATGCAGGACGTACTCGCCGATGTAGCGGTCGTACCGCGTCCTGACGCGGATCTGATAGTTGTTCTCGACGATGATCGTGTCGCGGAATGTGTGCCACATGCCACAATACTGGTTGGCCAGTTGCTGCTTGTCGGCATACACGATGTCAGCTTTGCAGGTGCCGTCGGGATTGTAGATCGATATCTGCTGACCGTTGGTGTTGGTGGTGGTGACGTCGATCACCTGGAACGGATTGACGTGGATATGGAAGATGTGCGGCTCGCCTTGCGCGGACAGCAGCCAATCGTCCGTGGTGTTGACCTCGCGCGTGAAGTTCACCACGTCGGGATCGTACGAGGCGTTGTTGACCGTGAAGGCCGGGAAGTTGATCGCGAAGGCCGCCTGCTGCTGCTGGCTGCCCGCAGCCGGCGGCGCAAGGTTTTCGAATGGCGCCCACGGCCGCAGATCGCCGTCACGCAGCCCGGTGCGAACGGCGTCCGGCAGCGTCGGATTGGCATCGTATAGCGCCTTGCCGACATAGGCCTGCAGGTCCCCCGTCACGGGCTGGCCTCCGCGCACATGGACATAGGCCAGCAATTGCGGCGTCGTCGGCCCCTGCCCGCCGCCATTGCCGTTGGACACGCGCTCAGCCTTCGGCGCCGCCTGGTTGAGCAGGCAATAGTCCCCGTCCGAGGGGAATACGACGAGGACGTCGCTCCGATAGCCGGGCTGCATGTAGTTCGATTCGAGCACGCCGCCGACTTGCGAGGCGTGCACGGTGCGCAATTTGGTCCGGGTCAGACCGTCGGATGCGATCTCGAACTGCGGGATCAGTGTGCCCGTCGAGGCGTTGCAGGCGGCCAGAAGATCGGCCTTCTGCTGCTGGCGGTTGCCGCTCAGCGCCGAGGTCGCGATCAGGTTCGTTGTGCCGACCGGCGTGGCGCGCACGAGCTGAATGTTAATCGTGTCATGAATGCCGGCATGCACGAAGCGCCAGCGTTGGATCTCGCCCGCCGGCACGGTGAGCGTCGGCTGCACGATGCCATTGACGCTGGTGAAGCGGCCATTGGTGTCCCAGATCGACGATGAGTCCAGTTGCAAGCCAAAGTTCTCGACGACGCCGGGGCTTACCGGATTGCCTGACGTCGCCAGTGGGCACGTCCACGGCGCGTTGGCGATATTTGCCGGACTGTTGGCGTTGTAGAGTCCCTGCGTGGTGTAGATCTGCTGCCACGGGCCGCCGGGCTGGTTCGGCTGGTTGGCGAAGCAGGCATAGGCGATCTGCTGAAACAGGAAGAGCTGCTCCTTGAACGGGGCGCCGTTGACGTCATGCAGGACCGTGTCGATATCGGCAATCGGCTTCGGGTTCTGCGGCGACGGTGGCGCATAGGGTCGCTCGCCCTTGACGACCAGCACGCCCGAGGCGCCGCTCGCCACCTGCACTGCCGTCGAGCCATGACGGTGGGCGTGATACCAGAACGTCCCCGCCGGATGGTCGTTGGGGATGTTGATCTCATACGGAAACTTCGTCTGTGGGGCGATGTTGAGCAGCACGTTGTCGCTGTTGCCGGCAGGCGAAACGTGCAGGCCGTGCGTGTGTAGGTTGGTGGTGTTGAAGCACCCGACCAACGCCGGCAAGCCCAGCCCCTCCGGCGGATTGGGCAAACAGCTCGGGTCGTCCTTCGCGAGCTGGTTGATCAGGTCGACGCGCAGCGTATCGCCGGGCTTGATGAAGATCGCCGGGCCCGACTTGCAGCCGCCATAGGAGCGCAGCTCGACGGGGTCGAGGCCATCGGGTTGCGGATCGGTCGGATCCGGGTTGTTGATGAAGAAGCGGCCGCGCATGAAGTTGAGCACCACCGAGACGATCGAGCCGCTGCGCGAGATCGATCCTTGCGGCCGGCAACCGCCGACAGCCGGCGCCACGCCGGCCTCCAGGGCCACGACATTGCCCTGTCCGGGCAGCGTCGGCGGCGGTTCGAAAGCACGGGGAACCGGCGCCGCGAATGCTGGAAGGCTCGGTCCCAGCGCGGCGACGACAAGACCAATTCGCGCGAAGCTCTTCATCATGTTGTCCGCCCTACTGTTCCAGAAGACTGCTCGAAGGATTGCGTGAAGGCGCGTCGGCATGCCGGCGCCGCCAGAACGGGCGCTCGGACCAGCGCGAAACACTGCCGTAGTGTTCGCTCAGCGTCGTCGCGTAGGCCGCAGCTTCGCGCGCGATCCACACGCCGTAGCGATCGAGAGCGGCCGCATCACCGCGCGCGAGGCAATCGCTGGCGGCATAGGCGGCGAACACGCCCGAGCGCATGGCCTTGACCACGCCATGACCCGAGATCGGATCAAAAGCGCTCGCGGCATCGCCTGCGCAGAGGAAATGGAAGCCGGCAGTCGTTGCGGCGTACCGACTGCCCGCAGGGATCAAGCGGGGTGGTTCGAGCCGAATGATCTTGCTCGCGAGCGCCGAGACGAATTGCGTCCTGGCGAGAGCTCTGCGCCAGCCGTCCGGCGTGTTCAGCCTGAGGCCACGCGCGAGATCGGCATCGGTCATGCAGGCAAAAGCGCGCCTGCCCTGGTCGAGTGCCATCGTGTACCACCAGCCGTCTTCAAAGGCCTCGACGAGCAGTTCCGGTGCCGCCGGTCCCGACGTCGTCGCCTCGGCATAGGCCGCAATCAGGCGGTCCTGCGCTTTCGCCCGCGACCCCTGGCGATCGGCGAGCGCGCGGGCGCGGCCCGTCGCATCGATGATCAGCCGGGCCGAATGGCTGGTGCCGTCGTCGCAAACGACCGACCAGCCGTCCGCCTCGCGCGCGAGATGACAGACCTTCGCATCGACGCGCTCGGCCGCGCGGCAACCCTCCGCCGTCAGCCAGCCATCGAACGCCATTCGATCAACGCGCCATGACGGCCCGCGCGCTTCCAGCAGCAATTCGCTCGACGTCAGGCCGGCCTGGTCCCAGGAGGTGAGCGTGCGGTGCGACGGCGCAAAGCCCTGCGCCAGGAAAGTCGGCCACAGACCCAACTGCCGCAGCACCGGCTGGACCAACGGTGACAAGACCTCGCCTCGTCCTTGGTCTCGTCCCGGGCCCCGTCCTTCGCCGCGCCCGCGCCGCCCGGACGGCGCGATCACGGCCACCCGAAGCTCTGGCGCGCACATCGCAAGCGCGCGGGAAGCGGCCGCTCCGGCTGGACCTGCGCCTGCAACGATGATGTCGAACGCGGCCAAGGTCAGTCGGCCCGGACTGCGTAGAACGACGCCACGACGCCGGCAGGCGCCACCGTGCCGGGCGAGCCGCCGCTGTGCGGGATGGTCCGGATCACCGAGCCGACGATAGCCGGACGCTGGTCGACGCCATTGGGCCAGGCCGGCACCAGCGAGCCCCAATAATCGTAGATCCATTCCTCGCCGCCGACGACGCCGGTGCCCTGGAAACGCACCTGCATCGGCGCCCCGTAGGCGCGCGATCCCTTCAGCGCGAGCGACCAGCCCGGGCCGCCGATCGTGCCGGTCAGCAGCTGCATCGGCCCGTCCGCGATCTCGATCGTGCCGCGGCCGAATTCGAGATTGTTGAAGGCCGTGTTGACGTCGGGATCGTTGAGCAGGCTGCGATAGGTCCAATGTCCGACGAATGGATTGTCGCTCATGATGCCTCGCTTTTGGGATCGGGCCGCGACCCGGTTGTTCGCTCGACGCTGATGTATTTGGGCCCTTGATAACTGTCGGCGGGCTTGACGGCCGGCTCGTAGGGATTGCGCACGATGAAACCGAGCAGCGACCACTCAGTGACCATCTTGAGGTCGCCGACCGGCGTCTGCGGGACGCCGCGGCTCCAAGTGGTCCAGACGTAATTGGGCTTTCCGTTCGAGACCGAGGCGATCTCGAACGACTGCAACGGCCGATGCGCCGGCCACCACAATGTGGTCCAGGTCTTCTCGTCGCGTCGCAAGCGATCGTCATTGTCGCTGCCCGGCCACAGATTGTTCCAGTCGGCGTAGGTGATGTTGATCGGCTGCGTGGTGCACTCGTTGAAATCGGACTGCCAGGGCAGACCCATATATTTGGTGAGGTCACCCGGCTGAAGACCGGTCTCGAAATCGTTGTCCTGGCTGAGCGGCGAGTTGACGTTGAAGGTCGGGTCGGCAATCACGGTGCCGTGGTCCTGGTTGGCCTGGGCGGCGCTCTGCAGGAAATCCGAGACGCTGCGATCGGCGTTGATGCGATACGGCGCCCAGTAGATCGAAGGGTTGCGCATCACCCAGCCGAGCTCGGCGCCCGGACAAAAGGCGCCGCCGAGCACGTTGCTGAGCACGCCGCGGTCGAGCTCGCGGCCGGTCTTCGGCGGTGTCTTCGGATAAGGCGCGAAGGGTGAATAGCCGTCGGGTAGCCAGCCCTCCTCCTTCTCGTTGATGAACCAGCCGCGCGCCCACTGGCCGAGGATGAAGAGCTGGTACTGGGTAAGATGAAGGAACTTCGACGGCGTCTCGTTGGTCAGCGGATTGTCGCCGCACAGCAATGGCATCAGCGGCAGCGAATGGACGCGCGACGATGCCCGGTCCTGCACCTGGAAGGAATTGGCCTCGCCCGCACGGCGCAACAGATCGAACAGGAAGCGGCGCATCGGTCCGTAGGGATCGTCGGCCTTGGAATAGTGGGTCGGACCTGCGACCGCCGCCACCGCCATGACCGCTTCGCCCTGACTGGCATCGCGCAACGGTGCATCCGACGGTGTCGCCGTCGCCGTCGGCCGCGTCGCGCGTTTCGGGGTCTTTGATAATTTGTCCGGATCGAACGTGCCGCGCTGCGCCTGATCGTGCGGGTAGTTCGATTGCTGAAGGATATCGTTCAGATACCTGAATTCATCCGGCCGGAACAGGATCGGCCAGATGTCGCGATAGAACCACGGCCGGTAGTTGCGATTCCAGGCAAGACGGCCGGCCTGCCAGTGACGCAGCGCCGCCTCGTCGCGGAACGGGATCTGCTGCGGATCGTCATAGGTGCCGAGCGTCCCATAGATGCCGGTATCGGTGGCGAACTGGCGCACATAGAGATCGTACAGCACCTCGTCCATCGTGATCATGTCGAGGATCTCAGGGACGAAGCGCGGATAGCCAACCACGACCCAGGCCGGAAACTCGACGTCGATGTAGCGGGTCTGGCCGACCTGTTTCGAATACATGATCAGCCGCGCCATCACCGGCCCATCGGAGATGTCGTCGTACCAGCCGTCGGTGTTGGCATAGTCCTCGATCTTCGGACCGAAGCTGCCGTTGACGTCCATGCCCGAATTGCCGTGACCGCCGAGCACGACCAGGCGGCCCTTGTTGTCGGTCATCATTTCGCCCAGCGTGTCGATGTCGAACGGCTGGAGGCCCCTCGGCGGGAACGTGGTGGCATAGCCGCCGGGGCCGCCCGAGCGATCGAAATGCGCGCGCCGGTTGGTGGTCGCGTTCACGCTGCGCGGGCCGGGATCGATGATGAGCAGGTCGCGGTCCTGGCCGGTGATGTCGGCGTTGCGGCGCGCACTGCCGGGCGCGTAGCCATGCTCGCCCTTGAGCTCGGTGAACGGGTACCAGGAGGCCTTCTTGTTGGCGACATAGACGCGCCACTGGATGTCGACGAGCACACCATGATTGCCGCCGCCCTCCACGGCATCGCCGAGCGCCAGCGGCCTGCCTTCCGGGGACTCATCGTCATAGACGAAGATCTGGAAGCGCGCGGCCTGCCGCTTCACGCGACCCTGCGCATCCTTGAACGTCTTGACCGGAACGGGTGTGACCCCGTCGGGGCCGTGCAGGGGATTGCCGAAACTATCGCAGGCGAGCGGCATCGCCGCGGGCGTCTCCGGCGCGAGGTAGAATTCGTTGTCGCTGTTGCCCAGGCGCGCGATGCCGATGCCCGGATGGATTCGATACGTCGCCATGACTTCCCCGCCGCTTTCTCAATCCAGGAAACTGATCGACACGCCTTCCAGCTTCAGAAGCTCCCTCTCCTCCTGGTAGTCGCCGCCGATCACGACCAGCGTGATCTGCAGCGGGCCCTTCTTCTTGAGCGCCTGCCTCGCGGCGGCCGTGACGTCGATGCGATGGACGCGTGGCGTGTTGTGGCTGCGCCCGCGCTGGTCGAAGCGCCGCGGCTGCGGCGGCGGGATATCGCAATGGCCGGGACCGCCGTAGCAGGCCCCATGTCCGAAGATCGAGATGTAGCCGGCGTAGTGCGGATTGCCCTTGATCGGCGTCGAGGCATCGGCCCCGGGTTCGTTCAGGAAGGCGCGCACGAAGCAGGAGCGCATCAATTGCGGCACCTGATGCAGGCGGATCTCCGCGCGTTTGAAGCTGCGTGCGGCTTGCGGCACATTGATCGGCTGCGACACGAAGCGGCTGACCGGCGCCTCGAGTCCAACCGGCATGAAATGCGAGCTGCGGACGTATTCGTAGCCGAACGGCGCGATGTCGAGCGTGTCGCGGATGGTGTAGTTCCACGGCGACAGCACGGAATCGAGATCGGCCGGCAGCGCATTCGGATTGAGCTTCTGCCACTCCCACCAGATCCGATCGATATTGACGTGGATCGGCCAGAACACCGGGTCGTAGGAGGCCGTCAGGTTGCTGAACATGTCGCCGGAGCGCGGCTGCGAATAAAGATCCGGGCGCGCGTGGAAACGGCGCCCGCCGACCTGTACGGCATCGTTGCGGCGCTTGGCGAGCGCGCGCAGACGTGTGGTCTCGGCGTCGGATTGCGATGCAGCCGCCGCAGTCGGGGCATCTTTGCAGACATAGGTCGCCTGCCCTGCATCCGGATTCTGCCCACCGGTCCAGATGTGCATGGTGTTGTGCGGATTCTGGTCGAGGAACCCAAACGCCGCGTCGTAGATGCTGCCGCCGCCGAAGTCGCGGAAATTGTTGAGGCTCAGGATCTGGGCGATGTCGTCGGCCGACGGGTAATGATAGTTGATCGCCTGGTTGATAGTCTGTCCCTTGGGATATTCGGCCGGATAGCGCAGCGGATACCAGAGCGAGTTCGAGTGCAGCAGCGCGTCGATGAAGCGCTGGCGGTTGGCATTCTCAGTATCCGGCGTGACGGCCGCATAGCCGATCTTGCTGATGACGTAGCAGAAGAAGCGGTGCTGTGAGGTGAAGGTGACGCGGTCATGCGCGAGCGCCAGGATCGCCTTCTTCTGCGCCGCCGTCGGCGCCGGGTCGAGCGCCGCCAACAGCGTCTCCGCCGCTTCCTCGGTGAGATAGGCCTTCATCGAATTCGGAATGATGCGGCCCTTGTCCGGCTCCTCCGGCCGGTACTCCGGCATCGTGAAGTCCCAGTACGGGAGCATCAGCCCGGGCTCGAAGTCCTGAAGGTTCTGTTCGAACTCGTAGAGATAAGCGCGGTGCCAGGGCAGGAAACGCTCCCAGCCGTGCTGGCAATGGTTCTGATGGATCAGCGCCTGGTTGTTGTAGTTGCGCCGGTCTTCCGGCCAGTGGTCGAGATCGTAAAGCCGGCGGAAGCCGCGGCGCAGGCGTTCGAGCTGCGGCTCGCTCATGCAGTCGATGTTCATGCGCCGCCGGGGCTCGCCGGCACCCGCGGCCGGCGAATAGCCGTCGGCAGCAACCGCAAATTCGGCGATCTCGCTCACCTTCACCGTCGCAGTCTTCGCCGGCTTGCCAGGCGCAAGCTCAACTGCGACGCTGGTCGCATCATCCGGGCAGCCGGCATCGATCCAGTCGGCAATGCGGTCGACGTCCGCGGGCGTGACGCGCTTGCCGCCCCATGGCAGCGCCGGAAACCGGCCGCCGTCGAACGGTGCTTCACCGCGCAATCCCTTGATCAATCCGGACGCGTCGCTGCGCGCATGCGGCGGGATGCAGCAGGCGTGGCCCTCCGGCACTGGAGCAACCATCTTGATGCCGAAGATCTCGGCCGCCTCCAGCGCCTGTGCGCCCTTGTCCCAAAACCGTCCAGCGCCACCATAATCAGCGGTGCTATCGCCGGCAGCTTCATCCAGGATCGCCTTCACGCGCGCATAAGCAACGGTCAATGCTTCGGTGTCCATTCCAGCCCCCGGACAGCAAGACGAAGAAGGCCGCCGGAGACTAAGCACAACTTTTGGGTGATGTCACGTAGACACGCACCTTCAACGTCGAAGCAAGCGCGAATATTTTTCGGGGTTGCGTGATCTATTTCATACAACCTTTATCAAAACGACAGATCTGGCCATGCGTCGTGCGGATGAGGCGGATGCGAGCACGAGTGCGTTGCTCAAGCTCAGCGCCGGCCATCGGACGTGTCCGGTCATCAAACGCTGCGTGATTGAGCGCAGCGTGCATTCCAGTCGTCGTGGGACGAAGCCGAGCCACACCGTGAGCGAATCCGAGCCGAACGACTGCTCGACGAAGCCGAGCTTCGCCCTTCCCGGCCTGTTCCCCCATAGGACTTGGTTTTCCCCCGCAAGCGCCAACTTCGCGTTGCCTTGCGCGGTCGACTGCGTTAAGCGACAACCATTCTCTGTCCGGAAGGGTGGCCGAGTGGTTTAAGGCACCGGTCTTGAAATTCTGGAATCGGGGTACCGGCTTGTTATGGCCGGTCCCGGTTGGTGCTGAAATACTGGGAAATTTCCCAGTGTCCGCACCTCTTCGTTACCGTCCGTCCCGCGTCGTCCTAATGAGTTGGGTAGCAAATCCGGTAGCAACCGGGCTGCCCAGCCAAGCTAGGGGCGGACATATGACAGCGCTGTTTTGGCTGATTGGCGGAATTGCAATCGGAGCTGCTGGGCGCGATCTCTGGGCGAGATGGCGCATCGAGCGCCGACCGGACACTCCAGCCGGCCCAGATGTAGCGCACAATCGCATCAGTTTTCCTACATCACGATGGGACATTGTGTTTACGGACGATACGAAGTCTTCCACACCCACGACCGGCAGTAGCTCGAGCGAGCCACGGGACCCCAGGAATCGATAATTTGACTCCTGCCATCGCGGGCTTTCGATGGCGGCATGCCTCGCCCTGCCAGACGCCACACGCCTACACACGGTGACGGTCGACCGCGCAAGATCACGTTTGGCGAGATGCGCCAAATGGGCGTGCGCGGCGTGCTGGTCTATTGCCATTGTGGTCATCACGTAGCGCTGGATGCGGACCGCTGGCCTGACACCGCGAGGCTCTCCGATCTCGAGCCGCGGTTCGTCTGCCGGGGTTGCGGTAATCGCGGCGCCGAGGTTCGGCCGGACTTCGACAGCGGCAAGCCGCCGCAATTTGCGATCGCAAAGTCACCTCTGTAATTTCCCGCCAGCAGAGGCACATGAAAAACGGCTCCAGTCTTAGGGAACCGGAGCCGCTATTTCCAGTCTTCTGGCCGCAGGGGCTGAGCCAGAAGCGAGGGACCAAACGCCGACCCTGGGAATTGGTTCCACCAGCCAACTGAGGTGGCCTATTGCACGTCCATTGTGGAATTTGCCGGCGGGCGCCTCTTGAGGCGCCAGTAACCAACCAGCGCGCGCCACTCGTATACGATCATTATGGTGCCGATCAGCGCAGTCCCGAGCGCTGACATTATCAAAACCATTTCGAGCATCGAACCGCCGCCTGCCGTGTCGATGTTCCTAAGTACCGAAGTGAACAATTGTTCCGAAGTTTTATTTGGGCTTGAGAGGCCCGCCAGCGTGACCCCGTAAATTTCCCAAGTCCAAAGAAAGTCCGCCGACCTTGTGAGCCGGCGGCGGGAGTTAACAGAGATATAGACCGGCGGGCACCGGTCGCTTGAAGGTTGATGTAACATGAGTCCGCCAGCGTGAACCGGCGGGCCTCTGTCGTCATATCCCACTGATGTTCTTGCCAGCGACTGCAAGGCAGGCTCAGCTTGAAGCAGAGCCGGCCGATGTAGAGGCGAATCAGGCGCATTCGTTGCCCCCGATCAGCACTACTACCGGCGCCGGCTTCTGTGTTGGCTCTGGAGCGTCCAGGAAGTCAGTAACAAGCCGCGCCATCAGGCGCAGAATGATCATCGCGTCCTCAGTCCCTTCCGGGAGTTGGCTGGCAAGCTGGATGGCGTGGCGGCGGTGCCAGGAATTTTCCTTCATGCCATCGCTCCTTGCTGCCAGTCCTGCGAACCAACCTGCTCAAGCAAGCCGTCAAGGTCGCCGATGCCGGATTCGGCGGCGTCCACCTCGAGGTCGCCCCGATCGCCGGTTGCCCATCGCCTTTGGTCGGTATGATACTCTCCGAGGCTACCGAGTGATGGCTCCATGTCCGGATCAGGTTCGGTGCGGTCAAGGAAGGCCAGCAGCCGCTCAATCTCGTCCCGGGCCTCCCTGCGGAGTCGCCCCAGCGCTTGGAAGAACTGGTCGGGGGGCATGCCTGTCCGACGGTAAAGCTCACCAGCGGAGTCCGCTGGCCTTCCTACGGTGGTTTTCATGGTCGTGCTCTGGGTTTGGCCGATCAAAGCCGTGCGCGGTGTCAGACCGGGCAGCCGGGGGTTGATCACCAGCCAGAGCGACTGGTCGAGACGCTTTTAAGGGTTGCCCCTCTGGACAGCACGCTCGCCCCCGGCCATAAAAGGCCGGTCGGAGCCGCGCCGCCAAGCGCGTCCGTCATTTCAGCCGCGATCACTCGTCGCCAAACGAGTGGTTCCTTGACCAAGGGAATGCGGCCTAGCTCTGGTCAGGGTGATCAAACCCAGAGCCATCCCATCACTGATTTGGTTAAAAATCCATCCCCTTTCGGGGCGCCTCGGCGCGTCCTCATGCTGGTGGATTGCGGGGATGCCGGCGCATCCGGATTCGCCAAGGCCGGTCGAAAGCGTCAGCCTCGTGTGGTGCCCTATGAGGATCGCCATGACGTCGCCATCACCCCAAACACTCGAATGCGAGAGAGACAAGCTGTTCCTGACCGACGCGGAGTTGATCCGGCGCCTTGGCGTGCCTGAGAAGATCGCACGCGTGAACCTGCGCATGCTGGACGCCAAACCCGGCGACTTTCCGAAAAAGCAAAAGCTGTGGGGCGATCGGCGATATTGGCCCGCCGTCGTCGGCTACTTCGACCAACATTATGGCTTCAGAATTTCGTCAAGCCCTTCGCCGCGATGACAGGACTCCTCACCATCAAGCAAGCTGCCGCTGAGTTAAGTGTCTCTCAGCAGTGGTTGAAGTATTGGCTTGTCGATAACCCGGTCGATGCTGCCGGCGTCCCTTTCTATCTCCGGATGGGCAGCCGTCTTAAATTCGAGCCCCGGGACATCGAACGCATACTCACTCATCTCCGCGAATCGGAAGCCGCCCGCCTTGGCCCAAGCATCAAGGCTAAGGCCCGCCTGGCCGGTCTCATGTCGCGCGTTGGTGGTTATGATCACCTGGTCGCCGTACGCGAGGCGGCGGAAGAGAGAAAGGCGAATCCAAAGCAGCCGTCACCGGAAGCTAAACTCATCGGCGATTTGGCCATTGCAAGCGTCTTAGGACCAAGGCCTTCGCGGAAGCCGCCGAAGCGCCGAGCGCGGCTGCCTGGACGTAAGCCACCCAGCTCCTGAGTCGCGGCGGGTCAATGGCTGCGGTGAGACTATCCACCGCCAGCAGTAGCAGCGCGAGTGAAGCCGCCGCACGAATAACATCTGCCTAGCGAGTCAAACTGCTGGAAGGGAAAGCTGGGGGTTGCGCCCGGCCCATCTGTTGCCTCTAACGTTGAGCTAGGGCTAGCTCAACCCATGCTGGCTGATTCCATCGAATGGTTGTCCAAGAACTGGAACGTGCTTTCCTCCGCGCCCTGGGTTTTTGCGAGCCTAGCGATGCTCAGTGCAGCCATCACTTACATCGTGGGCACATGGTTCAAAAACTCCGAAATCGCGATCCTTGAACGGCGACTCACAGAACATGAAAAAAAGATCGGGTCCTCGCTCGCCGAGCCAGCGCCCCCCTCGATCGATCGCAAATCCGACGGTGCCGCCACCCCTCTGCCAAAACATCGGGCCGACTTCCTTAGGAACATCCAATACGGATGGGGAGATGCCCAGATTCCACTGACACTTTCCGGAAGCGTCGCAACTACTACGGATCGGTTGCGAGTTGTGCTCGACGTTTCCAGTCCCATGCTAGGCTTAGGAATGTCGTTTCAACCTGCACAATTCGTCCTGATCAAAGAGTTGAAGGATGCGATTGTCAGAGGAGGTCGTATAGAGGTTCAATTGGTGTTCAGAGCTGTGAACTCGCCTAATCCCGGCTTCAGCCCGGCCTTTTTTTGGGGAGATCCGGAAAAGAATTATCCAGTTATGCCTATGAACAAAGTGAGAGTTCGACTTATCGGCGGGCACGGAGATGAACAGCACATTTACTTCTTTGCACTCGCCGGGCTTGGCGGTCAGCCGATAACGGTGCTGCCAGAGTCTGAGCTTGATTGGGTTCATCAATGGCGCGCACAAGATATGTAGGCCCGCCATACTCCACGGCCCTTTAATTCCCGATCCGCCAGTTCGTCCCGTCGCAACCAACCCTGAGGATGTTCGAGCCGCCCCCGGCGACGACCGAATTGAAGGTGGTCGCGTTGGCGTCGGTCACATACTGGCTTTGACCGCGTCGACCGGGAACACATGCTGGCAACGCCGCAACGGGAGCCGGCAGAATATTGCCGGCAGTGATGAACCGTCCTGAACCGCCAAGCGTCGGCGGCCCACCGACTATGACGTCCCCAATTGAGGTCACAGCGGCATTACCGGAGACCGTAAGCGTGCTGTAAATGTTACCCGTTGACACAGTGATAACCGAACCCTGGATGATGCTCGGCTGATTGAACTGGTTGCCGCTCCAGTTCTGCGTGCCCCCGGTTGCGTTATCAACGACGGCGAACGAACCTGCTTCGCTCTCGCAACTGACGATGTCCGGACCGTTGAGAACACCGGCCCCAATCTGAATAAGCGTTGGATTGGTGCCGGACACGCTGCCGAGCGTGAGACCGGTAATCGTGAAATTGTCGTTCATGTTGATGACGTTCACGCCGACATTGGCACACTGAATGTTGCCAGGCCCGAGCGTAGACAACTGCGCCGCGTTCAGGCTGTTGATGCGGACACCCTCAGCGGTCGTATCGCCACACTGGCCAAAGATCTGAAACTGACGGATGGTGAAGACGTCGTTCTCGCTGCACCCATCCTGATTGACGTTCGAGTTACACGCGGCACCGCTGACTGCGCTTGTGGAAGCTGAGCCGATAATAATGCCAACATGCGCGCCCGAGATTTCGAAGTGCTCCATAACGTTCCGCGTCGAAATCGGAACGTTATTGCTATTCACCCAAATGCCGATGCAGTTCGCCACGCCGTTGCAGTCAAGACCGATGTTCCGGAATTGCGAAAAGGACGATCCGAACATGTACAGCATCGGCGTTCCGGTCGCGCCGGTCCACTTGAGCACGTTGCCGGTCGTGATTGGCGGGTTGCCGCCGTTGCCGCCACCGCCGGCACCGACGATGCCGGATCCATAATTGCCGAACTGGATTGTACGGTTCAGCGTGAACACGCCACCACCAACGAAATACAGAAGGTGGTCATTCCCAAGGGATATGTTGCCAGCACCGCTGCAGGCGTTGGTGGTCTGGTTGCCGTCAACGATGATCTTGCCTGGAACGCTGCCGAGATCGGCGATAGCCGCCACAAGATTCGCGCACCAATCAGCCATGCCGTACTGCGACGCGAACTTGACCTTGTACGCATTGGAAATGGTAAGCGGGTGGCTCCCGGAGAAGTTAATGCCGCCGCCTGCCGCGATATCCGCCGCGATCGTCGTCGGGTTAGTTCCGGTGAAGGAGATGCCGCTGCCAGGCGTGAAGGAGCCCGACGGCACCGATATGCAGGATGTGAGGTTGCCGCTGTTGTCGAAGCATGCGCCGGTGTTTGCACGTGAGGCCGCAGATGGCAGCAACGCGAGCGTTTCGCCGGGCGCGGCTAGCACCGCGCGACCTGTTACGTCATTCGTCTTGTCCCACGTCTCCCGCTGGGTCGCGACGATATCGGTCAAGACCTGGTTCATGTCGCGCGCGGAGACGCCGCTGTTCTCGCTGAACTGCGCGGCGCGGCGCGGCCGACGGGCGCCGACGATCTGAACCGTCCCCGTCTGAGCACTATTGAAGGTCAGCACCGCATTGGTGATCGGGCGCGCGATCGAGCCGAGCGATCCGGACGGCGACGTGATGGCCCAGCCGTAGGTCGTGTCGTTGAAGTTGACCCGCACGCCATTGAGGTAGACCTCGACCCAATTCTGAAAGTCAGTCGAGTCCCCATAGAGCGCAAAGTTGACGTTGCACGTGCATGTCGTGCCGGAGATCGAATAGCTCGTCCGGCGTTCTGCATCGGGCAGCGCCGGTACGGGTCCGGGGGCTTGTGCGAAGGCCGGAGTTGCCCCGGCGATTAGGGTGAGAGCGAGAACGAGACGAGCGAGGCGCATCGGACGAAGGCTCCATGGCGACCCGGTCGGAAAGCCCTGCGCGGTGAAAGGGTGATCTAGGAGATCACCGGGCGCCATGGAGGTTGGTGAAATCGGCGTCCGCGCATCCCGCCTTCCGAGCGAGCTGATGCGCGTGAGGATGATTCAGCGCCGGGAAGCCGCAACGCACCGAGAAGAGGCTCAAATCGTTGCCTCGATGTCGAGCTCGGCGATCAGCAACGGTCCCGGGGTGTCCTTGATCACCACGACGCGTGGGTCGTATGAGCGCCCCAGCGGCCGGATGCGCTCCGCGGTCTCGCGCTGCGGCGGCGGCTGCGTTGGATCATCGCCGAAATTCCACGCCGGGAAGCGTCGAGCGTTCATCAGTGTCCCGAGCGGTGGTGATGTCGGCGTGGTGGGCCCGGAGAAGAGCCGCCCCATCACGAAGCCTGTCGAGTGTACAACATGAGCCGAAAAGCGCGCCACGCGGCGCCTGAGATTTCGCTGTCCAACATCGTTCCCTGGAGGAGCGTCCGGGCAGAACGGTTCAACATTCATCGTCCATTGCTGGCCTGCGACAAGGTCGAGCCGTGTCAGATCCTCACCTTTCTTGAATTGAGGGACGATGTAGCCGTTGGCGTCAACCTGATAGGTCCCCATCGACCGCGTGCCCTGGTCCATCAGCGAGACGGTCAGACCGGCCATGAACCACAGCGGTCCCTTTCCAACCGGAGGCGCGAATGGCGCCGGCGCGGCATTCACTGGAAGTCCGCAATCCAGATAGAACGTGTCGTCAAGAACCTCGCAGACACCGGTGCCGTTACCATAGGTCGAGGTGAAGCTCACATCAGCTGCGTAGGCGGAAACCCACGTAACGATTCCTGCACCTGACCAAGGGCCCCACCCAATCACGGGCGTCTTGTCCTGCAGCGTGTCGGCGTCGTATTTCCCAACGGTGATCGACTTGTCGCCGTTGAGAATATAGACGTATCGCTCATTGAACGTGCCATCGGCAGACGGAGCCGCGATCGCGAGAATGCCGTTGAAGAGGTGCGCGTGAAGCTCGGTCAGGTTTTTGGTGTTAAACGGCCGCGTGTAAGCGCCCGTGGCCAGAACTGCCATAACGCTATTCTGCCCAGCGTTGATGTAGAGGAGCGCTTCTTGCGAGACACGAGGCTGCACCTGCGCGCAGCCGTCGCTCGACAGAAGCTGAAATGAAACGCTGCCGGGCTTCAGCGGATTGGTAACCGAAATCGGGATGTAATAGAGTGCGCGATCGCAGACGACGAACTCCGAGCCCTCGGGGCCGGCAATGACGTAGTAGACCTGCACCTTGCGCGGTGCGAGTTCGAACATGGCATCGGACGGGTTCGGGCCGGTGTATTGGTCGGTCGGCGCGTTGATAGCCGACCACGAGATGCCGCCGGTCACGGACGAGAAATTGCAGAAGCCGAGACGAAACTGATCGACGAAGCACGACGCCGGGTAACCACGGAAGTCGTTCATGACTTCGTCGTCCCACACCGTCACCGGCGCCGGATTATTCACAGCATCGGCATCAGACGTGGTGTAGCCGCCACCCGGGCCCACTACTGCCTCGTTTGCCAGGAAGCCGGTTACCGTCGGGCCCGGGACCGAGGCGACGGGCGCCGAGAGCAACTGCACGGTGATAGTGCCGGCGCCGCTGTCTACGTTCACGATCAGCCCCTTGGCGCCGGACGTGATGCCGATCACCTCGTCGCCGACGCTGTACGCGGTAGCCGGGTCGGTGCCGAAGGTCAGCGCCTGGCGGCCGGGCAGCGATTCCTGCACGGTCGCACTGACCACAGTCGGGCTGGTGTAGCCGGTGATCAGGACCTGACGCCCGACGAAGCGAATGCGCGTGCCGACCCACGCCGCGGTGAACAGCGCCTGCGAGGCAGTCAGCGTGATCGCGCCGACGCGGCCGGACGGGAACATCGTGATGCCCTGCGGGCTGATCCGATAGAACAGCGTGCGTTTCTGGTTGCCGACCAGCAATTCGTTGTAGTCGGCGATCGACCACGTCGATACGCCGTCCCATGTCACCACCTGCGGGCGCATGCTGTTGCCGAAGCAGATGTAGATCGAAAAGTTCAAAAATGCATAGACGATGGAATCGATGTCAGCATCTGTCACCCAAGGCAGAGCGGCGCCATTACCCTGATTTGTAAATGCTCCAACGCTTGCGCCCGTCGAAGGATCGACAATCGTCACGTTTCCAGGGGTGAAGGCAATGTCGAACTCCTTGCCAGGCTTCATCGCAAACCGCTCGATGCGCTTGGTGGAGCTGGAGATCGGATAGATCGCACGGCGGCCCGAGCGAACCTGGATCGCCCCGGAGTTCAAGATGCGCGCATTGGACATCTGGCGGAGGCCGGCCTTGCGGGCCGGATGATCGTCAGCCCGCTTCAGCGAGACATCAACCTCGCCGTAAGAGAAATCGCGCTGCGCGCCAAGGATCTTTGCAATCATGGATCGTCAGGTCTGTTCGTAAATGCCGGTGCAGGTCATCGTCACGCCGGACGCTGATGGTGCGGTGTTGTCGACATACATGATGATCATGCTGCTGCCGCCGGAAGCGATGCGGCCCGAAGCGCCTTTTCCTGTCAGCGCCGTCTCGCCACAAGACGCATTCGCTGCCCGCGCCGTCGTTCCGATTGGGAGCGCAACGTTGATGGTGCCGCTCCCAGACCCTACCGTCGTGATGGTGATCGTGATTGTGAAATGGACCAGCTTACCAATGACCTTGAACGAGCCGGACGAGCTCGCCGACGTATACGCGCCGCCGCCTGACGTCGGGGTTGGGGCATAGGTCGTCCAGGCCGTGGTCTGGTTGACGCCGTTGATGCTCGTGCAGGTCAGTGCAAGGCTGCCGACGGAATTCGTGCAGTCGCCGGTGTGCGCAGGCTCCTGCGCCGCCTGCAGCGTGCCAGTCAGGCTGGTGGTGGGGATATTGGTCAGGTTGGAGCCGTTGCCGGACGCAGGCGTTCCCAGCGCTCCGTTGAAAAGCACGGGCGCACCAGCCGTGCCCACGTTCACACCAAGCGCAGTTGCAACGCCTGTACCCAAGCTCTGCGGCGTTGCGATGTTGCCGACCGAGCCGATCCAGATTTTTCCGGAAGCGAGCGGTATCGCGCTGGCGGCCCAACTGTTGACCCATGCCGTGGTCGCGATGCGATTGTTATTTTCTGAAATCGGGGCGGTCGGAGCAACCAGCGCCATCGGCTCGGCGGCCGCTCTCGATAGTGTGAACACCAGCGCTGCAATAAGGGCGCAGACGGCGATAGCTGCGACATGGAGCGCACGTTTGCCGCCATCGATCACGACGAAGCGCGGCGGTGGCGGGCGAAGATCCTCGGGGCCGCCGCATGCGATCAAGTGGTCACGGCAAATCGGGAATCCCGACCAGCCCCGAACGGCCGGCCTCCGTTCGTCGAGAACGAGACAGATGGCGCAACAGGGCTGAGAACTGCGGGGCGTTAGTCGGTGCGCGATCCAAGACACGTGATCAATTCCCAATCATGCCGGACTCGAGGATGATCACAGGCCCCAGCGCGCCGGCAACCGTTTCGACATAACGCGCATCGCGCCCCATGAACTCCTTCGCGCTGACCGAATTCAGTCGCAGCCGCGCGTTTCCGTTGCCCGTGTCGATGATCTGAACGAGCGAACCTTGCTGTTTCAAACCCACGTTCTGATTGTCAGCCATTGGTGGAATCCTTCTCGGTTTCGTCGTCGATGATCTTCCATGAGCCGATCGGCGTCTGCTTGAACGGCTCGTTGCGTGTGATGATGCCCTCGGCCTGCTCGGTGGCGCCGACGGCTTGTTTCACTTGATCCAGGAATGTCCCGATCTCAACACGATGCGCGCGCAGCGAATGGTCATGCCCCTCGACATCGAAGGTGACGACGAACGTGCTCATGCATTCCCCCTTGCCTGCCTGATGCTCTGCGGGCCGCGCTTGCGACCGTTGTCGGGTCGAACCTGTGAAGCGTCGCGTTGAAACTGGTGCTGCCGGCGGGCGAAGGCAGAAACATCCTGGGCGACGATCAGGACCAGGCCTGTCGCCTGCAAGAGCTCGCTGAGGGTCTTGCTCGTGAGGTGTTTCGTCGGCCGTGGCCCAAGTACCTTCGAGCTGTAGCCGGACGTCCACCCAATGAGTTCATCCAGCGCCAGTCGCGAGATTCCCACCTCGTCGACATAGGCGCGCAGCGCCGAATGAATGGCGCCGTAGCTGTCCGCAATAGCGATGGGTCTGAGCGCCGGCATCAGGCCGCGCTCTCCTGCTCGGGTTGCGCCACATCGATTGGCGGCGCGGTCTCGCCGGGCAGCGCCCACAAAAAGATCGTCGGCGATCGCTGGAGCGCATCCCGCGCGTCCGTTGCGGCGAGCTCGACGATAATTGGCTTGGGGCCACTCACGTCCCACAACTTGGTCAAGGCGGCCGATGGATTGGGGCAGTTTCGGCCAAGACGATCAGGCGTGCTCATCAGCGGGCTCCTGTGGGCTGCGGAAACTGTCGCGCGTAATCGAGGCGCTGGGCCTCGGACATGCCAGTCCACTGCTCCTCGGAAACGCGACCTTGCATGTGCGGCGGATCGCGATGCGCCTGCGAGAACGACGCGGCGCCCTGGGTGGTGAACTTGCGAAGTAGCGTCTCCCAACCCCGGACGATCTTCTCGGTCACCAGCATGCCGCGCATGGCGCCGGCCAACTCATCGCCAACCATGCCGCGCATCCAGGTTTCGAGCGCCGTCACGCGCTGCACGCCGTTCGCCCCCAGCTTGGCAACCTCCGCCGCGGCGGCGGTGTTGAACAGCGCCTGCTCCTGCGCTTTCATGCCCGCGTAGATGCCCAGCACATCGGACAAGTCGCCCTGAGACCAGCCCTTCTTGTGAGCCAGGTTGCGAATGTCGGACAGCGCTGAATCCGCTTCGTCGAATTTGAACTCAACAGGCAGACGGAGATCAGCCGGGAGCTCAGCCTTGTAATCCGCCGGCGTCGCCGGCAGCGACGTCTTGCGCAATTCGGCGTCAGCCTTCGCCTGGAAGAGCTCCTTGACCTCGGTCGAGGTCAGCGTCATGTCGCCGACCGTGATCGTCTCACCGTCTACGTGGGTGGATCCGGCGGGCGCCGGCTGGTCACCCAGTTTCGGCGCGGCCGGCTCGGCGCCGGGCTTGCGCGGTTCGATCGTCACCGTGCCGTCGGGCTGGCGCCGGTGCACGGTCGATTGCGCTTCACGGACCTGGTCCGCGATCTCGAGTTCGCCCCGCTGGCCGGCCGGCATCGCCCACAATCGGATATCCTCCGCGCTCGGCTGCGGATCCGGTCGCTGCGTGTGCGCCTGAAGCGGCGGCAACACGGCCCCGGCGTTGTCGCGCGCCGGCGCGGCGAACGGTGAAACGGTCTCAGGTTCAGACATTCTCAGGACTCCAAAAAAATCGGCTCAGGGTGTTTTCGAAGGAAGGCGTGCGTGCGAGTTACCAGCGCCCTGGCCGAGCCGCGAATTTTCCCCCCGGGGGTGCCACCCGACGGCCGCGCCAAAGCGTAGGCAGCCCCCTGCCCTCGTGCGCATAAATCCCTTTCGTAGTGCGTTGCGCGCCGTAAGTAGCGTCCGATTTGCATGCGCTTGCAATCTCTCTTGGATGCTCGATCACAGCGATCATGCTCATCCGTGTAGTTGCCGTTTCAACGCTGACCGGATTGACGAACCGGTGCAGGTCTCGCGCCAAAGCGTCGCAATCACTCGTCTTTTCATTCTACGCCTTCACCACTGCTACCGTGATTGCTACCAGACAGGTTCGGCGTGACGTCGATCGTTGCCGGCGCATCGGTCGGTGTCGCCTTTGCGTTGATCACGATGACTAGGCCTGGCCGCACGGTCGACGCCGGCGCATTCCGTTGCTCCTCCGCCTGCCCTTCCATTGTCCGGATCGCCTGCACGCGCGCCATCGCGTTGGGGCCGTCGGCTATCTCATCGAGTCGGTGGAAATTTTTGGCGCGCACGCTTTCACGCAAGACACCTAATTCCGCATTGTAATGCTGGAGCACATGCGGCTTTCGCAGCGCTGCACGCAGGGAATGGTCCTTGAGTCCTGCTTTCTCGGCGGCGTCCTGCCTACGTGCGCCCTCCCAGACCATGAACTCGATGGCTCGGGCGAGCTTGCCGGATACGGTGAGCTTCCCTGATCTTTCTTTAACGGCGATGGCTTGGCGGGTCGGTTGGTCGGTCATGGGCCTATTCCTTGGTGATCAGCGGTGCGCTAGCGAGCGTCGCCGTAGGCAGAGCGCTGCTGGCGCATAGCGGGTTGTGGATGGATGCGCGCGAGGCGTTGTGCGCCATCACTGCGCCAACGCATGAGGGGGGCATTGTCGTGTGCTCCAACGACAACCCCATGGGTAGGGTTTTGGCGTTGTTGGCGCAGCCCGGTTTGCGCCAACGGTGCGCCAACGGTTTTGAGGCAATGGCGCAGCATCAGGACGGCCTCTTTCCGTGGCAGACGCGGAGACCTTTGCGGCTCTTGCGGTCAACTGGGTCGTCGTAGTCCTCGTTGAACAGGACGCCGTTGAGCACCCACGTGTTGACGATCTGACGGCACTGCGGCTCGGTGCGGTCCGGACAGTGGCGCTGCACGATGGGCCATGCAGCGCGCGTCTTGGCTGGGCCCGCGTCCGAATAGCGCTGGCCGTTCGGCATGCCGGCCTCAATCTCGTCCAGGGCGGCGTTGAGCTGGGCGCCGCTGACGCCGTCCCATGTCTTAGGCGGATGCCATGGGATGACGGTCTGCACCTCGTCGCCCTGCGGGTAGTCCGGTGTGCCGTTCTCGAGCCGGACCCCAATCAGCTTGAACCATGTGGCCTCGGACGACGGTGGGGCAATGTTGACCTTGCTGGAGTCGAGCCGCACGTACAGCTTCCGCTCCTCGGCCGGGATGCCAAAGGTGTCCCCCTCCCCGTCGCTCATCCTGGTGAGCGTGTACATCAGGCGTCCGGCGTCCCGGGCGGCGCTGGCTCCGCGGCCGGCATCGGCATCGCCGGCGAGCTGCTGCCCCTTCTTGGTGTGATGCGGAACGTCGACCGCGATGTTGAATTCGATCGCCAGTTTCACGAGCAGGCCACAGACGAAGTCCATGGCGCCGTTGTCGTTCTCCTCCATGCCGTGGAGCTTCACGAAAGGATCCAGTCCGAGCAGGTCGATCTGCCGGGTCGCGATCGCCTGGCGCAGCATCGCCTCCAGCGGCCCGGCCGCGCGCGCTCCGTCCTTCATGTCGGCGAGCTTGATGCCCTTAGGGGTCGCACAGAACAGCCAGCCCTTGAGCTCTGCCGGCTCGATGCCGTGATGGATACGCGCGGCGGCGAGCCGGCGCTGGAGCTCGCTGTCATCGTCCTCCAGGCTCAGCAGGAGCACCCTGCAGCGCTTGAAGACGTGCTGACCGGTGAGCGGCCGACCCGTGGCGACCGCAAGATACTGGAGCGTCCGAAGCGCCGTCTTGCCCGTGGCGCCGGGGGCAAGCAAGCCTGACAAGAAGCGGCGGCAGAATTGGTTGCCGAGCAGCCATTCCCGCGGCGGCGGGATGTCGACGACGTCGCCGGCGTCCCACTCTTTGAGACCAGCGGCCGCTTGTTGCTCGCTCCCCGACCTATTTCCTTCTCCCGCGGGCAATTCGGGTGGTTGCTCCCCGAATGCCTCGAACCCATCCACCGACGGGACATCGCTGCGAGGATCCGCATCACCACGGTCGAGGAAACCTTCCTCCTCGGACACCTGCAAGAGAATCGCTCGGTTAGCTGGGTTCAGCATCAAGCGGCCTCGCTGACCAGCATGTGGGCAACGCTAGTGTGATCGCGAAGCCATTTGCGAAGGCGATCGGCGTCGCCCAAGCTCACGACGTAATTGAAGGCATCGACTGTGCTTTGCGGAATCGGCCGCGGACGTGGCTCAGACGCCTTCTCGGGCGCCGGAGGCAGTTTGCCCGTCCATTTCCAGCGATCGCGGGGGTCATCGAGCTCGAACCGCTTCACGAGCTGCAAAACGTAATCGGACGGCAGTTCGGGCGCGGGTGCGAAGGCCTCGGCCATCACGGCTTGCACGCCGTCCTGGCCGATCTCGGCGACGAGACCCCAACGCTCGGCGAGCGCCTGCAGGTTGTCCGCAGCGAACTGGAGTGAGATCCAGCCGTCGGCGTGATACCACGCATGATCGCCGCAGCACTCGACGAAGTCGTCGAGGTCGCCCAACATCGCCCTCTCTGAGAGCCGGACGGGCGAGTTCATGACGTAGCCTCGATCAGGTCTAGTTCGATCGCCTTAGCCTCGGCGCGCTCCAGAGCGCGGCGTAGTTCCGGCAGCTTCTCGATCGCGAAGGCGACGCCTTTCTTGGACGCCTGCATGTGGCCGGTCTCGGTGGTGAAGAAAACGCGCAGGTCACCGATCGCACGTCCGTTAAGCCTGGACAGCGTCAGCCGAATGCACTGGTTGCGCCGGCGCCCTTTCCAGAGCTGAAACACCACAATCGGCTCGGCGAGCGGATCCAGGGAGGACGTTGCGAACTGCGGATCGGAGCAGATATCCAGATGATCGTTTTCCCGACGATTCCTGCCTGCATGCCGAACCCGCTTTTGAGCGGCGGGTTCGGTCATGCCGCCTGTCCCTTCAGCCGAAAGAACTTCGAAGCAAAATCGTCGGCCACTGCCTTCAGGGTGTCCGGGTCGTCACCGGCGAGCTTGCGCAGCGCGACGCGCACGGGGACCCGCTTCTTCCCCTGAACCTCGATCACCGGGATAACCCCGGCCTTCGCCGCCTCATAGCTGCCATTTCGATGCAGCCCGAGGGCAATAAGTCCATACTCAGGCACCGAGATCGTAATGGGAAGATCGCGGTCGTTCGCGTTCATTTTTCGCCTCGCTGGTTGCGATGAATTGACTTGCGCAAACGGTAATCCCGCGCCGTCCTTGACTGCAACGGTTGATTTGGATAATGTGCATCATCCGTATCATCACCGTATCAGGGGCAAAATGTCCGAGGTTGCGATCAATTTTGAATGGAGCCGTGCTTATTCGACCAAACCCGGTCGTGCCGCATACGCGATTGAAGGCGGCAAGATTGTTCAGGTTGGGGACCGCCGGGAGAATTACGCTCCTCTAAGGCTCGGGGCTGTGTATCCCGTCTATCTCGAGTTCGCGCAGTTGGATGGCTCGCCGGAATCGTGCCTCGGTTTCGCTGAAAAATACGGCCTCCTATGCACCTCGGCGCGTCACAGCAAACCTCCTTCGGAAGAACTCACACTCTGGAAAGCCGAGATCAAGCGCATGTCCGGCAACCTCCGAGCGCTCCCGAACGTCATTCGCATCGCCAACTCTCGCGGGACGTACGCCAAAGTCGCGACAGTGGATGTGCTTCTAGTGCCCGGCCACGGCGAAGGTTCTCCACCGGTGATGGTGCTGGAGCCCGGCGATCTTCTCCAAGCCATGAATTTGGAAATGGCCCAATTCATCAGCGGTGGCGGCCGACTGGTGCCATGCAAAAACTGCGGACTGTTGTTCCAAGCCGGCCGCGCTGGCGGAAAACGCACGATCGCACAGTTTCACAGCGACGAATGCAGGATTGCTTTCAACAACGCCAAGCGGAGGGGCAAATGAAGGGACACTTACGTGAACGGTCTCCAGGACATTGGGCGATCATTCTCGATCAGCGCGACCCGGGCACCGGCAAGCGCAAGCGCAAATGGCACAGTTTCACCGGTACCAAGCGGCAAGCCCAGGTCGAATGCGCGCGACTGATCTCTGAGACAAACGACGGCAGCTACGTCGAACCGTCCAAACTGACGGTCCTGCAATACTTCGATCGCTGGCTGAAGCACATCAAGCCAAACGTCTCACCGCGGACACATGAGCGGTACGAGCAAATCGCCCTGAAAAACATCGCTCCCCTGATCGGCGGCAAGATCCTTTCCAAGCTGCAGCCTATCGACATCAGCGAAGCCTATGCCAAGGCACTCGAAAGTGGCCGGCGCGACGGCGGCGGCGGCCTATCGCCCCGCACGGTCCACCACATGCACCGGGTGCTTTACTCGGCCCTGGGCCAAGCCGAACGCTGGAAACTGATCGTCCGCAACCCCGCCGCGCTCCTCGAAAAGCGGGACCGGCCCAAGATCGAAAGGAAGACCGTCACGGTCATTGCTCCGGCCGCCACCGCCGCCGTCTTTGACGCCGCGCGCGAGCGCCGGCTGTTCATCCCGCTGGTGCTGGCTTCCCTCTGCGGCCTCAGGCGCGGCGAGATCACAGCGCTCCGGTGGAAAGCGATCGATCTCGACGCAGGCCAGCTCGCCGTCGTCGCCAGCACTGAGCAGACCGACGCAGGCGCTATCCGAGAGAAGGAAGCCAAGAGCGGCCGCTCCCGGACTGTCGCCCTGCCCGCCATGGCGGTTGAGGAACTGCGCCGGTGGCGGCTCCAGCAGGCCCAGGAGCTCCTTCGGCTCGGGGTGCGGGCGGACGATGACTGGCATGTGGTCACGCAAGCCGACGGCACCCCCCTGCAGCCGAGGAGCCTGACCCATGTCGTTTCCGAATTCTTGAAGGAATGGCGGGTTACCCTGCACGGCCTGCGGCATAGCCACGCCAGCCACATGCTCGCATCGAATATCCACCCCAAGATCGTACAGGAGCGCCTTGGTCACTCTTCCATCGCGATCACGATGGATATTTACAGCCACTTGATGCCGAACATGCAGGGAGAAGCTGCCGCGACGGTTGACGGCGTGCTGCGCGCCGCCATAAACAAGCGAACCGACGACGTTGGGTAGCAAACCGGTAGCAGAGTCACCGTCTGTTCTCTGTGCCGAGGCGAAAAGCTAAGCAATTTCAAGGTCTGGAAGGGTGGCCGAGTGGTTTAAGGCACCGGTCTTGAAAACCGGCGTGCCCGCAAGGGTACCGTGGGTTCGAATCCCACCCCTTCCGCCAAAACATCAACAAAATCAATTAGTTAGCTCGTGGTTTTCGCTTCAGCGCACAATCGAACGTACAATCGTCGCTTGGTGGCGCCGTAAGCGTCGCGGTGAGATCGAGTCGATTTGTCGCAGTTCGGACGAGGCGACGCCCGATCCCAACACTGATGCCGCCGCCGATCTCATCAGCTTTCCGACGTCGCGATGGACTGTCGTGTTTCGACGCGATGCATCGAAGGAGCGACAAGACGGTCCTTGAATCACAGCGATGGCGTCGCGCATCTATCCACACCCACGACCGGCAGTAGCTCGCGAGCATTCCGCGCCGCTAGGAATCGATAATTTGACTCTCGCCTGCGCCGCGGTTCGATGGCGTCATGACCAAGGCAGAGAACAGAGCGGCGGCGAGAGCTTGGCACCAAGAGCGCATGCGTCAGCGCGCGGAAGAAGTGCGGGCCGAGGCGGTAGCAGCCGACCTGGCCGAACTCGGCCGGCTTCGCCACTACCTCATCTTTGGCAGAAAGGATCGCCGTGCCGACCGCGAGAAGCTGATGAGCGCCATTGACGACTACGTCGGTGAGATGACTGGCGACCGAACCGCGCTGCACGCCAAAAACCACAAGTGCGGGTGAAGCAGTACGGCCTGGGGACGAAGAGTCGGGTAGTCGATCTGCATGAAACTCGCCGCCGAACGTGCCTTTGCCGCTCCTGAAGCCGCCGCCCGCAAACTGGTCGAGCTCGCGAAGACCATTGAAGCTGTCCAGGACGGTCGCATTCACATCGAAAAGCTCAATGCTCCGTTTCTCTACACGCTCAAGGCCACCGGGTTGGAGTTCGGCGCCGGCATCAAGCATGCAGTTGAGAAGGGCTGGCTCGAGCTGCACGAGAGCGGGACCTATGTCCGGCTGATCGACACCAGCGCAAAAGCGGCCCCAGCAAAAGACTAAGTTGCCGGGGCCGTTTGGAGGCTACCTTGGCGGTAATGGGGTCGCCAGGTGGTCATGAGCATAGGAAAAACCGGCAATCAGTTCTGTCCACTTGTGCCCAAAGCAGTATAGTTCCAGATCGGGAACGGAACCGATCGCAATGAAGTTTAGAAGGGACGGCCCGCCAGCGTGACCAGCGGGCTGGTAGCGATCGTCAGGCGCAGTCGCGACCTCCGCGGGGTACGATCGAAGTACTGGCTCGTGGAGCTTCGCGCGCGTTCTCAATGTCCGAATGGAGGTTCCAATGCGTACTCCGGCCTTGGCGATTTTGGCAATCGGGATGGCATCAACAGAGCCGGCGGCAGCTCAGACGTATAATCCGGCCTTTCCGGTTTGCCTGCACGTTTACCGCGCGGGGGCCAACTATTACGATTGCAGCTACACATCGCTGCCTCAGTGCAATGCTTCGGCATCGGGCCGCGCCGCAGAGTGCGCCATTAATCCATACTTCGCGGGCGTGGAAAACCCCGCAGCTTATCGGCGGCACGGCCGCCGCGCCTACTAGGGCATTGCGAGAGACGCTCAGCCCGCCAGCGTGAACCGGCGGGTTGCTGCTTGGGCCGCCTGCGTTTCGGTACCGCAATCCCTAGCGGCTTGTGTCGACGCTACCACCGCGCTTCTATCGGACGATCCGATCAAGACGGCAGCCCGTTATACAACCAAATATCTGATCTTTCATTTGGGTGCCTACCCGGCAACCCCTAATGCAAGCGCGCACATCGTCGCCCCACACACGGCCCTTGGTTTGAGAACTCGAGATACATCGATTGTTGCATGCCTTGTCGTTATCGGGGCATTTGGACAAACACGCCGCAAGGCCAAGTCGCTCGCCTTCTGAAAATGTCGCTTCTTGGGCGGTTGCGAGCGTCGTTGTTGTCGCCGCAGTATAAAGGGCTAGCGCGAGCGCGCTCTTTAGGATTTCTGTAGCCGACATTATCTCCTGCCTCTGTTTGAGACCTCGGAAAGCAGCGTACGCCGGATACACCACCAAGGCGCAAGGCGGCCAGGAAATATCGGATCGCGAAGTAGGCCGCCCGCGTGAGCCGGCGGGCCTGGCTTCACGGACGTATCGTCCGCTCAATTTCACGGGCCGCCCAGGTCGCAACCATCATCGCGAACCGGAAGCGCTCGCGCGTTTCCGCAGGTATTTGGATGCTGCGAATTGCGAGGCTGTTCACATGTCCGGACCCGACAGCATGCTATTGTCGGTGCGGTCATGCCGAACTGTTCGTTTGAATGGCTTCCAATAGAATTAAGTAGGACGAGCAAATATTCGGCTCTGATGCGCTGAAGCTGTTCGTACACACAAGGGTCCTGCCATGGAAATCGGGACTTGGCTGAAAAGTTTGGGCCTAGGACGACATGAGTCCCTGTTCATCGCGAACGCCATAGATTGCGATGTGTTGCCGCAATTGACAGAAGTTGACTTCGAAAAGGTTGGCATCCCACTCGGCGACCGGAAACGCCTCGTGAATGCGATCAGTGCGCTTCCCTCCAGCCTTCCCTCCACTGTCGTGAATGCTGCAATTGCGCAATACGCGGAACGGCGCCACCTCACGGTAATGATCTGTGACTTGGTCGATTCGACCGCCCTGACGGCACGCCTTGACCCGGAAGATATGGGCGCCGTCATCGATGCCTATCACGCTGCTTGTGCTCGTATCACGCGCTCCTATGACGGCTTTCTCGCCGACTTTCGCGGAGACGGCATTCTTGCGTATTTCGGCTATCCCATTGCGCACGAGGACGATCCCGAACGAACTGTAAGAGCTGCGCTCGATATCATTGCTGCTGTCGCACGGCTTGAAACCCGCGCTGGAGAACCGCTCGCGGTGCGTATCGGTATCGCTACCGGCATGGTGGTAGTCGGTGACCTGGGCGGCGAAGGCAAACTTCGGGAGCACTCCGTGGTTGGGGGCGCTCCCAATATCGCGGCTCGCGTGCAAGCCTTGGTCGAGCCGAACACCGTGGTCGTCGCAGACTCCACCCGTCGTCTCCTTGGCGATATCTTTAGTCTTCGCGACCTTGGCGCCCACCACCTCAAAGGCATTAGCGAGCCGGTGAGCGCGTGGGCCGTCCAGGGCGTCTCGGCTTCCGAGAGCCGCTTTGAGGCGGTGCGTCCGACAGAACTCGCCCCTGTCATCGGCCGCGATTCCGAGTTGGAGTTCTTGTTGGAACGTCAACGTTTGGCTCGCACGGGCGAAGGCCAGATCGTTCTCATCTCAGGCGAGCCGGGTATCGGGAAATCGCGCTTAGCAGCGGCTCTGGCTGAACGTGCAGCTAAGCATCAACCACACGTGCATTTCCGTTATCAGTGCTCGCCTTACCACGCCAACAGCGCACTTCATCCCGTGGTCGAGCAGTTGGAAAGGAGTGCCGGATTTAAGGCGGACGATCCCGTCGAGACGCGGCTTGACAAGCTGGAGGCACTCCTCTCGTTGAGAGCACCGCAAGTTCAGACGGTAGTACCACTTTTTGCTGAGCTGCTATCGATCCCATTCGCGAGCCGTTATCCAAAACCGCAGCTAAGCCCCGCCCAGCAGCGTCGCCGCACACTTGCCGCGCTGCTCGATCAATTCGAGAGCCGTTCTCGCAAACAGCCCATCCTGTTGCTTATCGAAGATGTTCAGTGGGCCGACGACACTACCCTCGAATTGCTCGACCTCATCGTAGAGCGAGCCCGACAGTTGTCTATCCTTGCGCTGGTTACCTTTCGACCAGAGTTCGAGCCTCCCTGGACCGGTCTTGCAAATGTCGGAAGCCTGGTCCTCGGACGGCTCAACCCAGATGATGTCAAAGGTGTTGCCACGCAGGTGGCCAATGGCCGAGCGCTTCCGATCGACGTGATGAAGCAGATCGTAACAAAGACTGACGGAAATCCGCTCTTCGTGGAGGAACTCACCAAGGCTGTCCTCGAAGCTGGCATTCTGATCGAATGCCAGGATCGCTATCAGCTCGGGGGACCGTTACCGCCCTTTGCCATCCCGGAAACCCTTCACGACTCCCTGATGGCGCGGCTCGACCGCCTGCATTCGGTGAAGGAGATCGCCCAGATTGGCGCCACCATCGGTCGCGAATTTTCCTATTCCTTGATGCGGGCTGTGGTCGCTCGAGAGGAAACACGGTTGCAGCATTCCCTCTCCGAACTCGAGGAGGCCGGGCTTATTTTCCGCGAAGGTGACCTGCCGGATGCCATTTATAGCTTCAAACACGCATTGGTGAGGGATGCGGCTTATCAGAGCCTGCTGAAGACACGGCGGCGGCAACTCCATGCGCAAATAGCGCGCGTGCTAGAGGAAGGATTCCAGGATGCCGTCGTGAACGACCCTGAAATCCTTGCGCACCATTTCACCGAAGCCGGCATGCTTGAGAAGGCAACGGACTATTGGCTCAAGGCCGGAAAGCGCGCGCTCGGGCGCTCCTCCAATGCCGAGGCTGTAAAACATCTCACGCGAGGAATGGAGCTGACCCAGCAACTGCTCAGCTCGCCGCAACGCGATCGCAAAGAACTGGATTTCTATCTGGCCCTTGGTCCTGCAGTCGCCGCAACTGAGGGCGATGCCGCGGCTGAAACGTCGCGGGTCTTCTCACGGGCTCGCGCGCTGCTAGGCGAAAGTGTCAGCCTAGAAGAACGGATGACGATCCTGTGGGGCAGCTACCTAGCCCACAGTATGCGCGCGGAGTATAGCTCAGCGCTGGAGGATGCCCGGTACGGCCTCGCGTTGGCCGCAGAGCATGATCATCCCGGCGTGGCCGTCCTAGCCACGCGCTTTATTGGACAATCATTGCATCTCACGGGTGCCTTCGCCGACGCACGCGAACACCTCGATCGCGCCCTCGCACTGTGCTCAACCAATCCAGCCACGATATCGACCTATCGCCGCTTCGGAGTCGATGACGCGGTGAACAGCCTGGCGTGGCTCTCGACGACGCTATTGGTCCTTGGCTATCCTAAACAGTCTACAACAATCGTCGAGCGTACTGAAACTCTTGCTCGAACGAGGGAACAAAGCTTTACGACGGCCCTGGCCCTGGGGAACATAGTCGTTCTGGGCACAATCGGCGGCGACGCAAAGCGCGCTTTGGCTCACGCCGACGAAGCGATATCGCTCAGCATCGAGCATGAATTTGCGGCAATTGAACGAAGAGCACGTTTTTTCCGCGGAGCGCTATTAGCCCAAGGAGGGGATCTTCAAGTCGGGATCGAACTGATGCGCGGCGCTTTGACGGCAACTTACCAAAACTCTGAACGGTGCCGCCGCACTCTCTATTTGGGCCATCTCGCCTTCGCTCATGCCCAGCTCGGAGAGCTTGAAGTTGGACTGCGCCTGCTGGACGAAGGCGTTCAGCTGGCCGAAACAACAGGGGAGAGTTTCTTTGAGGCCGAGTTGTATCGTCTTCGGGGCAACATCAACCTAAAACTCGGCAGGCGTGACCAGGCAGAGGCCGCACTGCAGCGAGCCGTGGCGATTGCGCGGCGACAACAAGCTCGCTGGTGGGAGTTGCGTGCCTCGATCTGTCTCGCGCGGCATTGGAGTAACGAAGGCAGATATTTCGAGGCTTGGTCCCTCTTAGAGCCTATATACACTTGGTTCACCGAAGGTCAGGATACACCCGATCTGACAGACGCGAGAAATCTCGTGGACGAACTACGCTCAGTTTCAGGAATGAAATCGGTTTCAGGAATGAAAGATGAGCCAAAGCGTGGCAGCTGTTGACCAGCACCGCTCAACATCATGCCTGACGTAAATTGATCAGCGTCCGATCAACGCCTGCCCTTCGCCCGCTTTCCGGACTTGCCACCTGTTCGTTCAAGTTTGCTAAGGGCGCTCTCGACATCCTTGATTGCCTTCTTGAGCTGCTTCTCGCGCTTTCCAAGAATGCTCTTGAGTTGTCTTCGCTGCTCGGCGGTCAATGTCGTAAAATCGATCACCTTCGTAAACGCGATGAAGGCCATTGCTTACCTCCCGATGGTGGTGGTCGTTAGGCCGTGATCAATATGTGCAAGGCAGTGAAACAAATATTGTCCAATATCATCGACCTATAGTCAAACGGCATTTCTTCCAGAAATACTCGATCGGCCTTCCGACCCACGGGCCCTCGTGGTGAGCGCGAGAGAAAGCGGTAGCAACTGACATCGCGCTACCACGCCGTCGTTATTTCACTTCCGCTTCTTGTTCTTGAGCCGCGCCGGTCGCGAGGTGCGCTTCGTGCGACCGAGTCGGGAAGACCTTACAGTCGGAGATTTCTCGTGGGGCCTTGATCGCTGCAACAAGGCGCGGAGCGTGGCAAACTGGCGTTGATCCAGCTGATTGGCGAAGCTCTCGAAATCAGTGGCGTCACTACCAAGCTGGCTCAACCAGACAAATGCACTGTCCAAGGTGCGCAACTCAGGCGTCTGGTATGACAGCAGATCTCGGTAATAAGTTGCCGACTCCTCGCAAAACAGATCACGCGCGATGCCATTTACGAGCCGCCGCACTCCATATTTTATCCCCGTGATGGCCGCTCCTGATATTCCATGGCTCAGCATCGCTCCGAACGTAAAGTTGTGTAGCCCTCGCAGAAACGGAGCAGTGCCGCGGTGCCGCTCCGTGAATTCAAAGGCTTGGCCCAAATAGGGATAGCGCGCGAGGGCCTCGCTTTCCTCGCCCGATGGAGGCGTGAAGCGGTCGCGCCAAAGGGCTATTTGTTCAAAGAATAGGGCGAGCTCGGGACGCGCCGAGAGATCCGCCTCAACGCCGCTCGCAAAAATCATGAAGTCGAATTCGAATCTACGATTGCTGCTTTGAACCCTTGCAATACCGCAAGCTTCGTCGATGAAACTCCATCCGCAGTCGGGGTGCCAGGCGAAATTCTCAAACTCGCGGCATCGCCAATAAGCGTCCTGTGTAGGCGGGACCGGAAGCTCCTCAAGAATGTGACGCATGAACCGCCAGCGGTCCAGGTCCGTCAGATCGCCGAAGTGGCCCAACATACCGGCAAAATTCATCCAAGTGAGTGGGTTGACCCGCGGCATCTCCGAACGGCGGAAGCAAAGGTCTACTCGCGCGGCGCCCGCCTCAAGTGCGAGAGCTGCGTTGTCAAAGGCGGATGCCCCGGCACCAAGGATACCAATGCGCTTTCCTGCAAGCTTGCGAAAATCGATATCATCGGCCGAATGTGCGTAAAGATCTGCCGACAAATGGGCGACCAGAGACTTAGGAGCGCCCCACCTTCCACTTCCCTCAAAGCCTGTCGCAAGAATAATCTTTCTTGCATACACCCGCTCAATTCCTTCGGAACGACGGAGATGGGCAAGGAAGATGCCATTCGCCGGCTCAATCAACATTAGTTCGACCTCGTTCTCAACCGGGAGGTCCAGGACGTCTCGGTACCAATCCAGATACGAGCGCCACACCTCCCGAGGGACGGTATCTATGCGACCCCATGCTCGCCGCCCAAATTTTTCCTCGTACCACGCACGCACCGTTAGACTCGGGACGCCGAAATCAATCCCAGTCACCTCCTTCGGAGTCCGCAACCGTTCCATCCGAGCGAAACTGCGCCAAGGTCCTTCGAAACCGCGCTGGCAACGATCGATGATCCTGAAGTTTGCTATGCGCTCAAGCCTCAAGCCGAACGCGATACCCAGTCCGCTCTGTCCAGCGCCGACAACCAGCACGTCCAGAACCGGCACTCCGTCCATAAATCGCGGGACGGTCCACGCCCGAGCCGGATAGTCCAAATAAGTCAGCTCGCGTCGAACGCGCTTCGTGAGTTGGGAGACGCTCATGGGACATTCCTGCCGCTGCGCTCTTGTTAGAAATGACTTTTGCCATTCGGCTTAGTTCTGTCCCATTACCACAGGTCTGATTGCAGAAAAATCGACCGCTCGACCGCCATTGGGTTTCGCACAGAGCGATTTTGGCCCGCAAGACAGCGGGCTATTATTCTAGCGCTCACTCAAATGCTGGTCCGCTCGACGATCGAGCCATCAGTTGCCTCCGATCGCGAGACACGCAACATCGACAATCAACGCGCCTATCGGTGACGATCTGAGCGTCAATCGACTGAAAGACTCAGGCTAGCTCGCCCATCAGGTAGCCTCATAGCGGCACGCTTAGCCGCGTTCCTGACGAAGTCCCCTGCCCGCCCAATCGGCGTAGTGCCGAATTTGCGAGGGTCCATTCGTAGCTCGTCACCGTAGCATTGTACGCGAGCTCCGCGCGGATCGTCAGAATTTGCAATGAGTTCAACTTCTTGGCTAGCGTTGTTTGGAGGAGCGGTGACAGATCACTGACCGCGGCTTTTGACCGTAGGTTCAGAGGACGGTTTTTCCTGAGGAATGGCTGGAAGGCTCAAACCGCTCGAGGTAGAGCGCCAAACGCCGATGGAGACGGACTCTACCTGATCATCACCGGACCAACCTCGGAGTCGCATTGGCCGATTGTGCGGTCGGCGTGCTTCCACCTATTGAATAGCGCGCGAAGCGCTGTCCAATATGGACCGCGCGACCTCGGAAACGCCGGTGAGGATGATCTGCACGCCGATGCAGAGCAGCAGGAAAGCTGACAATTTCGTCACCACGCTGGTGCCCTCCTCGCCGAACAAGCGCGCCATTGCGCTCGATTTCTGGTAGGCGTGATAGATCGCGGCAGTCACGGCAAACGCCACCAGAAGCGAAACGATCGATGACTGGAACATCGCATCGAGGCTGCTGGTCCGGCTGATTCCGATCGCGATGGCTGTCGCGATCGTTCCCGGCCCGGTCGTCAGCGGAATTGTGAGAGGAAAGAAGGCCATGCGCTTCATGGTCGCATGATCGGGGGACGAGACCTCGTGAGGCCCGGCCGGGCCCGAGGGCGCGTGGAGCATGGACCAGCCTGTCGCTGCGACCACGAGGCCGCCGGCGATCCGAAGCGCCGGGATTGTCACGCCGAAGAAGTTGAGGATCTGGCTGCCCAGAAACAGCGACACCAGCAGGACCACGAAGGCATATCCGGCAACCCGCAGCGAAAGGCTCGCGCGCTCGTCTTCAGAAAGACCTCTCGTCTTGTCGAGGAAGATGAAGGCCAGTCCGTAGGGATTGATGATCGCGAACAGCGCGCCGAAGCCGAACAGGAAATCGGCAACGAGCCCCGATGTGGCGATATCACGCATGCTGCGCCCACTCCGCTCTTCGGCTTACGGGCATGTGAAGCCGGGCGCTTTAAAATCGGCCAGATTGTCGAGCGTCTTGCGCAGAACCTCGCACAGCACGGCCAACGACCAGCTGTTGGCGACACTGGCCAGCATGCCGACGAAAAAACGGGGCATCATCCGATGATACCGGATCTCACTTGTCCTTGCCGGGTGATCGCTCAAGACGCGATCTCTGCGCGCGCATGCGCTTGATCTCCTCCCTGAGCGCCTCGGCTTTTTCGTCTCGTTGCTCGCTTGCCGTTTCCAAGGGTTCGTCGCGAAGCAACTTCTGGAGTGCCTTTTCGACAGAAAGCTTTTTGGTCTCGGCCATACCAGACCTTTCTGACGCTACCGCGTCTGTCAGTGCCGTGGTTGCAGTCTCAGCTCTTCGGACTGAACATGCCGCCGGCCGCCTTCATCGCCGCCTCACCCATGGTCTTGGTCTGGTCGGTCAGGGCCCGCATCTGCTCCTGGAAGAAATCGGCTTGAAGCTTGAGCGCGTCCTGGACATCCTTGGCATGGATCAGCTTGTCGCTGAGGTCCAGGGTCGCTGTGACATTGCGCTGCATGAAACTGCAAAACTCCTTCGCCTGGTTCGCGATCGGCAGAGGCGACGAACTGATTCCCTTCTCCAGCATCTCGAAATAGTCGGCGTTGGCCTTCCGCAGGCGGCCAAGTGCCTCGGTCAGCGCCGCACGGACGTTCTCTGCGGATAGATTGATCTCTGCCATGACGTCTCTCCCTTCAGGTGTTAGCAGTTACGCGGTAAGTCCTCCGAACCAGGCGCCGAAATAGCCGGCGTAGAGCGCGGGTACTTCGAGATTCATCGAGTGCCCGACGCGAGGCACGATCACGAGACGGCAATCCGGCATCGCATCGGCCATGACGTGAAGATCGGCTGGCAGAATCCAGCCGTCCCATTCGCCCCATAGCACCAGATGCGGATGCTTCAGCTCCGGCATGCGGCGCTCGAGCTCTCTGCTCTCTCTTTCCTTCGTGAGGTTGACCGGCGTTCCGATCCAGATGCCCTCGGAGACGCCAAAGGTCTGCTCGATGATGCGGTCGAACAACGCTTGGATCTCCTTCAATCCCTCCCGAAATCGAGGCACGGCGTTCGGCGCCATGCTCTCCGGGACGAACAGCGAGGACGCCGCGCTCGCCATGATCGTCCGTGTCAGGTCCTTGCTCGCCATCATCGCCCGAAACAAGCCGATCTGGTCGGCATTGAAAGCCATGATGCCGAGCGGCGTCACAGGATCGAGTGCGAACACCCGCCCGAAACGCTGCGGCTGCATCAAGAGCATGCGGGCGGCGATGATGCCGCCCGTCGAATGCGTCGCGAGATGGCAATAGCCGATGTCGAGCATATCGAGTGCCGCCAGCATGTCCTCGGCATGCTGCTGCATGGAGTAGTTCGAATAATCGGCGGCAGGCTTCGGCCGGTCGCTGTCCCCGCAGCCGCGCCAGTCGATGGCGATGACGCGCAGGCCCGTTGGAAACAAGGGCGCAGCCAGCTCGATCCAGTCCTTGCTGGCGAGATTGCCATGGATGAAGACGACGGTCACTTCGCCTCGGCCCCACTCCCGCCAGCCAAGCTCGATTTCACCCGCCTGCACCCGTGGCATAGACCGATCCTATTTGTTGAGACCGGCGGTTGGCGCCGCGCCGGGAGGTGTCGGCGCCACTGGCAGGGCGGATACCACGGAACCCTTGATCATGCGATCTGTGCCGAGGGGCGATGAGGTGTCGACCGTTCCCTTCGTGACGAAGTCCACGACGTCCGCTGAATACTCCACCGGATTGTCGGTGTGGATGAAGTGCCCGGTCTCCGGATAGATCTTGAGCATCGGCCGGTTGCCCACATTGGTCATGCGCGTCATGAACGGCGTGATGACGTCGCGTCCGAGATCGGTCAGCCCGTTGAAAGCCGGCGTCGGGATGAACGGCTCCTTGTCACCGAAAGCGAGGAAGATCGGCGCCTTGATCTGGGTGACCCGCTCGTAAAGGTTCTTCGGATCATCCTGCTGGAGCTCGGCTCCGATCGTGTAGATGTCGAAGATGAAGACGTTGCACCACTGTTCGAGCTCCTTGGGGTTGCCCTTGGTAAGCCCGACGCGCTGCTCGGTATGGAAGCGCGCATATTCGCTGTCGCTGAAGAAGTAGCCGCTCTTCGCCGCCGACACCACGCCGGTGTCGGGGTTGCGCTTCTTGAAATAGAAGAAGTCGCGAATGCCCTGCTCGTCGCGGGCCTTCTCCGCCGCCAGGATGCCGGTCTGGTCCCAGATCTGCTTCCACTTGTCGAAGTCGCGACCGAGTCCCGGTTGGAACAGAGGTGCCTTCTTGTCTTTCGCGATCGTAATGTCGCGCGGGTATTCCTCGAGTCCGGACGGTGCTTCGAGCGCGAGGCCCTGCACCGCATCCGGCCAGGTCAGGGCGTACCCCGTGACGAACTGACCGCCCAGCGAGTGGCCGAGATAATAGGCTTTCTTGACGCCAAGCTGGTTTACGACGAGATCGTAGATGACCTCGCGCATATCCTGCATGATGCGCGCCGGGCTCTTATCGAGATTACCGGGCCCGGACATTCCGTAGTTCGGCAAGTCTGGCACGATCACACGCAAGCCACTCCGCAGCGCATATTGCATGATGTTGCCATAGTGCCCGCCGAATGCGCCCTTGCCGTGGATGATGACGAGGACCTTGGGATCCTTGTCGGTGCCGGCATACTCATCCATGTAGCCGATCTGCCAGGTGTTGCCGATCTTGTCCTTGGCGCTGGCGTATTTGACCGGATAGGGATAGGTCACGAAGTCCTTCCAGAAGGACTTGCTCGGATCGATGTTTTCGGCGACGCCCGGCACACGATAATTCTTGTCGACGAACATCCCCGCGCGATCGAGGGCCGCGACGTCGTCCATGAAGGCGACGAACTTCGGATCGTTCTTGCGCTGGTTGATGATCGGGAACACGCCGTAATGGGCGACCGGGCTCTCCTGCGCGATCAGGTCCGCGCCCGGCACGCGATCCACGGCTTTTTGCGCCAGCTTGAAGTTCAGCCAGAGATCGTTGGTGATGTGCATCACCAGTGTGCGCGACCGGATGCGGCCGAGATAGGGATTGACGTTATGGGTCTCACCGACCCGGTTGCGCCAGACGAGATCGACGGCGTCATAGAGCTTGGCACGGTTGGTGACGCTCAGACCGGCCTTCTCGTTCGGCGGATCCCAGTAGAATATCTCGGGCTGGACCGCGGCCCAGTTCTGGGTCGTGCGGAAGCCGAAGTCGTAGCCCGTCATGCCCAGGATCGACCAGCCGAACGCCACACCCGGCATCGGGTGCTTCTCCTTGGGCAGATTGTAGTAGTCACCCTTGGTCGCCTGCCAGACCGGATCGCCCTCGATCGCGGCCGTCATCATCTGGAAGGTCCAGTTGCCGACGGGGTCTTCACCGTCCGACTGCGTGGTGCCGCCGATCGGCATCAGGGCGCCGATATATTCGGGATGCATGACCCCCCACACATAGGTCTGGGTGCCGCCCATGGAGACGCCCGTGACAAGCGCGACGCGCGCGACCTTCAACTCGTCGCGCAGCAGGCGGTAGTTCGCCTGCACCATGTCGTAGTAGCTGTACTGCGGAAACTTGATGCCGAGGCCGTCGGACGGTTTGCTTGCGCCCCACGTGCCCAGCGGGTCGACCATGATGACGTAGTAGCGGTCGGTGTCGATCGGCCGTCCGGGGCCGATGATCGGGACGCCGCCCGACAGGGCCGCGCCCTTGACCCACTGTTCGTACATATCGGTGGAATCGCCGGAATAATAGGAATTGATCACGACCGCGTTGGTGATCTCACCGGCGGCATTGCGCCGCGCGTTGCCGATCGCGATGAATCCGGTACGCAGCTTGCCTGCCCCGAGCGATTCCAGCGTCACGCCGCCCTCGCCGCCATTCTCCCATTTGGAGGGATTGGCCAGGTCGTACTTGCCGCCAAGCCGGAAGTTCGCGATCTCATAGGTCTTTTTGAGCCCGTCATGCTGCATCTGCGACGAGCGCCGCGTGAACGGCTGGGCGACCGCGAGCGCGGTGCCGACCAGCAACAGGAACAGGCTGACGAAGCAACGCTTGAGTGCGCTTCTCCCGTTCATGACGAACTCCCTCCTGGCGGTATTTTGCGCGAACGCTAGGCTGGACCTCCTCCTGAGGTTTGATTTAGCTCAATGGAATCCTCAGGCCTGCGTTGAGGATCGTGGTCATCGTCACGCTGGCCGGTCCCCGCAATGCCCTTCCTCAGTCATGGCTCATATCGTATCCGCTATGAGCTCGACGGACCGGCGAATGCGCCTGCCTATGTGCTCGTCAACGGTCTCACGCAGTATTCCGAGCTTTGGGGCACGTATCGCGACACGCTGATCGCACGTCGGTTCCGGGTCGCTACGTTCGACCTGCTCGGCCAGGGCGTCTCCGACAAGCCCGCGCTGTTCATCGATCAGGACGACCACATCGCCGTGCTGCATCGCCTGATCGGCGAGCTTGGCGACGGTCCGGTCTTCCTCAGTGGCATCAGTTTCGGTGGCCTGATCGCGTTGCGCTATGCCATCGAGCATGGCGCGCGGCTGTCGGGCCTTGTACCGATGAGCTGCTTCGCCGAGCTTTCGCCACAACTGCTACTGATCGGCAACGCCTTGCGCACCGGCCTCATTCTGGGCGGCACCGGCTACCTCCAGGATCTGTTGCTGCCGATGAACCTGTCTGATCAGTGGTTGAAGCCGCTGCTGGACAAGCTCGACAACGTGAAACGGCAGGGCTGGCTGGTCAACGACGTCTACGCCCTTCAGAACCTGATGGAGTCCTTCCTCGACTTCAAACCGCTGACGCCGCGGCTTTCCTCAATATCCGTCCCGACCATGATCCTGAACGGCGAGTTCGACTTCCTCACGCCGCGGGCGCTGCACGAGACGTTGCGTGTGGAGATTCCCGACAGTGCGCTCGTCATCATCCCGAGGGCCTATCACGCCTTCACGCTCGAAAAGGCTGCATTAACAGCCGACCTGCTGGCGCGCTTCGCCGAGGACGTGTTGGCTGGCCGCTGGCAGGGCAACAAGCAGGTCTTGATCGCGCCCGAAGATGCCGGCGGAGACTTTTCGCCGTTTCCCGCCGGCTATGACCATCTGCGCGCAATCCCGGTGCAGAGGCCAGCGACATGAGCGCGTTCTTCGGACCGTTGCAAGCGGACGGGCGCGTGCCGCCGCGCCAGCAGACGCGGGTCGCCGCGTTCCTGGTTTCTGCGCATGGTGCGCTGGCACGGCAATTCGCGGTCGCCCTGCCCGCGAGATTCGATGCTGCCTGGCAGACCGAATTGAACGCACAGCTCTATCGCGAGAGCGAGATCGTCTCGCTTCTCATGCGCGCGACCGCCTGGGTCCCGGACCTCGCGCTGGGCCCCATGGCGGCATCCTGGGAGATGGCCTGGCTCCCCGCCCCGATCGAAGGCATCGCCGACCACACCCGCGCGCAGACCATTCACCTCGCGACGCTCGCACATGCGGTCCATGCCGGGATCCGGCCGGCGGCCCTGCTGCCGACGGAAGCGAACGCGAACGATCCCTTCGTGATGGCACTGCGCCGCATCGAGTTCGAGAGCGGTCGGCTGTTGCAGGCGCAGATTCTGTTCCTGAAGGGCCCGGACCTCCTACCTTTCCGGGATGCCGTCACCGCGACGCTCGAACGGCGGCATGCCGAGGTGCGCAGGCTCTGGCACGAGACCCTTGCAGGCGTCGGCGTTGGCCCGCGCGAATGACCTTGCAACCTTGACGCAGATCAAAGCCGAGAGTCTGCCCGCCCCCAACATCGATCCATTATTCACCTGCGCCTGCCGACCGGAGTTCCGCCCATGAAGGCCGTTTCCGTCGAAGAAGCCGTTGCGATGATCCCGGCCGGTGCGAGCGTAATGGTCGGCGGCTTTATGGGCGTCGGAACCCCGGAGCGCCTGCTTGACGAACTCGTGCGGCAGAACAAGACCGGCCTGTCGCTGATCTGCAATGACGCCGCCACCCCCGGCAAAGGCGTCGGCAAGCTGTTCGACGCTGCGCTGGTCTCAAGGCTGACGGCAACGCATATCGGCCTCAATCCGAAGGCGCAGCAGCAGATGCTCGCGAACCAGATCGCCGTCGATCTCGTGCCGCAAGGCACCTTCGTCGAACGCATCCGCGCGGGCGGATGTGGCCTCGGCGGCGTGCTGACGCCGACGGGCGTCGGAACGCTGGTTGCCGAAGGCAAGCGTCAGATCGAGGTGGATGGCAAGCCGTTCCTGCTGGAGACGGCATTGCGGGCGCAGTACGCGCTGGTTCACGCGTTTCTCGCCGACTATCTCGGCAATCTCGCTTACGCACTGACCTCCCGCAACTTCAACCCGGTCATGGCGATGGCTGCCGACACGGTCATCGTCACTGCAGAGAACATCGTGCCCGTCGGTGTCATCGCGCCCGATCACGTCGTGACCCCGGCGCCGCTCGTCGATTACCTCATTACCAACGGGTGAGATCATGGACCCGCAGATCATCATCGCCCGACGCGTCGCCAGGGAGTTGAAGAGCGGAAACCTCGTCAATCTCGGCATCGGCATTCCGACCTTGGTTGCGAATTACGTTCCGGCCGATTTGAAAGTCTTTTTTCAGTCGGAGAACGGACTGATCGGCACCGGGCCGATTCCCGAACAAGGCATGGCGCATCCGACACTGACAGACGCCGGCGGCCGCCCGATCAGCGCGCTGCCGGGTGCGGCAACCTTCGACAGCGCGATGTCGTTCGGACTGATCCGCGGCGGCCATGTCGACGTCACCGTGCTCGGCGGCCTCCAGGTCGATGCGCATGGGCTTCTCGCCAACTGGATGATCCCGGGCAAGATGGTCCCGGGCATGGGCGGGGCAATGGACCTCGTCAGCGGCGCCAAGCGGGTCATCGTCGCCATGCAACATGCCGCGAAGGGCAAGTCGAAGATCGTCAGGACATGCAACTTGCCTCTGACCTCGGCGCGCCCGGTGCATCTGGTCGTGACCGACATGGCGGTTATCGGATTTGCCGACGGCAAGGCGACGCTGCTCGAGACCGCTCCAGGCGTCAGCGTTGGCGAGGTCATGGCGGTGACAGAGGCCGAATTGGTCGTTCCTGACAGCATCCCGGAAATGACGATCTGACGAGGTCACGACCATGCGGATATTCAGCGACTTCAACGAGATCAAATCCGCGGTCGGCACCGAGATTGGCGCGAGCGACTGGATCGAAGTGACCCAGGATCGGATCAATAAATTCGCCGAAGCAACCTGTGACCAGCAATGGATCCATGTCGACCAGGACCGCGCCAGGAAGGAAGCGCCCGGCGGCACCACCATCGCTCACGGCCTGCTGTCGCTCTCACTTGCTCCACTGTTCATTCGATCCGTGATGGGCTTGAAAGGGCTGCGCAATACGCTGAATTATGGCGCGGATCGCATCCGGTATCTGGCGCCGGTGCCGGCCGGCTCAAAGCTCCGCGGCCGGGTCACCGTCGCTGAAACCGAGGACGTGCCGCCGGACGGCTTGCGCGTCAACTATCATCTCGTGATCGAGATCGAGGGCGGCAAGAAGCCCGCTTGTGTCGCCGAGCTGATCGCCCTGCACTATCGCTGAGGGCGCTCAGTCGATGATGTGATACCCGCCATCGATATAGAGAACGCCCCCGGTGATCAGCTTGGCGCCATCCAGCGCCAGGAACGCGGTGGCATTGCCGACGTCGTCGATGCTGACCAGGCTGCGCGCCGGCGCTTTGGACTGCGCCTTGTCCATGAGCTCGTCGAACTCCGGGATACCTGATGCCGCGCGGGTGGCGAGCGGGCCGGGCGAGATCGCGTGCACGCGGATCCCCTTGGGGCCAAGTTCCGCAGCCGCATAGCGGACGGCCGCTTCAAGCGCCGCTTTCGCCACGCCCATGATATTGTAGTTCTCCACCACCATCTGGCTGCCATAATAGGTCATGGTGAACATCGTGCCGCCGTTCTTCATCAGCGGCTCGGCGAGATGCGCCATGCGCAGGAATGACCAGCAAGAGACGTCCATCGTCTTGAGGAAGCCATCGCGGCCGACGTCCACCACGCGGCCATGGAGCGCCTCCTTCGGCGAGAAGGCGATCGAATGCAGCAGGAAATCGAGCTGTCCCCATTCCTTCGTAATCCGCTCGAACACCGCCTCGGTCTGCCCCTCCGTCATCACGTCAAGCGGCATGAAGATCGGCGCTTCCAGCGCCAGCGCGAGCGGCTCGACGTGTTTCTTGGCGCGATCGTTGAGGTAGGTGACGGCCAGATCGGCCCCAAGCGCACGAAATGCCCTCGCGCACCCCCAGGCGATGGACTGGTCGTTCGCGATGCCGACGACGAGGCCCTTCTTGCCCTTCAAGGCAACCTTTGCATCCGGGAACACGGGGATCATGACACCCTCTCTTGCCTTGGATTGGTCGATTGTCCGTTCATCAATAGCGACAGCGTATGCTGCGCGATCATCAGTTCTTCGTCGGTTGGCACGACGTAGACGGGGATGCGGCTGTCGGAACGCGAGATCAGCCTGGAATTACGCGCGTTCTCGACGGGATCGAGCGTGCCGCCGAGCCATCCGAGCTGCTCGACCACGCGCGCGCGAATGTTCGCCGAATTCTCGCCGATCCCGGCCGTGAAGACGAAGGCGTCGAGGCCCTGCAAGGCCGCCGCGAGCATGCCGGCACTGAGACCGATCCGGTACACGAAATAGTCGACCGCGAGCTTCGCCTTGGGGTCGGCGCTCGCCTCCAACTCGCGCATGTCATTGCTGACACCGGAGAGCCCCTTCAATCCGCAGTCGCGATAAAGGAAGTTCTGCACGTTTGAGGCGGACATCCCTTTCTCGGAGATGAGATAGATCACCACCCCGGGATCAATCTGCCCTGGACGCGTTCCCATCGGGAGGCCATCGAGCGCTGTGAAACCCATGGTGCTCTCGACGCTGCGCCCGTCCTTGAGCGCGCACATCGACGCGCCGCTGCCGAGATGGGCAACGATCACGCGCCGCTTCGCGATATCGGGCGCCACGCCCGGCAGCGTCCGGGCGATATATTCGTAGGACAGCCCATGAAAGCCATAGCGCCTGACACCCTCGGCATGAAGTTGATGCGGAATAGCATAATGGTCGGCGACGGCATCATGCGTGCGGTGAAATGCGGTGTCAAAGCAAGCAACCTGTGGCAGCGTCGGGAAGTTCGCCAGCAGCGAACGGATCGGCGCCAGATTGTGGGGCTGGTGCAGCGGCGCCAAGGTCACAAATCGTTCGAGACGGGCCACGACGCCGTGGTCGATCAGTACCGGCCGCGAATAGTCCGGCCCACCATGCACGACCCGGTGACCGACCGCGATCGGCGTGACGCGAAGTTCGTCGCGCAGCCAGTCGCCGGCAACGGCCATCGCCGCCGGAACATCAGGCACAGCCTCGATCGGATAGGCCCGATCGGCCATCGGATCGCCGCTCGGACCACTTGCCCGCAGCCGCGGTCGACTGCCGATACCGTCCATCTGTCCCTTGATCTGACGACGAAGCGCACCGTCGCCTTCGATCGCATAGACCTGAAACTTCACACTGGACGAGCCGGCATTGACGACGAGGATCGTATCCATGGCGATCACGCGGCAACCGTCGGCGCCTTCTGGCGCCGGGCACGAGCATAGAGAGCGGCGACGGCACAGGACGCCATCCGCGCACGTGGCGAATCCGCGCGCGAGGTCAGCACGACGGGCACGCGCGCACCGAGCACGATGCCGGCGCCATCGGCCTTGGCGAAATAGGCGAGATTTTTGGCGAGCATGTTGCCGGACTCAAGGTCCGGAACCATCAGGATCTGGGCGCGGCCGGCGACCTCGGATGTGATGCCCTTGATCCGCGCGGCCTCCAGATCGATGGCATTGTCGAAAGCCAGCGGGCCGTCGAGGATGCCGCCGGTGATCTGGCCGCGATCGGCCATCTTGCACAGGGCAGCGGCTTCGATGGTCGAAGGGATTTTCGAGGTCACCGTCTCGACGGCAGACAGAATCGCCACCCGCGGCGTCTTGCCGAACCCTGCCTGGTTGTAGAGGTCGATCGCGTTCTGAATGATGTCGCGTTTGGCGTCGAGATCGGGGAAAATGTTGATCGCCGCATCCGTCACGAAGATGGTCTCTGCATAGGCAGGCACATCCATCACGAAGACATGGCTGATACGTCGGTCGGTGCGCAAGCCTCCGGTCTTGGCGGTGACGGCGCGCATCAATTCGTCGGTGTGCAGGCTGCCCTTCATCAACAGCTCGCCTTTGGCGGCATGGATGAGCTCGACGCCCTTGGCCGCGGATTCGTCGCTGTGCGCGGCATCAACGATCTCGAAGCCGGACACATCGAGATCGCACCGGGCGGCAGTATCCTTGATCTTCCTCTCGGGCCCGACGAGCACAGGCCGGATAATTCCGGCGCTTGCGCTATCGATGGCGCCGCGCAGCGAGGTCTCGTCGCAAGGATGCACCACGATGGTCGGCGTTGGTGGCGCACCCTTCGCCGCTGCAATTAAGCGATCGTACTTGCTACCGGGCTGGGTTTGCGTCGTGTCGGCCGACATGATGTCACTCCCGATCCTGCCAATCCGCGTTACGACGCCCGTGCCTTGGGATCGAAAGGGGCGACGTTCGATGTCAACTCCGCCTCTCCGTCCAGACCGAAGAGCGCGGCGACGCGCTTCAGGCGATTGGCCCGCTCGCCGGTGATGTCCTCACTCGCCGACAGCACCTCGCGCATCGCCACGAAGGCCGCACGCCGCTGGTTGGTGTCGTCGGGCAACAATTTCGGGATCGCAGCGAGAGCACCTTCGCGATCGAGAAGCAGCATGAAGAACTGCTCACGCACCAGCTTCTTGAATTCCGACAGCGTCATGCGGGCGCCGGCATGGTCACGCCGAACCTGCCGCAACGCCTCGATGCTCCGCTCATCCACCATGCCGCGTGCGGAGCCAACATAAAGCAGCGCGCGGAGCGCCGCTTCGCGGAGCCCGCCCTCAGCGATGTGCGATTTCAGCTCGGCGATCCGTGCCGCGAGCATGGCGCGATGCTCCGGCGACATCTCCCGGTGGCGCGAGGGCACGGAATTAGGGTCGACGCCGACCGCGGCCTGGAGCAGCGGCGAGCCGTAGAGGTTGAGGAAGACGGCCTCGCTCAGCGCCTCCTGCGCATCGCGCCAGCTATCCAGCGCGTGCACTATCTGCTTCGACATTTGTTCCTGGAATGCCAGGAATGGATTGTCCTTTGAAACCGGCTTGCGGTCTGTCTCGACACGATCGGCAGCCGATTTGACCGTGGACATCCAGGGGTTCTGGCTGCTGAACGCCTCGTATTGCAGCCGCAGCGGATGCATGTTGCGGGCCCATTCCGCGAGTTGGGGCGTCACCATGCCCTTCACCCACGGCCGCATGAATTTCTGATAAGCAGCGAGATTGAGCTCCGAGACACGCTTGGCCGCAGCAAAGCGCCGCTCGTCCTCGGGCGAATTTCCGCCCATCGCGCGGATATCATCCAGCGTGCGGGCCTCGCAGCGCATCACCCACTGGCCTGTCGCAAGATCCGCATTGAGCGTCTCGTTGCCACGGGCCTCGAACGTGGCCTCGTAGAGTCCTGGCGGCAGCACGTCGATCAGGTCAATGTTGCTGGAGAACTCAGCGTGCTCCTTCTTCGCCACACCGCCGGATACGAAGATGCCGAGATGGCCGATGCTCTCGTGAACGGTATAGACGATGGTCTGGCCATAAGCTCTGATCTCGTCGACGTCGGCGTAGCAGTCCAGGATCCAGTCCAACGCCTGCTGCGGCGGGGTGACATTGTCGCCCTTGGAGCAGAACACAACGATCGGCGAGCGAATGTTGCGCAGATCGACCTTCTGGCCATCGGACATCTCGATCCGACCGGCGGCGAGATTGTTGCCGATGAAGAGTTCGTCGACGATGAACTGGATTTCCTCGGCATTGAGATTGACGTGTCCGCCCCACCAGCGCTCGAAATCGAGATAGCGTTCCGCCTCGCTATCGACCTTGGAGTAGACGTTGTACTGCTTGGTCCAGAGCGTATTCGACGGGTTCTGGTTCTCGAAATTCTGCACCAGCCAGGCGCCGTCGAATTTGCCGGCCCCGAGATCGCTCGTGAGCGCCGTGAGCCAGCTTCCGCCCAGCAGGCCGCCGGAATAACGCATGGGGTATTTGCCATGCACGCCTGCCCAGTAAGCCAGCGGCGCACCGGCGATGATCAGCGGCCCGAATAATTCCGGCCGCAGTGACGCCAGGATCATGACGGCCCAGCCGGCCTGACAATTGCCGATCACGCAGGGCTTTCCGTCGGCGTCCGGATGACGGCTGATGACGGTCTCGATGAAGATGGCTTCCGCGCGCGCAATGCGTTCGATGGTCTGCCCGGGCATAGGCTCCGGAAGGAAGCCGATGAAGTAGCAGGAATGACCCGCCTTCATGGCGACGCCGATCTCGCTATCGGCCTTGAAGCCGCCGATGCCGGGTCCATGGCCGGCGCGCGGATCGACCACGACGAACGGACGCCGGCTCATGTCGATCTCAACATCCTTCGGCGGAATGATGCGCACCAGCGCGTAGTTGACCGGTTCGTCCAGCTTACGGCCGTCCGTGATCAATTCAGCAGCATATTGCAGCACATGCGGTGCGGTCTGGGCGACGTGCTCGCGATACTGGTCGCCACGCTGGCGCATGATGTCCAGGAACAGGACGCTGCGCTGTCCCGCATCAACCATGTATTCCACGGCCGAGGCGACCAGCCCCGACATCGGGCCATCAGGCAGCTTTAAGTCTTTGATCGCCATGTTCGACCTCGTCGTCGCGCGAGGTCATTCAAAAAGGTCGGCGGTCGCCGACGTTGATTTAGGTCAACGGTCGGCGACGGTGTTCGCGTCAATCGGGATCGACCAGCCGCCCCGCGGGGGCGCGCCGCAATCGGGCCGCGGGAGAGCTTAAGTGCCGGATGCAGCAAATTACAGCCGCCAGGAGAGACTACGCGACGGACAATTGGTCGATATCCGGGCGCTTCGTCCCGAGGACGAGCCCGACATGCTTGCCGCACTCGAGAAGACCAGCGCTCAATCGCTCCAACGCCGCTTCTTTGTGACGAAGCGCCATTTTTCCGAACGGGAGCGCGCTTTCTTCATGGAACCCGATTTCAGAAACCACGTGGCGCTGGTTGCGTGCACGGAAGAGGCGACCCGCAGCATGATCATCGGCGGTGGTCGCTATGTCATATTCGAGCCTGGACGGGCCGAAGCAGCTTTCGTCGTGATCGATGCCTGGCAAGGACGTGGCGTTGGCGGGCTGCTGACGCGCCATCTGATCGCTATCGCCCGCGAGGCCGGATTGACGGAGTTGACCGCGGAAGTGCTACCGGAGAACGCAGCGATGCTCCGCGTCTTCGACAAGTTTGGCTTCAAGCCCGCAACGATCCGCGAACCCGGTGTAATTCACATGGCATTGAAGCTGTCCTAATACGCGGCCGGCACGAGAGCTCCAGCATCGAGAGAAATGGCGGCGGCGCGTCGCGCCACCGTCCGTTGGTACCGGCACCTCCAAACGCGCGCCCTCACCCCAAGCCTGAATTTTCTGCCGCACGTGATCTGTCAGGCGAGCGTCAGCCTGTTCGTCTAGCTTCGCAACATGTCGGCCGCCGACACACGCCGCCCCTCAGCAATCCCGGACACTGGCGACACCGCCCAGGGCGTCGCCGGTTGCGAGGCCCGGTTGGATTCGCGTCCATTTCCGGGCCTCGTTTGCTGCCTCAAAAGAAAACGGCGCCCCCAAAGGAGCGCCGCCCGAAACTCTTCGTCGCTGCGTTGGCTCAGTAGCCGCAGGACGCGCAGCCCATCTGCACCGGTGCGTAATAGGAATACCCCGGCGAAACCATCTCGACGCGCTGGCGCGTGGCGTATTGCGGCGGGATGCGTTCGTACTGGACGCTCGGCGGTGCCACCATCACGGTCTGCGGCACCATCACGGTGCGGTACTGCGCCGGCGTGCGATGCGCGACGGTCGCGCCGGGAGAAACCATCACGGTCTCGTCGACGGTGCGGTATTGCGGCTGCACGTATTGCTGCTGGTAGCAGGTCTGGCACGGCGGCGGCGCGTAGCAATTGTAGCAGCCGGCGGAGGCCGCGCTCGTCATGGAAATCGCGGCGACGACTGTTGAGAAAGCGACAGCGAGAGTACGAGACATTGTGGTAGTGCCCCAATTGCCCAAAAATGGATTTGCGAAGGTCGCGAGCAGTATACGCTGCAACATCCCGAGTTGCCGAACTTCGTCGAGGCATCCTTAATGCGAACGGCCGGCTTTCGCCGGCCGTTCAGAACTTGTTGACCATGCGCGCGAGGCGCGGACGGTACAGCGCTTACTTCGTGCGCCGCTTTACCTCACGCACCGCACCGCGTGCGGCGCTGGTGGTGAGTGCTGCGTAAGCCTGAAGCGCGGTCGAGACGTTGCGCTTGCGGCCCGTCGCCTGCCAGGCGGCATCGCCCTTGGCCTCTTCCGCCGCGCGGCGCTTGGCGAGCTCCTCATCGGAGACCTCCAGGCTGATGCTGCGGTTCGGGATGTCGATGGCGATGCGGTCGCCGGTGCGCACCAGACCGATGTTGCCGCCTTCCGCCGCTTCCGGCGACAGATGGCCGATCGAGAGGCCGGACGAGCCGCCGGAGAAGCGTCCGTCGGTGACGAGCGCGCAGGCTTTGCCGAGGCCCATCGATTTCAGATAGCTGGTCGGATACAGCATCTCCTGCATGCCGGGGCCGCCGCGCGGACCTTCGTAAATGATGACCACGACCTCGCCGGCGACGACCTTGCCGCCCAGAATGCCTTCAACGGCCGCGTCCTGGCTCTCGAACACGCGTGCCGGGCCGGAGAACTTCAGGATCGAGGCGTCGACGCCCGCGGTCTTCACGATGCAGCCGTCCTGCGCGAGGTTACCGTAGAGCACGGCGAGACCGCCATCCTTGCTGAAGGCATGCTCGAGGTTGCGGACCACACCCTTCTCGCGATCGCTATCGAGCTCGTCGTAACGGCGCTCCTGGCTGAAGGCGACCTGCGTCGGGATGCCGCCGGGCGAAGCGCGGAAGAACGTGCGGATAGACTCGCTCTTGGAGCGCTTGATGTCCCAGCGCTCCAGCGCGTCGTTCATCGTCGGCGCGTGCACGGTCGAGACCGAGGTGTCGATCAGGCCGGCGCGGTCGAGCTCGCCCAAAATGCCCATGATGCCGCCGGCGCGATGCACGTCCTCGACATGGACGTCGGCGACCGACGGCGCGACCTTGCAGAGCACGGGCACGCGGCGCGACAGCCGGTCGATGTCCTGCATGGTGAACTCCACCTGCCCTTCATGGGCCGCCGCCAGCAGATGCAGCACGGTGTTGGTCGAGCCGCCCATGGCGATATCCAGCGTCATCGCGTTCTCGAACGCCTTGAAGTTGGCGACGTTGCGCGGCAGCACGGAGGCATCGTCCTGCTCGTAATAGCGGCGCACGATATCGACGATGGTGTGGCCGGCCTCGACGAACAGGCGCTTGCGGTCTGCATGGGTCGCCACCACCGTGCCATTGCCGGGCAATGCGAGGCCAAGCGCTTCGGTCAGGCAATTCATCGAATTGGCCGTGAACATGCCCGAGCAGGAGCCGCAGGTCGGACACGCCGAGCGCTCGATCACCTTGACGTCCTCGTCGCTGACCTTGGAGTCGGCGGCCGCCACCATGGCGTCGATGAGGTCGACGGCCTTGGTCTTGCCCTGCAGCGTGACCTTGCCGGCCTCCATCGGGCCGCCCGAGACGAACACGGCGGGGATGTTGAGCCGCAGCGCGGCCATCAGCATGCCGGGCGTGATCTTGTCGCAGTTGGAGATGCAGACGAGGCCGTCGGCGCAATGGGCGTTGGCCATGTACTCGACGCTGTCGGCGATCAGCTCGCGCGACGGCAGGCTGTAGAGCATGCCGTCATGGCCCATGGCGATGCCGTCGTCGACCGCGATGGTGTTGAATTCCTTGGCGACGCCGCCGGCCTGCTCGATCTCGCGCGCCACGAGCTGGCCGAGGTCCTTGAGGTGGACGTGGCCGGGCACGAACTGGGTGAAGGAGTTGACGACCGCGATGATCGGCTTGCCGAAATCGGCATCCTTCATGCCCGTCGCGCGCCAGAGGCCGCGGGCGCCCGCCATGTTGCGGCCGTGGGTGGTGGTGCGGGAGCGATAGGCTGGCATGGCGGTTTCCGTCCTCGGTTGGGTCAGCCGGGCGGAAAAATGGAAGCCGCCTCAGGCCTTTCCGGCCGGATAGCGCACGGGCTGGGCGCGCGCAACGGGAACTTGCCCCGAAACGGCCCGGATCGGCCCCGCGCAGGCCTCCCCTGCTCGCGGCGCGGGTTATTGCAGTGTCGCGCCAGCGCCGGACGGACGCTGCCGTAGCTAGCGCTTCGGCTTTGGCAGCACAATTCTCCCTTGGGAGGCAATGCCGCCCCACTTGGCGGACCACCCGACTTCCGAGGCCGAGAATGGCTCGATGCCTGCATGCCCCCCGGCACCCTGCAGTGCAAACAGGGCGCCCTGGGGATCCACACATCGTGCGATCCAGCAGCCATCAGGCAATTCGATCGGACCCTGGAGGATCCGGCCTCCACCAGCATTCACATGCTTCGTCGCAGCGCCGATGTCGTCGACATTGAAGTAATGCAGCCAACATGGCTGCGCTACGCTCGAAAGTTTCGTCAGCATGCCGCCGGCCGTTTGCCCCCCCGCCGAAAACAATTGATACCAGTCCGCTGGATCGGTTTGAGCGTCAGCCTTCTGCCAACCAAATAGTTCTCTGTAGAAATCGAAGATCACGGTCCGGTCGGCGGCCAATAGCTCATGCCAGCCTACGCGCCCGGGCTCGTCCAGCCGGCCCGGTTTCCATCGGCCATATGTCGGTTTCTCGATCAGCCCGAACGTCGCTTTCTGCGGATCGGCAGCGACTGCTATTCGGCCAATATTGGTGTCGGTCGGCGGCACAAAGATCGTGCCTTCGAGACGCCTGATCTGCGCGGCAGCCCCGTCCAGGTCGTCGACAGCGACGTAACCCATCCATCTCGGCGTTGCCCCTGATCTCCGCCCCTCTTCCGGGATGTCCATAAGGCCGCCCAGCGGGGTGCCGCCGCTACGAAGCACCGTGTAAGGCAGTTCCGGAGTCGATTCATCCGTCACGCCCCAGCCGACGACCTTGCGATAGAATGCGCCCGCCGCCGCGACGTCCGTGGTCAGCAGCTCGTACCAAGCGAAACGTCCGAGTTGATCCGCCACGCCGATCTCTCCGTTCAAACCTGGAAGCGATTGCGGCACTGCACCAAGTTGCACGCGCACCGAGAGCGTGGATCGTTGACGCGGCCGTGCCGATTGCCGTTCATGAAGATGAATACATCCCGAACGTGCAGCGCCGCGCTTTTGTGCGCGTAATTGTTGCCCGCGTTATTTCCTGGGCGTAGACTTACCGCGGCTGGGATACTTCTTGCAATGCTCGGAGGTTGGACCATGCGGCAGGCGAAGAAGACTTCTAAAGGGAAGAAGCGAGTAAGCAAAGTCGCCGTGCCGGCGTTCGGAGCCGCAGGGTTGACGTTCTCGCTGGCGGGAGGCGTATCGGCGTCCGCCGTGCCGACACCCGACGTACAACAATTGCCGCACCTTGGAACGGGCCAGGCAATCACGCTCGATGAAGAGGAAATGGCTGACGTCAGCCTGGCCACCTTCCATCTCTTCGACAAGGAAAACGCCGGTAGCCGCGTGCAGCTGGCATGGCGCGGATGCGGCGGTTGCCGCGGCTGCGGAGGCTGTCGGGCTTGCCGTGGTTGTCGATGTGGCGTCGGTTGCCGATGTGCGGGTTGTGCAGTTGGCTGTGCTGTCGGCTGTGGCGTTGGTGTGGTGGGATGCGCCGTATCATGCGCGGGTTGCTGCGCATCGTGGGGCCGCTGCCGCGTGTGCTAGACCCCGGCGCATTCCGAATGTCAAATTCACGGGTTGATAGGTCATTGGCCGGCCTCAAGAAAGGGCCCGGCCAATTGCTTGAATTCGCTACGACGCTTGCATCGGCGGCTTGCGGGTGACGGCTGAATTCGTTTCAATTCTCTGGGAAAATGCCGGCGCGCGGTCGCGACGATCCATCTTGCGCCGGGGATCTAGCGTGACGGCAACAGGATCAGCGTGCTGACTCAATGACTGCAACTCGCAAGACCCGCGTTGCGCGGCAGACCCGCAAAGACATTCTCCGATTTGCACCGAATTTCACCGCTTACTTGCTGCCTCCCGATGCGGTTTGTCTCTATTCCGAGAACCGCAAATTCTTCCTGCACGGCGAGCTCTACTGCGCCCTCGCCAGTGCGATCGGGCAACACGGCAAGGCCAGGTCGGAGATCATTCGCCAGCTTTCGAAGCGCTTCCCGGCCGACAAGATCGAGGAAGCAATCAAGCGGCTGCTCGATCGCCTATATGTCGTTGCGCGGACCCCGAAAGCGTTCGACGACGCCGTCGGCGGTTTCCTGGCAAGCCTCGGCATGCCCTTGGAGATCGCCGAACAAAATCTTCGCAATTGCCCCGTTCAGGTCGAGTCGATTGACGTCAAAGGCGCCAAGGAGCTGACCGCGGCCTTGGGTAAGCTCGGCGTTCAAATCGCCAAGCGTTCGCCGAAGCTCACGATCACCCTGGTGAACGATTATCTTGACCGGCGGCTCGCCGAATTGAACCACGAACGCGTAGCCAGCAAGACGCCATGGCTGCTGGTACAGCCGTCCGGCGCGTTTCCGCTGGTCGGGCCCATGTTCAAACCGGGCGAGAGCGCCTGCTGGACCTGCCTGTTCGATCGCATGATCCGCAACCGGGAGATCAAGGGGTTTCTTGACCGGGGACCGGCGCGTGCGGTTGCCATGTCGCCTCTCGTCAGAGAAAGCGTCGGCAAGACTGGAATCCATTTTGCGGCTGTCGAGATCGCCAAGGCAATTGCCTCGGATTTTCGCACCGATTTGTGCGATCACATCGCAAGCTTCGACCTGACCGGCGCCGCCATCGCCAAGCACTACGTGACACGACGTCCGCAATGTCCGACCTGCGGCAGCAGGAAGCTGAACAACCCGCGCCGATCTCCGGCCCTGGTCGAGATTGCCGAGGGCAAGAGGCTCGTCATGACCAGCGGTGGATATCGCACCGTGACGTCGCGGTCGACGGTGTCGCGCTTCCGCAAGCATGTGAGTCCACTGACAGGGGTGGTGACCCGGCTCGAGCGGATCGACGTCGACCTGCCGATGAACACCAACTACTTCGCCCAGCACAATTTCTCCGCGCCGGCCCACAGCATCGACCAGCTCAGGTCCGGATTGAGCGGGGGCAGTTTTGGCAAGGGCTCGACCGCCGAGCAGGGTGAAGCCAGCGCGCTGATGGAATCGATCGAACGCTATTCGGGCATTTTCCAAGGCGATGAGATCAGGACGACGCGCCGCTTCGTCGATTTCGCGCCTGGCGACGCGCTTCTTCCCAACGACGTCCAGCTCTTCAGCGAAACGCAGTTCAAGACCAGGTTTCTGCAGCAGCCGGACGATCCCCATCCCGTGCCCGAGCCGTTCGATCCCTCGACGAGGAGCGAGTGGTCGCCGGTCTCGTCGTTGCGCGACAAACGCTTCAAATATCTGCCGACCGGCCTCCTGTACTTCTTCTATGGCGGCTTTCATACGGATTCCAACGGCTGTGCGGCCGGCAACACCCGCGACGAAGCCATCGTTCAGGGCTTCCTCGAACTGATCGAGCGCGATGCCTACGCGATCTGGTGGTACAACCGGGTGCAACGCGCCGAGGTCGATCTCGGGCAATTCGACGATTTCTATGTTCGGGATCTCCAGGCTCAATTTGCGGAAGCCGGGCGCAAGCTGTGGGTGCTCGACATCACCACGGATCTCGGCATTCCGACTTACGTGGCGATCATGCACTGGATGCAGAATGGACACGAGAATATCGAGTTCGGTTCCGGCGCGCATTTCGACCGCCATATAGCGCTGCTGCGATCCCTCACCGAACTGACCCAATTTATGTCCGTCGGCATGATGGGCGGCGCAAGCGGCGAGAAGCCGACCCTCGACGGTGTCACGCCGCTGCGCCTGGAAGACTACCCGTTCCTGACACCGAGCGACCACCCGATCGTTCCCCCGGCGCCGAGCCTCAAGCTTCACGACAATACGCGTGACCAGGTCATTGCCTGCGTCGAGATCGCCGCCCGTTCAGGTTACGATTTCCTCGTCCTCGACCAGACACGTCCCGACGTCGAGGTTCCGGTCGTCAGAGTGCTCGTTCCCGGCCTGCGTCACTTCTATCGCCGTTTCGCACCGGGTCGCCTTTACGATGTGCCGGTGAAGCTCGGATTGTTGGACCGGCCGCGACCGGAAAGCGATCTGACTTCATTCCTTCCACACACCTGAAGGGCTGCTCTTTCGTGCGCGCTCCCCGGAAAAAGCCGACCAGGAAGATCGCGCCAGACATTGCCGCCCGGTTGAGCCATAACTTCTCCCTCCAGATGCAGCCGGACGGAAACATCACCGCCATTCTGGGCGACTATTCCGTCAACCTCGGACAATTCAGCGCGGCCGCGATGGACTGCGCGCGACGTCTGAGCACCGGCCTTCCGCTCGCGTCCTTTGCAGGCAAGAGCGCCCTCGCGAGAGAGGTCGACGCCCTGGTGCGTCGCCTGGCCCGGCAGGGGCTTCTGGAATACCGCCTCTCCTCTTCGCGTAACACGCAGGACTTTGTGGTCATCGAACCCCAAGTCCCCGAATACTGGCCGCGGCGCGCGAAGCTGGGCAGTCGTGACACCATTGTGCTATCGCGCTTTGCCTTTCTGCGCCGGCGCGGCAACGATTTGGTGCTGGAATCGCCACGCGCCGGCGCATTGTTCCGGATTGGCGATCCCGCCATCGCCGCCACCCTTGCGGCGCTGTCGCACCCTCGGAAGATCGGCAAGCTCAACCAGAAGATAGCTCCCTCCACCCTCCATCTGCTCGAACTGTTGCTGGACAGCCAGATCCTGCTCAAGCTCGATGCGAAAGACGGACAAGGCCTGCGGGTGAACGAAGGCGACGGCAACCTCGTACTCTGGGATTTCCACGATCTGGTGTTTCACACGCGGAGCACGGAGGGTCGGCAAGCCAATCCGGTCGGCGCCGCCTTCACCTATGCCGGCGTCGTTCCGCCGTCGCCGGCAGTGCGTCCGCCCTGGGCCGGCAGCAAGATTGACCTGCGCAAATTCTCCTCCCCGGAGCCGAACTCCCGCTTCCCGAAGCTGTTGCGCGAACGCCATTCAACACGGGATTTCGACGACAAGAATCCGGTCACGCTCGGCGAACTCGCGCAGTTTCTCGACACCAGCGCGCGCGTCTTGTCCGAATGGAAGAGCGAGCCGTATTTCGAAGGCGGTTCCGACGTCACCTACAGCACAAGGCCTTATCCGTCGGCGGGCAGCGCGTACGAGCTAGAATTGTACCTTACCGTCGCGAACTGCGACGGGCTTGCGCGCGGACTCTACCACTACGATGCAGGGAGCCACGCTCTAGTCGCGATCAGCGCCTCCCCCCAACAACTCCAGGCGCAGTTGGCAGCTGCCCAGTTCGCCATGGACGCGCCGGGTCAGCCGCAAATCCTCATCACGATCGCGGCGCGTTTTGGGCGGGTCTCCTGGAAATACAGCTCAATCGCATATTCGCTGATCCTGAAGGATGTCGGCAGCCTGATTCAGACGCTTTACCTGGCGGCGACCGATATGGGCCTCGGCGGCTGCGCCATTGGCAGCACCAACATCGATCTGTTCGCGAAAATGACGGAGTTGGAATTCCATATCGAGGGCCCGGTCGGTCAATTCGCGCTCGGGCGCGGCAGGACGCCGGAGCTCCAAGGCTAGAAGCGGGTGTCCGACGGCAAATCGGCGCACGCGTCAGGCCAGTCGCCCTATTGCAGGGTCGGGTCGAGCCGGTCGCGCAGCCAGTCGCCGATCACGGAGACGGCCAGCGTGGTGATCACGATAGTGGTCGCCGGCGCCAGCATGATCCAGGGCGCCCGGGTCAGGTACTCCCGGCCATAGCCGACCATGTTGCCGAGGCTGGTCATCGGCGGCTGCACGCCGAGGCCGAGGAAGGACAGGCCGGATTCCATCAGGATCACCTCGGGGAAAACCAGCGTCGTCGAGACGATCAGGGTCGAGGCGATGTTGGGCAGGATATGCCTAAGGTAAATCCGCGACGGCGTCGCACCGAGTTGACGGACGGCGGCGGCATAGCCTTGCGCATTGGCGGAGATGGCGAGGCCGCGGGCGATGCGGGCATAGCGCTCCCAGCCGAACAGGCCCATCAGGCCGATCAGCAGCGGCAGCGAATTGCCGAAGAAGGCGAGCACTGCGAGCGCCATGATCAGGAACGGCATGCTGGCCTGGAAGTCGGTCAGCATCAGCACGAACTGCTCGACGGCTCCGCGAAAGTGCGCGGCGAGGAAGCCGAGCGTGGTGCCGACGATCGCCGAGATCGCGGTCGCGCCGAAGGCGATCAGGAGCGAGATGCGGATCGAGACGAGGAGCCGCGACAGCACGTCGCGGCCGAGCTCGTCGGTGCCGAGCCAGTGCGCAACATTGCCGGGCGCAGCCAGCCGGTTGCGCAGGTCGAGCTGGGTGAAGCTGTAAGGCGTGATTTTCTCGGCGAATGCCGCGATCACCAACATGGCGACGATCCAGCTGATCGCGAGTGCGACAGAGACAGGGATCGCGGGAAGGCTGATGCGGCGGCGGACAGCCGTATCCTTCAGCGTCGCATCGGTCATGCGTGGGCTCCCTTGGCGCGGAGGCGCGGATCGAGGAAGCCGTAGAGGAAGTCGACGATCAGATTGGACGTGACCATGGTCATCGCGACCAGCAAGAGGATGCATTGCACGACGGCAAGGTCGCGGTTGGCGACGGCGACGACCAGCAGGCGCCCTACTCCCGGCCAGGCAAATACGCTCTCGACCACGACCGCGCCCGCGATCAGCGTGCCCACCATGAAGCCGAGAATGGTGACGGTGGGGATCGCCGCGTTCGGCAGCGCATGCGACGTCACCACCTTGCGCCACGGCACGCCCTTGGCCGAGGCGGTGCGGATATAGGGCTGGCCCAGCACCTCCAGCATGGCGCTGCGAGTGAAGCGCGCCAGCACCGCGGCGCCGCCGAGGCTGAGTGTCACGATTGGCAGGATGGCGTGACGCCAGCTGTCCTGCCCGCCCGACGGCAACCAGCCGAGCTGAACGGCGAAGACGAGCACGAGCAGCAGCGCAAGGACGAAACTCGGCACGGTGAAGCCGGCGACCGCCGTCATCATCACGGCGCGATCGATTCCCGAGCCGCGGTGCAGCGCCGCGTAGATGCCGGCGGGAATGCCGAGGGCAACCTTGAAGAAGAACGCCGGCAGCGTCAGCGCCAGTGTTGCCGGAATCCGCTCCAGCACGAGCTCGATCGCCGGTCGCCCGTCGCGCATGGAGCGGCCGAGTTCGCCCTTGGCGATGGCGCCGAAGTAGTCGAGGTACTGGAACCAGATGGGATCATCGAGCCCCCAGGCCTTGCGGAAAGCAGCGAGCACTTCCGGCGGCGCCTCCGGTCCCAGGATCATCAGTGCGGGATCGCCGGAGAGGCGCAGCACCACGAAGGCGAAGGTGACGACGAGCACGATTGTCAGCGCCGCGCGTCCGATCCGAATGGCAAGGTAGCGTCCCATCAGGCCGCGTCCCGCGTCTCGGCCTGCGGCCCCGTCACGAGATGGCAGGCGACTTGCCTGTCACCACCGACGGCCGACAGCGCCGGCACCTCGCTCGCGCAGCGCGCGATAGCGCGCGGGCAGCGCGGATGGAAGGCACAGCCTTGGGGCCGCGCCGCCGGGTTCGGCGGATCGCCTGCCAGCACGATGCGGCCCGCACTGCGGCGGCCGGGCGCGGGTGACGCCGAGACCAGCGCCTGCGTATAGGGGTGTTCGGGACGCGCGAAGAGATCGTCGGCGCTGCCGATTTCGACGATGCGGCCGAGATACATCACGGCGACGACATTGCTGATCTGCCTGACAACGCGCAGATCGTGGCTGATGAACAGCAGCGTCAACCCGAGCTGCACCTGGAGATCGCAAAGCAGGTTCACCACCTGCGCCTGGATCGAGACGTCGAGCGCGCTGACCGGCTCGTCGCAGACGAGGAAATCCGGCTTCGTCGCCAGCGCCCGCGCCAGCACGATACGCTGGCGCTGGCCGCCGGAGAGCGCGCCCGGATAGCGCGCGCCATGCGCCGGCGTCAGCTCGACCGCGCGCAGCAATTCGCGCACACGCTCCTCGCGTTCGGCCGGCGTGCCGAGACCGTGAATATCCAGAGGTTCGCGGATTTGGGTGGCGACCGGTAACCGCCGGTCAAGCGCCCCCAGCGGATCCTGGAAGATCATCTGCATGCGCGCCCGCTGCGCGCGCCACGCCTTCGTGCCTGGCGCGGCCATCGCCTTGCCGTCGAACCGCACCTCGCCGCGATCGGGCGGCTCGAGGCCAAGCACGATACGACCCGTGGTCGACTTGCCCGAGCCTGACTCGCCGACGAGGCCCAGTGTTTCGCCTTTGGGGATCACCAGAGACACGCCATCGACCGCGTGCACCGCTGTGCTGCGGCCGAACATCCCGGAGCGCATCGCGTAGCTGCGCGAGATCGAGGACACCTCGACGAGCGGCGCGCTCATTCGGCGGCGATCCCGAGCAGCGCGCGGCGCGAAGCTTCAGCCCGGATGCAGGCAACCACGCGATCGTTCGCGATCGGCGCCAGGCTCGGCACGGCAAGTCCGCACGGCTCGGCCGCCAGCACGCAGCGCGGCGCGAAGGCACAGCCGCTTGGCATGTGCGCGGGATCGGGAACGGTCCCCGGAATGGCCGTGAGACGTCGACGCGGTCCGTCGAGCGGCGGCAGTGCGCCGATCAGGCCCTGCGCGTAGGGATGCACCGGATCGGCAAAGAGCTGGTTGGCGGGCGCCTGCTCGACGATGCGGCCGGCATACATCACGGCGACGCGGTCGCAGTTTTCCGCGACGACGCCGAGATCATGGCTGATCAGCACCATCGCCATGCTCATCTCGCGGCGGATGGTCGAGAGCAGCTCCAAAATCTGCGCCTGGATGGTGGCGTCGAGCGCCGTGGTCGGCTCGTCCGCGACGAGGAGATCGGGATTTCCGGCCAGCGCCATCGCGATCATGATGCGCTGGACCTGGCCGCCCGAGAATTCGTGCGGATAGGCTTCGAGCCGCCGCGCCGCATCGGGAATGCCGACGAGATCGAGCAGCCGCCGCGCTTCGGCTCTCACCGCCTCGCCCGAGAGAGCGCGATGCAGCGCCAAAGCCTCGCAGAGCTGCTTGCGAATGGTGAGCACCGGATTGAGTGCGCTTGCGGGGTCCTGAAAAATCATGGCGACCCGCCCGCCCCGCACCCGGTCAAGCTCACCCGTGGGTGCGCCGAGGATTTCGCGTCCGTCGAGCCGCACGGAGCCCGAGACTTTTGCATGCCGCGGCAAGAGGCCGAGCGCAGCAAGCCACGTCACCGACTTGCCGGAGCCGGACTCGCCGACGAGGCCGAGAGCCTCGCCCTTCTGCAAGGTGAGATCGACGCCGCGCAGGACCGGGACGCCGTTGAAGGCGACGCTGAGGCTCTGGATGCTGACCAGCGGCGTCACCACTTACGCCTCGAAATTGCCGGCGCGGAAATCCATCGCGAATGCCGGCGACGCCTTCCACTTGATCGACTTCGGCTTCGCGGTGAAGGTCGCGTTCTGGTGCAGCACCGTATAGGCGGGATCCTCGCGCTCGGCGATCTCGAGCATGCGGCGGAACGCCTTCTTGCGGGCGGCCCGGTCGGTCGAGGTCTCCAGGAACTCCGAAAGCTTGTTCAGTTCGGCGTTCGTCCACTCGCCGATCTGCTGCTGCTGGCCGTTCGGGCCGTGCTGGGCGACCAGCGAGGAGACGGGATCGTTGAAGGCGGCCGAGTTCGACCAGTCGCGGACGGCACGGGTCGGCGCGCGTTCCATGATCTGCGACCAGTTCTCCTTGGTCTCGATCTGCACGTTGAGGCCGACCGACTTCCACATCTCGACCAGCACCTGCGCGGTCGCGACCTGGTTGGTGTAGTAGTTGTTGAGCAGGCGATAGGGAATCGGATCGCCCTTGTAATTGGCCTGCTTCAACAGATCCTGCGCGAGCTTCGGATCATAGGCCGGCACGCTCCAGTCGGCGTTGAACATGTCGCCGTAGAACTCCCACTGCAGGCCTTTCGGCACGCGGGTACGGCCCGCCCACAGGCTGTCGACGATCGCCTGGCGGTCGATCGCGTGGGTGAAGGCGCGCCGCACTAGGGGATTGGCGAGCTGGGCGTGGTTCTTGTCGAATACGGTCAGGCGGTGATTGAGGATGGTGCCGCCCTGCACTTCGAACGCCGCGTTCTTTTCGATCCCGGCAATCTGGTCCGGCGGGATGTCGCAGGCGAACTGGTATTCGCCCGACAGCAGGCCGTTGATGCGGCTCGCGACCTCGGGCACTTCGAGGAAACGGATGCGCTTGAGCGGCGGCCGGCCGCCCCAATATTCGTCATGCGCCTCGAGGGTCAGCGACACGTCGGGCTTGAGCTCGACGACCTTGTACGGGCCCGTCGTGATCGGCTTGCGCGCCCAGTCGAGATAGCTCGCGGACTGCTCCCAGGCGCGGCGGTTCATAATGTCGGAGCCGTAGCGCGACAGCCGGCCCTCAATCGTGACGTCGGGCGTCGCGTTGTAGAAGCGCACCGTGTACTTGTCGACGGCATCGACGCGGACGAGGTCCGGCCAGATGCGGCGGGCGACCGCCGGCACGTCAGGCGGCAATTCCTTGCCCGGGCGCGGCGTCGGGATCTTCTCGAAGGCCTGAATGGTGGAGCGGCTCTTGGCCTCGGTCTCGCCGAACATGCGCTCGCGGCTGAAGGTGAAGACGACGTCTTCGGCCGTCAGCTCGTCGCCATTGTGGAACTTCACGCCCTGGCGCAGCTTCACCTCGACGGTCTGGTCGTCGATGCGGCGCCACTCGGTGGCGAGGCCCGGCACGGCCTCCAGGCTGCCGCGCCAGTTCTTGGAGATGAGGCCCTCCCAGATCGAGGAGAAGAACACGCGCTCGCCGACGTTCGACTGCTCGCGCAGCACGTCGAGCACGTTCGAATTCGTCACCTTCTGCACGGCGATCGTCACCGACGGGCGGTTGTCGGCCTGCCCGATCGCAAAGCGCGGCAGGAGAAGCGTGCCCGCGGCAACGCCGCCGGACTTCAGGATGGTGCGACGGGTGAGTTTGCTCATGACGATAAGCCCTGATCTTTGTGATGCCGGTTATTCAGCGAGACCGAGCGCGGCCAGATGGGCTGCGCCGGCGCGAACGTCGTCGTGATTGCGGAGTTCGAGGATCAGCCGCGGGTTGGAGGTCAGCCGGCCCAGCGCGCGGAACACGGCCACCCACGGGATGTTGCCTTCGCCTGGCGCCCAGTGCCGGTCGGCAAAGCCGTCGGTGTCCTGGAGGTGCACATGCGTCAGCATGTCGCCGGCGGTTTCGACGTAGTAATCGACCGGCGGCGCGCCGGTGGAGATGTGGGCGTAGTTGGCGTGGCCGGTGTCGAGGGAGACGCGGACCTTGTTGCTTTCGAGCGCCTTGGCGAGGCGCACGCGGTCGCGCGGATCCTTGTCCTCGATGTTCTCGATGACGACCTGGCAGCCGATCGTCTCGGCGCGCGCGATCACCTCGGCAAGCGTCGTCTTGACGCGTTCGACGAGATTGCCGCGGTTATCAGGATAGAGGTCGAGATTGTTGTGGTCCCAGGTCGTGAACGGCGAATGGATCACCATCTGCGTCGCGCCAAGGAATTCCGCGGCATCGAGGCCCTGAAGCAGGCGCTTCGTCACCGCCTTGCGGATCAGGGGATCATGGCTGTCGATCTTGAAGCCCCAGAACGGGCCGTGAATGCCGAGCCGGCCGGTATGGCCCGAGAGCATCTGCTTGATCTCGCTGGCCGCACTCCGCCAATCGCCGTCGAGCAAATCCGCACGGAAAAAATCCTGGATTTCGAGATCGCGCTGCCGTTCCAGAAGCCAGTCGCGGTGGGCAGGGATCGATTTGATGGACAATGCTGCGCCCAGCACCGGCTTCGACATGGCTTGCTCCTTGACCGTCAGCGATGACGGGAGCAGCGCTAGACCAGTTAAGTGACAGGCCCGTGAAATGCAGGTGCCGCGGCGATGCGCTGATGTGGACATCCCCGCCGATCGCCTGCATCGAATTCAGGCAGCAGCGATCGCAGCAGATGCGGACAAATGCACCAGTGTGCAGCATCAAGCGTGTTCGTGTCCGTAGTGACACGGAATGGAATCCTAACGATACTTCGCGTACATCGCGCGCATCGATCGGCGGCCTTCCAGGGGCATCACCCTCTGATCGCGCTACATGGGGTTGGGGGACCGCATGGGGCGGGGGGATCAAAGGCTGGGGCAAGGTGACGAGGTCCGGACTCCTAGGCACTCCGGACCTCGGCACTTTCTAGATTGAACGTAATTTCGCGCCGCCGGCTTTATGAGCCGCGCGGCGCGAATTCGTTTCGGAGCTACCCTGCCCGATCAGCCGTCTCAATCACTTCGGAACGTTCCGCTCGAGATCCTCGAGCCATGCCGCCGCGCTGGAATCCGACGGCGCGCGCCAGTCGCCGCGTGGCGACAACGAGCCGCCGGCCGAAACCTTCGGCCCGTTCGGCATCGCCGAGCGCTTGAACTGGCTGAAGGCGAAGAAGCGGCGCAGGAACACTTCCAGCCAGCGCCGGATCTCCGGCAGATCATAGGCCCTGCGCTTATCGGTCGGGAACGCCGGCGGCCATTCGCCCTTGGCGACATCATTCCAGGCGTGCTGCGCCATGAAGGCGATCTTGGACGGCCGCATGCCGAACCGCAGCGTGTAGAACAGGTTGAAATCCTGCAGCTCGTAGGGCCCGACGGAGGCTTCCGTGCTTTGCGGCTTCTCGCCGGGCTTGACTGGAACCAGCTCGGGCGAGATTTCGGCCGACAGGATCGACGTAAGCGTCCGGTTGACGTCGTCGCTGAACTGTTTTGAAGCGATCACCCAGCGGATCAGGTGCTGGATCAGCGTCTTCGGCACCCCGGCGTTGACATTATAATGCGCCATCTGGTCGCCGACGCCGTAGGTGCACCAGCCGAGCGCGAGCTCCGAGAGATCGCCGGTTCCGATGACGATGCCGCCATGATGGTTGGCGAGCCGGAACAGATAGTCGGTCCGCAGGCCCGCCTGCACGTTCTCGAACGTGATGTCGTAGACCTTCTCGCCTTTGCCGAAGGGATGGCCGATGTCCTTCAGCATTTGCGTCGCCGTGGGGCGGATGTCGAGCTCCTGCCACTCCGTCTGCAATGCCTTCATCAACGCCAGTGCGTTGGTCTTGCTCTCGCTGCCGGTGGCAAAGCCCGGCATCGTGTAGGCCAGGATGTTGCTGCGCGGCAGTCCGAGCAGGTCGACCGCCTTGGCGGCGACGATCAGGGCGTGGGTGGAATCGAGCCCGCCCGAGACGCCGATCACCACGCGCTTGGTTCCGGTCGCGCGCATGCGCTGCACGAGGCCGGCGACCTGGATGTTGTAGGCCTCGTAGCAATCCTGCTCGAGCAGGGCTTCGTCGCTCGGCACGAACGGGAAGCGCTCGATCTTGCGCAGGAAGCCGATGTCGGTGGCCGGCGCCTTCAGGGCAAAGGTAATCCTCCGGAAAAAGGCTTCGCGTTGCCGGCGATTATCGTCGAACGTGCCCATCAGTGCGCGTTCCTGCCTGAGCAGATCGAGATCGACGTCGGCCAGCGTGATCTGGCCGTCCTGGCGGAACCGCTCGCCCTCGGCCAGCAGCACGCCATTCTCATAGATCGAGGTCTGGCCGTCCCAGGCCAGATCCGTGGTCGATTCCCCTGCTCCGGCGGCTGAATAGACGTAGGCCGCAAGACAACGCGCCGACGTCGATTGGCACAGCAGTGCGCGCGAGCGCGCCCGACCGATCGTGATCGGGCTGCCGGATAGATTGATCAGCACGCTGGCGCCGGCAAGCGCGAGTTCGGAAGCTGGCGTCACCGGAATCCACATGTCCTCGCAGATCTCGACGCCGATGATCAGGCCTGGAACATCCTCGGCCGCGAACAGGAGGTCAACGCCGAACGGTGCGTGCAGCCCGCCAAACGCGATCGTCTCTCCGGCCATGCCGGCGCCGGAGGCGAAATGCCGTCCCTCGTAGAATTCGCGATAGGTCGGCAGATAAGACTTGGGCACGACACCAAGGACGTTGCCGCGATGAATGACGACGGCGCAATTGTAGATGCGATGACCGAAGCGCAGCGGCGCGCCGACGATCAGGACGGTCATCAAGGCCGAGGAGGCCTCGACGATTGAGGCGAGCCCGCGCTCGACCGCATCGAGCAGCGGGTCCTGCTTGACGAGATCCTCGATCGCGTAGCCGGACAGGCACAGCTCCGGAAACACGGCGACCGCCACCGACTGCTGCTGACAGGCATTGGCCGCCGCCAGGATCGCCTTCGCATTGGCCGTGGGATCGGCCACGTGGGAGGTAGTGACGCAGGCCGCCACGCGCGCAAATCCGTGGGCGTAGATCGAGTGGAAGCTCATCGAGCGCGGTACCCTTAATCTTGTCGCGGCCGCAGCCGCCAGTTCCGGATGATATGTAACCCATCGACCGGGCCCCGTGCAGGCCATCCGCCGTCATGCATAACGGATTTGCGTGTTCGCCGGCCCGGCCGGGCCAAGGCACCTGACAAGGTCAGGCGCTGCGGGCCAGCACTCCGGAGAGGTCGTTGCGCAGCCACTCGACGATCCGGGGCCAGGCATGGGCGTGGGTGCGCGCCCCCATGAACAGGCCGAGATGATTGCTGGGCTCGGAGGCCGCGGCAATGAAGGCCGGCGGCGTTCCGAGCAGACCGGCGGTCGCAAGCGCCTGTCTGGCCGGCACGACGTCGTCATCGAGCCCGGCGAGCAGGAAGACCGGCGCCTTGACGTCCCTCAGATCAACCTCGCGGCCGAGCGCCGTGAAGTTGCCGCCGGCAATCCGATTCTCCCGGAAGATTCGGTTGACGATCTCCAGATAATAGGTGCCGGGCAGGTTGAGCGTCTCGGTATTCCAGCGATCGAAACGCGCGAGCAGTGCCGCGCCCTCCTCGTCCGAGAGATCCCTCTGCAATGCCGATGCAATGTCGTCGCGGCTCGGCGCCTTCGTCCAGAAGCGCAGCATCTCGTCGCCGCTGACATTGCCGCCGCCGCGCGCCACGAGCTGGTCGTAGAGCGCCTCAGGCGCATTGCGGGCGAGCCGGGACAGCGCGGAATCGATCGAGAGATCGACGGGCGCCCCCACCAGCACCAGCCGCCGCACCTTGGCGGGAAAGCGCGCCGCATAGAGCAGCGACAGCCAGCCGCCCTGGCACAGGCCGACGAGATCGACCGGCGCGCCGATTTCGTCAACGGCGACGTTGAGATCGCCGAGATAGCTGTCGATCGAGAGATAGCGCATGTCCGGCGAGGCCGAGCGCCAGTCGGTGAGGTACACCCGATCGATGCCGCCATTCTGCAGGGACTGCACCACGCTGTGGCCCGGTGCGAAGTCGGCGATCAGGGCCCGATGCAGCGCATAGGGCGCGCAGACCAGTGCCGGCTGGCCGGATTGCGTCCGCGTGCAATCGCGCAGGCGCATGGTCGCAAGCTCCAAGGCGACCGTGTTGGGCGTCGTCCACGGCAGATTGCTCGCGTCTTGTTCCGGCGGATCGCGCTCCAGCCACCAGAAGCAGGCGTCCATCGCGAGCCGCGCCGCCGCAAATGGCCATAGCAGCGGATCATTCGGAGGACGATCCGATCCACCCAGCGGTTTGCCGCCCTTCTCCACCATGACTATCTCAAGGTCCTCACAGCAAGGCCTCCAGGCTGACGATCGAAATACCGCGCTCGCGAAAACTCCGATGGGTCGCGGCCACCGAGCCGTCGAGATCGATGCCGCGGCATGCATCCTCGATGACGGCGACCTCGAACCCCGCCTTGCGGGCATCTTCCGCCGAGAAGCGAACACAGAAATCCAGTGCCAGACCGGCGACGAAGACGGTCTTCAGCTCGCGCTCGCGCAAATAGCCGAGCAGGCCCGTCGGCGTCCGATGGTCGTTCTCGAACAGCGCCGAATAGGAATCGATGCCGCGACGAAAGCCTTTGCGCACCACGAGGTTTGCCCTGGTAATTTCGAGCTCCCCATGGAATTCAGCGCCCACCGTGCCTTGCACGCAGTGCGTCGGCCACAGCACCTGGGTGCCGTAGTCGAGCTCGATGGTCTGGAACGGCTGCTTGCCCGCATGGTTCGGTGCGAACGAGACGTGATCGCCCGGATGCCAGTCCTGGGTCAGCACCACATTGGTGAATTTCGCGGCAATTCGGTTGATGGCCGGGACAACCTTCTCGCCGCCGGGAACGGCGAGCGCTCCGCCGGAGCAAAAGTCGTTCTGCACGTCGATCACCAGCAGCACGTCGCGGTCGGAAATCTGCATCGCAAGGTCCCGTTCCAGCCGTTCGGCGCGACGGGCGCCGAACGCTCCGTCCAATGTCGATCTTCCCGCGCGGCTTCGCAACCATCGACACATGCGGCGATATCGCGCCCGTCGTACCTGGGATGCAACGGTTTGGCGTTGTCCGAGTTGACTAGGCTCACCCGAGGACGGATTCTAGAGACGTTCGCAAATTGCGGATCGGATGGAGCGGAGGGAACGGTTCCCGCGAGCCTGCAGGACGCGGCAGCCACAAGATCATGAGTATCGGCAAGACAGGACAGATTCTTCTCGCCGATATCGGCGGCACCAATGCGCGCTTTGCGCTGAGCGAAAGCGCATCCGTCAGCGGCGACCAGGCCGGGCCCATCGAGTATGTGAAGGTCGCTGACTTCCCGACCGTCCGGGAAGCCATCGCCGACGTCCTTGCGCGCCGGTCCGGCGGCAAGCAGCCCAAACGAGCCGTGCTGGCCGTCGCGGGTCCCGTGACCAACAACCGCTGCGTCATGACCAACAGTCCGTGGGTCATCGACGGCAACGAGCTCCAGCCGGCCCTCGGCTTTGAGAGCGTGCATGTGCTCAATGATTTCGAGGTCGTGGCCTGGTCCCTGCCCGCCCTGAAGCCTGCCGATTTGATCCCGCTCGGGGGCCAGGACGGCCTCCCGGGCGAGCCGCTGCTGGTGGTTGGGCCTGGAACCGGCTTCGGCGTCTCCTGTCTGGTCGAACGCCACGGCGCCCGGCTGGCGGTCGTCACCGAGGCAGGCCACGCGACTTTGCCGGCGGAGACCGAGCGCGAGGAGCGCGTGATCGCGGCTATGCGCCGACGTCTCGGTCATGTCTCCATCGAGCGCGGCGCGCTTTCGGGCTCCGGCCTGCAAAACCTCTACGAGGCGCTGGCGGAGGTCGACGGCGCCCAGGTGCCGCACCGCGACGCCGCCGCCATCACCAAGGCCGCCCTGGAGGGCAGTTGCGAACTGAGCCGCGCGACGCTGGAGATGTTTTGCGCCATCCTCGGCTCAGTCACGGGCAATCTCGCGGTGACCTTCGGCGCCCGCGGCGGCGTCTACATCGCCGGCGGGATCGTGCCGCGCTTTCCGGAGTTCCTTGCCGCTTCCGCGTTCCGGGCGCGCTTCGAAGCCAAGGGACGCTTCCAGGACTATTTGCGCAGTATCCCGACCAGGCTGGTGACGAAACCCGACGCGAGCTTCGTCGGCCTGAAGATGTTCGCCGACCACAATCCGGATTGATGAGCCGCGATCGGCTCCGACGCCGTCCAGTCCGTTAACTATACACAGCTGATTGCAGCCAAGGCGCGGTTCCACGCAGGATCGTGCTTGCCCGACTGTGTCCGATGGGAAACAATTCCCGTAGTTGCGGGGGCGTGACATGCGTAAGCAGGACTTCGGTTTCGACTATCACCGCTATCACCGCCTGCTGACCGAGGCGGACGACGATGACAAGCGGCTGGCCCTGATCGAGCTCCTGATCGAGGAAAAGGCCCGCGACCGGCTGGCCGCGCAGCGCGCCTCTGATCGCGCCGCCATGACGGCCCATACCATCGCCACCGTGCTGAAGAACGGCCGCAACTGAGACTTGCGGGACCGCTCGCTGCTCGCGAAAACACGCGAGCGATTGCGATTCCGTTAACGATCCCTCGCAAGCTCGCGTCAAACTTTTTGCTCTAAGAGCTTCCCTTACCTGATGCAATTCAGGGGTCAACAAAGGGGGGAATGAACATGAGCATGATTTCGCTTGCCGCGATCCCGGTCGCCGTCGAAACCCGTTTTGCCGATTCTTCGTTCAAGATCATCTTGCTGTTCTGCTGCATGGGCCTGGTCGCCTCGTTCGGCGTGATGGCGCGCGGCATCGACCTCAGCGCCGGCCTGATCTGAGACGACGAGACATTCTTTCGCCAAATGGCCGCCCCTCACGGGCGGCCATTTTCGTTGGCGATCTCGGTACGGCGCCTTCTCGGTGAGGAGCCTTCTCAGTGAGGAGTTTTGGCGACCGCGCCCGGAAACAGCGAATCGATCATCACCTTGAGCTGGTCGAGGGAAATCGGCTTGCGCAGGATCGGCCGCCGCCGGAGCAAGGACGGCAGCAGTTCCGGCCCGTAGCCGGTGGCGAACAGAAACGGCTTGCCGCGGCGCTCGATCAGGTCGGCGACGGGATCGACGTAGAGGCCCTTCAGATTGATGTCGAGGATGGCGAAATCGTATTGCGCGGTCATCGCAAAGGCGCTCGCGTCCCGGACATTGTCCGCTTCCGCGACGACATGGTGGCCGAGTTCCTCCACCATGTCGGCCATCATCATCCGGATTAACGCCTCGTCTTCGACCAGGAAAACGGAGAGTCCGTCCGCCATATCAACCCCGCAGTCAGCTTACGAAGCTAACCATACCCGAAATGCGGAGAGGATTCACGAATTCGTGGCGGGCGCCGTTAATTCAGGCGCCCGCAATCGGATTCAACTTGATTAATCCAGCCCGCGCTCGTGACTGAGGCGCACCATCTCCTGGATGAAGACCTGCTTCTGCTTGTCGTCGAGGCTCGAATAAAGCGGCTCGGCGGCATCGGCGACGTTGCGCTGGTCGGCGGCGCGGTCGATCAAGAATTGCGATTCGTTGCGCATCTGCTCGATGATGTCGTCAGGCGGATCCCGCTTGGCGCGAGCGATCCGCAGGTTGAGCCGCTCCGCGCCATTATGCCCCAGGTAGTGCATAGCGCTCGAGAAGCCGAACCAGTGCTTCTCCTGATCGGGCGTCAGGTTCAACTCGGTCTTGATCCGCTCGATATAGGAATCGCTGTTGGCGACGATCTGCTCGGCGCTCTGTTGCGGCGCGCCGGGCTGGGTGAGGACGGTGACGTCCTTATTGTCCTTGTTGTCCTGCGGCGCATTCCTGGCTTCCTTGCTCGCCTTGGCGCCCTTGGCGCCCTTGGCCGCCTTGGCGGTCTCCTTGGCGCCCTTGTCCTTGCCGGCGCCCGGCTGCTTGGAATCCTTGCTCGCGTCCTTGCTGGCATCCTTGCTCGCGTCCTTGGCAGCCGGAGCCGGCTGGTTGTTGACGCCGAGCACGCCGGTGAAGACACCGACCACGCCGCCGATCGCACCGCCCAGCACGCCGCCAACGGGTCCGGCCGCCTTGTTGCCGGCCGCGGCTCCATCCTGAACGCCCTTGACCAGGCCTTGCGCCTGCGCAACCGCGGCGGCGCCGAGCAGCACCGCGAGCACGGAGCCCAGCGCGAACCATCGCCGCAGGTGAAGCCGCGCAAGCGGCGCCGGGTTGATCATTCTGGTCTCCATCGTCGATCCGATTGTCCTGTCCGGGTGGGGGCCACCCGCCGGTTGCAACTCTATCGTTTTCGCCGCTTCGCGGTCCAGCCGCAGCCAATTGCTGTCCACGCCCGAAAACTGTTTGGCGCGAAGCGGTTATGAAGGCTTATTCGAAACTGCGGCGTAATTGCGCACGAGATGTCCCACGCTCCTTGCCCCGAAGTGTGCGTCGCAAAATGCGCCTCCGAGGTTCACCTCCGGGTGCGCTTCGCGAGACGGCGCCGCCGCGTTCCCGGACGCAACGTTAGTTCTAGACGGCGAGTCGTTCGGCTTCCTCGACAGACGGGATCAATCATGATCTGATCGCGCTACCAATTTGCTGCGCTTCGCGCGATTTCACGGCGAGGCGGTAGCACCAAGAAACGCGAACAAAAATCAAAAACAAAACTCGGAATGCCAGAGGAAACGCGAAAACAATAAAACATCCAGGTGAGGAAACGAGATGTCACGCAAGACACTGACGCGACGTCAATTTGTAGCCGCCACTGCAATGTCCTCCGCCGCGCTGATCACAGCGCCCTACGTCCGCGGCGCTTACGCCGCCGGCAAACTCTCGATCGGCTTCTGGGACCACTGGGTGCCCGGTGCCAACGACGCCTCCACCGCCATGGTCAAGGAATGGGCTGAAAAGGAGAAGGTCGAAGTCTCCATCGATTACATCACCAGCAACAACAAGAAGATCGAGTTGACGGTCGCGGCCGAAGCGCAGGCCAAATCCGGTCACGACATTCTTCAGATGTACACCTGGTGGCCGCATGCGTATGCCGAGCAGTTTGAACCGGTGAACGACGTGGTCGAGGAGGCGATCAAGCAGAACGGTGAGGTCAACGACACGGTCAAATATCTCGGCAAGGCCAACGGCAAATGGCTTGCGGTCCCGGCAACCCCGGGGAGCCAGATCAAGGGGCCCTGCTCGCGCATCGACCTCATGAAGAAGCATGCGGGGATCGACGTCCAGGAACTGTACCCCGTCGGCGCGCCGCCCAAGGCCGATAGCTGGAATATGGATACATTCCTGAAGGCGGCGGAAGCGTGCCAGAAGGCAGGTTTCCCATTCGGAATCGGTCTCGGCGAGACCACCGACAGCGTCGATACCGCGGGCGCCATCTTCCAGTCGTTCGGCGCCGAACTCGTCAACGCCAAGGGCGATGTCACGGTGAAGACCGATGAGGTTCGCCAGGCGCTCGAATACTACAAGAAGCTGATCGCCTTCCTGCCGCCGGACGCTCCGTCCTGGGACGACGCCTCGAACAACAAATGGCTGATCTCCGGCCGCGGCGCCCTAATCATGAATCCGCCGAGCGCCTGGGCGGTCGCCAGGCGCGACGCGCCGCAGGTCGCCGAGCAATGCTGGACGCACGGCTTCCCCTCCGGTCCTAAAGGCCGGTATGCGCCGTTCCTGCCCTATTTCTGGGGTCTCTGGAATTTCTCCAAGAACAAGGCATCGGCCAAGAGCCTTCTGGCTTTTCTGTCACAGCCATCATCGATCGAAAAGTTCGTCGCGGCGAGCGGCGGATACGATTTGCCGGCCTATGCGAAGATGACGACGCTGAAGACCTGGGCCGAGGTAGGCCCGCCGAAGGGCACGCTCTATCACTATCCAAATCCCTACAATCATCAGACACTTTCGATTGCGGCCTCTCCGGCGCCGCCGAAGATCGCCCAGCAGATCTACGCGCAGGCCACGCTGACCAAGATGGCGCTGCGCTTTGCGCAGGGCGAAAAGTTGGAGACCGCACTCGCCTGGGGCGAAGGCGAGTGTGAAGGCTTCATGCGAACCTAAGCCGGGGTGTGCCACGGCGGTTCACGCATCCCCGCGTGAGCCGCCAGGGCACCCCACCGTTCGATGGAATGAGCAGATCGAGCCGACACGCGGGTGCCGGCTCCGCCGTTGGACATTCCGCAAGGAAGCTTGACCCAAGGACACTGACATGGCCGATGTCGTCGTTGAGGACGGTCGCGTCGCCCGCACGGCGAGCGCGCGCAAACGGACGGGTCTGCACAATGCGTTGAAGCGGAAATCGACCGTGGCGTTCTTCCTGACGCTGCCGCTGATCCTGCTGATCGCGCTGTTCGTGCTTTACCCTGCCCTGTTCTCGATCCACCTCGCGACGCTGAACAAGTCGATGCAAAAATTCGTCGGCTTCGGCAACTTCACCTTCCTGTTCAAGCGCGAGACGTTCTGGATGGTGGTGGAGCAGTCCTGCATCTTCGCGATCACCGCCGTGTTCTTCAAGGCGCTGATCGGCTTCATCGTCGCGCATTTGGTGCACAACATACCGGCCAAGGGCCAGCGCAAATGGCGCGGCATGCTGCTGGTGCCCTGGGTGATCCCGCCGGCGATGAGCACGCTCGCCTGGCTGTGGCTGTTCGACCCCTCCTACAGCGCCTTCAACTACACGCTCTCCTTCTTCGGCATCGGTCCCATCAACTGGCTCGGCAATGCCGCCTGGGCGCGCTTTTCCGTCATCCTCGTCAACGTCTGGTACGGCGCGCCGTTCTTCCTGATCATGTACCTGGCGGCGCTGAAATCGGTGCCGGACCAGCTCTACGAGGCCGCCGCAATCGACGGCGCCAATTGGTGGCAGAAGATGTGGTACGTGACGCTGCCGATGATGCGCAACATCATCGCGATCACGACGCTGTTCTCGCTGATCGTCACCTTCGCTAATTTCGACATCGTCCGCATCCTGACCTCAGGCGGGCCTCTCGACCAGACCCAGATCTTTGCCACCTATGCGTTCCGGGTCGGCATCGAGAGCAACGACATTCCGCTCGGCGCCAGCGTCTCGCTGTTCATGGTCCCGATCCTCGCCGTCGCAGCGATCTTCATCCTGCGCGACGTCAATAAACGCGGGAACGAATCCTGATGAGCACAATAGCGATCGACAAGGCCGGCCCCCGGCGCAAGGTTAAATATGGCAGCATGAGCCGCGACCGTACCTGGGCGCTGCGCTGGTCCTATTTCTTCTTGGTGCTGTTTGCGATCTTCTTTCTGACGCCGCCGCTCTACATGGTGATAACCTCGCTCAAGAGCAGCGCGGAGATCTCGGCTGCGACCAATCCGTGGTGGGTGTTCCACCCGACGCTGGCGAACTATGTCGAACTACTGACGTCGAACCAATTCCTCCGGTTCTTCTGGAATTCGACCATCGTGTCGCTGGTGGTTGTGCTCGTCACGATGCTGATCAGCATCCCTGCCGCCTTCGCGCTCGCGCGGATGAAGTTCTGGGGCTCGACGACGCTCGCCACCGGCGTGTTCCTGACCTACCTGGTTCCGGACAGCCTCCTCTTCATCCCGCTGTTCAAGATGCTGGCGCTGGTTCAGGACATCACCGGCATCACGCTCCTGAACCGATGGTACGTTCTGCTATTCGTCTATCCGACGCTGACGGTGCCGTTCTGTACCTGGATCATGATCGGCTATTTCGCCTCGATCCCGAAGGAGCTCGACGAGGCCGCGATCATCGACGGCGCCTCGTGGCTTCAGACCCTGACGCGGATCTTTATTCCGGTCGCGCTGCCGGGCCTGATTGCCGCGACCATCTTCGCCTTCACGGTGTCCTGGGCGCAGTTCCTCTATCCCCTGGTGTTCACGACGTCCATCGACCAGCTCGTGCTCCCGGTCGGCATCACCACCACCCTGATCAAGGGCGACGTCTTCAACTGGGGCCAGATCATGACCGGCGCGCTGCTCGGTGCAGCTCCGCCGCTGGTCATCTACGCCTTCCTGATGGACTACTACATCGCCGGCCTGACCGCCGGCGCGACAAAGGGTTGATGTCTCATGGCTGACGTTGCATTGCGGAAGGTGGTCAAGCGTTACGATGATGTCGAAGCCGTGCGCGGCATCGACTTGGACATCGCCGACCATGAGTTCATCGTGCTGGTTGGGCCTTCGGGCTGCGGCAAGTCGACGACGCTGCGCATGATCGCGGGCCTCGAGGACATCAGCGACGGCGACATCATGATCGGTGGCGACGTCGTCAATGACGTACCGCCGAAGGATCGCGACATCGCCATGGTGTTCCAGAACTACGCGCTCTACCCGCACATGACGGTCGCGGAGAACATGTCGTTCGGGCTGCGCCTGAAGCACTTTCCCAAGGCCGAGATCAAGGCGCGGGTGACGGAAGCCGCCCGCCTCCTCGACATCACCGACCTGATCGACCGCAAGCCGAAGCAGCTCTCCGGCGGCCAGCGCCAGCGTGTCGCGATGGGCCGCGCCATCGTGCGCAATCCGAAAGTGTTCCTGTTCGATGAGCCGCTGTCCAATCTCGACGCCAAGCTGCGCGTGCAGATGCGGATCGAGATCAAGAAGGTGCACCAGAAGGTACGCACCACCACGGTCTACGTCACCCACGACCAGGTCGAGGCGATGACGTTGGCTGACCGCGTCGTTGTGATGAACAAGGGCCGCATCGAGCAGATCGGCACGCCCAACGAGCTCTACCACAAGCCGGCGACGCGCTTCGTCGCCGGCTTCATCGGCTCGCCCGCGATGAATTTCATCCCGTGCCGGCTGGAGGACGTCGGTGGCGCGCTTCAGATCCGTCTGACCGACCGCATCGCCTTTGCGCTGCCGCCGGCCCGCGCCACGCGCTACAACGCGCTGCCGCGCACCGACAAGCTGCTGCTCGGCCTCCGGCCCGAGCACCTCACCGAGTCGCACGCGCATCTGGGGCCGGGCGTCGAGACCTTCGACACCGTGCTCGACGTCACCGAGCCGATGGGGATGGAGACCCTGGTCTATTTCGGGCTCGACGGCACGCCGGTCTGCGGCCGCGTCGATCCCAACGCCGGCGCCAAGGACGGGGCACCCATGCGTTTGGCGATGGACCTCAACAATATGCACCTGCTAAACGAAGACACCGGCGTCGTGTTGTGACGCAGGTCCAAGAAATGCAAGCAGGCGGGGAGCGATGGCGACCAACAAAAAGAAGATTTTCGTTACACAAACTTTGTCGCAAGGGGCCCGCGCCCTCCTCACCCAGCGAGACGATATCGAGCTCGTCGAGTTTCCGAACCTGATCTCGGCCAAGGATTTCGAAGCCTTGCTGAAGAACCACGCGCCGGTTCACGGCGTGGCGCTGGGTGCCACCGCCTTCGGTGAGACCGAGCTCGAGGCCTCGAAGGACATGAAGGTGGTGACCCGCATCGGTGTCGGCTACGACGCCGTCGACGTGCCCGCCCTCTCCCGCCGCAAGGTGCCGTTGATGGTGGCGGGCAGCGCCAACTCGCCCTCGGTCGCCGAGCAGGCGCTGTTCATGATGCTGACGCTGGCCAAGCGCGCCAATGAGATGCACGCCTGCGTCAAGGATGGCCAATGGGCCAACCGGCTCGGCATGCTGCCGTTCGACCTCTACGGCAAGACCGTGCTGATCATCGGCTTCGGCCGCATCGGCAGTCGCACCGCCAAGCGCTGCCAAGCGATGGAAATGAAGGTGCAGGTCTACGATCCCTACAAGCCTGCCGCCGAGATCAAGGCCGCGGGCTGCGAGCCCGTCGCCGATCTCGACGCCGCGCTGCCCAACGCCGACTTCGTCACCATCCATTGCCCGAAGACGCCGGAAACCGTCGGCCTGTTCGATACGGCGCGGATCGGCCGGATGAAGCCGAAATCCTACCTCATCAACACCGCACGCGGCGGCATCGTGAAAGAGGCTGCGCTGTACGACGCTCTGGTCTCCGGCAGGATTGCCGGTGCCGGGATCGACGTGTTCGAGGTGGAGCCGCCGCCGGTCAGCAACGCGCTGTTCGCGCTGCCCAACGTCATCATGGCCCCGCACGTCGCCGGCGTCACCGTCGAGGCGGTGAGCCGCATGAGCGAGCAGACCGCTCGCAATATCCTGAGTGTGCTGGACGGCGATCCCATCCGGCAGAACATCATCAACCAGGACGTGCTCGGCTGAGCCGACCTCCGGGCGGGCGGTTATCCGCCCGCCTCCGGAACGCCAGAATGCGTCCCATTTTGGTGCAGATCGAGCCCCAACTCAGCCTTAATCAAACCCGCGTAATAAGTCCGGCCGCGGCGGCAGTGGGACAGACTTGCCGGCCGCGTCGAGCTGGAGGATGAACCCTTGTCAGAGATCGACCCGACCGACCACGCGCTGGCAACCATCGCCAGCATTTTGGAGCACCCCGAGCCCGTCCGCGAGACCGAGACCGAAATGGTGGTCGACGGTGAGCAGGTCGTCGCCGACGAGCATCCGATCGCCGACGAGCATGTGGTGGTCGACGAGCATGCGATGGTCGACGAGCACGAGCATCCTGTGGTCGAGGAGCAGCCGCTGGTGCCGGAGCACACCGATGCCGATGGCTACAGCAAGGTCGGTCCGGGGCCGATGGTGGCGATCCGTCTGAAATGGACGGTCCATCGCGGCGATGACGACCAGTTCTACGTCCACGAGACCATCGGCGAGCAGTCCGCGCCCGTGGTCAGCGGCCCGATGACGAGCGAAGCCGCGGTGCATTTCGTCGACGCGCACGAGGACGAGGCACATCGGCGCTTCGAGGAGCTGCGCAGCGAGATCGCCGGCCGCAGCTCGCTCGCCGATTACGAGCGCAAGGGCGAAGCCTAGCGCTCGCGGGGGCCGAGAAAATCCCGCTTCACGAGCTCGACGCCGGCATGCCGGAGCAAGTCGTAGGACGTCGTGACGTGGAAGAAGAATTGCGGGACGCTGAACGTCAGCAGCAGCGTCCGCCCGGTGAAGGGCAGCTCGGTCCCGTTTTTCAGCCTGAAGAAGACATTCCGCTCCGCCGCACTATCGATCTCGGCGCGCGACAGGCTTTCGATGAACTCGATTGACGTCGCAATGCGCGCCTGAAGCCCGGCGATGTCGTGCTCCAGCGCCGGCAGCGCCACCGGCTCCTGGTCGGCCAGCAAGGCTGGCGCGACCGTGGCATGGCGGCACGCCTCCCCTATCTGCTGCGCCAGATCGTACATGTTCGGCGCCATGCGCATGCCGAGCAGGACGGCCGGATTGAACTTCCGGCTTTCCGCATAGGCGACGCCCTTGTCCAGCAGTGCCGACAGGTTGCGCAGATACGGCACGAAGACGCCGACCGAGGCGTCATACATCGAGATCGTCACCCCAAAATTCCCTTCAATTCCGCCTCGCCAGCGACGGGCATCTGGTCTAAATCCAGGTTTCAAGAGCTGCACAATGACAGCTCGGGCATGGGTGGAAAAGAGATGATCGTTCGAATCGTGGCGGCTTTGGCCGCGGTCCTGCTGGCGAACTTTTCAGCATATGCGCAGCAGCCGGCGCCGTCGCGCCTCGACGAGATCGTCAAGCGCGGCACTTTGCGCGTCGGCATGACCGGCGACTACAAGCCTTTCACCTACCTGGACAAGGCGACACAGCAGTTCAGCGGCTTCGACGTCGACATGGCGGAGGCGCTGGGCAGGGCGCTCGGCGTCAAGGTCGAATTCGTGCCGACGGCCTGGCCGAAGCTCATGAAGGACTTCGAGGCCGACGAGTTCGACATCGCCATGGGTGGCGTCTCGGTCACGCTCGACCGGCAGAGGAAGGGCTTCTTCTCGATGCCGATCATGCGTGAAGGCAAGACGCCGATCGCACGCTGCGCCGACGTCGGCAAGTACCAGACCATCTCCGACATCGACAAGAAGGGCACCCGCGTCATCGTCAATCCCGGCGGCACCAACGAGCGGTTCGCGCGCGCCAACATCAAGGACGCCGAGATCAACGTCTTCCCCGACAACACCGTGATCTTCGACGAGATCGCCAAGGGCAACGCCGATTTGATGATGACGGACGCCTCCGAGACCCGCTACCAGCAGAAGCAGCATTCCGGCGTGCTCTGCGCGGTGCATCCCGAAAAGCCGTTCGACTTCTCGGAGAAGGCCTACTGGCTCCAGCGCGACATGGCGCTGAAGGCTTTCGTCGACCAGTGGCTGCACATCTCGATGGAGGACGGCAGCTACAGGAAGATCTACGCCGCCTGGTTCGACTAGCGACCGATCTTGTCCGTCACTCCAGATGCTTGCGGAAGAAGCTCACGGCCGCGTCGTTGAAGGCGCTGTGAAACGCTTTCCTGTCGAACCCGGGCGGATCAGTGCACAGGATCGGCGCGGCTTGGGCCAGCTTGGGCGGACATGGCGCAAGAAAGGAAAAGTGCGACGAGTTCGGCACGATCCGGAAGTCAGGGCGCGCGGGAAGCATTTGTTCCAGCGTATCGACTGAAGCGGGCACGACACCGTCGCCGCCGAGCGCCGAACGCCACAAGAGAATCGGGATCGTCACATTGGCGAGGCGCTCCCGGTTGAAAAGGCCTTCATAAAGCGGCGGATCCGCCAGCACGGCGGCTCTGATGCGGGAGTCGTGTACGGCCGCCTCTGTTGGCACAAGGCCATCGCGAATGGCCTGGCATTTTGGCGTCTTGGCTGCATCTCCGTCGCAAAGCGGAGCGAGCGCGCCGAAATCGGGGTTGCCGCCGATCACGACGAGACCGGTATAGGCGCCGCGCGAGAACCCGAACAAACCAACCCGCTTGGGGTCCAGGACCGCCGCTTCCTTCCAGGCGCCGAGCATGAAATCCGTAAGCCGCTTCATGTCGGCGGGACGCTCGACCAGGACGGAGAACTCATCGGTCCGGCTGCTGTCCCTGGCAGTGTCGCCCGGGTGATTGATCGCAGCGACCACGAAGCCGGCATCGGCCAATGCGGTCGCCGTGTCGACGTGCCCCAAAAACGAGCCGCGCCGTCCGTGCGACACGACGATCAGCGGCAGTCGACTGCCCGCTACCGGACAATCCTTCACACCCGGCAGGACGACACCGCCGCCCAGAACGACCTCGGAGGGCGGCGCCGCACAAGGTGTCCACACCATGCCCGTGAGCGCGGGGCCGCCGGCGTCCGCCGGCACTTCGATAAACCCGAGCCCCGCCGCGTGCGCCAGTGTCGCAGTAAGGCAAGCGACTACGATCAGAACAAGTTCGCCAAGTCGCGGCCATAGCATTTGCGTGTGCTTTCGGAAGCTTCAACCACAACGGTTTTAATTGCCCATCCCATACCCCGTCCAGAGCTGCGCCGCGCCGCCGTCCAACTCTGGACGGAGTTCAGCGTTATTGAACCCGGAACCGCCGGACCACGACTCATACGGTGACAGTGATCTAGATCACTTTTTGCGATCGAACCGGCGCGTAAGCGTTGGTACGGGGACCAGCTGTTCAGGAGACGGAAATGAGGAAGCTGTTGGCCACGGCCGCATTCCTTTTGGCGAGCACCGCTGCGCAGGCGCAGTACACTTTCGAATATGGCGGGCGCACCATCCGCATCGATCCGGACCGCGGCACGGTGCAGATCCCCGGCGTCTACGACAACACCGGCCAGGGCAAGGCGAAGAAAGCCAAGAAGAACGAGACGACCCCGGGCCAGCAGGCGCCGCAACAGGCCAAGGTTGATCCGCAACCACCGGCCGCTCCGGCGCCAGTTCCCGCCCCTGCCGCAGCGCCGCCCGCAACCGAACAGGCGACGGCCGCCGCAGCGCCGCCGCCAGTTCCGCCCCCGCCCGCTCCGCCGCCGTCCGCAACCGCCAGCAACGCGCCGGCTGAGGCGGCCGTGTTGCCGCCACCTGCACCGCCTCCGGCGCCCGCTCCGGTCGGGCAGCAGGCAGCGCCCACCGTGGCGCCGCCGCCGGCCCCGACTGTGGCTGCTGCACCCCCGGCGCCGCCTCCAGCCCCCGCACCCGTTCAGGCCGCCGCCGTCGCTCCCCCGGCTCCCACAGCCGCGCCCGCGCGCGATCTCAATTCACCGCTCGGCATCTGGCTGACCGAGGAGAAGGAAGGCAAGGTCCGCATCGAGCAATGCGGCAGCAATCTCTGCGGCTATTCGGTCGACAGCAAATCGAACCAGAACGGCGAACAGGTCCTCATCAACATGAAACCCGCCAAGGACCAGAACAAGGATCAGAAATGGTCCGGCCGCATCCTCGATCCCAACTCCGGCTCGACCTACGATTCCACGATCGCGATGAAGGGCACCGACCGCCTGCGCGTGCAGGGCTGCGCCTTCGGCGGCATGTTCTGCGGCGGCCAGACCTGGACGCGCGTGAACTGACCTCGGGTATGACGTTCTGACTAAGACAAGGGGCCCGCAATGCGGGCCCCTTTGCTTTTGCACGCTGCGTCATGGCAGGTGCGCCACCTCACAGAGCCCCTTGCGCACGTGACAGCCCTCACATCGCGGGTTCCGCGCTCATGCCACGATCCCCCCATGGTCAACCAACGGGGCGTGTCATGAACGGATTTTGCAGAGGTCTCTTCGCCAGCATTGTCGCCATCGCCGTCCCGCTGACGCAGGCGGGCGCGGCGACCTCCACTTTCGACGGCGCATGGAATGTACGCATCTCATCTTCGAGCGAGACCTGCGGTAACGGCGCAACGGTCTCGATCGGCATCAGCAACGGTCAGATCGCGTCGAGCAGCGCCGTGGTTTCAGCATCCGGCCGCGTGGCCGATGCCGGCAGCATCAACGTCACCTTGAGCACCGGGATCAAACGCGCCGTCGGCTTCGGCCGGCTCAGCGGCACTTCAGGCTCCGGCACATGGCGCGGCCCCCTGTGCACGGGCACGTGGACGGCGGAGCGGATGTGATTTGCCGCGTCCCGGACGCGCTGCAACGCGCAGCGTTGCTGCGCTGAGCCGGGACCCAAGGGCTCTTGCTTTGAGGAGACTTGTGGGCCCCGGATCAGCAACGCCGCGCTTACGCGCTGCATTGCATCCGGGGCACGAGAGATTAGCCCAGCGCCGCGCCGTACTCCGCGTCGGTCACCGGCTCCAGCCAGGTCGAATAGACGCCGTCGAGCGCTTCCTGCATGGCGATGTGGCACATGCTGTTGTTTGGCGAAGCGCCATGCCAGTGCAGTTCACCCGGCGGAATCCAGACGGTGTCACCGGGACGGATCTCCTTGACGGGGCCACCCTTGGTCTGGACGCGGCCGACGCCGGAAATCACGTAGAGCGTCTGCCCAAGCGGATGGTGGTGCCAGTTGGTACGCGCGCCCGGCTCAAAGGCGACGCGCGAGCAGTTCAGCCGCGCCGGCGCCGGCGCCATGATCACGGGGTCCTGCAACACGGTGCCCGTAAAATTTTCCTTCGGCGCGCGGCGGGTCGGCCGCGTGCCTGCGACGGTGATTTCCATGGGATACCTCGTTTCCTGTTACTTCTTGCTGGCGGCGTAGCGCGCCTTGGTTTCGGCGTTCATGGGATAGAGGCCCGGCAGCACCGCGCCGTTGTTCACCTCGTTGACGATCCAGGCTTCCATCCGCTCCTGCTCGACGCCCTCATTGAGCACGTGATCGAGCATCGCCTGCGGGATCAGCACGCAGCCGTCCTGGTCGGCGACCACGATGTCGTTCGGGAACACCGCAACGCCGCCGCAGCCAATCGGCTCGCCCCAGCCGACGAAGGTGAGGCCTGCAACCGACGGCGGCGCGGCATAGCCGTCGCACCACACCGGAAGATTGGTGCCGAGCACGCCCTCGACGTCCCGCACCACGCCGTCGGTGACGAGTGCGGTCACGCCGCGTTTCATCATGCGCGCGCAGAGGATGTCGCCGAAGATGCCGGCATCGGTGATGCCCATGGCATCGACCACGGCAATACAGCCGTCCGGCATCGCCTCGATCGCGGTGCGGGTCGAGATCGGCGAGGACCAGGATTCCGGCGTCGCCAGATCCTCGCGCGCCGGCACGAAGCGCAGCGTGAAGGCCGGCCCGACCAGCCGCGGCAGGCCCGGACGCAGCGGACGCGCGCCGCGCATCCACACGTTGCGCAGGCCCTTCTTCAGCAGGACCGTGGTGATGGTGGCAGTGGTGATGGCGGCGAGGGTCTTGCGGGCTTCGGGGGACAGCGACATGGACGAGAACGAGCTCCGGATGGGCGGGAAAGAACGCGGGCATCTTGCGAGCCGCAGCCCTTGCGTCAAGGGCCAAAGGGCCAGCAAGAACGCAGGGCCGCTGGGCTGTTATGCGACGCGATAACAACGCTTTATCGTTTCCCCTTGCATTAATTTATTGGACTTGCGGGCGCATTTACGCGAAGCAAGGAAAAGCGGAACTCAAGGCTGAGCCCGCATTTCCTGAGAAGCCCGATTTCGACAGCCCTTCGACAGCTCATGGCCGCGACGCTTCCCCCGCCCCGCCTTCTGCCCAGTGGCGACAGCGCCGTCACGGTCGAATTCAGCCGCACCATCGATGACGCCGCCAACGAGCGCGTGCTCGCGCTCGACAAGGCGCTCGCAGCAAGCCCCATCGACGGCATCACCGAGACCGTTCCGACCTATCGCTCGCTGCTGGTGCATTACGACCCCGGCAAGATCGGCTTCGACGCGCTCGGCGAAAAGCTGCTTGCACTCGCCAGCCAGCCGCTGCCGCCGGCCACGAAGGCGCGGCGCTGGCGCATTCCCGTCGCCTATGGCGGCGAACACGGCATCGACCTCGAGGATGTCGCCAAGGCGCTGAACACCACGCCCGACGACATCGTCGCCCGTCACATCGCCGGCGACTACCGCGTTGCCATGATCGGTTTCACCCCGGGTTGGTCCTATCTCAGCGGCCTCGACAAATCCCTTCACATGTCGCGGCGGCAGAGCCCGCGGCTGTTCACGCCCGCCGGCACGATCTCGATCGGCGGTATCCAGGCCGGAATCCAGTGCCTGGCCGCGCCAAGCGGCTGGCACCTGCTCGGCCGCACGCCGGTCAGAACCTATCAACTCCACCGGAATCCGACCTTTCTCACCGAACCCGGTGATCGCGTGACGTTTTTTGCCATCGACCACAAGACCTTCGAGGAACAGGATCGCGCCGCCGAGGCTGGCGAGATCATCGCCGAGCAGGTGGTCGCATGAGCCGGCTCGTGATCGCCAGCATCGGTCCCGCAAGCTCCGTTCAGGACGGCGGCCGCCACGGCGCGCAGCGCTACGGCCTGACGGTCAGCGGGGCGATGGACCGTCTGTCGCTGGCGGCAGCGAACACGCTGGTCGGCAACGCGCCGTTCGCGGCCGTCGTCGAGATCGGCCCCTTCGGCGCCACGTTCACTGCCAAAGACGGCGCCGTGCGCGTCGCGATATCAGGCGCGCCGCGCAATGCGGACGTCGCCGGTAAGCCGGTGGCCATGGACACGTCAGTGACGCTCAAGGACGGCGAGACGCTGACGCTGGGCTTTGCCCGCGGCGGCGCGTTCACTTATCTGGCGATCGAAGGCGGGATCAAAGGCGAACTGGTGTTCGGCAGCCTTGCGGTGAACGCCCGCGCGGGCCTCGGCAGCCCCTACCCGCGCCCGCTGCAGGCCGGCGATGAATTCACAGTTGATGCCGCAAGCGGCGCGCCCGAGCTGCGCATCGAGCTGCCGAAGCCTGCAACAGGTCCGATCCGCGTCCTGCTCGGACCGCAGGACGACGAGTTCGACGACGCCAACAAGGCGCTGTTCCTCGATAGCGAGTGGAAGATCTCGGCGACCTCCGACCGCATGGGCTACCGGCTCGAGGGCCCGGCGATCAAGCATCTGCATGGCCACAACATCGTCTCCGACGGCACCGTCAACGGCAGCATCCAGGTCCCCGGCAACGGCTCGCCGATCGCTCTGATGATGGATCGCGGCACGTCCGGCGGCTATCCGAAGATCGCAACCGTGATCACGGCCGATGTCGGCCGCCTCGCACAGACCTCGGCGGGAACCGCGTTCCGCTTCCTTGAGGTCACCATGGCCGAGGCGCAGGAGGAGGCGCGCAAGTTCGCGCAACTCATCCGCAACCTGCCCGATCGCCTGCGCTCTTCCGATACCGTCGAGCTGAACATCGAGGCGCTCAGCGATGCTAATGTCGCGGGCTATGCGGTGAGCGCCATGGATGCCGGGACCTGGCAGGTCACGGCGGAGCCGTAAGCGACAAGACGACCAGAGGCGGAGAGCACCCCATGAAGACGATCGATCTCAACTGCGACCTCGGCGAAGGTTTTGGCGCGTGGGAGATGGGCAACGACGCCGCGATGATCGAGCTTGCCAGCTCGGTCAACGTCGCCTGCGGCTTCCATGCCGGCGACCCCGACATCATGCGCCGGACGGTCGAGCTCGCGAAGGCGCGCGGCGTCTCGGTCGGCGCCCACCCTGGCTACCGCGACCTGCACGGTTTCGGCCGCCATCCGATCGCGGGCCTGAAGGCTTCCGAGATCGAGAACCTCGTCGCCTACCAGATTGGCGCGCTGCAGGCTATCGCGACCGCGGCCGGGCACAAGGTCACGCATGTGAAGGCGCATGGCGCGCTCTCCAACGTCGCCTGCGAGGATGACATGACGGCCAAGGCGATCGCCGCCGGCATTAGGGCGGTCGACCCGAGCCTGATCTTCGTCGTGCTCGCCAATTCAAAGCTGGTGAAGGCCGGCGAAGAGGCCAATCTGCCGATGGTGCACGAGGTGTTCGCCGACCGCGCCTATGAGGACGACGGCAACCTCGTCTCGCGCAAGAAGCCCGGCGCGGTGCTGCACGATGCCAAGGCCATCGCCGACCGCGTGGTGCGCATGGTGCAGGACGGTGCGGTGGTTTCGGTCACTGGTAAGGTGATCAAGATGCGCACGGACACGGTGTGCATCCACGGCGATACGCCGGGCGCAGTCGACATCGCGCGCGGCCTGCGTCAGGCGTTGAAGGATGCGGGAATCGAGGTCGCGCCGTTCAAGCGCGGGGCGTAATCAGAACGGATGCACCGAGAGCGTGCCGAACACGATGGCCGCGATGACCGCGAAGGCGCTGTAGAGCCCAACGTGATGCATGCTCGCCCCGGTCCGACGCGAGAGCGAGCGCGCGTAGAAGTGCAGCCTGGCTTCCGCCGATAGTTCGCGCATGGTCGATCTCCAACGCCCCATTTGTGGGAGTATGAAGGATCAACCCTGGCGGGAGGCAAGATGGCGGAGAAAATAGCGATGGAGGTTCTCTGAAGGCGCCCCGTCGCAGGTGCAAATTCTCTGCACCCAAGGGTTCCGAGAATCTTATTCGTTAAGATCCGAGCCAGCTGGAACCGGCCCGGATGACGGTGGGATGACAGCCGGGCGGAGGCCTTCAGCCCCCTCCAAACAAAATTATCGAAAACAACCCCATGCACAGTAGAAGCGGCCAACGGCGCGACGTCCGGCGGTTGCGCCGCCGGGACGATTTGCGCTGATCGGCTCGCGCCTTAGTAGACGTCAGCCTGGAAGCGGCCCGTCTTCTTGAGCTCGGCGACGAAACTGACGGCCTCATCCGTCGAACGCGCCCCGAACTGCGCGACGATGTCGACCAGCGCGCGCTCGACGTCCTTGGCCATGCGTTTGGCATCGCCGCAGATGTACAGATGCGCGCCTTCGGCAAGCCAGGTCCACACCTCGCGGCCGACCTCGCGCATGCGGTCCTGCACGTAGAACTTCTTCTCGCCGTCGCGCGACCAGGCCAGCGACATGCGCGTCAACAGCCCCGAGGTCTTCATCGCGTTGAGCTCTTCCTGATAGAAGAAATCGCAATCGCTGCGCTGATGGCCGAAGAACAGCCAGTTCTTGCCGGGCGCGCCGGTCGCCTTGCGGTCGAGCAGGAAGGCGCGGAACGGCGCGATGCCGGTGCCGGGGCCGATCATGATGACAGGCGTCTTCGGATCCTGCGGCAGGCCGAAACCGTGCGCCTTCTGCACATAGACCTTGAGCTTCTCGCCCTCGGCGATGCGTTCGCCGAGGAAGGTCGAGGCCACGCCGATCCGCTTGCGCTTGCCGATGACGTAACGCACGGAGTCCACCGTCAGCGACAGCTTTCCGGGCGTCGCATTGTGCGAGGACGAGATCGAATACAGCCGCGGCTGGAGCGGCTCCAGCGCCTCGACGAAGGCCTCCGGATGCGGCCGCGTGCCCGAAAACTTCTGGAGCGCCGCCATGACATCGAGCGTGGCGGCGTCACCATCGGGATCCTCGCCCTGTGCCAGCGCCCGCGCCTTCTCGCGCTGCGCGCCGCCGGTGATGAAGGAGATCAGCTCGAACAGCGTGTCGGGCGCCGGCGACAGCGAGACGTCGTCGATCAGCACTTCGCGCAGCGTCTTGCCGTTGACCTTGGTGGTGTGGGAGGCGCCGAGCAGCGCGATGATCTGATCGACGAGGCCGACCTCGTTGCGTGCGAACACGCCAAAACTATCGCCGACGACATAGTCGAGCTTGCTCTCGGCGAGATCGAACTCGACGTGATAGGTCTCTTTCTCAGACTTCCCCTTGTTGAGCAGGCGCCGCGACAGGAACGTCGCCGCGATCGGATTGTCGCGCGAGCGGCCGGGCTCGGCGATCGTCACCGTCACGGCCGGCGCCGCCACCGCATCCACCTTGTCGGCCGCCTTGGCCGCCGGCGCCTTGTCCAGCTCCTCGTACAGCGACTTCAGCATCCGCGCGGTTTCCTTGCCGCCGGGGACGCAGAGATTGAGCCGTGCTTCGCTACGGCCCGCGATCGCCTCCGAATAGTCGTGGCAATTGTAGCCGCACTGCCCGCAATCCTGCTGCGCCATCGCGGCCATCATCTTGCGGCGCACGGGACGGCCTTCGGCGAGCTTCATCCGGTCCGCAATCGGCATGGCCTGGTCGTGCCATGGCGCTTCACCGTCGTCGCCGTCACCGGCTTGCATGACGGCGGCACCCTGCTCCGCCGACAACGGCGTGGCCACATCAGGCGACAGCAGCCCGGCAAAGAAGCCGTTGAGCCAGGAGCGCTGCGCGTCGGAGAACGGCGCGCTGGCGGGAATGATGTCGAGTTTCGGCGGGGGCGTGATCTGGTTCATGCGGACACCTGTGCATCGGCAAGCTTGCGCAGCGTTTCGCCATCATGGCGGCGCGCAAAGGACAGGAAGGTCTCGTCGGGCGACGAGCGGTGGGCGATATAGGCCTTGAGCAGTCCCTCGACCGTCTTCGGCGCGTCTTCGGCCTTGAGGTCGTGATAGACCTCCTGCCCGACATCCGCATCGGGACCGAACCCGCCGCCGGTGAAGAGGTGATAGCCGTCCACCGTGTCTTCGTCGTTGATCGGCACGCGCGCTCCGATCAGGCCGATGTCGCTGATGTAATGCTGCGCGCAGGAATGATGGCAGCCGGTGACGTGGATGTTGACCGGCTTGTCCATGGCGACGCGCGGCTCGCACCAGTCGCCGATCTCGGCGGCATTGCGCTTGGTATTGGAAGCCGCGAAGCGGCAGCCGGCACTGCCGGTGCAGGCGATCAGGCCAGCGCGGATGTGCGAGGCCTCGACCGCGAGCCCGATCTGCTTGATCGCCGCGATGGCGAGCTCGACATTCTCGTCGCGCACGCCCGATATCAGCAGGTTCTGCCAGACGGTCAGGCGGATCTCGCCGTCGCCGAGGTCCTGCGCCACTTTGGCCAAACCCCGCATCTGATCGCAGCTGATCTTGCCGAGCGTCAGCGAGACGCCGATCCAGTTCAAGCCGTCCTGCTTCTGCTTGTGCACGCCGATATGCGCCATGCGGTCCGCGGCTGGCCGCGGCGCAAACGCCTCTTCCGGCACGCGCGTGAACGGCGTCTTCAGCCGCTCCTCGACAAGCTTGAGGAAGCCGTCATGACCCATGGCATCGAGCACGTATTTCAGCCGCGCCTTGTTGCGGTTGGTGCGATCGCCATGATCGATGAACACGCGCACGATGGCGTCGGCGACGGCGGTGGCCTGCTCCGGCTTGACGATGATGTTGGAGTATTTTGCAAAGTCCTTGTGGCCGGTGATGCCGCCGAGGCCGAGGCGGAACCAGACACCGGGCTCGACGCCAAATCCATCCTTCACCTCGAACGCGGTGAAGGCGATGTCGTTGGTTTCCTCCAGCACCGCGATCCTGCCGGCGCCGTCGAAGGCGACGTTGAACTTGCGCGGCAGGCCGTAGAGCGAGCGATCGTTGAGGATGTGGTAGTGCCACTCACGCGCATAGGGGCGCGTGTCGATCAGTTCCTGCGGGTCGATGCCGGCCGTCGGCGTCCCCGTCACGTTGCGGATGTTGTCGGCGCCAGAGCCGCGCGAGCACAGGCCGAGGTCCTGGATGCCCTCGATCAGCCTGATCGCATTCTTCGGCGGGATCTCGCGGAGCTGGAGATTGGCGCGCGTCGTGACGTGACTGTACGGGCCGCAGAGATCGTCGGCGAGATCGGCAAGGCCGGACAGCTGCCAGTGCTTCATGATGCCGTTCGGGATGCGCAGCCGGCACATGTAGGAGTCCTGCGTCGGCGCGACGTAGAAGATGCCGTAATAGCGCCAGCGGAAATTGTCCGCCGGGCTCGGCGGCGCGTTGTCGAGCGCCTGCTGCCGCAGTCGCGGATAGGCATCGAACGGATGCTCGTCGCGCTTGAACTTCTCCTGGTCGGCGAGCTTCTTGCCGGCTGCGATGACCTTGTCCTGCGCCTTGATGTGGACGGCGTCGGGGCCCGTGGGCTCGGCATTGGCCTTGCCGGCGCTGCCGCCGAGACCGCGACCGACCCGGCTGATCTGCAAACCGGTCGTGAAGCCTTCGAGATAGCGTTTCTGCTCGTCGGAAAAGTCGACTGAGAGCGTATCGATTTTCATGGTCGGTAACGAAGCTCCTGCGGCCACCGGGTGGCATCGACGGAAAATTGCGCGACCCGCGAGGAACTCGGCTGGCTCAAGAAGCCGGCTGCGCACCCAACGGTCCGGTCAGCTTCGTTGCTGCGGGACTTGGCTCAGCAGGCGTCTGTGACAAGCTGGCCGCACTGCAACATACAAGTTGCGTGCCAGCTTCGATGAAATGAAAATTGCTTTGATTTCAGATGGATACAGACGAGCCCGGAAAATCGCGGTCTGGAACTCTCATGAAATTCGAGCAGGCGGCCCAAAATTTAGCCGATGATCTCTTCCGCCTAAAAACGATGCAGAACCGAATCAGGCCTTCCAGCGTCCGACATCGAAGGCCTCCAGATGCCCGCGGATGTTACCGGGATCGAAGGCCGGGCCCGCAAATGCCCCGAACGCCGCGGGGGCTTCAGCGGGCGATGGCTGACCGAGGGCTGCGTCGTAGAGATCGGGCCTGAACACGGCCATCGCGGTCTTGACGCCGTCCGGCGTCAGTGCGGTCTGCCCCCAGCGCACCATCTGCGCATAGAGCCAGGCCGCCTGGACCGGATCGGGGCGCCCTGCCCCTTCGCGTCCGACCAGGAGATACCGACCGCTCTCGCGGAGGGTGCCGTCGGGAGAAATCTTCAGGCGCCCGGTGAGGGTTCGCTGAATGACTTCGGCATCGACGCCGATCCGTTCCGGCTGCGCCAGGATCCGCGCCGCTTCAGACAGGTTCGCGGGGTTCTCGATGAACTCGGCGCCCTTCACGGCCGCGCGCACCAGCGCTGCCACCACATCCGGATGCTTGTCGGCCCAGACCTGACGAACCGCCAGCACCTTCTCTGCAGCGCGCACGAGAATGTCGGAGACGAAATGCAGGATGTGGCCTATGCCGAGATCGACCGCGACCGAGTTCCAGGGCGCGCCGACGCAGAACGCATCGACATGGCCATTGGCGAGGCTATCGACCATGTAGGGCGGCGGCAGCACCACGAGACGCACATCCTCGTCCGGATCGACGCCGGCCGCCGCCATCCAGAACCGCAGCTGGTAATTGTGGGTCGAGAACGGGAAGGTCATGCCGAAGGTCAGCGGATCGGCACCTAGCTTGCGCCGCTTCGCGACGACCTTCGCCAGCGAGTTCGCCGTGACAAGCGGATCGAAGCGGTCACCGTCGATCTCCTCCATCAGCGCGGCGTGAAGCGCAGGCGAGACCGTGATCGCGTTGCCGTTGATGCCGAGGTTGAAGGGCGCCGCGATCGGCACCTTGACGTGGCCGAGCCCGAGCGAGGACGCGATCGCGACCGGCGCCAGCAGATGCGCGGCGTCGAACAGGCCGATATTGAGCTTGTCACGCACGTTGGACCAGGAGACCTCGCGCACCAGCTCGACCTCGAGCCCTTCGGCGGCAGCAAAGCCCTTGTCGACGGCGACGATCAGGGCGGCGGCGTCGACCAGCGGGATGAACCCGATGCGGAGGGGACCGGTCATTTCAGCATCTCCGACGCGGTGATGATCGATTGCGCGATCTCGCCGATTTTCTTCTTCTCGCGCATCGCCGTGGAGCGCAGCAGCACGTAGGCCTCGTCCTCGGTGAGGCCCTTGACCTTCATCAAAATTCCCTTGGCCTTCTCGATGATCTTGCGGTCCTCGAGCTGCGACTTGGTGCGCTCCAGCTCCTCCTGGAGTTTTGCGAAGGCGTTGAAGCGGGACACGCAGAGGTCGAGGATCGGCTTGATGCGCTCCTTCTTCAACCCGTCGACGATGTAGGCGGATACTCCCGCCTCCACGGACGCCTGGATCGAGGCTGAGTCGCTCTGGTCCACGAACATCGCGATCGGCCGCTTCACGGCGCGGCTGACCTGGAACATCGCCTCAAGCACGTCGCGGCTGGGGTTTTCCAGATCGATCAGGATGATGTCGGGATCCACCGCATAAATACGGGCGAGCAGGCTCTGCATCTCGCGGATATGGACGACTTGCGTGAATCCGGCCTCCCGCAACCCTTCCTCGAGGATCGCAGCCCGGATCGGGCTTTCGTCGACAATCACGATTTTAGGCGACTGTTCGGCGCTCATAGCTCACTCACCACCCGGCGATTCATCCATAGCATGCCGGAGGGCGATGCAAAGGGTTGTAATTATGGGCAATTGGGACTAGCTCAGGCCTGTCAATCAGGCAGATCAGATATGGATCAGACGGCTGCGCCCAAGGTCAGCTTCGTGTCGCTCGGGTGTCCCAAGGCATTGGTGGATTCCGAGCGCATCATCACGCGCCTGCGCGCCGAGGGCTACGAGCTCGCCCGCAAGCATGACGGGGCTGACATCGTCATCGTCAATACGTGCGGCTTCCTCGACAGTGCCAAGCAGGAATCGCTTTCGGCGATCGGCGAGGCCATGGCCGAGAACGGCAAGGTGATCGTGACCGGTTGCATGGGCGCGGAACCCGAGCAGATCGAGCAAGCCTATCCCGGCGTGCTCTCCATCACCGGCCCGCAGCAATATGAGAGCGTGCTGGACGCCGTGCACCGCGCGCTGCCGCCCGCCCACAATCCGCATCTCGATCTGGTGCCGCCCCAGGGCATCAAGCTGACGCCGCGCCACTACGCGTACTTGAAGATCTCCGAGGGCTGCAACAACCGCTGCACGTTCTGCATCATCCCGAAGCTGCGCGGCGATCTCGTCTCGCGTCCGGCCAACGACGTGTTGCGCGAGGCCGAGCGCCTTGTCAGCGCCGGCGTCAAAGAGCTGCTGGTGATCTCGCAGGACACCTCCGCCTACGGCGTCGATCTCAAATACGCCGAGAGCCCGTGGAGGGATCGCCAGGTCCGCGCCAAATTCCTCGACCTCGCGCGCGAGCTCGGCGAGCTCGGCGCCTGGGTCCGGCTGCAATATGTCTACCCCTACCCGCATGTCGACGAGGTCATCGCGCTGATGAACGAGGGCAAGGTGCTGCCCTATCTCGACATCCCGTTCCAGCATGCGAGCCCCGAGGTGCTGAAGGCGATGAAGCGCCCTGCAGCGCAGGACAAGACGCTGGCGCGGATCAAGCGCTGGCGCGAGGAATGTCCCGATCTCGCTTTGCGTTCGACCTTCATCGTCGGCTTCCCCGGCGAGACCGATGCCGATTTCGCCTATCTGCTTGACTGGCTGGATGAGGCCGAGATCGATCGCCTCGGCTGCTTCAAATACGAGCCGGTTGCCGGTGCGACGTCGAATGCGATCGAGAACCCCGTGCCCGAAGAGATCAAGCAGGAGCGCTACAACGCGCTGATGGCCCGCCAGCAGAAGATCTCCGCGCGCCGGCTGAAGCGCAAGGTCGGCACGCGCCAGCAGATCATCATCGACGAGGTCGGCCCGACGGTTTCAAAAGGCCGCTCCAAGGCCGACGCGCCGGAGATTGACGGCGCGGTTTATCTCTCCAGCCGCCGCCCGTTGCGCGTCGGCGAGATCGTCACCGCGAAGATCGAGCGAGCCGACCAATACGACCTGCACGGCAGCGTCGCGGGATTCTGAAACCCTCTGTCATTGCGAGCGCAGCGCACCATCACCGTCATCCTGAGGCGCTCGCTCTGCGGCGCAACCGCGCCGTAGAGCGAGCCTCGAAGGACGACGGCCCGGCATCCCGGCCGCTCATCCTTCGAGGCTCCCCATGGGACGCCTTGCGTCCCATGCCTCGCACCTTCACCGACGAGCGCTACGCGCTCGCGGGGATGACGGGTCCGCTATCGCCTTTGCCGCGCTCGCGATGACGTCACGTCGCTTCTCCCGACGCCTGCCGTCCGTCATGCGCGGAAAACACCTCCTTGGCTGCGAACAGCCCGTTCACCGCCGCCGGGAAGCCCGCATAGACGGCCATCTGCATGATGATCTCCACGATCTCGTCGCGAGACAGCCCGACGTTCAGACCCGCCTCGATATGCACTTTGAGCTGAGGCGCGGCATTTCCGAGCGCCGTCAGCGCGGCGATCGTCGCGATCTCTCGATCGCGCAGGCCGAGGTCCGGGCGGCTGTAAATGTCGCCGAAGGGAAACTCGATCACGTATCGTGCGAAATCCGGAGCGATGTCGGCGAGTGAGGCGACGACCTTTTCGCCGGCTCTGCCGTCAATGCGTGACAGGGCCCGCTGGCCGCGATCGAAGCGGCTTTCGGCTTGTGTTTGGGCGTGCGTCATTTTCCTTCGTCCTCTGTTCATCGCCGGCATAACCGGAGATCTTGGTATCAAGGACGAGCAGGCATTCCTGGAGTTCGGCAATCTGCGTGCGAACCTGTTCCCGGTGGATTTCCAGCATCTGCCGCCGGGCTGGCCCGGTGGCATCGCCTTCATCACGAAGCGCCGCATAACGCAACATGTCCCGGATCGGCATTCCCGTGGTCTTGAGCCGACCGAGGAATGCGATCCAGGTGAGGATCGATGCGTCAAAGTCACGCTGGCCGGAACGATCCCGGTCTGCGTATGGCAGCAGCCCGACGCGCTCATAATAACGCAACGTGTGCGTCGACAAGCCGGTTCGTTTTGCGAGGTCGCCGATCTTCATGTGTGCCCGTTCTCGTACTGACGCACGTACAGATACCCCTTCGAGCGCACTCTAAGTCAAGGGGGATCGCAAGGGGGATCGAAGGTGCCGTTCCCGCGAGGTCAAGACGGCGCGACAGCAGAAGAACACCGGTTCGACGCGACTAGTCGCCGGCAAAAAAGATTCCCTCGATGTCTTCCGCTTGCTGACCTCCGGCCAGACTGACCCAACCAGTCAGTCCGTTCTTGTCCCGAACGAGGAAATGGTAGCGCTCGGACGAGTCTTCCTCACGTCGGTCGCTTGCGACGAGCACCTCAACGAACTCACCTTTCGGAATGGTGCCGACCGCATTCGTCGCAGCCTTATCGAAATAGAACGTCAGGTCATGCAGCGTCTTTGACTTGAGGCCGACGTAGTGAAACGGCTGGCTGACTTCCTTCAACCGATCGCCGTCAAGGCAGTACTTGCGTCGATGGTTGAACATCGTATTGACGTGACCGGAGGCGTAGACGCACCCGTCGCCGGGTATCTCGAATCGGAGGCCTTCGATCTGGTCTTGATAGAGATCGCCCGCGCCTCCAATCAGGTTAAATACGCAATTGTAGTCGGCACTACCGCCGGAGCTGCAGACAACCAGGAAGTACCTCTCCGACCGAAGGCGAAGCTTCGTTTCAAAAACGTAGGTGAGAATAACGCCGCCAGCATCGGCCTCATCGCTGTTTTTCTTTTCGTCCGGTGTGATCACGTGAGGCCGCGTGAGCGCGGGATCGGTAGCCAGCACGATCGGAAGGTCGGCAACAGCGCTTTCCACGAGCTCGGTTTGCGCGTTTGCGGCCGAGGCCGCTGACATCAGCAGGATCGCGACAATCAACCGGTGACAAAGGCCGCGCATCAGCGAACTACCCCGACGAGAAGCTAATTCAATCAGCAAACTGATTGCACGGCTCCGTGACGGGATTCGGACGGTGTTCCGTCACGCCAGCCATTTCGGCACCCACCGCTCCGGGCGCGGGGCGCGGGCGAGATCGGCCTTTGCTTCGGAGAGCTGCGCCGGCTCGCCGCCGATGATCGGACGCACATCGTATTCGAAGTTCGGCATGACGCGGCCGTCGACATAGAGGCCGAATTTCATCGCGTGCCACAGCCCGAGCTCGGGCTGTGCCTTACGCATCTCCTCGCGCAGATCGCGCAGCAGCGATTCGATCGAGGCGGCCTCCTCGAACGGCTGCGGGCCGAGGGTCAGGACGCGGGCCTCATACTGCTTGCCGACGATCGCGACCTCGAAGCGCGTCTTGTCCCAGGGCTTCTTGCCCTTGGGCAGATGCGCGGCGAGCCGCCAGCCGAGCTCGGCCATCAAGCGATGATTGGCCCAATAGTCTTCGCGATCCCGGCTCCATTTTTCCACGAAGCCGCGGAAATCGGGAAGCTCCGCGGCACCGTCGTCACACGCCGCCTTGTCGCCGATCGGCTGCCCGGCAAGCCATTTCGCGAGCTCGTCGGTCTGGCACTCGACCTCGTCATGCGGCTTGAGATCGCTCCAGGCCTTGTCAAATTGCTGCGACGTCAGCTTCGCCAGCAAGCCGTCGAGGCTCGGCGCGAGCAGCTCGTAGTCGCCCTCGGAGCCCAGCCCCACGATCGGCGGATTGTCGCGATCAAGACCCGCGCCATACCAGCCGCCGACGGCCGAGCCATCCGGCAGCCGCATGAACAGTGAAAACCTGTCGCGCAAGGGACTGCCGTCGAAGATCGGCGCCTGATCGGAGAACTGGCCTTGCAGCGAGAAACGGCCGACGCTGCCCCAGGGGCGCCCGTTCAGCCAATCGGCAAAGTCGACCAGCAGGGATGGCGCCTCGATGCCCGGCGGAAACGCGCCGCGAATGCTGTCGAGGTCGATTGGATAAGGCGTATCGGACAAGGTCTTCAAACTATCTGGTTGGTCCCGCCTTCTTGGTCTGATCCGTGATGCATTCGGTTCGAACCAAGTCGCGTCCTTCGATCACAAACGCGCTAGAGGCGCAATGGTTTCGATGTGGAAAACAATGAAACACACTGAAACGTCAAGGATTCTCTTCAAGCTGTCTGCGATCGGCATCGCAATGGCCGTGTTCGCCCTGTCCGCCGCCGCGCGATCGCCGTCAGCCGCGCAGGCACGCCAATGGTGCTATGGCGACGACGACGGGGGAAACGAGGATCAGCGCATCGCCGGCTGCTCGGCCGTGCTCAAGGCCGATCCCTCGAATGTGCGGGCGCTGGCCAATCGCGGCGAGATGTTTCGGCGAAAAGGCGACACGGAGCGTGCCCTGGCGGACTTCAACCGTGCCGTCGATCTCGATCCGAAAGACGCCGACCTCTGGTACAATCGCGGCATCGCCCATGACGATCTCGGCGACACCGACCACGCCATTGCCGACTACACGCGCGCGATTCGGCTGAATGCCCGCGACGCGCTCTACTACAACAACCGCGGCAATTCCCACATCCACAAGAACGACTACGAGCATGCGATGGCCGACTACGATCAGGCCATCAAGCTCGACCCTAAATTTGCGCTGGCCTATTTCAATCGCGGCACTGCCTATCGCAACCATGGCGACGACGCTCGCGCACTGGCGGATTTCGATCTCTCGATCAAGCTCGACCCGAATTACGGCCCGGCCTACGGCAACCGCGCACGCGTCTTCCGCGACCGCGGCGACCGTGCGCGTGCGCTGGCCGACTTCGCAAAATCGCTTCAGCTCAGTCCGAACAACGATCGCGATTTCTTTGCGCGCGCGAACATGTATTTCGACACCCACGACTATGCGCAGGCGCTGGAGGATTACGATCGCTCGATCAAGGCCAATGCGAGCTATCCGGGCGTGTTCAATTCGCGTTGCATGACGCGTGCGATCCTTGGCCGCCTGCAGGAGGCGCTGGCCGATTGCGAGCAGTCGCTGCAGATGGCTCCCAACGACCCCTATACGCTGGACAGCCGCGCCCTCACGTATCTGAAGCTCGGCAATCTCGACGCGGCCATTGCGGATTACGACGCGGCGCTGAGCGCAAAGCCTGAGCTCGACGGCTCCCTCGACGGCCGCGGACTGGCGAAGCGAAAGAAGGGCGACAACGAAGGCGCTGAGCAAGACATCGCGGCCGCCAAGGCAATCAACGCCGGCATCGCGGACAGTTTTGCGCGCTACGGCGTTCAGTGACGTTCTCCCATCTCGCCGATGCACGCCGGACGGGTGTTCTTCAAAACGCCCGCTTGACAAGCCCTGCCCTTCGGCTGTAGGGACCCGCCCCATGATCAACGCTCGGACCCATCAGCGCACCGAAATGCTCCGCCGTCGCTTCCGCGACGACGAGAGGGTGCGCCATGTCCGACGACGCCGCTGAACCACTGAATTCAGCCGAGTTTTCGAGAAGGCCGCACCCGCAAGGTGCGGCCTTTCGGCTTTTTGCGCCCCTTTTCCACCCCGTCCCCACAGGAGTTCGACATGACCACGCATCCGTATGACGCGCTGATGGAGATCACCGCACGGCCCAAGGCCGTGTTCGTCCGCGGCGCCGGCTCCTACCTCTGGGACGACAGCCGCAAGCGCTATCTCGATTTCGTGCAGGGCTGGGCCGTCAACTGCCTCGGTCACTCCCCGCCCGCGATCGCCGATGCGCTTTCCGCGCAGGCCAAGCGGCTGCTGACGCCGAGCCCGGCGTTCTACAACGAGCCGAGCCTGAAGCTTGCCGAGCGGCTTGTCGCAAACAGCGCGTTCGACCAGGTGTTCTTTGCCAACTCCGGCGCCGAAGCCAACGAGGGCGCGATCAAGCTCGCGCGCAAATACGGCAGCCTGCACAGGAACGGCGCGTTCGAGATCATCAGCTTCGCAGGCGGCTTCCACGGCCGGACGCTGGCGACGATGTCAGCCTCGGGCAAGAAGGCGTTCGAACCGCTGTTCGAGCCGAAGGTCGCCGGCTTCAAGAAGGCGAAGCTGAACGACATCGCCTCGGTCGAAGAGCTGATCAACGACAACACCGTCGCGGTGATGCTGGAGCCGATCCAGGGCGAGTCCGGCGTGTGGCCCGCGACCGATCAGTTCCTGCAGGAACTGCGCGCGCTCACCGACGCGCACGGCCTGCTGCTCATTTTTGACGAGATCCAGACCGGCATGGGCCGGACCGGAAAACTCTTCCACTACGAGCACACAGGCATCGCGCCCGACATCATGACGCTCGGCAAGGGCATCGGCGGTGGCGTGCCGCTGGCGGCCCTGCTGGCGACCGAACGTGCCTCCTGCTTCGAGCACGGCGACCAGGGCGGCACGTTCAACGGCAACCCGATCATGTGCGCGGTGGGGTTGGCAGTGCTCGAGGAGGTCTGCAAGCCCGACTTCCTGAAGTCGGTCACCGAGACCGGCCTGCTGCTCGAAAGCGAGTTGCAGAAGGTCTCGGCCCGGCACGGCCTCGGCGGCGTGCGGGGACGTGGCCTCTTGCTCGCGCTCGACCTCAAGCTGCCGATCGCGCCAGGCATCGTCGCGCAGGCGTTCGAGGCCGGCGTGCTCCTGAACGCGCCGCAGCTCGACACGCTGCGCTTCATGCCGGCGCTGAACGTCGCGCGGGCCGAGATCGCCGAGATGATCGATTGTCTTGACGGGATTTTGACCAGGGCCGGCGCGGCACGGCGGGTGGCGTAAACGCCCTCGCCGTGATGGCCGGGCTTGTCCCGGCCATCCACGCCTTGAGGCGCGGCACAAAGAACGTGGATGCCCGGGACAAGCCCGGGCATGACGACTTTGATGGAGCAACTTGCTACGGCTTCAGGATCGACGCGCCGGTGGTCTTGCGGCTTTCGAGATCGATATGCGCCTTGGCGGCGTCCTTGAGCGCGTAGGCGTGGTTGATCGGCACGTGCAGCTTGCCGTTGATGACGGCGGCGAACAGCGTGTCGGCGCCTTCCAGCAGCTCCTTGCGCGTTCCGACGTAGTCATTGAGCTTCGGCCGCGTCGCAAACAGCGAGCCGTGATTGTTGAGCTCGGCGATCGAGAACGGCGGCACGGGCCCCGAGGCATTGCCGAACGAGACGAACATGCCGCGCGGCTTCAGGCAGGACAGCGAGCCCGGGAAGGTCGCCTTGCCGACGCCGTCATAGACGACGTCGCAGCCCTCGTTGCGGCTGATCTGCTTCACGCGCGCTACGAAATCCTCTTCGTTGTAGAGGATGACGTGGTCGCAGCCATTGGCCTCCGCAAGCTCCGCCTTCTCGCGCGAGCCGACCGTGCCGATGACATGGGCCCCGAGCGCCCTCGCCCACTGGCAGGCGAGCAAGCCGATGCCGCCGGCGGCGGCATGGATCAGCACGCGATGATGCGGCTCGACCTTGAAGGTCTTGTGCAGGAGATACCAGACCGTCAGCCCCTTCAGCATCAGCACGGCGCCCTGCTCGTGCGTGATGTGGTCGGGCAGCTTGACCAGCTTCTCCCAGGGGATGTTGCGCTCGCCGGTATAGGCACCGAGATTGTGGTAGTAGGCCACGCGATCGCCGGGATGGAAATGCGTCACGCCGGGCCCGACGGCGATGACCTCGCCCGACGCCTCGTTGCCGGCGATGAAGGGCAGCCCCGGCGCCTTGTAGAGGCCGGTGCGATAGTAGACGTCGATGAAGTTCAACCCGACCGCATGCTGGCGGATGCGCACCTCGCCGGAAGCCGGCGCCGGGACATCGACGCTCTCATAGACCAGGGCTTCGGGGCCTCCGACCTTGTGCACACGGACGGCTTTGGTCATCACCTGACCTCCTCTCGGTCTTCTCGCCGCTGAACGAAAGACATCGCGCCCGCCTTGTCAACTCGACCCAGATTGGAACGGCTAAACGGACGACTTGCGGACTTTCCTGCGGTTGCGCTTCGCCAGCACGTTGAAGAATTCCACCGCCGCCGAGAACGCAATTGCGAAGTAGATGTAGCCGCGCGGAATGTGGAATTGGAATCCGTCCGCGACCAGCGCGACGCCGATCAGCACCAGGAACGCCAGCGCCAGCATCTTGGTGGTCGGATGCTCGGCAACGAATCGCGACACCGGCCCCGACGAAATGTACATGATCAGGCAGGCGATCACGACCGCCGCGATCATGATCTCGATGTCCTGCGCCATGCCGATCGCGGTGATGATCGAGTCCAGCGAGAACACGATGTCGATGACGATGATCTGGACGATCACCCAGAAGAACGCGCTGCCGCCGGACTCCCGGTCGCCCTCGCCGTCATCGGCTTCGACCTCGGCGTGGATCTCGTGCGTCGCCTTGGCGATCAGGAACAGGCCGCCGCCGATCAGGATGAGATCGCGCCAGGAGAAGCCGTAACCCGAAAACGAAAACACCGGCGCGGTCAGGCCGATCAGCCAGACCAGCAGGCTGAGCAGGATGATGCGGAAGATCAGCGCCAGCGCGAGCCCGATCTGGCGGGCGCGGTGGGCCTGCTTCTCGGGGATGCGCGAGACGATCACCGACAGGAAGATGACGTTGTCGATGCCGAGCACGATCTCGAGCGCGGTCAAGGTGAGCAGCGCGGCCCAGGCTTCAGGACTAGTGAGGAGGTGCATCATGCGAAGGATCTTGCCAGGCGGATCAAGGCGTCGCTGAAGCTGATCCAGAGCGCGATGGCGCAGAGCACGATGGTCACGCCGGTGCCGACGCGAAAATCCATCTCCAGCACATAGAGGCCGAGCACGGCCCAGATCGCGATCAGCGACATCGTCAGCCAGCGCAGCCGCACGACCCGGACCGGATGCAGCACGTGGAACGGCACGAAGGTCAGCACGACAAGCGCCGCGACCAGCAGCGTCGATGCCAGCGGCGGCCAGTGCAGCAGGAACAGGTAGAACGCCGCCGCATTCCACAGCGCCGGAAAGCCGCGGAAATGATTGTCGTCCGCCTTCATGCGCAGATCGGCGAAATATAGTGCGCTGGTGACGATGATGGCGATTCCGAGCAGCGGCGCGGCCACCGGCAGCAACAGCCCGCTCGCCACGATCGCATAGGCCGGCACGAACACATAGGTGACGAAGTCGACCACGAGATCGAGCACGTCTCCCGACCAGTTCGGCTGCACATCCTTGACCTTCAGCAGGCGGGCGATCGGCCCGTCGATCGCATCGATGATCAGGGCGACGCCCAGCCACTGAAACATCGCCGCCCAATGCTCGCGCACGGCCTCCAGCATCGCCAGCAGCGCGATGGCCGCGCCGAATGCGGTGAAGATGTGCACCGAGAAGGCCGCGGCGCGGATCGCCGGTCTCGGCTTCAGGGAATCCTCTTGGGTATCCATGGCTTCTGCTATCAGAATGAGACCGGTTTGCACATCCGCCATTGCGGCGCGCGGTCGCACAATTCGCCACAAAATCAAGGAAATATAGCCGGGCTTGAATTTGCCGCGCAGCATGTCAATTGTCGTTCCATGACAGATGCATCGACACTCCATGACGCGGCCGTGATCGGCGGCGGACCGGCGGGACTGGCGGCCGCCATCGCACTGGCGCAGGCCGGCGCGCGGACCGCGCTGGTGGCGCGGCGCATGCCCTACGCCGACAACCGCACCACCGCCCTGCTCGGCGCCTCCATCGATCTCCTGGAGAGCCTCGACGTCTGGCCGCGCTGCAAGGGCAAGGCGGCCGCGCTCGAAATCATGCGCCTCGTCGACGACACCGGCCGGCTGTTCCGGGCGCCGGAGGTCCGGTTCTCCTGCCACGAAATCGCGCTCGACGCCTTCGGCTACAATATCGACAACCGCTCGCTGATGCTGGCGATGGAAGAACGCGCGGCCGAGTTGCCTAACCTCGTCCGTTGCGATGACGAGGCCGAAAGCGTCGTCATCGAAGCCGACGACGTCGCGATCCGCACGGCGTCCGCTCAATTCCTCACGGCCCAGCTCGTGGTCGGCGCCGACGGCCGGCACTCGCTGTGCCGGGAAGCCGCCGGCATCGCGGTGACGCGACGCGACCTGACGCAGACCGCGCTGACCTTCAACGTCGGCCACGCGCGCCCGCATCGCAACGTCTCGACCGAGTTCCACACGCCGCATGGCCCTTGCGTGTTCGTGCCCCTGCCCGGCGACCGCTCCAGCATCGTCTGGGTCTCGGCCCCCGCCGAGGCCGAGCGGCTTCGCGGATTGAGCGACGCGGAGCTGTCCGCCGCGATCGAGAAGCAGTCGCATTCCATTTTGGGACGCATGACTGTCGAGCCGGGCCGCAACCTATTCCCGCTGGCGATCGAACGTCCAAAATCCTTCGGGCGCGACCGCATCGCGCTGGTCGGCGAAGCCGCCCATGTGGTCCCGCCGATCGGCGCCCAGGGCCTCAACCTTGGTCTGCGCGATGCCGCTGACATCGCCAGGCTCGCGGGCGAAGCCATCGCCGCGGGCCAGGATCCCGGCGCACCCGACGTGCTCAAGCGCTACGACCGGGCGCGGCGTCCGGACATTCTGAGCCGCACGTTTGCGATCGACATCGCCAACCGCTCCCTGCTCAACGATTTCCTGCCGCTCCAGCCGGTCCGCGCGGTCGGCATGCACCTGCTCGGCGCCATCGGCCCGCTGCGGCGCTTCGCCATGCGCGAGGGCCTGACCCCGACGTGGCGGCGGTAGGCTCGCTTACGGAAACGCCAGCCGGCCGGTCTGGATCGCCCACATCACGCCGGTCAGCGTGACCACCGACGCGAAGGTCCCGAGCAGCACCGCGACAGAGGCGGATTCGATCCACGCGTCGTTCTGCCGCGCGATCACGAACACGTTGAGCGCCGGCGGCAGCGAGGCCATCAGCACGGCGGTCGCGGCCCAGGGCTGCGCGAACGGTCCGAACGCCAGCATCAGGCCGAACGCGGCGAGCGGGTGAATCAAGAGCTTCACTGCGATCACGCCCGGCACCTCCCACGGCACCCGGTTGAACGGGCGGAGCGCCACGGTCACGCCGAGCACGAACAGCGCGGTCGGTGCGGCTGCGTTCTGAAGGAACGTGATGGTGCGATCGAGTGCGACCGGTAGCTCGATATGAAGCGCCGCCACGGCCGCGCCAAAGCAGGCCGACATGATCAGCGGGTTGAGCACGATCTGTTTCAGCACGACGCCGAAGGCATGGACCAGCGAGGGATGGTCGCGGTCGGAGAGCTCGATCAGCAGCGGCACGATCGTGAACAGGAAGATGCTGTCGCAGCAGAAGATCAGCGCGGTCGGCGCCGAGGCCTTCGGTCCAAGCACGGCGAGCGCCAGCCCCGGCCCCATGTAGCCGATATTGCCATAGCCGCCGGAGAGGCCCGCAAGAGTCGCCTCGCGCAGCGTCAGCCGTCCCAAAACCTTGCCGACGACCAGCGCCAGGGTGAACGCCGCAACCGTGGACAGCGTGGTCGCGACCAGGAACGGCGGGTTGTTCAATTCCGCAAACGGCGTCTTCGACATGATCGCGAACAGCAGCGCCGGCAGCGACACGTAGAGCAGGAAGAAGTTCATCCAGGCGAGGCCTGATTCCGGCAGCGACTTGGCCTTGCCGCAAGCGAATCCAACAAAGATCAAGCCGAAATAAGGTAGCGCCAGATTGAGGATATCGACCATTGATGAAGTGTTTTCTGAAGATTTGGGGGCTATCTGCCCCTTAGCCGAAGGTCAATTACAGATCAGGGCACTAGCATCGGCCACAATCCTGGTCTATCGACGGGGAATGATTAAAGCGAGGACCGCCAAATTCCAGATCGGACAGGTCGTTCGCCACCGGATCTTCTCGTTCCGGGGGGTGATCTTCGACATCGATCCGGAATTCAACAACACCGAGGAGTGGTGGCTGTCGATTCCCGAAGAGGTGCGGCCTCACAAGGACCAGCCGTTCTACCACCTGCTCGCGGAGAACGCGGAGTCGGAATACGTCGCCTATGTCTCCGAGCAGAACCTGGTGCCGGACGATTCCGGCGAGCCGATCCGCCATTCCCAGGTCGCCGAGATCTTCATCAAGGACAAAACCGGCGGCTATCGCCCGCGCAATCCGTCGCTGAACTGAGCCGACCGCGCTTGAAGTGAGTTTTGCCGCCATCAAGCGGCCAGCAAAAAAGGCGCTCGAACCGAGCGCCTTTTTCATGTCCGGGATTTTAGCCCGCTTACTTCTGACCGGCCGGAGCCGCGCCGGGCGCGCCACCGTTCTGCTCGAGCTTCTTGCGCTGCTCGTCGGCCTTCTTCTGAAGCTCTTCCTGAAGCTTCTTCTGGGTTTCCTCGAACACCTTCGGATCGGTCGGCGGACCGTCATAGGCCTTCTGGAATTCGCCGGCGAGCGGCAGCGGCAACGTCAAGGGCGCACCGTTGGCATTGATCGCCTGGACAACGAGGTTCTGGCCCTTCTTCATGTTGCCGATGAGCTCGGGCGTGGCCTCGTAGTCGGACATGCAGCCATTCTGGAAGCAGATCACGTAGGGGCTCTGCAACGGCGCATTGTTGTCCACGATGATGCGGGTGCCGTGCACGAGCTGCATGCCGAGCGGCAGCGTCACGCGCAGGATCTTCTTGGGTTCGCCTTCCGGCTCGATGATCACGGCCGCGATGACCGGCTGGCCCGACTCGATGCGGCCGTCCTTGCCGGTGAAGCAGACCTGCTTGGCGTTGGCGTCCTGGCCCTTGAGGCAGAACTTGGTCCAGGGGGCGTAGATCAGCTGGATCTGCTGATCGGCCGGCTGGGCCGCGGCGCCCTGCTGCGCCGGAGCGCCCTGCGCGGGAGCCGGCTGGGCGGGAGCCTGGGCAGCCGGCGCCGGAGCCTTGGGGGCAGCCTTCGGAGCAGCTTTCGGGGCCGCCTTGGGCGCGGCAGGCGCGCCGGGGGCCGGCGCGGGAGCCTGGGCCTCTGCAGCAAACGGGACGACCAACGCCGTCGCCGTCAACAGGGCGAAAAGTCGCCCGCGCGGCCGGACGGACGCGGCCAAGTAACGGAAATTCATTGCGGAAAACCCTTTCTGAACGGGAAGTGCCCGAACCGCTCCGAAGCGCCGAACCGAGCCGCCTGGCGCGGCTCTCTCCCCGTCAATTGAGGCGGATAAGTGACGGGCTCGACGCTCTTGCGCGATTGCGTGCCTTCTTAACGTGGCCGACGAAAAGATCAATGCCGACAAGCGTCTTTGGCCACGCCTTGAACCGCTCCTGGGCCTGCTATCCGTGAAATTCCTTGTGATAGGATTCAGGCCCGCAGGTCCTCGAATCAACGTGTGCCGATGTCCATGTTCCAGCGCCTTCTCGAGGGCCTTCCTGAGGGCCTTGGCAGCCGCCTCTGTCTTCTCGCCTTCGTCGTCGCCTCCGCGCTCTCCGCAAGCGGCGCACGGGCTGGGGAAGCCCATGCCATCGCGATGCACGGCAAGCCGGCGATGCCGGCCGATTTCACCCACATGCCCTACGCCAACCCTGATGCCCCCAAGGGCGGCCGGCTGACCTGGGGCATTCTCGGCACCTTCGACAGCCTCAATCCCTTCATCGTCAGGGGATTGGCCGTGCAGCCGGTGCGGAACTACGTGGTCGAGAGCCTGCTCGCACGCGGCAATGACGAGGCGTTCACGCTCTACGGCCTGCTCGCCAGATCGGTCGAGACCGATGACGCGCGGAGCTTTGTCACGTTCCGCCTCGATCCCCGCGCCCGCTTCTCCGACGGCAAGCCGGTCCTGGCGGAGGATGTGCTGTTCTCCTGGCAGCTGCTGCGCGATCACGGCCGCCCCAACCATCGGCAATATTACGCCAAGGTCGCCAAGGCCGAGGCGCCCGACCCTCTCACCGTCCGCTTCGACCTGGCTGGCGCCAACGACCGGGAATTGCCGCTGATCCTCGGCCTGATGCCGATCCTGCCGAAGCATGCAGTGGATGTCGCGACCTTCGAGGAGACGACGCTGACCGGCCCGATCGGCTCGGGCCCGTATCGGATCATGGCGGTGAAGCCCGGCGCCAGCGTGACCTTGATCCGCAATCCCGACTATTGGGGCCGTGACCTGCCCATCAATCGCGGGCTCTACAATTTCGACGAGATCAGGCTCGACTATTTTCGCGAGGCCAACGGCCAGTTCGAAGCCTTCAAGCGCGGCCTCTATGATTTCCGCGTCGAGCACGAGCCGCTGCGCTGGCACGACGGTTACGACTTTCCAGCCGCCAAAAGCGGCGAAGTGATCCGCGACACCATCAAGCCCGGCGTGCCGCAGCCTTCCGAATTCCTGGTGTTCAACACGCGCCGTCCGATCTTCGCCGACATCCGCGTGCGCCGGGCACTGACGCTGCTGTTCGATTTCGAGCTGGTCAACCGCAACTACTTCTTCGGACTCTATTCGCGCGTTGCCGGCTATTTCGCCGGCTCCGACCTGTCGGCCTATGGCCGGCCCGCGGATGCGCGCGAGCGCGAGCTGCTGAAACCCTTCGCCGCGCAGATCCCGCCCGACGTCATGGACGGCAGCTACCGCCTGCCCGTCACCGACGGCTCGGGACGCGACCGGACGACGCTGCGCGCAGCACTCAAGCTCCTGTCGGACGCCGGCTACGATCTCGACGGCACCGTGCTGCGTAACCGCGCGACAAAAGCCGCCTTCACCTTCGAGATGCTGGTGACGACCCGCGACCAGGAGCGCATCGCGCTCGCGTTCCAGCGCGACCTCAAGCGCGCCGGGATCGAGCCGAGCGTTCGCGCGGTCGATCCCGTGCAGTTCGACCAGCGCCGGCTCGCTTACGAGTTCGACATGATCCAGAACCGCTGGGACCAGTCGCTATCGCCCGGCAACGAGCAGTATTTCTATTGGGGGAGCGCTGCCGCCGACAATCCGGGCACCCGCAACTACATGGGCGCCAAAGATCCCGCCGTCGATGCCATGATCGACGCTCTCCTCGAGGCCCGTGATCACACGGCCTTCGTCTCGGCGGTGCGGGCGCTCGACCGCGCCTTGATCTCCGGTTTCTATACTATCCCCCTGTTTAACGTATCCGAGCAATGGATCGCGCGCTGGAATCGGATAGAACGGCCAAAGGCCACCGCGCTGTCCGGCTACCTGCCGGAGACCTGGTGGTCGAAGGGGCAGCCGCAAGCGAAGTGACGCCGTGAATCAGCCAGCCGTATCGCCGACGCTCGACACGCTGTTTCAGCGCACGCTGATGCGGCAACCGCACGCGCCCGCTCTGCTCGACCCCCTCAACAAGGCCCGCGTGACCGGCCACCAGCCGCGGCGGATGACCTACGCCGAGGCCGACACCGCCATCGAGGCCCTGTCGGCCCATTTCGTCGAATCGGGCCTGCCAGCCAATTCCGTCATCGCGATCCAGCTGCCTGCTACGGTCGAGTTCGTGCTGACAGTGCTCGCCGCGCATCGCGCCGGGCTCGTCGTCGCGGTGCTGCCGCTGCTCTGGCGCCATGCGGAACTGACCGCCGCGCTGAACCGCACCGCGGCGCGCGCCATCGTCACCATGAGCAAGGTCGACGGCGTCAGCTATTCCGACCTCGCCATGCACGCCGCCGCGGAGGCCTTCTCGATCCGCTACGTCTGCGGTTTCGGCGCCGACCTGCCCGAGGGCATGGCCTCGCTCGACGACGTGCTGGCCCGCCCGCCGGGCACCACGCGCGCGGTGATCCAGGACGGCCGCAAGGCGGCGATGATCTCCTTCGACGTCACCGCGGAAGGCTTTCGCCCGGTGCCGCGGCCGCATTTCAGCCTGATCGCCGGCGGGCTTGCGATGTCGCTGGAGGCCGACATCAAGCAGGGCGCGACCGTGATGGCGGCGTTCACGCCGATGTCGTTCGCAGGCCTCGCCTCCTCGCTCGCGGTGTGGCTGCTCTGCGGCGGCACGCTGGCGCTGCATCATCCCTTCGAGAACGACGTGCTGGAGCAGCAAATCAACGAGCACGAATGCGAGGTGCTGATCGCCCCGGCGCAGCTCGCGCTGCGGCTCGGCGATGCCGATCTCGCGGCGCGGATGCCGAGCTTGCGCAACGTCATCGGCCTCTGGCGCGCGCCCGAGCAGGTGGCGGCGAGCGATGCCTGGATCGCGCCGCATGCACCGCTGACCGACGTCTATCTGTTCGGCGAGGCCGGGCTGTTCGGCGCCCGCCGCGGCGAGGACGGCATGCCTGTTGCGGTGATGCCCGGGCCGCACGGCGCCCCGCGCGAGCAGTCCGGTTCCTCCATCGCCGGCGAGATCCTGCTGACGCCCAGGGGCACGCTCGGCCTGCGCGGAGCGATGGTGCCGATCGCGGCCTACGCACCGCCGCAGCCGGTCGGCGACACGCTGACGGCGCAGCCGCCGCGCGATTATGTCGACACCGGCTATGCCGCGCGGCTCGACCGTCCGAGCGGCGCGATCTGCATCACCGCACCGCCCTCCGGCATCATGGCCGTCGGCGGCTACCGCTTCCTGTCCAACGATCTCCAGGAATGGGCGCGCCGGCTCGGCCAGGGCGCGCTGCTCACCGCGCTGCCCGACCGGCTCTCGGGTCACCGGCTCGCAGGACGGGCACAAGACAATGGCCGCGCCCGCGAAGCGCTCAATGAACTCGGGCTTAACCCCCTGATGGTCGAGGCTTTTCGCGACCGCTCCGGGCCGGTTTAAGCGCAGTTTCGACCCATCCATTGACGCTGCATTAAGGCAACCGGACTAGATTGCGCAGCATCTGTTGCGCGATCAGAGTTTGCGATGTCCCAGGCGGGCCCGATCCTGTTTGTGTCCAACGCCCAGCGGCCGCCTTTCATTGCGGCACTGGACGAGGCCCGTCTGTTTCCCGTCGTCGACGCCGACTGGGCCAGCGCGGCGCGCGCGGTCGAGCAGGTGCAGCCGGCCGCGGTTCTCGCCGCGATGCATGCCGGGCACGAGCCCCATTTGGCGACGCTCGCCAGGAAGATCGCGGACCAATCGCCCTACCTGCCGTTCGTGGCGCTCGATGCTGCGGGCACGCTGCCGCAGAACGCCCTGCCCTTCTCCTCGCGCGGCGGCAATTCCGACCGCCTCGTCGCGCGGCTCCGCGCCGCGCTGCGCGTACGGACTCTCCATGCGACGGTTCTGCGCCGGCTGCCGGACGCGAAAGTCGGGTTGCCGGAGGGGGATCCGGCACGCGATGCGACGGTGCTCCTGATCGGCCGCGGCGCAGCTTATCCTGCGCTCTCCGTCGCACTCGGCGAACGCGTCGGGGTCGTCGGCGCGCTCTCGATCGAGGCCGCGGCCAAGCATCTCAACACCCGCGATATCGATGGCGTCGTGCTCGCCGAAGGCTTTACCGCGCGCGTCACCGACGCCTTCCTCACGGTGCTCGCCGAAGACACCCGATTCCGCAGCCTGCCCGTGGTCGTCACCGCGCACCAGCTCGCGCAGACTTACGACCTGCCCAATCTCGAGCTGATCCCGGGCGAGCCGGCGAAGGTCGCCGCCAACGCGCTGCCGCTGATCCGCCAGCACGCGATGGAAGCGCAACTGAGCCGCACGCTGCGCTCGATCGATGCCGGCGGCTGGCTCGACCCGCGCAGCGGCCTGCTCACGGTGGAAGCTTTTGCCCGCGATTTCGCCAAGGCGGTCGAGCAGGCTCTTGCCCGCGGCGGCGGCCTCTCCGTGGCGCGCTTCGCCTTCGAGCCCGGCAATTCCCGCGCCCAGCTCGACGCCGCACGGATCCTGAGCCGCCTGATGCGGCAGATGGATTTTGGCGTGGCGCAGAAAGACGGTTCCGTCATCGTCGTGTTCGCGGAGACCGACTTCCGCACCGCCCACATGATCGCCCGCCGCCTGTCGGCGGTGATGCGGCACACCTCCAATGGCAAGCACGAGATGCGCAGCGATCCCGTCGTCAGCGTGGACTCGCTGTCGCCCTCGGATACGGCGCGGTCACTGCTCGGGCGTCTCTCAGCCGACGCGTCGCGCGCGGCTTCGTAATTGCGCGTCAAAATCCCTGATCACGAGCGCGCCCCTTGTACGGGCAACGTGGCGCTAAGCGCCACCATTCGCGCCCGATTTCGGGGCGGCCGCCAGAGCGGGAGTGGCCAGGAGAAAGCCAACAGTCTCGTTCAGGAGCTCGTGGGCCCGGTCGACGATGTCGTCCAGCGACATCGTCTTTGCGAACATGCGCTGCGCTTCGGCCAGCAACTGGTCGCGAGTCGGCATGCTGGACAGACGCAAATCAGCACGCTGCTGCAACAGAATGATCGCGTCCCGGACCGACAATTCGGTCTCATGGATCGACGTCTTGATCGCCTGTGCGATGTGTTCAGGATTGAAGCGAGCGGCGAGCTGCTCGGCCGCTTGCTTGATCGCGCGTGATCCCAACCGATGCTCATTGCGCAGGACCTGCTTGGGCGGCATCTTCAGATCCCGGACAATCCCGAGCCAGGACAAAGCCACCAGGATATAATAGGTGAGATCAATCTCGTACCAGTGGAAGCCCTGTCGAGCACTGGCCTGATAGGCGTGGTGATTGTTGTGCCACCCCTCACCCATCGTGACGAGAGCGAGCAGCCAGTTGTTGCGGGAATCGTCGCCGGTCACATACCGCCTGCGGCCGTGAACATGTGCGAGGGAGTTGATGCAGAACGTGCCGTGATACACGAGCACCGTGCTCCAGAGGAAGCCGACCACGAGCCCTGACCACCCCGCAATGAGGAAGCAGAGGCCCGCGAGCACGAACGCCGGCAGAAGCTCCAGTTTGTGCAGCCACATCAACTCGGGATACGACGCCAGATCCGATACTTTCACCAGGTCGGTTGCATCGTGCTGCCGGTAGAAGATCCAGCCGAGATGACTGTAGAGGAAGCCCTTGTGCCGGGGCGAATGCACATCCTGCGCCGTATCCGAGTGAAGATGATGATGGCGATGTTTGGCAGCCCACCAGAGGACGCTTTTCTGAGCGCTGCTCTGGGCCAGGAAGGCCAGGATGAACTGAAACACCCGGCTGGTCGCGTAAGCCCGATGCGAGAAATACCGGTGATAGCCGGCGGTGATCGCAAACATGCGCAACCAGTACAGAACCGCGCAAATGGTAACGGCTTGCCACGAGACGCCCGACCAGATCGCCGCGACGCATCCCGCGTGGACCAATATGAACGGCAGGACCTGCGGATACATGACGTCGTCGTGTTCGTCACCGTGTTCCTGGCCTGAATCGATATTGATAGACACGCTCGCGACCTCAGAAGTTTCAATGGGCGGGGCAGCCCCGCTTTGCGGTACAAAAAACCCGCGGCCGGTAAACCAGTCGCGGGTCACACGAATCAGGTCATCAGTCGGGCACGCTATCAGCGGCGAGGCCAAATCGTCGGCCAAACTCGACGAATCGAACATGGCTGTCGTTCGATCATTCCGCAAGTGGCCATATGCCGCTGTCTTGTATCCAAGTACCGCTCCGGTGGCGCTCGGAACAATTACGCCGCCTTCTTGCTCTGCGCGAGCTGTGCCAGCTGCCGCATGATCTCCGTGGTGCCGGCGAGACGCTCTTCCGGCGTCTCCCAGTCTTGCAGGAACACCACCTTCATGTCGGGCCGCACCTTGGCGGCCTGGCCGTAGCTGCGGATGAACGACACCAGGCGGTCGGGATGGGCGAACGAATTATCGCGGAAGGCGATGACGGCACCCTTCGGGCCGGCGTCGATCTTCCCGACATTGGCCGTGCGGCAGAACGCCTTGATCGCGGCGACCTTGAACAGATAGCGCACCTCGTCGGGCAGCACGCCGAAACGGTCGCGCATCTCCGCGCCAAAGTTCTCGATCTCCTCCTCGGTGTCGAGATCGGCGAGCCGCCGGTACAGCGACAGCCGCACCGAGAGGTCGCCGACATAGTCTTCCGGAATGAGCACGGGCATGCCGATGGTGATCGAGGGCGACCAGCGGTCGGCGGCGGGCTCGGACACGCCGGCCTTGAGGTTGACGATCGCCTCCTCCAGCATCGACTGGTAGAGCTCGAAGCCGACTTCCTTGATGTGGCCGGACTGCTCCTCGCCGAGCAGGTTGCCGGCGCCGCGGATGTCGAGGTCGTGCGAGGCGAGCTGGAAGCCCGCGCCCAGCGTCTCCAGCGATTGCAGCACGGTGAGCCGGCGCTCGGCCTGCGCGGTGATCTTCTGCTGCGCCGGCAGCGTGAACAGCGCGTACGCCCGCAGCTTGGAGCGGCCGACGCGGCCGCGCAGCTGATACAGCTGCGCCAGGCCGAACATGTCGGCACGGTGCACGATCAGCGTGTTGGCGTTGGGAATGTCGAGGCCGGATTCCACGATGGTGGTCGACAGCAGGATGTCGAACTTGCCGTCGTAGAAGGCGGTCATGATGTCCTCGATCACCGCGGGCGGCATCTGGCCGTGCGCGACCGCGACCTTCATCTCCGGCACGTTCTTGTCGAGGAAGTCCTTGACCTCGGCGAGGTCGTCGATGCGCGGCACCACGTAGAACGCCTGGCCCCCGCGATAGCGCTCGCGCAGCAGCGCCTCGCGGATCATCAGCGGATCATGCGGGGCGACGAAGGTACGCACCGCGAGGCGGTCGACCGGGGGCGAGGCAATGATCGAGAGCTCGCGGACGCCGGTCAGCGCCAGCTGCAGCGTGCGCGGGATCGGCGTCGCCGACAGCGTCAGCACGTGCACCTCGGAGCGAAGCGCCTTCAGCCGCTCCTTGTGAGTGACGCCAAAATGCTGCTCCTCGTCGACGATGACGAGGCCGAGATCGCGGAACTTGATCGCCTTGCCGAGCAGCGCGTGGGTGCCGACCACGATGTCGACCGAGCCGTCGGCAATGCCCTTCTTGACCAGGTTCAGCTCTTTGGTCGGGACCAGGCGCGAGGCCTGCGCCACATTCACCGGAAAGCCCTTGAAGCGGTCGGTGAAGGTCTTGTGGTGCTGGCGGGCGAGCAGCGTGGTCGGCACCACGACCGCGACCTGCTTGCCTTCGAGCGCGACGGCAAAGGCCGCGCGCAAGGCCACCTCGGTCTTGCCGAAGCCGACGTCGCCGCAGATCAGCCGGTCCATCGGACGGCCGAGCTCGAGGTCCTTCAGCGTGGATTCGATGGCCCCTAACTGGTCCTCGGTCTCGTCGTAGGGGAAGCGCGCGCAGAACTCGTCATAGAGGCCCGGCTGCACCGGCAGCCTTGGCGCCTCGTGCAAATGGCGCGCGGCGGCGATCTTGATCAGCTCGCCCGCGATCTCGCGGATGCGATTCTTGAGCTTCGCCTTGCGGGTCTGCCAGCCGCTGCCGCCCAGACGATCCAGCTCGACCGCGGTCTGGTCGGAGCCGTAGCGCGACAGCAGCTCGATGTTCTCGACCGGCAGAAACAGTTTTGCGTCGGCGGCGTAATGCAGCTCAAGACAGTCATGCGGCGCGCCGGCGACGTCGAGGGTTTGCAAGCCGATGAAGCGGCCGATGCCGTGGTCGGCATGGACGACGATGTCGCCGGCGGTGAGGCTCGTCACCTCCGAGATGAAATTGTCGAGCTTGCGGCTGGCCTTGCGCGGCCGCACCAGGCGGTCGCCGAGGATGTCCTGCTCGCTGATCAGCGCGATCTCATCGGTCTCGAACCCGGCCTCCAGGCCGAGCACGGCGAGCATGGTCTCGTTGCGCGGGGTCGCCTGCACCGTCCGCCAGGCGTTGACGCTGGTGGCATGGGTCAGCTTGTGGTCGCGCAGCATCGAGGTCATGCGGTCGCGCGATCCCTCGCTCCAGAGTGCGATCACGACCTTCTTGCGCTGGGCATGCAGCGCCATCACGTGGCTGACGACGGACTCGAACACGTTGACGGTGGCGTCGTTGCGTTCGGGTGCGAAGTCGCGGCCCTTGCGCGCGCCGGCATCGACGATCGTCGCACCATCGGCCGGAACCGAAAACTGCGTCAGCCGCACCAGCGACATCTCGCTTTCGCGCCTGGTCCATTCCTCGTCGGTGAGATAGAGCCTGTCAGGCGGCAGCGGCTTGTAGATCGCACCGCCGCCGGGATGCTCCATCGCGTCGCGGCGGGCTTCGTAGTAATCTTGGATCTGCTTGAAACGCTCGCGGACGGCGTCTTCGGCCTGCGGCTCGATCGCGACGGCTGCGCCTTGCAGATAGTCGAACAGCGTGTCCATCCGGTCCTGGAACAGCGGCAGCCAGTGCTCCATGCCGGGATGGCGGCGGCCCTCGCTGACGGCCTCGTACAGCGCGTCGTCGCGCTCGGGCGCGCCGAACTCGGCGACATAGCCCATGCGGAAGCGGCGGATGGTGTCGGTGACGAGCTGGAATTCCGAGATCGGCACCAGATCGAGCGAGCGCATGTCGAGCATCGTGCGCTGGGTCTCGGCGTCGAAGGAGCGGATCGATTCCAGGCTGTCGCCGAAGAAGTCGAAGCGGACCGGCTGGTCGAGGCCGGCCGGAAACAGATCCAGGATACCGCCGCGCACGGCATATTCGCCGGGCTCGCGCACGGTCGAGGAGCGGTTGTAGCCGTTGTGCTCCAGCCAGGCGACGATGGTGTCCATCGGCACCACATTGCCGGGCGCAACCGACAGCGCCTGCGCGGCAACGAGTTCGCGTGCAGGGACGCGCTGCACGATTGCGTTCACCGTGGTCAGCACGATCAGCGGCTTGTCGCTGCCGGTCAGCGGCGCAAGCCGCGCCAGTGTGGTCAGGCGCTGCGCCAGGATGCCGCCATGCGGCGAGACGCGGTCATAGGGCTGGCAGTCCCAGGCCGGAAAGGTCAGCACCGGCAAATCGGGCGCGAAGAATTGCAGCGCGCGCTCGAGCTGCTGCATTCGCCCACCGTCGCGGCAGACCACGGCGAGGCTGACGGCCGGTTTCTTCGGCCGCGCGGCGATGGCGCGGGCGAGATCGGAGATGACGAGGCCCTCGGCGCCCTCGGCAACATTGGCAAGCGTCAGCGCGCGGCCGGGCATAAGCAGCTCGGCCGGCGACTTCATCCCCTGTTTCATAAATCGCCGTCCGTAATCGGGAACGCCTTGATGCGGGCAAACAGCGCGCCGGTGACATCAGCTGGCAGCACCTTGTCACCGGTGATGGCGGCATAGAGATCGGGATCGGACTCTTCGAGCAGGGTCTCGAGCTCGGTCAGCTCGTCGCCGGACAGATTGCCGATCTCGGCATCCGCGAAGCGGCCCAGGATCAGGTCCATCTCGCGCGTGCCGCGGTGCCAGCAGCGGAACAGAAGCCGCTTGCGGCGATCGTCCAGCCCGTTGCTCGATCGTGTCGTTCCCGTCATGTCTCAGATCCAGTCAAACGCAGAAAGCCCGGACGTGCCGGGCCGGGGTGATATAGCCACTCGGACCGCCCCTGTCAGCCCTCGATTTGGCATGGCCCGCTGCCCGCGCGAGCGCCGCGAAAAAAGCCGTGGATGCCCGCCATAAAGCCGGGCATGACGGGCCGAAACGATCCTAGATTCGCTCTCATGCGCCCCAGCCTGCTCAATCCGCTGTTTGCTCCCGTGACCAGCCTGCCCGGCGTCGGTCCGAAGCAGGACAAGCTGCTGCAGTACCTGCTCAGCCGCAATGAGACGCCGCGCCTGGTTGACCTGCTGCTGCATTTGCCGAGCCAGGTCATCGACCGCCGCGCGCGGCCAAAGATCCGCGACGCCGTCCAGGGAACCATGGTGACGCTGGAGGTCACCGTCGATCGCCATCGTCCGCCTCCGCCGCGCAACGCCCGCGCGCCCTATCTCGTCTACGCCAGCGACGACACCGGCGACGTCGTGCTGACCTTCTTCCGCGCCAAGCCCGGCTATGTCGAAAAGCTGCTGCCGATGGGCGAGAAGCGCTACGTCTCGGGCACGCTCCAGATGTATGACGGCATCCCGCAGATCGTGCATCCCGACCGCGTGCTCGATGAAGAGGCGATCTCGAAGCTCTCGGGCATCGACCCGGTCTATCCGCTGACCACGGGTCTGGCGCTCGGCTCGCTGCGACGCGCGGTCGCGCAAGCGCTGCAGAAGCTGCCCGCCCTGCCGGAATGGATCAGCCCGGAGGTGATGCGCCGCTGCAGTTTTCCGACGGTCACCGAGGCGCTCAGCCGCGTGCATCAGCCGGTCGAGCTCACCGACATCCTGCCCGAAAAGCCCTACTGGTCGCGCCTCGCCTTCGACGAACTCTTGGCCGGCCAGCTCGCGCTGGCCCTGATCCGCGCCCAATTGCGCCGCCCCGCCGGCGTCCGCAACGCCGGCGACGGTCACTTGCGCAACAAGATCATCGACGCCCTGCCCTATGCATTGACGTCGTCGCAGCGAGAAGCGACCGCCGCGATCGCGAACGATCTGCAACAACCCGTGCGCATGCTGCGCCTGCTTCAGGGCGATGTCGGCTCGGGCAAGACCGTGGTGGCGCTGCTGGCGGCCGCCGCCGTCACTGAGGTCGGCAAGCAGGCCGCGCTGATGGCGCCGACGGAAATTTTGGCGCGGCAGCACATCAAGACCATCGCCCCGCTCGCGGAGCGCGCAGGGCTGCGCGTGGCCATCCTCACCGGCCGCGAGAAGGGCAAGGAGCGGCGCGAGCTGTTGGCGCAACTCGAAGCCGGCGAGATCAATCTCCTCGTCGGCACCCACGCGCTGATCCAGGACGACGTGATCTTTAGCGATCTCGCCCTGGCCGTCGTCGACGAGCAGCATCGGTTCGGGGTGCGCGAACGCCTCGCGCTGACCTCGAAGGGCGCCGCCGTCGACGTGCTGGTGCTGAGTGCGACGCCGATCCCGCGCACGCTGGTGCTGACCTATTTCGGCGACATGGACATCTCCGAGTTGCGCGAGAAGCCCGCCGGCCGCCAGCCGATCGAGACCCGCACCATATCGATGAGCCGCCTCAATGAGGTCACGGACAGCATCGGCCGGGCCTTGGAGGCGGGCAAGCTGGTCTACTGGATCTGCCCGCTGGTCGAGGAATCCGAGGCCGAGGGCACCGAGCACCTGACCAATGCGACCAAACGCTTCGAGAGCTTGCAAAAGCGTTTCGGCGACCGCGTCGGCCTCGTCCACGGCCAGATGAAGGGCACCGAGAAGGACCGCGTGATGGGCCAGTTCGCCGCCCATGAGATCGGCCTTCTGGTTGCGACCACCGTGGTCGAGGTCGGCGTCGACGTGCCGGCCGCGACCATCATGGTGATCGAGAACGCCGAACGTTTTGGACTGGCCCAGCTGCACCAGCTCCGCGGCCGCATCGGGCGCGGCTCGGAAGCCTCGACCTGCCTCTTGCTGTACAGCGAGCCGCTCGGCGAGATGTCGAAGGCGCGGCTGAAGGTCATCCGCGAGACCACCGACGGCTTTCGCATCGCCGAGGAAGATTTGAAGCTGCGCGGCGAAGGCGACGTGCTCGGCGTGCGCCAGAGCGGCCTGCCCGGCTACCGCATCGCGCGCTCGGAGGTGCACGGCCAGCTCATCACCCAGGCTAGAGACGAGGCGCTGCGGATCCTGAAGGACGATCCGAAGCTGAAGGGCGAGCGCGGCGAGGCGCTGCGGTGCCTGCTGTATCTCTACGAGCGGGACGAGGCGATCCCGCTGATCGGGGCGGGTTAGCCTGCTGCTCTTCGGCGCCCGACCTCATAAGCCGCCACATGCGCGCGGGCCAGATCCAGCAGCGGCGTATCGATACCGAGCGTGCGGGCGCGATTGGCCATATCGCCCAGGATATGCTCCGCTTCGGTGACCGAACCACGCTCGATATCGCGCAGCATCGAAGCCTTGAGCGGCGAGTTCAGCGTGGTGAACAGTTTCCGGTCGAACTCGATGAACGGGGCGCGTGGCTCAAAACCCGACGCCGTTGCAACGGCACAGCATTCCGCGAACAGCCGGAAAATGGACTGCTCGCCGTTCGGCACCGCCAGGATGTCGCCGATACTTGCGCGCATCAGGCAAGTGATGCCGGCGAGCGTGCTGAGCTGGACGAACTTCTCCCACATGTCCTGCATGATCGCTTCGCTGGCGCGCACGTCGATGCCGGGGACATGGAGCAGTGTTTCCAGCGCGAGCGCACGCTCGCTCAGCGCCCCGTTGGTCTCGCCGAAGACGATGGTCTGATTGGCCATGAACTGAACGACACGACCATCCGCGTCGAGCCCGGCGCTGACGTTCGCCAGGCCGCCGAGGACGCGCGCAGCACCGAACTTCGCGGTCAGAGCGTCAATATGTTTCAATCCGTTGAGTATCGGCAGAATCATCGTGTTGGCGCCAACGGCCGGGGCAAACTGGGCCATCGCATCGTCGAGCGAGTAGGATTTCACCCCGACCAGCACGACGTCGAACGTCTCCTTGAGATCGTTAGCCAGGACGATCTTCGGCTGCACGGCAAAGTCGCCATGCGGGCTCACGACCTGCAGTCCATTCCGCCGCAATTGCTCCGCCCGTCCGGGCCGCACCAGAAAGGTCACGTCGCCGCCGGCTCGGGCCAGGCGAGCTCCATAATAGCCTCCAAGCGCGCCTGCGCCGATCACCAGCACTCTCATTCGAACTCCGATTGCATCCATCTGTCTCCGCAGAAACAATAGCAGACGGGGCGTGCGGCGTCTCCTCCCCGTCATTGCGAGCGCAGCGAAGCAATCCAGAATCTTCCCACGGAGACAGGCTGGATTGCTTCGCTGCGCTCGCAACGACGAAGTGGATAGAGCCGCTTCAGAAGACTCACCCTTTCGCCGCGGTCGACTTTATGAAACCTTGCGCTCATGCGCAGGGTCATCGTCGTCGGTTCTCAGGGAAGCGGAAAGACGAGCCTCTCCCGAAGTCTCGGGCGGAAGCTTGGACTGCCCGTGGTGCATCTCGACGTGCTCTACTGGCGGCCGGGATGGAAGCCATCCGACAAGGCCAGCTTCCGTCTACGCGTCGCGGAGGAGATCGCGGGCGACGCATGGGTCATCGACGGCAGCTTCTCGGGGCTCGCCTTCGATCTCACGCTTGCGCGTGCCGACACCCTGGTCGTCATCGACCGCCCACGCTGGCTCTGCCAGTGGCGCATTCTCTGGCGCTCCGCGTTCGATCGCGACGACGCGACCCGATCTGCCCGAGGGATGCCCGGAACAGTTCGACTGGAAACTGATGAAGGAGGCGTGGCGCTACGACACCGAGCGCGTGCCCGTCATCGAGGCCGAGCGCCTTCAATATGGCCCCGATGTCCCGGTCGTGCGCCTGAGACGCGACCGGGACATCCAGGGTTTTCTGGAGTCGGTTTCAGTGCACGGCGAGTGATCCATCGCCGTGACTTCAGACTGGACGGTCAGGCCTTCTTCTGCGCGACACGCGCTGCGAAGGCCTTCAGCAGTGCCGCATCCACCGCTTCGCCATTCGCGTCCGCGGCGAGGTGCTCGAACCAGCGTGCAAAGCCTTCGTAGATCTGGCTCGCCGGATGGTCGGGCCCGAGGAAACCCGAGATCTCCCGCATCTCCGCGACCCAGCGATAGGCCTTCGGGATCATGTCCGGCAGCGCGACTTCGAGCCGGGCCAGGACCGCGGGCTGGCTCAGCGCGAGCTCGTCGCGCAGCGCATCGGCCGCGCCCGCTTTCGTGGCCGCGACCACCATGGCCGAGCCGATGCCGGCCAGGCCCTTGACGATACCTGCATAGGACATCTTCAGCGCGGAGGCCGCGCCGACGGGTCCCTCGACAATCCGCACGTCGAGCCCGAGATCCTTCAGCACCGCGAGATCCCCAGCGTACTCGCCGGACAGGTAGAAAGCCGGGCTCTTGCCGCCGGGCTGCGGCGGGAAGCCGATGATGCCACCATCGACGAACGGCGCCTGCGCCGAGCCGATGATCTCCTCGATTCTTTGGACGGTATCGACATTGACCGCGTTGCAGTCGACGACGATGGGCTTCTTCTCGCGCCGGACGATCAGCGCCGCCAGGCGTTCGGCCAAAGCCACGGCTTCGCCCGGCGGCACGATCGAAAGGATGATGTCGGCCTCCGCGATCGCGTCGTCCTCGGCGCCGATCATACCGGCGTCAGCGGCGCGCTTTTGCGTCGCCTCGCTACGCCCCTTCAACGACGTCAGCACGCGCGCACCGTTTTCGCCAAGGCGGCGGGCTACGGCGCTGCCCATGGCGCCGGGCGCGAGGATCGCAATGGTCTTCGTCATCATGCACTCCAGGTCGAATTCCGAGCGAGGCGCTCAATTCAACCGGAAGACTAGCAGAGGACGAAAGTGCTTGCGCGAATGCGGCCATCCGAAACGGGAATGGCCCTACTCCACCTTCGCAGGCTGGGGCTGGAGCGCGGACGCATGGGCGATGCGCGCGGCGTTCGCCATGCCCGCGAGCGCGGCGGCCTTTTTCGGGTCGGGCGCCGAGCCCGGCTGCACCACGCCGGCCGACATGATCAGGGTCGCGGCATCTTCGGTGCTCATGTCGACCTCGACGATCTTGCTCTTCGGCACGTAGAAGAAGAAGCCCGTGGTCGGGTTCGGCGAGCACGGCAGGAACACGGAGACGTGCTCCTCCTGACCCGGCAGGCTGCGCGCGACCTCTTCGTTCGGCGACTGCGAGATCAGCACGATCGACCACATGCCCGGCGACGGAAACTCGACCAGGCCGACCTTCCGGAAGCTCGAGCCCTTGCCCGAGAACAGCGTCTCGAACACCTGCTTCAGGCCGCGATAGATGGCGCGCACTGCCGGAATCCGGCCGAGGAAGGTCTCGCCGATATCGACCAGCGTCCGGCCGATCAGGTTGGCGGCGAGGAAGCCGACCAGCGTCAGCGTGAAGAATGCGACAATCAGTCCCCAACCTGGAATGACATACGGCAGATAGGTTTCGGGCCGATAGGCCAACGGCACGAACGGCCGCACCACGCCGTCAACCCAGGTGACGAACCACCAGACCAGATACAGCGTGATGGCAATTGGCCCCGTCACGACGAGGCCGGTGAGGAAATAATTGCGGAAGCGGCCCATCAGGCCGGTATGCGGTTCCGGGATGGGATCAAGCGGCGCAGGCGCGTCGTCGCGGGGGGTCATTCGGGTTCCAGGTCGGTCGCTGCACTCAAGCTAGGGTCTTCTAGCAGGTTTTGGAAGACTACCTAGCGTTCCGGCCTGATCCCTTCTGCCTATTCCACGGTCACCGATTTCGCGAGGTTGCGCGGCTGGTCGACGTCGGTGCCCATGATGACCGCCGTATGATATGCGAGCAGCTGCACGGGGACGGCATAGACCATCGGCGTGAACGCGGCCGCCATGTCGGGCATGACGATGGTGACGAGGGACTCGACGGTCGCCTCCTCCGCGCCCTTGGCGTCCGTCATCAGGATGATCCTGCCGCCGCGGGCGGCAACCTCCTGCATGTTGGAGACGGTCTTCTCGAACACGCGGTCATAGGGCGCGATGACGACGACCGGCATGGTCTCGTCGATCAGCGCGATCGGCCCGTGCTTCAGCTCGCCGGCGGCATAGCCCTCGGCATGGATATAGGAGATCTCCTTCAGCTTCAGCGCGCCTTCGAGCGCGAGCGGGAAGCTGGTGCCGCGGCCGAGATAGAGCACGTCGCGCGATTTGGCGATCTCACGCGCGAGCTTCTCGATCTGGAGCTCGGTGGTGAGCGCGTCCGACATCAGGCGCGGGATCTCGACGAGGCCATGAACGAGCTTGGTCTCGTCCTCGTCGGACAATTCGCCGCGGGCCTTGCCGGCCGCGATCGCAAGATTTGCCAGCACCATGAGCTGGCAGGTGAAGGCCTTGGTCGAGGCGACGCCGATCTCGGGACCGGCGAGTGTCTGCAGCACGGTCTCGCTCTCGCGCGCGATCGTCGAGGTCGGCACGTTGACGACGGCCACCGTGTGCACGCCCTCGGCCTTGGCATAACGCAGCGCGGCCAGCGTGTCGGCGGTCTCGCCCGATTGCGAGATGAAGATGGCGAGATCGCCCTTGCGCAACGGCGCCTCGCGGTAGCGGAATTCGGAGGCGACATCGACCTCGACCGGCACGCGCGCAAAGCGTTCGAACCAGTATTTGGCGACGAAGCCGGCATAGCTCGCGGTGCCGCAGGCGGTGATGTTGATGCGCTGGATGCTCTTGAAGTCGAACGGCAGCTTGACCGGCAGCGAGACGCGCTCGGTCGCCATGTCGACATAGCGCGCCAGCGTGTGGCCGACCACTTCCGGCTGCTCGTGAATTTCCTTCGCCATGAAGTGGCGGTAATTGGCCTTGTCGACCAGCGAGGTCGAGGCGGCGTGCTTGATCTTCTCGCGCTGGACGGCGTGGCCGTCCTTGTCGAAGACCGTGGCGCCCTTGCGCGTCAGCACGACCCAGTCGCCGTCTTCGAGATAGCTGATCGTGTCGGTGAACGGGCCGAGCGCAATGGCGTCGGAGCCGAGATACATCTCGCCGTCGCCATATCCGATCGCGAGCGGCGGGCCGTTGCGGGCGCCGATCATGAGGTCGTCGTCACCGGCGAAGATGAAGCCGAGCGCGAAGGCGCCGCGCAGCCGCGCCAGCGTCAGCTTCACCGCTTCCACGGGCTTGTTGCCGCGCGTGAGCAGATCGTCCACGAGATGCAGCACGATCTCGGTGTCGGTCTCGGTGTGGAACACCGTGCCCTTCTTCTCGAGCTCCTCGCGCAGCTCGCGGAAATTCTCAATGATGCCGTTGTGGACCACGGCAACGCGTTCGGTCGCGTGCGGATGGGCATTGTTGACGGTCGGCTTGCCGTGGGTGGCCCAGCGGGTGTGGCCGATGCCGGTTGTGCCTTTGAGCGGCTCGGCCTCGAGGCGCTTCTCCAGGTTCTTCAGCTTGCCCTCGGCGCGGCGGCGCGCGAGATGCTTGCCTTCGAGCGTGGCGACGCCCGCGGAGTCGTAGCCGCGATATTCAAGACGTTTGAGCGAATCCACCAATTGCTCTGCAACCGGCGTGCGCCCGAGAATGCCGACAATCCCGCACATGCGGATCAATATCCCCCAAATCGTCGAAAAATCGCCTAAACGATCCGCTCGGTCTTTAGCGAAGTTCCTAAGGTACCAGATACTCAATAATTATTGCTGATTGAGACAGCACCGTTTCGCATCCGGCTTCGACTGCGTCGAATTGGCCGGCCTTAAACCGCGCGAATTAACTTGTTGTCAATAAGTTTGACCAACGATTCTCGGCCAGGGAGTAAGGTCATGAAAAGCTCGTCCGGCCGCAAAGGCCTGTCATCGATGTATGCCCACGCCAGCGAGACCACTGGCACGCACCTTGCGCATTGGCCGCCGCCCCAGCGCGGCAAGGAAAGCAAGCCCGTCTTCGTCAAGCACGCCGCCGGAGAACCTGCGAAACGCGCCAAGCCGCGCGGCTGGCGCCTGACGCGCGCGATCTTCTCGGAATTCTCCGACGACGAATAGCGGCGCGCCTTACCACCCCAGCGTCACGGCCCAGACGAGGGAAATGAGGAGCGCCCAGAACGCCAGCCCGATGACGAGGGCCAGAATCTCGGGCGGATCGTACTCGTTCACTTCCCGCAGCAGCCGTCGCCCCATCCCCGTGACGAATGTGTCGATCAGAAAACTGAAGAGATCGCGCACAAAGCGAGAGGACACGGCAGTTGGCGCTCAGTTCTCCGGCTTCTTTTCCGGCTTCTTGCCGCCGGTCTTCATCTCGCGATAGCGCGCCGCGCCGCCTTCCCGGATGGTCTGCTGGTTGCGCTCCAGCGCCATGGCGTCGTCGGGCACATCGCGCGTGATCACCGAGCCGGAGCCGATATAGGCGCCGTTGCCGATCTTCACGGGCGCGACGAGAGAGGAGTTGGTGCCGACGAAGGCGCCCTGCCCGATGATCGTCTTGTGCTTCTTGAAGCCGTCGTAGTTGCAGGTGATGGTGCCGGCGCCGATGTTGGAATTGGCGCCGACGGTGGCATCGCCAATGTAGGAGAGATGGTTGACCTTGACGCCGGCCTCCAGCGTCGCGGCCTTGGTCTCAACGAAATTGCCGATGCGCGCGCCGTCGCCGAGCGAGGTGCCGGGTCGCAGCCGCGCATAGGGGCCGATCGAGACGTTCTTGCCGAGCGTGGTCTGCACGATATGCGAGAAGGAATGGATCACCGTGCCGTCGGCGATCGACACGCCCGGACCGATCACCACGAACGGCTCGATGGTGACGTCATTGCCGAACACGGTGTCGGCGGACAGATAAACGGTCTCGGGCGCGATCAGCGTGACGCCTGCTTCCATCGCCGCTTTGCGCAAGCGCGCCTGCATCACGCCTTCGGCCTCCGCGAGCTGCGCCTTGGTGTTGATGCCGCGCACCTCGTCCTCGCTGGTCTCGATCACGACGGACTCCCATCCCTGTTCACGAACGACGCCGACCGCGTCAGTCAGATAATATTCGCCCTTCGAATTCGCATTGCCGATCTTGTCGAGGATCGCGAGTGCACGGCGCCCGTCGATCGCCATCAGGCCGGCATTGCACAGATCGATCTTGCGCTCGTCCGCGCTGGCATCGGCATGCTCGCGGATCGCGACCAGACGGTAGCCCTCGACGATGAAGCGGCCATAGCCGGTGGGATCGGCGGCGCGAAAGCCGAGCGCGGCGATTGCTGCGCCCTTCGCTAGCGGCGCGCGCAGCCGCGAAAAGGTCTCGGCCGAGATCAGCGGCGTGTCGCCGAAGGCAATCAGCAGATCGTCCGCGCCCCGCGCAATCACCTCGCGCGCCGCCAGCACCGCATGCGCGGTGCCGAGCCGTTCTGCCTGCACGAAGGTGAGCGCATCGGGACGGATGCGTTTCGCCTCGTCCGCGACCGCCTGATGGTCGGGGCCGATCACGACGGCGAGCGAGGTGCCGGTTCCCTTCGGTGTGGCGGCGAGCACGTGCGCGAGCAGGCTCTGGTGGGCGACCGGATGCAGCACTTTCGGCAGGTTCGATCGCATGCGCGTGCCTTCGCCGGCGGCGAGCACGATCGTGAGGCTGGAACGGGCGGTCATCGAAATCCTGTCAAACATGGCCGAATCAACGGGCGGCGGCAGGCCGATGCCGTCATGAGCTGTCGCCTTGCTACCCCCGCAAACGCCCGGAATTCAAGTGCGACGGGGTTTTCCTGTTAATGTTCCCTGATTGATTCGGGGAAGCTGTTCGGGGCTGGGCACTTAACGTTCATGGCAAAGGATTCCGACCCACTGGCGGACGCCTTCGGGACCAAGGAGACCGGCGGGCTGTTCTCCGGACTTCTGGCCGAGGAAAGCGCGGTCGACCGCAGCATGATGTGGCGGCTGGGCGCGTGGGGTGTGGTTGCCGTCGGCGCCGTCGTGATGGCCGTGATGGCCAATCAGGCCCAGCTCGGCTGGCGCCGTGACCAGGTTGCGTCGGCCGATCTGTCGCGCCAGGCCGACCGGCTCCAGATGCTGACCAAGGAGAGCCAGAACGAGGCCCGCCGCCTCGCCTCGGCCATCGAGACGCTGAACACCGATCGTGACCGGCTCTATTCGCGCGTCACCGTGCTCGAGCAAGGGATGGATTCCGTCACCGGCGCCATCGCCAAGCAGAGCGCGAAGCCGCAGGACGCGCCGGCGCCTGACACCCAGCCCGCGGCGCCGACCGTCGCGCCGGTCGCCTCGACGCCGGCTCCCTCGAGTGACAAGCCGCGCGCGGCAGCCGCGAAGGACCAGGCGAAGGAGCCGACAAAGGACGCTGTGAAGGAGGTCGCAAAGGACCAGTTGATCCCGCCGCCGCAGAACGCCGCCATGGCGTCGCTGGTGTCGCAGTCGCCGCTGACAACGTCGGCACTGCCGATGCTTCCGCTGGTGCCATCCAAGTCGATCATGGCGCCACCTGATCCCGCCGCATCGAAGCTGACGCAGCCCGAGACGACTGAGAAGGCCGCCGAGAAGAAGCCCGAGCAGGCGCCGGCGACGACCGAGGTCGCAGCGGCGCCAGCCAAGCCGCCGGAGACGGCCGAGAGCGAGGCCCCTGCAATCGCGGTCCAGCAGACCCGCTTCGCCATCGACCTCGGCGGCGCCAACTCGCTCGACGGCCTGCGCGCGCTCTGGCGCGGCCTGATCAAGTCCAATCCCGAGATCGCGGCGCTGCGGCCGATCATCATGATCAAGGAAGGCAATGCCGGCCTCGGCATGCAGCTCCGTTTGGGCGCCGGCCCGCTGATCAATGCGGCCGCCGCCGCAAAGCTCTGCGCAGGCCTTGCCGAGAACGACCGCCATTGCGAGACCACCGTGTTCGACGGCCAGCGCCTGTCGATGCGCGGCGGATCGGAGAAGGGCCAAGAGAAGACTCAGGACCGGGTTCAGGAGAAGAACGCGGACAAGACCCAGGACGCCGTGCCGCAAGCCGAGACCGCGCCGGCGCTCGCTCCTGCCGCCAAACCGGAGAAGCGCCGCCGCAGCTACTCCTCAAAACGCTCGTCGAAGCGCGAGGAGCCCGCGCCTGCCCCCGCACCTCAGCCACCGGCCGCACCAGCGAAGCCGGAGACGGCCTCGGCGGGATCGACGCTGTCGTCGTTCTTCAGGCGGTAGGAACGCGCACGAGTTAGATCACTGCGGCCTCTCATCAAATTGGGGCGTCAATGGCCGTTGACCAATGACTCGTCGAACAGCGCAAGCGATCAGAAATATCCACCTCGCCTGTTGCCCCCTCCCGTCATCCCGACCATATTGCGCCCATGACAAAAAAGCCCTTCCGCCTCACGCCCTACCAGGTGCAGTTCCTGATCGTCGTCGGTTTCGTGTCCGTCGGCTATGCGATCTATCTGCGCTATCTCGGCATCGAGAACTCGACCGTCGGCCTCGCCTGTGACGCCGGCCTGCAGACGCTGATCTGCAAGGCGCGCACGGTCTCGACGGTGCTGTTCAAGAATTCGGTGTTCGGCATCGTCGCGCTGGTGGTTGCGACGCTGAACCTGATGCGGCCGTCGATCGTGCTGCTGACCGTCGGCATCGTCGCCGCCGGCCTCGGCATCGTGCTCTACAATGTCGTGCTGTCGGGCCTTGCGATCGGCCTGTTCATTCTTGGATTTGCTCGGCCCGCGCCCGCCACAGCGTGAACGCGAACAGCAAGTAGATCGCGCAGGTCCACAGCGACTGCCAGTTCTCGCGGCCCTCATTGAACAGCACATAGGCGGCCGCCAGCGTGAGCAGGCCCGCGAATACCGATTCCGCCATCGGACGCTGGCCGATCTGCGGCCGGTTCAGCATCAGCACCGCGAACGGCACCACCGCCATCGTCAGCGAGGCGTAGGGGAAGTCGTGGTAGCGCGAGTCGAACACGAAGGCGAGCGCGGTCTGCGCCGCGATCACCGCGGTCACCGCCAGCGTCAGGCCGAGCACGGCGGTGAGCTTCGACCATTTGCGGCCCTCGCGCGGGCCGAGCAGATCGAGGAAGGTCGGAAGGCTGCGGCCGATCACCATCGCCTGCGCGCAGAAGATCGGCGACAGGATGCCGGCCAGAAGCAGCGCGCCCCAGTGCAGCCAGCCGCCGATGCCGTAACTCTCATAATACATCTTGTCGGCGCCGATCCCGAGCAAGGTGCCCGCTGACGTCGCAGAGATCGCGACGCCGAGCCAGGCCGAGAAGCGCGGCGTCCACGGCCGCCTGCGCAGCGTGAGGCCGGCGACCGCGAACACCAGCACGCAGAGACCCATGCCGGCGCCCATGTACCATTTCCAGTACGGGAAATTGCTGATCGGCTGGCCCGGCGGATATTTCAGGTTCCGGCGCACCGAGTCGTACAGGCCCCAATAGCCGCCGACGGTGCCTTCCAGCTTGCGCTTCCAGGGCTGGTCATAGGACTCGATCAGATTGACGCGAAACTTGTTCGCTTTCGCCAGGCCCAGGATTTCCGAGACGACGCGTGCCTGGTTGGTGCGCGACGGCAGCGCGCCCTCGCGCATGCGCCCTTCGCTGGGCCAGCCGGTTTCGCCGATCAGGATCTCCTTGCCGGGGAACGCGACAGCCATGCGCTCGCGGATCGCCTCGACATGGCTCGCTGCGAACTTCGCCTTCACCGGAACATCCTCCCAATAAGGCAGGATGTGGATCGTGACGAAGTCGACGGCGTCATAGACCTCGCGATTCCTGAGCCAGAACTCCCAGACGTCGGCATAGGTGACGGGCACGCTGACCTGCGCCTTCACCGAGCGGATGATGGAGACGAGGTCGGCGGTCGTCATCTCGCCGCGCAACAGCACCTCATTGCCGACGATGACGCTGGTGATGATGCCGGGAAATTCCTTGGAGAGGCGGACGGCGAGCGCGGCCTGCTCAAAATTCTTGGCGCGGTTGCTGGAGAGCCAGATGCCCTGGAGCACCTTCAGCCCGCCGACCTTGGCGGCGATCGCCGGCACCTGGTCGAGCCCGTTCTCCATCGAATAGGTGCGGACGCAGTCGGTGATCTCCTTGAGCTGGCGCAAATCCTGCTCGATCTGGTCGGCCTCGATATGGGTCCACGCGTTCAGCGGCGACTGTTCCCCGCGGAACGGCGCATACGAGACGCATTGGACCTTGTCGGCCGGGTCGATCGGGGCGCGCGCGAGCGTGATTGGCGTGGCCAGCCACCACCACACGGCAGCAATCGCACCCAGTGAAACGAGCAGAAGCGCCAGTGGCGTACGAAGAGAAATCGGTTCCGTCCTCCGCGAGGTGCCGTCGATTACCTGCTCACGCGCCATCTGCCAAGGGGTGTGTCCGGGATGGATCCTTCCCTCCCCCGAGGAATTTACCTGCGGCCGTTCGACAGAGGCCTAGGATCGTGACTTTGCTGGACAAAATTTCAAATTCAGGTCATGGACTCGGCAGGACTTTGCCGCCGCATTGGGGACCCATTTGGACGCCATCACCGGCGAGTCCGCGAGGTCCTGGCGCGGGCGGTCAGCTGATATATTGGGGAATTCATGCGGCAACGGGTGTTCGAGTTACGAAATGCGGTCCTGCGGCAGTTCGCCGCCACCTTGGCCGTCTCCTCCCTGGTCGTGATGGTCGGTCTCGGTGGCGCCTCCGCCCAGAGCGGCACGCCCGCCCCGGACCAGGGCAAGGCAACCACCCAGCCCGCCGATGCCGCCGCCAAGGACGCCGCCCAGAACCAGCGCCGCACCGACGAGTTCGCCGAAGCAGCCCAGGTCATCAACGGCCCGGCCGGCAACCCCGAATGCGTCTGGCTCGGCCGGCGCGTGGTGCGGCTGATGTGGCGCGACGACCTCGATACCGCGTTCCGCCATCTCGACCTCTACGACCGCTTCGGCTGCCCCGGCGGCCACATCCAGGCCGCCTTCCGCTGCCTGACCCGCTTTGGCGGCCAGATCGATCCCAAGGTCGCCGAGACCCTGGACAGCCGCGTGCACGCCTGCTGGATCAACCCGGCATCCCAGCCGCAGCAGGCGTCAGCCAGCGCCTCCCAGCCGGCGGCGCCAACCACGGGCAATTCGCCGGCCCCGCAGCCGGCCGCGAGCCCCGCGCCTGCGGCAAGCCCGACACCGGCGCCCTCGAAATAGCCGCGATCGTTTCAGCCGCCGTTCAGGAACGATCGGCGATAGAAGCGGTTGGCACTGCCGCACATTCCAAAACTGTCATGCCCTCATACGGTCATGAGGCCATGACAGTTGTGAAACCGCGCGGCAGAGGTATGCTCCATTTGCCGCGGACTCGGTCGGATCTCGGGGTCGGATCCGCTTCCCTGCCACCTCAGCCCCTTTTGGTTTAGCCGCGATGCGCGTTGTCGCCGCCGTTCTGTTGCTTGTGTCCGTGCTTCACGCCGGCATCTGGGGAGTCCTGCGCGACAAGGAACCCGCGCCCGACTTCAAGGGCCTGCTGCCCAGCGTCTCCTACGCCCCGTTCGAAGGCGCGGCGCACCCCGACATCGACAACATCCCCACCGTCGAGAAAATCCGCGCCGACCTGAAGACGCTGTCGACGATGACGCGCGCGATCCGTCTCTATTCGTCCACCGGCGGCGTCGAGCTGGTGCCGCCGATCGCGGCAGAGTTCGGCCTCAAGGTCACCGTCGGCGCCTGGATCGACAAGGACAAGGATCGCAACGAGCGCGAGATCAAGGCCGCCATCGAACTCGCCCGCAAGAACAGCAACGTCGTCGGCGTCGTGGTCGGCAACGAGGTGATCTACCGCGGCGAGCAGAAGGTCGAAGACCTCATCGACATGATCAAGAAGGTCAAGGGCTCGGTCCGCGTGCCCGTCACGACCGGCGAGATCTGGAACATCTGGCGCGACAATCCCGACCTTGCCTCCAACGTCGACTTCATCGCCGCCCACGTGCTGCCCTATTGGGAAAACTTCCGCTCGGACCAGGCCGTCGACCAGGCCGTCGATCGCTACAACCTGTTGCGCAATTTGTTCCCGGGCAAGCGCATCGTGATCGCCGAATTCGGCTGGCCGAGCCAGGGCTACAACCTTCGCAACGCCGACCCAGGTCCGTTCCAGCAGGCGCTGACCTTGCGCAACTTCGTCAGCCGCGCCGAAGCCATCGGCATGGAATACAACATCGTCGAAGCCATCGATCAGCCCTGGAAATATTTCGAGGGCGGCGTCGGCCCGTACTGGGGCATCCTCAACGCCAGCCGCGAGCCGAAATTCGCCTGGACCGGCCCGGTCGAGAATCCCGACTACTGGAAGCTGATGGGAATTGCGCTGCTGATCGGCATCCTCCTGTCGCTGCCGATCCTGCGGCTGGAACAGCCGACCGCCAGGCAGGCGTTCCTGCTATCGGCGACCGCCAACGGCGTCGGCGCCTGGGCCGCGACCGTGTTCGCGTTCTGGAACGACCACTATTTCATCTTCGGCTCGGCCTTCGCGCTCACGCTCGGCATGATCCTGCTTGTTCCCCTTGTCCTCATCGCGATGGCGCGCGTCGACGAGATCGCGGCGGTGGCCTTGGGCCGGCCGCCGCAGCGGCTGCTCTCCAAGAGCAAGCCGGTCGAGAACGTTCCCGAGAATTACTACCCGAAGGTCTCGATCCACATCCCCGCCTATTTCGAGCCGGTCGAGATGCTGAAGCAGACGCTCGATGCGCTGTCGCGGCTGAACTATCCGAATTACGAATGCGTCGTCATCATCAATAACACGCCCGATCCCGCGTTCTGGCAGCCGATCCAGGACCATTGCCGCGCGCTCGGTGAACGCTTCAAGTTCATCAACGCCGAGAAGGTGCAGGGCTTCAAGGCCGGCGCGCTGCGGATCGCGATGGACCGCACCGCCGTCGATGCCGAGATCATCGGCATCCTCGATGCCGACTATGCCGTCGATCCCGACTGGCTGAAAGACCTCGTGCCGGCTTTCGCCGACCCGCGCGTCGGCCTCGTGCAGGCGCCGCAGGAGCATCGCGACGGCGACCTGTCGATCATGCACTACATCATGAACGGCGAATATGCCGGCTTCTTCGACATCGGCATGGTCCAGCGCAACGAGGCCAACGCCATCATCGTGCACGGCACGATGTGCCTGATCCGCCGCGCCGCGATGGACATGGCCGGCGGCTGGTCATCCGACACGATCTGCGAGGACAGCGATCTCGGCCTTGCGATCCAGGAACTCGGCTGGACCACCCACTACACCAATCACCGCTACGGCCAGGGCCTGCTCCCCGACACCTACGAGGCCTTCAAGAAGCAGCGTCACCGCTGGGCCTATGGCGGCCTCCAGATCGTGAAGAAGCACTGGCGGCACTTCCTGCCCGGCCGCAGCCGGCTGACGCCGGACCAGAAGCGCGAATATGGCTTGGGCTGGCTGAACTGGCTCGGCGCCGAGAGCCTCGGCGTGGTGGTGGCGCTGCTCAATCTCATCTGGGTGCCGATCGTCGCCTTCGCCGACATCGCCATCCCCGACAAGATTCTGACGCTGCCGATCATCGGCGCCTTCATCGTCTCGCTCGCGCACTTCCTGTCGATGTACCGCGCGCGCGTCGCGATCAAGCCCGGCCAGATGATGGGCGCGATGATCGCCGCGATGAGCGTGCAATGGACGGTGTCGCGCGCGGTGGCACAAGGTCTCATCACCGAGCACATCGCGTTCGCGCGCACCTCCAAGGGCGGCCTGTCCAGGATGTCGATCGAGTTCCAGGCATTCTGGGAGGCCGTGATCGGCACCCTGCTGGTGATCGGCGCCGGCGTGCTGATCGCCTCCAACAGCTATCGCCAGATCACCGAGATCTACATCTTCGCCGGCGTCCTGGTGCTGCAAAGCCTGCCGTTCCTGGCCGCGGTCGCGATCGCGATCCTCGAGCTCAGCCGCATCAACTCGTTCCAGTTCTGGCGCGACAGCGCGATCCGCACCGCCGAGCTGATCGGCCTGCGCCCCGTGGCCCTGCCGACCCCCGCCGGCACGCCGCAGCCAGTGCCGAGCGAGGTCCGGCGGGAAGCGAACTGACGGACGAACGGCCTCTCGGCGCGGGTGAAACCTCCGCGCCGGCAAGCCACCGGCGCTGTTCGGCGTGGATAGCGGGCCGCCAATCGAGTTGAAAATTCTGGCCTAAGCGGCGGATACCGCGAGCGAATCCCCGCCTCCGCCAAGAGTTTGGGCCGCCACTCGCACTATTGACCTCAGCGCCCCGTCCCCCTACACAGCGCGGGCCGAAAGCATGATCCGGAAACAGCCGGTTTTTCCCCGCGACGCCAGTTGAGGCAGCGGCAAGACATGCTTCTCGAATGTCCGAAGACGATGGCGATCGATCTTGAAAGCCATCAGCGGCCATGGGAGCGCGTAGCTCAGCCGGTAGAGCACGTGACTTTTAATCACGGGGTCCTGGGTTCGAGCCCCAGCGCGCTCACCAAGCCAAATCAAAGACTTAAGCGAATAAACAAGCCGATCCAAAATCCCTTGTGTCTGCACCGTGTCTGCAAATCGATTGCCGGTCTGGGCGTCGAGGATGGCGGCGCGGTAGTTGCTCGCGATCGCCACTAGGCCGGCGCGCTCAAGCGGCAGCACGCCCTCTCCGTCCGCCAGATCCAGGCAGATGCGCTCCATGCGCGCGAAAGAGCCCCACTAGGGCCGGCGCAACACCCCAAGCAGGTCGGCGACATCGATCACATCAAGGTCTTCGCGACGGTGGGCGCCGCGGAACGATGGTTTGAGGAGAACGACCCGGAGGGCGTCGCCTTCGAATACGATGTGATCGAGTGATGTGGAGCGGATAATCAGCGCCACATCGTTGGTGGGTTCAAGGCCTCGCGACCCGCTGCTTTCAACGCGTCGGTTGAGAACTGTCCATGTGCCGCGGCATCGAGCAGCTTCGAAGCAACGTACGCTCTGGCGCCCGTCTCGCTTACAGGAATATTTTCGCAAACTTCATCGAGCACCGCCCTGAGCAGCGCAGTCATTTCAGCATCAAACACGCCGAACTCCCGAAATTGAGAGGATACTGAACGCTGCACAAGCGGAATATATTCGCTTGGCAGCGTTCGCCGCGTATTCCGGTCTGGGCTCTGAAATCCCAGCGCCTTCCAAATTGGCACCTGTCTGTCAAAGTAATGTGACAGCTTCCTCGGCCACATCAACAGGCGTTTGCAGGGCCTGCCAAGGCCCGCCAGCGTGAACCGGCAGCCTGAAACCTTCCCAGGTTTCGTACGTAAAATCTCTATCCGAGGTTTTTGTTAGTTCCCATCTCGGGGCTGGAAATGAACACCGCCGCCGGGACAATGTATTAGTGCCCGGCGGCGTATTTGTTGGTGCCTGAACCGGTGCGCGCCTCGAGCGGCGGCTTCCACCTGAATTTGTAGGGCAGATTTTTTTCTAACCTGAGTTAGTTTTTTCTATGCCCAGCGTCGACTACCCCAATTTTTCTGCGCGTAGAGCAAGGGGTCGACCGGGTGGTTCAACAACTGGGACTGGAGGATTGGGCCTGGCAAATCGCCGCCGACGTGTATCGCTTGAATCTGTATAGCCGACTCACCGGACGAGCGGCCCCGGGAGACGCCGTTTCAGACGAACAGCTTGCCAGAGCAATCCGCGAAAGCTTCACTCAAACGAACGACGGCGCCTATCGAGAAATGGTTGAGTTAGCGACCGATGCCGCTTTATCGGCCTACGATCGTGTCGTCTCACGCAATGTCAAACAGGCGCGCGCTCAACTAGCGAACTAACGGTTCGTCGGCGGATGATGACTAGCCTGCCCCGCAAGAGAACCCCGCCGACCTTGTGAGCCGGCGGGCTTATCTCTACCGCTTCAACCGGCGGCGATGCGTCATCAGCCGTTACCGGACGCCACTCCGATGCATTGATGCCGCAATCGGCGCGATGTTATGCTAGTCGCAGAACCGGGAGTTTCTCGATGCGCAAAATCGCCGCCGCTGTCATGTTTGCCCTGATCGGACAGACCGCATTGGCTCAGGACCATGTTCCAATGTACGGCGAGTCCAAGGACAAGACGGAGGCCGAGAAGGCGGACGACATTCGGGCCGAGCGCGCCTATCAACGCTCCCTCGGCAATGTTCCCAACCAGAAGGCAGTCGATCCGTGGGGAACTGCCCGCGGCGACGAAGCGAAGAAGCCGGCCACGCCGGCCAAACCGGTAGTGAAACATTCGTCCAAGGCCAAGAGCGGCAGCCCCCCCAACTAGCGAATTCTAAAGGGGGGCCGCCAGCGCGAACCGGCCGGTCAGCGCTTCGTTGCGTTGCCAGCTAATTCCATCGCGAGATCTAGGGCTGCGATTCCAATTTGGTCGGTCGGACGGGATCTGCAGCGCTGTAGAGTCACCGCCTCCAACAATCGCCTCTATCATAGAGCGACGGCCGGCGAGGCTGCCATCGAGCATCCAGCCAAAGCTTATGCCGTGGCGACGGCAATAGCCGGCCAATTCTTGTGAAGCGCAGAAGCCTGGTGCGTGCGGAGCCGGCTCCTGAGCGCGGTGGCTCAAGGGCTACGAGTGTTGGTCCAAGGGTCTGCAACCTTGGGGAAAACGCACCCTAGGTCAGTCGGACTGCATTTTCCGAATCAACCAGATGTGCGCGCGTTCGCGCGTGATCTTGCCGGGGGTGTGCGTGAGCCAGTTTCTGTCCGTGCTGCTATTGCTGACGACACTAACGCTGACCGTGTGTTTCGGCGTGGCTGCCTGGCGCCAGTCGGCCGGCAGAGATGCCGATATTACCGCCACCATTTCACATCGGGAAACCGGCTGGAGGTCGGAACGGAGCAACTGAGACCTTGCGCTCGCTCTTGCGAGAGAGTTTTGAAGTCACCGTTGGCGCGCGCCAGTTCGATTGCGATGCCCCTCGGGCTTGATCTCGAAAATGCATCGGGGCGCAGCAGCCCCTGTTGCTGCCTCTAAGTCGAGCGGCCCTTCACGGATAACGCCTCGGTGAATGAAACCGTTCACCGCATTACGCGAAGCACTCAGGAAACAATCCGCGTCCAGTCTCTCGTCACCCACGAGGGGATCTCAAAATGATTATTCTCAAGGTCTTTGCTGTTGTTCTTGGCGCTGGCGTCCTTTTCACGATGTACTCAGGGGACCTGGGCGCCGACGTCGTGCTTGCCATCGTGTCCTGCCTGGCGTGACAAGAAGACCGGCCAGCGTGAGTTCGAGGGCCAGTAGTGTCAGGTGATTTGCCTGACCTGTCTTCAGCTTTCCGGCGCCGAAACCACGGCCGGCACGCTCAGCGGCGCTCCTCCAACCGAAACCGGCCCAACAGACTTCGACTGCCGGACCATCCGTTTCCGCATCGCTGCCGACAGTCCATAGCGCGCGTTTGCTTTTCGGATCGAGGACGTGACGTCCGACATCATTGCATTCTGCAGCGTATCGACCTTCGCGATGAGCGTGGACAGCTGCGAAGATATCTTCCTCACATCGACCCGTTCGTCCGTGATGCTCTGCCGCAGAGACAACAGCACCATTGAATCCTGCTGCAGCAGGGCTGCATTTTGCTGCAAGGCGTGATTGTTTTCCTGCAGCGAAGCCGTGTGTTGCTGCTGAGCCGACTGAATGTCCTTCAAGGCAGCGGCAACCGGATCCTGTTTTGGCGCGGAAGCTTCCCGGCGCGGAAGCAGTTCAGCCAGACTGCTGAGATTCGGCGACGGAAGATCAGCCGGCAATGTATAGATCGCCGCCGCACCATTGATGGCCAAGGCACACACCGACAGTGCCAGGACCGATTTCCGGCTGGGCCGCTTGGCCGGTGCTGGAGCTTCCGGGGCTGCGGGCTCGAGTGCTGCGACTGCGAGCGCGAGCGCCGCGGGGTCGAGTTGTTCGACGAGGCCTTGCGCCTCGGATGTCGTGGTCATTGTCCATTGACCTCAAATGAGCGAGCAACAGGAAGCCGACGCCGGAACGTCCTCGCGACGGCTCCTCTACGCAGCACCCACCTACAACTGCCTAAAATTGTGGGCATTTTGGATTAATTCCACGTTAGCGACGTGGCCGCCTGGCAGGCCCAGCCGCCCCGGCCGATTACGGGGGGCTATGCGACCGAATGAGTCACGCGGCCGCCTGCTTCGAAGCACCAAAGCCGAGAGACAAGGCCCCCGAAAGGTGTAAGATTCACGAGAACCGGAGGAACGGCATGTTTGAAATCAGCGGTTTCGACACGGCAGGCGTCGTCAGCCTCAAGCGGCTGTCACTCGCGGCCGCCCTCAAGAAGGCCCGAGAGCTTGTCGAAGACGGGTGCTGGGACGTTCAGATCGTCGATCCAACCGGGCGCGTACACACCTCGTCTGAGGAGCAGGCCGCTTAGCGTAGCGCTGGACCGGCTCCGCGGCTAGCTCATCAAGAGCACGCTGATCAGGAGCACACTGATCCGGAGCACACCCGGTCTCACGCCTGACGGCCCGTCTCTCAGTACCGCCGATAATAATTCTCTGGCCGGTCCTGGAATTGTAGTGGAACCGTGCCGTTGGGGTAGCAGACACCGTCGCGGATATCGACGTCAGCGCCGTGGCCGCATGGCACCGGACGCCGGCGCATTCCATAGTAAGGCCGCGGGCCCTGATAGTATCCCTGCAGCGCCGCCTGGTCTTCGGGACGGAGATAGCCGTTGGGATAGCACATCCCGTCGCGGGCGCTCTGATCCCAATGATCACCGCACGGCGGCGGATGTCTCGGCACGCCGCGATACTGCACCTCGAGCGGGCGTTCGACAGCTGCGGCAGGCGCAGTTGCACCGCCATGAAGAGCAAGGATTGTCGCAATAGTGGTGATCAACATCGAAGCGGTCCTCCAAGGCCGCAAGATAGACAAGCCCTCTGAATGACGCCTGAACGCGACGGGAGCGCCGCGACCATCAGGGTCGGCCGATGGCACGATGGCGGCCACCGCGCTGCACTGGACACTGCAGCTGCGGTTCCATGGGCCTTGCCACAAAAGCCGGGAGACAACGCCCTCGAAAGGTGTAAGATTCAGGAGAACCGGAGGAACGGCATGTTTGAAATCAGCGGTTTCGACACGGCAGGCGTCGTCAGCCTCAAGCGGCTGTCACTCGCGGCCGCCCTCAAGAAGGCCCGAGAGCTCGTCGAAGACGGCTGCTGGGACGTTCAGATCGTCGATCCGGCCGGGCAGGTCTACACCTCGTTTGAGGAGCAAGCCGCTTAGCCGCCCCGCCCTTCGGCACTTTTCAGAAAGCACCCGTCCGGTCCGATCACGCTTCGCGAGCGGTGATCGTGATCGAAATGAAAACCCCAGCGCCTGGTAGGGAGCGCTGGGGCGTTTTCAAAATATCAATCGGTAAAAGCAATGAGGCCTTGATAGCACCGGTCTCGAAGCGCGAGTGTGAACTGGTTCACACGGCTCCGCCGATCTTCGCGTACCGCGTCCGGGTATAGCTATCCGCCTCGGCCGACGTTGGACGAGGCATTATTGAGCCAGCGCGCCGTTGCTTCATCGCTCCAGCCGGGGACCGCGAAGCGCACGCGAGGATTCACTTCCGTGCCGAAACGATCAACCGGAGGATGGCGTGTCGCAGGATTGTGCGCACGAGCGTGGTGCGCGGCGTCCGCAGACGTACACAAGACGATCAGGAGGCCCAGGGCCAAAACAACACGCATCGTATCGGCTCCAATCGAGTCCGTTCCCGCTCATGTAATACGCCGACCGACCCACCGCGATCTGACGCGGCTTCACAGCTAGGAGAGCGAAGCGCGAACGCGACGTTCTTGCGATCGAGCGGACCGCCGCTCAACTCCCGCGCGCCGCACCGTTGCCAACCAATTCGTTTGGGAGCACGCTCTCTCCAGGCGCTTAAGACGCCGCACAGGGAGAACCACATGAAGGAACCGGGCCTGGACGGCCGCCATCGGGACAAGGATGGCGCGATCAGCAAGAAGCACGGCAACACGCTGGTCGGTACGTTGCGGAAGATCTACGGAAAGGCATTTGCGGCCGGTTATCCCGATGCGACCCCGCTCAGCGAGGTCTTGCATCAATTGAACGAGACCTCGCTGAGCCAGTTGCGTCGCGATCACGACACCGGGCATCTCGGGCACAAGATCGACCACGCCTCGAAGTGAATGGACTTCGCTTGGCCGATTTCGCTTGGCCGACTTCACTTACCCCACTTCACTTGGCCGACGTCAGGTCGTCGAAACCGACTCCGCCGACAGCCTCTCGGACGCAGCTTGGACAGGCTGCGCGATCGGTCGCCTCGCCGTACTTGCCGTTTGAGCCCTCGCTACCCTCGCGCTAGCATGAGCCCTTTTACGGAGGCTCATTTGAAGCAGTTCATTATCATCATCGCCGCCATCGCGCTCGCCGTGACTGCTCCCGCCCGCGCGCAGGCGCTGGTCGATCCCAACAAGGTTGCCCCCGAATATCGCGAGGCGGCCGAGAAGCGCCGGGCCGAGCAGATGCGGCAACGCGAATGCGCACTGAAGGCGGATCTCGACAAGGTGCTGCCCAGGGATCGCACCGTCTATCTCAACCACTGCCTGGACACGCTGGCGGTCAAGCAATAGCGGCTGGCTGGGGCCGTCTCGATCAGACCACGACCGTAGGCCGACCTGACCGCACGATCATCTGTCGATTTCGGGCTCGTGTTGTGGACCAGCGGGCGATTTGTCGCACCGGCGCCGCGAAGACGCGGCCCCCCTCCTCACTGGCGCCGCGGCTTGCTCGGAAACAGCCGATCGCGGATGTAGCGCGAGGTCGGCGTCAGGCGGATGCCGCGCGGCTTCTGCCAGGCGGCCCGGTCGATCTCCTTCTTGTCGCCGATCTCGAGCCTGCCCTTGGCACCCTTGGCGATGAAGATCGCGTCGCTCATCTTGCGACCGGAGCGCTTATTCCTGGCCGTCACTTCCTTCCACAGGCTGATCCGGCCGAGCTTCAGCTTGGGCAGCTCCTCCTTGATCTCCCGCCGCAGGCAGTCCTTGTCGGACTCGCGCGAACGCTTGCGGCCGCCCGGGAACATCCACAGGCCGTCCGACCGCCGTCTGACCAACAATACCTTGCCGCGTTTTGCGGCAACCAGCTTGGAAGACTTCGCCATTACTGCCGTAGATCGAAAACAGAATCGTCCTATCGTAACTTGTCTAGTTGAATAGACAAGTTCGTGGGGCGCTTTGACCACAGCCCGTGCGAGCAGCTCAGCTTTCGCTCGCCGCCGCCCGGTCCTCGGTCCTGATCCAGGCCATCATCAACTCCCAGGCCACCGACAGGATGATCGGCCCGATGAACAGGCCGACGATCCCGTGGGCGAGCGTGCCGCCGATCACGCCGACGAAGATCACGATGGTCGGCGTGGTGAGGCCGCGCCCCATCACCAGCGGCTTCAACATGGTGTCGATGAAGCCGACGAGGACGAGAAACACCGTGAGCAGCAGCGCCGTGGTGACGTCCTTGGCGGTCCAGATCCAGATGATCACCGGCAGGATCACCAGGAACGCGCCGATCTGCACGATCGAGAGCAGGAGCACGATGAAGGCGAGCAGGCCGGCGCTCGGCACGGCTGCCATCTTGAAGCCGATGCCGGCGAGCAGCGCCTGCACGATGGCGACGCCGATCACGCCTTGCGCCACGGCGCGGATGGTGGCGCCCCCAAGCTCGAGAAAATGCTCGCTCTGCTCGGGCACGATGCGAAACAGGAAGCCGCGCCCGGCCGCAACCAGCCGCGGCCCATGCGGAAACAGGAAGCCGGCGACGAACACCGAGACCAGAAACTGGAGCGTGCCGAGGCTCGCATCGCCCGCAAGCGACAACAGGGGTCCCGCCAGCGGCTGGAGATAGGGCGCGACCTCGCGCAGCACCGCACGGATGTTGTTGTAAGCCTGATCCCAGAGATCGTAGAGCCAAGGGCCGACCACCGGCCACGACTTGAGCTGCTCCGGCGCCGACTGCAGCGCGAGATCGCCGGTGCCGAGCTGCTTCGCCAGTTCGCGCGCACCGTCCACCGCGCTGAGGCCGAGCCAGGTCGCCGGGCCAATGACGATGCCGAGCGTGATCAGGGTGAGGATCGCGGCCGCGGTCTTCGGGCGGCCGCCGAGGATCTTGGCGACCCAGCTGAAGGCCGGATAGAACGCGACCGCGAGCACGGCGCTCCAGGCCAGGATCGGCACGAACGGGCGGATGATCAGGAAGGTCCAGATGATCAGCAGGCCAAGCAGGCCGACCCGGATCAGGAGCTGGATGATGTCCTCTCCCGTCAGGAGCTGACGGAGACTTTTCACGGGCACGCCTTTCCTTGCGGCATTGACGCGGGTTCCGGCACTTGCGCGGCAAAGCGTTATTGCCAGCCGCGCATCCGGCGTCAAGACGACCGGGCCCGCGGCGGCGCAAGGGATCGGACCGCTGCGCCGCCCGGCGCGGCATCAGCTGTCGCCGAACGGGTTGGTCCAGTCGGCCAAGCGGTGGCGCTCCGTCCGCTCAGAAGTGGTAGTTCACGCCCACCGTGCCGGTCTGGATGTTCAGCTTCACGTTGGCTGGAGTCGCCACCAGATTGCCTGTCGTCACCGGCTGCTCGGTGATCGTGCCGAAGCCCATATAGTTGTACTCGGCCCGCACCGACCAGTTCGGCACGAACATCCACTCGATGCCGCCGCCGGCAAGCCAGCCGGTGCGATTGAAGCTGCCCGAGGCGGAACCGGCGAGCGGGCCGGCAAGGCCGTTGTTGACGCTATACTTGTCGCGGGTGAAGGCCGCGCCACCCTTGGCGTAGAGCAGCACGCGGTCGAAGGCGACGCCGAAACGGCCGGCGACCGTGGCGATGTAGTCGTTCTTCAGCGACAGGTTGAAGCCGGCACCGCCACCGAACGGGCCGCCGGCATTGAGTGTGACGCTGGACCAGGCGCCGGTGCCTTCGAGGCCGATCACGAAATTGCTGATCTGGTAGTTGCCGCCGATCTGGCCCCCGACGATGCCGCCGCTGGCCGTGGCCGAGCTCCAGGTCGCTGTCGGATCGGTCGGGTCGATGCCGGTCCATTTGCTCCAGGCGCCGCCGCCATGCGCGCCGATGTAGAAGCCGGTCCAGCTGAAGATCTGGGCCGGCACGATCGGCGCCTTCACCACCGGCGCAGGTTCGATGATGTCGGCCGCAAAGGCCGGAGTTGCCAGCGACAACAGCGCAGCTGTAAAAATCAGTTTCTTGCTCATGATCCCACCCCCAATGACTTTTGCCCTGCTCGACCAGGGCGATGGGGTGAAATCTAGCTGTCCGATCAAGGGGGCGCTTGGACCGACCGGCGGCGCGATTTGGACTGACGGGCGCTCGTCGCAAGCTTAACCGGCTCCACTGGGGGGCCAGGCCTTCGCGCGGGATAGACGCCATTGATACAACTAAAGGTAAATATTATACTCGGACATTTCCAAAGGAGAGGATACCGTGGATCCTTTACTCGCGCAGTCATACTTCAAATTGTTCATGAATTACGACACGAGGAACATAGCTGTTCTCGATCAAATCAAAGCCGCCCTACTGCAAAACCAAATGTCCACATTTCGATCTGACGCTTTGCTCTGCGTGCTGTCGCTTTTCGACCAGATGATCGTTCAACCCTACCAGGATCGATTGAGCCAGGGGAATCTCTCGTCTCCAAATAGCACCGTCGTTCTCACAGCACAGAACCTGGATGCCCAGGTGATGGATAGCTTCTATGAGTTGGTAAAAACAACGAACAACAACAAGCGCGAGTCACTTGCATCTTCCCACGACGTCATCAAAGCGATCGACGCAGCCTGGGGTACCATCTCAACTTATCTTTTGTGGGGGTGACGCCGTGCCAGCTTTCGATCCTCTGACTGCAATTGCACATTTGGAGGCCAACAAAGCGACGATTTGGCCCGACGTCACGACGCAAGATGCCTTTCTATCGGAGGCGAAGGCTCGCCTTGGCGGCCGAAGTTCGGACGACAAGAAGGAAGCGACGAAGCTGGCGGTCGAGACTGCTAAGACGCTTCTCACAATTGCTGTCGCGCTTCTGGTTGCTTCAGGGACATTGCTTCAGTTCACGCGCTCTAATGGCGTTCCGTGGCTGTCTTGGACCGTCGCCTTCTTCACCTTCAGCGTGATCCTCTTGTTCATCAGCATGAGCGCCGGCCTCTCTGCAATCAGCGGGGTCTATAAGCGTGCCGACGGACGAACGTTCCCAACCGAAACCGCTTGGTCAACGCTCCCCGTCTCGAAACGCTTGAACGTGCAGTCTCTAACGGGGGTTTTTGCTCTTCTAGCCTTGCTGATCGGGCTAGGACTTTCGGCGCACAGTACACAAACACCGGGACTGAGCCTCACGATCCCCGGCACTCCACAGTCCGCGCTGCCAGCGGGCCCCCTCATGATCGACGGAACATGGACCGAACTGCGCCTAAAAACGGCAGGAAACCAAGAGCTAAAACTGCCGCCGAACTCACCAACTAGCGGCCCGCTCGCGATCAACTGCAAATAGCCTTGCCATCGTGCCAGTCCTATTTCCGTGGCAGACGGCAAGTCGCCAACTTGGCTAATCGGAATTAACGGATTTTGCGTCATTCGGTTTACTTCGAAGCAAATGCTGAATCCTACGCTGGTCAGCGTGACCTAACCTGTAATTGCGGTGCAATGGCCAACAGCATCTGGACGATCGAAGAATTCACCTGCCCCGGTTGCAGCATGAACTACATTGCGACAAGGGAAGAGCACGCCGAGCCGCATTCGGGCCACTTCAAATGCAGCATCTGCAGTGGCGTGGTGCACTCCTGGTCGGGGAAGCATCACTTCTTCGGCTGGTCCGCGGTGAAGACCAAGCCGCCGGTGTTCGGGAGACGGTGGGCGGGAGTGGGTTGGTAGGCCGAGGCAAGGTTCTCACTGCCGTCGCCTGGATGGAGCGAAGCGAAATCCGGGACCAGTGTCGCTTTATTGCACGAACCCCGGATTGCGCTTCGCTTCATCCGGGCTACCAAACCCCATCGCCACTCTCGCCGTCATTGCGAGGAGCTCTTGCGACGAAGCAATCCAGAGCGCCTCCGCGGAGGGATTCTGGATTGCTTCGCTGCGCTCGCAATGACGATGTTGAAGCAACGACGCACAATGCATCGACGGAGTTCGCAGTGACACCTTGCCCGTCGTCGGGCAAAACACTTCACGCAAAATTCCCACTGCGATTGTCAGCCCTGCCGCTGTGCGGAACAATAGCGATCCTTTTATCATGGCAACTGCTACGACATAAAAAACCCGCGGCAGGTTTCCCCGCGCGGGTGTTACGAATTTCCGATGATGCCGCTCTGCCAGTGTTTTGCCCGACGTGTCAAATCCGGACGAGGCGATGCGTCGCGCCATCGAGATATCGGTAGGCTGTTCGCGTTGGACAAGTCCGAAAAGGACCTGCTTGGCACCAACTGAAAACGACGAATGCATTCAATAGCCCCGCTACTGTGTATGGGGTTGTTTTTCAGCTTTTGCTTTGAGGGCGTTTGAACGCCAGCTTCAGCGCCGGCCGCGCGGCATCAGGCCGGGATCGGCGGCGAGCGCTTTGCCGTGACGCAGGGATGAGGAACTGACGCTTCTGCTCAGCCGCGACACCGGTTAGACTCCCCTCCCCGCAACAGAATCCGACACGCAATGACCGCACCCTTCGTTCCCCAGATCGCTCTCTACCGCAACTGGCTCGCCGAGCAGCGTGGCCTTTCCTTCGCGAATTACGAGGAGATGCGGCAGTGGTCGGTGTGCGATCTAGACGGCTTCTGGCGCAGCATCTGGGACTATTACGATCTGCAATCGCCGACGCCGTTTGCGGCCGTGATCACCGAGCGCAAGATGCCGGGCGCGGTGTGGTTTCCCGGTGCGCAGGTCAACTATGCGCGGCAGGTGTTCCGGCATGTTGAGGCCGCCGACGCCGCCGGCCTGCCCGCGATCGTCAGTAGCGGCGAGGACGGCAAGCTCAACGAAACGAGCTGGCCGGAGCTGCGGCGCAAGGCGGCGGCGCTCGCGCTGCATCTGAAGGGGAAGGGCATCAAGCCCGGTGACCGGATCGCGGCCTATCTGCCCAACATCCCCGAAACCATCATCGCGTTCCTGGCGAGCGCCAGCATCGGCGCGGTCTGGAGCGTCTGTGCGCCCGATATGGCTGCGCCCGCCGTGATCGACCGCTTCAAGCAGATCGAGCCGAAGGTGCTGATCGCCTGCGATGCCGTCACCTATGCCGGCCGCCGGCATGATCGCAAAGACGTCGTCGCGGAGCTGCGGCGGTCGCTGCCGACGGTCGAGCACGTCATCCTGCACAGCGAGGCCGCGCCCGCAGCGCCGGACGCCCTGCTCGCCGACATCGTCGCAAGGACAGGCGCCGCGATCGACGCGTTCGAGCCGGCCTGGCTGCCGTTCGATCATCCGCTCTGGATCGTCTATTCCAGCGGCACCACCGGCCTGCCGAAACCGATCGTGCACGGTCATGGCGGCATCGTCATCGTGGTGCTGGCGCTGCTGGGCCTGCACAACGACCTCGGCTGCTCCTACCACAAGAACTCGTTCGGCGAGCGCTATCACTGGTACTCTTCGACCGGCTGGATCATGTGGAATTCGCAGGTCGGCGGCCTGCTCAGCGGCACCACCTGCTGCATCTTCGACGGCAGCCCGGGCGGCACCAAGGACAAGCCGGACTGGACCACGCTGTGGCGGTTCGTGGCACAGTCGAAGGCGACCTTCTTCGGCGCCGGCGCGGCGTTCTTCGCCAACTGCGCCAAGGCCGAGATCGATCTCACTGCGGCCGGCGATCTGTCGCGGCTGCGCTGCCTCGGCTCGACCGGCTCGCCGCTCAGCGCCGATACGCAAGCCTGGTTCAACGATCGCTTCGCGGCGTTGTCGAAAATCAACGGCAGCAAGGCGCAGGCCGACATCTGGTGGGCGAACATCTCCGGCGGCACCGATTTCGCCGGCGCCTTCATCGGCGGCAACCGCGAATTGCCGCAGACCCCGGGCGCGATGCAGTGCCGCCTGCTCGGCGCGGCGGTCGAAGCCTTCAGCGAGCAGGGCCGCGCCGTCATCGACGAGGTCGGCGAGCTCGTCTGTACCGAGCCGATGCCCTCGATGCCGCTCCGTTTCTGGAACGACAAGGGCGATGCGCGCTATCGCGCCAGCTATTTCGAGACCTATCTGGACAATTTCGACGGCAGCGGCCGCGGGCCGGTGTGGCGGCACGGCGACTGGCTCAAGGTCAATCCGGACGGCTCCTGCATCATCTATGGCCGCAGCGATGCGACCATCAACCGGCACGGCCTGCGCATGGGCACGAGCGAGCTCTATTCCGCGATCGAAGCGCTGCCGGAAGTGCTGGATAGCCTCGTCGTCGACCTCGAATATCTCGGCCGCGACAGCTACATGCCGCTGTTCGTGGTGCTGCGCGAGGGCACAGCCTTCGACGCTGCGATGCAGGCCAGGATCAACAAGGCGATCGAGGCCGGCCTGTCCCGGCGATTCCTGCCGAACGAGATCTTTGCCGTCGCCGAGATCCCGCGCACGCTCTCGGGCAAGAAGCAGGAGCTGCCGATCAAGAAGCTGCTGCTCGGCCAGCCCGTCGAAAAGGTCATCAACAAGGAGGCGATGGCCAATCCCGCCTGCCTCGACTGGTATCTCGCCTTCGCCCGCGACTATCTCGCCCGAACCGCATCGTAGCTTCGATCAACCGCCGCCGAAATTGGAGGGATCGAGATTCCTGTTCTCCGACGGCGGGATCGGCGGCCACCCGGGAAATTTGTACCAGCCGGGCGGGACCGGCGCGTCCTCGGGCAGATGGACGACGACGTGGTGGCGCGGGCGGGCATGATGCGCCGGCGCGGCAGCCGCCCATGCGCATGTTGAAATTAGGAGGACCAAAGCCAGGATAGACCGCATCATACGTGCTCCAGACGTCCACCCGGGCACCATGTGGTGCGGGAACCACGCTGGAACGATGCGTCGCAACGTCACGATGTCTCACATCGGCGGCATCGCTGCTGCCAGGAGACGCCGGAGATCAACCCAATTGCGCCAATGGCGTTTGGATTCCGTTCACCGATCGCCGCTAGATCAGGATGGATCCTCCGCGACGAACAGCAGCTATGGCCGATCTCAACGCAGTCCTCTCCAGGCTCAACGACCGCCTGCTCCGCCTCGAAGGCGAACTGTTCGTGCTGCGCTCGCTGGCGCGCGCGACGCTGACGGCGGGCGACGACCATGCGGCGCGCATGCGCAAGCTGGTCGAGGCCGCAAAGGTCGCGCTCGACGACGAGGCCAAACGTGAGCTAGACAAACCGACGCGCAAATATGTCGATGCGGCAACCGCGCTGGTGGAGGAACTTCTGGTCGAGCCGACCCAGGCACGGCCGCTGTTCACCGTCATCGACGGTGGCCGGCGCGACTGAGCGCGTCAGATCGGACGTATCCCGCGGGAATCCGGAGACTGAGCCTTCAGCCGGCTGAGCCCCTCCTCGATGATCGCGATCTCCTCGTCGATCTTGCCGATCGGCAGGCTGAAATCATAGCCGGACCTGCTCTTCAGATCGACCGCGAGCCGCTGCCTGTGCATCATCAGCTCGTCGAGCCCACGGCGGTTCTTCAGCCGCACATAGGCGTCCACGATCTGCTCAATTGCGCTCGGCATGAAATCGGTCCCGGCAAAAAAGCCCACGCGGCGCACCCACGCCGGCGGGACATTTTTGGTGTCGCGGTACGCAATACAAATCCGCGACGGATTCGTCGATACGACAGGCAGGTTGAGAACGCGTTACCGTTTGATGATTTCGTGATGGCGCCGGCATGAAAAGCCGCTGGCGATCACTCGCCAGCGGCCAAAGCCGGGTTCGAAAACGGATTCGGAATCAAATTTGGCCAGCCCCGGTTGGTGCATTCTAGCGGCACACGGGGGCTGCTTATGTTAGAAATGAAACAGAGGAACCGGCGGATACATCATTTGCTGTCGATGTGGCCGCCCGGCAACGCTAGTCGGTGACGCAAAAATATTTGCGCGGCAGCCTGCGGTAGGCGCTGTAGCGGTAGTACGGCCTGTAGGCGTAGCCGCGATAGAGTGCGGGCGGCTCCTCGCCGTAATAGGCGTCGTGGTAGAAATTATAGACCGGCCCTTCGACGCAACGATAGGCATCCCACGTCGGACCGATGAACGGCGCCACCCCGACCTCGGGCGGGACCGCCGGGTACGGCCCGCCGGCGCGCGCGGGCGTGGCTACGCTCAGTGCCGCGAGAAGGAAAAACCACGCGCTTCGCATGCGCTCGCTCCTGATACGGTGCAATACGCGCATGGAAGCACCGGAACGGCCGGCTGCGCAATCGCGGAGCCCGTCGCGCCCCGCGCCCGGTGCATTGTTGATAACCGGCACAAACCGCCCGCGGCTGGTGACAGGACGCACCGACGTGTTATCGGGGGATGACGCAGTTGCGAGACGGATCGGACACCCATGCGCATTACCCTCGTCGGCTCCCGCCATTTCGGCGTGACCACCCTGAACATGCTCCGGGAGCACGGCGTCCCGATCGTGCGGGTCGTCGTGGCCGACGCCGAGGATCGCCTCGCCGCGAGCGCCAAGGCGGCCGGCATCGAGGTGACAGTCCAGGCCAATCCGAAGCTGGTGGTCGCCTCTGAAATCGGCCCCGACACCGACCTGATCATCACCGCCCACAGCCACGCCCGGATCGGCAAGGACGCCCTGGCCGCCGCGAAGTACGGCGGGATCGGCTATCATCCCTCGCTGCTGCCGCGTCATCGGGGCAAAGCCGCCGTGGAATGGACCATCAAGGAAGGCGATCCGATCGCCGGCGGCACGATCTATCATCTTGCCGACCGCATGGACGCCGGCGCCATCGCCGCCCAGGACTGGTGCTTCGTCAGGAAGGGCGAGACGGCTCGCGAGCTCTGGGAGCGTGCGCTCGCTCCGCTCGGCCTCAAGCTGCTGGCCGACGTGATCGACTACGTCAAGGTCCACAAGGCGCTGCCCTCCAAGGTTCAGGACGAGCAGTTCGCCACCTTGGCGCCAAGTCTTTCGTGAGTCCTTCCCTGAGTCCTGTCCTGACGTTTACCCTTAACGTGAAGGCGCGTTGATTCTGCTTCGAAAATTGGAGCCGGAAACACAAATAAACCATTGTTTCCACAGGAACAATTTTCGCTTTGGCAATGCAACAAATTTCCGTCACATTTAGGCCGAATAAGCGTCAGCATATCAGACAGATTCAAGGACGGAATTCATGCGTTTTGGTCGCATTACGGCATTCTGTGCCGCTTCAGTTATCACCCTCGCCGCTCCCGCTTTCGCCCAGACCCCCTATGACGGCAACTGGCATGTCACCATCGTGACCAAGAGCGGCACCTGCGAGCCGACCGCGAGCTCCATGCTGACGGTTGCCGACGGCAAGATCACCGCGCCCGGCGCTAACGTTTCCGGCACCATCGGCAGCGGGGGACTTGTGAAAGTTTCGATCAATGGTGCATATGCCAACGGTCAACTCAGCGGCAACGCCGGATCGGGGAAGTGGAATGGAGCATCTGCAGGCATACCGTGCAGCGGGCGGTGGGAAGCATCGCGCCAGTAAGAAATTCGGGACCCGCGTCGTAAGCCGGCGGCTGCTGATCGCGGCCGCCGTTTTGTTTGCGGCGGGGATCGCCAACTCTGAGAGCAAGGCCCAGTCCGGCCCGTTCGCCCCGCTGGCGGGGAGCTGGAGCGGTGCCGGCACCGTCACGCTCGATGACGGCTCGACCGAGCGGATCCGCTGCCGGGCCAGATACGCCCCGATCGGACCGACGATGGAGATGTCGCTGACCTGCGCCAGCGACGCCTACAAGTTCAATCTCGGCGCCAACGTCAGGGCTGAAGGCGGCGCCATCGCCGGCAGCTGGTCCGAAGCCAGCCGCAACATCAGCGGCTCCCTCCAGGGCCGCGGCGCTGGCGGAAACTACGACCTGGTCGCCTCGACCGCCGGCTTCAACGCCAACATCTCGCTGAAGACGTCCGGCAACAAGCAGAGCGTCACCATGCGCGCGGACAGCCAGTTCCGCGGCGCCAACATCTCGCTGTCGCGCTAAGGCGGACCGCGTTCAAGCCAAAAGCCCCGGCGATTCCGCCGGGGCTTTTTTATGCGTCTTATGCGTTCGGCACGAACGCCGTGACCTCGATTTCGACCTTGGCCCGCTCGTCCACGAGACCGCCGATGTAGAGCAGCGTCGAGGGCGGAAAATTGCGCCCCAGTGTTTCCTTCCAGGCCGCGCCGATGCCGGCGCCCGCGGCCTCATATTCGCTGCGGCTGGTCAGGTACCAGGTCAGGCGGACGATATGCTCCGGACCGGCTCCGGCCTCGCCAAGGAGCTTGATGATCCGCTTCAGCGCGGTTGCGACCTGCGCCGCCATGTCAGGCGCGTAATTGCCGGTCTCGTCGCCGCCGGTCTGCCCGGCCAGCACCACCCAGCGGCCCGGCCCTTCGGCAACCACGCCGTGAGAAAAGCCCCGCGGTTTCTTCCATTCGGCCGGCTGCAAGATTTGCATGAGCGAAGATCTCCCTTTTCTTGTTGTTCAATGATGCCTTAGCACGCCGCCCTGCATCGCTGCATCCGCAGTTTTGGCCGTTGCAAACGCCGGCGATGTCGCCGATACCGGCCCTCCCCTCAGGCTCGATCGCCCGCACCAGCAACGATGACCGCAACACCGTCCAAAACGATGGCTGCACTGTGGATGGCCGGCTGGCTGGCGCTGATGCTGGTCATGGCGGTTGCCGGCCGCGAGACCACGCGCGAGCTGAACGTCTTCCAGATCATGGAAGTGCGCTCGGTGATCGGCTTCACGCTGCTGCTGCCGATCATCTACCGGGCCGGCGGTTTCAAGGCGGTCGCGACCAAACGCCTGCCCCAGCACCTCGCGCGCAACGGGGTCCATTATTTCGCGCAGCTCGGCTGGTTCTACGCACTGACGCTGATCGGAATCGGCCAGGTCGTCGCGATCGAATTCACCATGCCGATCTGGACTGCGCTGCTGGCCGCAACGTTTCTGTCCGAGCGCATGACCGTCTGGAAGATCGCCGCCATCGCGCTCGGCATCGTCGGCGTCGTCATGATCGTGCGGCCCGCCACCGGCGAGATCAATCCGGGCCAGTTGATCGCACTGGGGGCCGCGATCGGCTTCAGCATTTCCATGATCTTGGCGAAATCGCTGACCCGGACCGAGAGCGCATTGTCGATCCTGTTCTGGATGATCGTGGTGCAGATGGTCGTGGGCCTGCTGCCGACGCTCTATGTCTGGACCTGGCCGTCAACCACTCTCTGGGGCTGGCTCTTCGTCATCGGGGTCTGCGGCACATTCTCGCACTATTGCCTCGCCAGCGCGCTCCGCTACGCGGATGCAACCATCGTGGTGCCGATGGACTTCTTGCGGGTGCCGCTCACCGCGACTGTCGGCTGGCTGCTGTATTCGGAGCGGCTCGACGCCTGGACCGTGCTCGGCGCGACGCTGATCCTGTGCGGCAATCTCCTGAACCTGAAGCCGACCGCCCCGGTTCCCGCCCGCGCGCAGTGAACCTCGCGCTGACTCGCGCGACAAAAACGAAGTGGCCGTGTGATCTGGATCACGTTGGAGGGGCATTCCATCGTGCACATTCGGCCACACAGCAGCGGGTTGAATACGACGTACTGCCGTTTTGGTGGCGCGAAGTCGGGCACTTCGTGTAGGTTCGTTGCCAATTTGTTGCTGCCTGCAATTCGATTCTGTTGGGGATTTCAGATGCGCACTCTCACCCTGCTCGCTTCGCTGATGTGCATGGCGCTGTCGGTCAGTGCCGCGAAGGCCGACCGCCGTGTCGCCTTCGTCGTCGGCAACGGCTCCTACAAGAACGTCGCACAATTGCCGAACCCGCCGATCGACGCCAAGGCGATGGCGGCGACCCTGCGCAATGTCGGCTTCGAGGTGATCGAAGGATCCAACCTCACCCGCGACCAGATGACGGAGAAGCTCCTGGACTTCGGCCGCAAGGCGCAAGGCTCCGATGTCGCAGTGTTCTATTATGCCGGCCACGGCATCGCCGTCAGCGGCAGTAACTACCTCCTGCCTGTCGACGCCGACATCAAGTCGGAGATGGACGTCAAGCTCGGCGCAGCCATCAATATCGACCTGACGCTCGAGCAGACCATGGGCGACGCCAAGGTCAAGCTCGTCTTCCTCGACGCCTGCCGCGACAATCCGTTCGCCGCCAAGATCAAGTCGAACTCGGCAACGCGCAGCGTCAACGTGCAGAGCGGTCTTGCCGAGATGAAGTCGGGCGAAGGCACGCTGATCGCGTTCGCCACCGGCCCGGGCCAGACCGCGCTCGACGGCCAGGAGGGCAACAACAGCCCGTTCACCCGCGCGCTGATCGACAACATCACCAAGCCCGGCGTCGAGATCCAGCAGGCGATGACCTCGGTGCGCGCCCAGGTCAACGAAGAGACCCGCAAGGGCCAGCTTCCCTGGGGCCACACCAACCTGATCGGCGCGGTCTATCTCAACCCGTCGCAGCAGACGCAGGTTGCCAACGCAGCCCCGACCGCTTCCGGAAACGTGCCGGCGGCAGCGAGCAGCTCCGACGGTGTCGAGCTCGAATACTGGCGCTCGGTCAAGGAATCCAACAAGCCGGAAGAGCTCAACGCCTATCTCTCGGCCTATCCGAACGGCCAGTTCAAGGCGCTGGCGCTGGCGCGGCTTGCGGCGATCAAGAGCGGCCCGTCCACGGCGACCCGCAATCTGAACTCCGGGATCGATCCCGCCACCTTCACCGATGACTCCACCCAGCTCACCGAGGACCAGATCGGCCTCGACAAGGGCCAGCGCCGCGACGTGCAGCGCCGCCTGACCGGGCTCGGCTTCGACACCAAGGTGACCGGTGCCTTCACCGACGAGACCCGCTCAGTGCTGAAGCGCTGGCAGGCCGCTCGCGGTTATCCGTCGACCGGCTACCTCAACAAGCTCCAGCACAAGGCCCTGCTGTCCGAGATCGTGGCGGCCGCGCCGGCCACCGCGAGCGACGACAGCGCGAAGCCGGCCCGGCGTGCTGCCCCGGCCCAGGCCCAGAGCAGCGCACCGGTTCAGCATCGCAACAGCGGCGGCGGCGATGCCGGCGCGGCCTTCGTCGGCGGTGTCGTCGGCGGCATGATGGGCGGCATGTTCCGCCGCTGAGGCGAGACCCGGCTCCAAAACGCAAAAAGGCCCGGCGAGAGCCGGGCCTTTTTCGTGGTGGCAATGGCTAGTAGTCTTGGGTGAACCAAGGCACGAGCGTCCGGATCCGCGGCATCGCCTGCATCGTAATACTCGTCCGAGCCATCTCCGCGATGCGCGGCGCCAGTGATGAGAGATCGCCACGGCGGGTCACCAGAAGCAGCTCACGAAAAAATCCGGGGCCCGGCAGAGGGAGAGCGCTGACTTGACCAGCGTGAGCGAGCCCCTGCAACAGACACAGCGGCGTGGTGATCGCCACGCCCATCCCGGTGGCGACCATGGCGACCAGGCTGTCCGAGGTGTCAAACTCAAAGGCCCGCGGTGGGCGAATGCCCAAACGGCTCAGGTGGCGCTCGACCTGAGCGCCCGCATAGGAGCGTTCGCTGTACCGGACCAGGCGATGCCGGGTCAGGATCTCCCGCAAATCAAGGTCAGCAAATTCGGCTTCCAATCCGCGCGGCACCACCAGCAGATTTGGCTCGCGGTAAAACGGGAAGCGCTCGATATCATACAGGTCATCCATCGCATCGCATGTGATCGCCGCGTCGATCGTTCGGTGGACCAGCGCCTCGGCATGCGAGTGAGCAAGGCCCGACCAAACGGACAGGCTCAGTGCGACCTCGCCCGTCATGAGCTCCTTGACGAGGTGTGCGCCGACCGTGGCGGCATAGGAGTCGATGAGGCCGAGCCTCAGATCGACACGCTCAGGCAGTTTCGCTGCGTCCCGGAGTGCGCTGAGTAACGTGTCAAAGTCGCGATTCAGATCGCGAACACGGCCAGCAAGGATGCGGCCCGCCCGCGTCAGTGTAAGCGGCCTCCGGCTACGGTTGAAGAACGCGACGCCGATCGAGGCCTCGGCCCGCCGCACAGCCTGAGAAACCGCTGATTGCGTCATCCCGAACTGACGGGACGCCTGAAGCATGCTGCCGGACTCCGCGACGGCAGCGACAATCTGCAAGCTTCGCAAGTCTGGAACAGGTGGCGTCATATCCATAACTTAAGCAGAAGTCATATTAACATGCAAATTGCCTTCATTATATGAATTATCCTTGTAGGAGAGCCGCATCCGAAAGCAGACTTCGGATCGTCCTAACAATTAAGCAGTCCCGATCCATGAGCGAGCAAGCGGATATTCTGGTGATCGGCCTCGGTGCCATGGGCAGCGCGGCCCTCTATCAACTGGCCAAGCGAGGGGTAAAGGTGGTCGGCCTCGATCGCTTTGCCCCGCCCCACACGATGGGATCCAGCCACGGCGAAACCCGCATCACCCGGCAGGCGGTCGGCGAAGGCCGCGATTACGTGCCCCTGGTGCTGGATACCCACCGGATCTGGCGTGAGCTCGAGGCCGAGACGTCTGCCGAGCTGCTGAACCCATGCGGCCTCGTCGTCATGGCGCCCGGTGTCGGCGAGACGTCACACCACGGCAAGCCGGATTTCGTCGCGCGCTCGATTGCAGCGGCGCGTGACTTCGGCATCGCGCATGAAGTGATCGACGGGCGAGAGGTGGCTCATCGCTTCCCGCAGTTCCTGAATCTCCAGGGTAACGAGAAGGCCTATTACGAGCCCGGCGGAGGATACGTTTTTCCGGAGCGCTGCATCAAGGCGCAGCTGACGCGCGCGGAGCAGCTCGGCGCAACGATCCGCACGGGAGTTGAGGTTCTCTCGATCGCGCAGCGCGGCTCCTCCGTTCGGGTGGAAACGTCCTCGGGCACATTCGAGGCGGACCAGGTGGTGGTGTCGGCAGGCGGCTGGAATTCCCACCTGCTCGGCGCGCCGTTTGATCGCGTGCTCACGGTGAAGCGGCAGGTGCTGCATTGGTACGAGCTCGAGGATACCAGCGCGTATCGCGCCGACGCCCCTGTGTTCATCTGGATGCACGGCGCGACGGATGTCGACTACCTCTACGGCTTCCCGCCGCTGCCTGGCGATCGTCGTCTCAAGGTCGCGACCGAGCAGTACGAGACCAACACGACGGCCGACGCCATCGACCGCACCGTCGATCCCGCGGAATCGGCTGAAATGTACCGGAAGCACGTCGCGGGGCGGCTCGCCGGCGCCACGCCGCGCGTCGCGCAGGCGGCCGCCTGCATCTACACGGTGACGCCCGATCGGGGCTTCATCATCGACCGCCATCCCGACCAGGACCGGATTTGTGTCGTCTCGGCGTGCTCGGGCCACGGCTTCAAGCACTCGGCAGGTATCGGCAACGTCGTCGCCGGGATGGTGACCGACGGTCGAAGCGCGATCGACCTCAGCCCATTCTCCATCTCCCGTTTTTCGTGACGTTTGGCACGAGCCTTGTATCTTGAACAAGCGCGCGCAACGCGCGTCGTGATCACAATCCTGGAGGCGTCATCCGATGAGAGACATTGTCCGTTCCATGATGACAGGCATCGCGGCGCTGCTGATGCTTGGCAGCGCCCAAGCCGCCGATGGCGTCGATGCCATCAAGCAGCGCGGCACGTTGAATGTCGGCGTCAAGGCTGACTACAAGCCCTTCGGTTTCCGCGATCCCACGGGAAACGTGGTCGGCATCGAGCCGGATCTCGCCGCAGACATTGCCAAGCGCCTCGGCGTCAAACTCGAACTCGTTCCGGTCGCGGCCTCCAACAGGATCGAATTTCTTCAGCAGGGAAAGGTCGACCTGCTGATAGCGACCATGTCGGACAGGCCGGAACGCCGTCGCGTGGTTCAAGCCATCGAACCGCTATACTATTCGGACTATGTGAACATCCTTCTCAACAAGAAGTCCGGCATCAAGGACTGGGCCGAGCTCAAGGGAAAACCCGTCTGTGCCACGTCGGGGGCCTGGTACAACAAGGACGTTGCCAAATCCTACGGCCCCGAAATCGTTGCGTTTGACGGCTCGGAGAAGCCTCTGTTCGCCATGAAGCAGGGCAACTGCATCGGCTATGTCTACGATCAGACCTTCCTGCAGGGCAAGCTGCTCGAGGACGAGTGGAAGGCGGACTACGACTTGCCCCTGAAAGGTATTTTGCCATCGCCATGGATGATCGCTGTCGCGCTCGATAATGCCAGCCTTCAGAAGCTGCTCGAAGATGCGACAAAGGACTGGATGAAGACCGGCTTCATCGTGGCAGCGGAAAAGAAGTGGGGCATTACGCCGACCGAGTATTCGCTGCTCATGCACGAGCAATACAAGGACAAATAGACGCGTAAGGCGGAGCGCCAGATCCGTCTTGCGCTCCGAACAGGTCGAGCCAATGCACTGATACGAGGCATCGCCTCAACAGTTTGGTGTCGCGCAAAATGCACGCAATCGGCGACTGGTTTCAACGGCTCTACGAAACGACGGGGCTGAATTTCTCCGTATTCTACGATGCCTACGATTGGGACCGCTATTTCGGCGGGCTCAAGATGACGTTGCTTCTGAGCGTCACGACCATCCTGCTGAGCCTCATCATCGGCGCGGTCGGCGCCTTGCTGCAAGGCAGTCCGTCCATGCTGCTGCGGTTGCCCGTCAATGCTTTCGTGGTGGTGTTCCGCAACACGCCGCCGCTGGTCCAGATCTTCTTTTTCTATTTCGGCCTCGGCACCATGCTCCCAGCCGTCGAGGCGGCGGGCATGCGCGTTCCGCTGCTGAGCAACGTCCAATGGGCCATCATTTCGCTGTCGCTGTTCGCGGGCGCCTTCAACGTCGAAATCTTCCGCTCCGGCATCGAAGCTGTGCCGAGGACGACGCTGGAAGCCGCGGAGGCGCTCGGATACACTCGCCTCAAGGCTTACATCCATATCGTCCTTCCGCTGGCCATTCGCGTCTGCCTTCCCGCACTGAACAACAACCTCGTCAACCTGCTCAAGACGACCACCCTCGCCTACGCGATCGCCGTTCCCGAGACGCTGTATGCGGTCAAGCAGATCTGGTCGGAATCGCAGAACGTCTTCGAAATGATGGTCGTATTGCTGGCGACCTACGGCATCCTTGTCGGCGTCCTCGTCTGGCTGATGCATCGCTGGGAGCGGGCGATGCGCATCCCGGGATATGCCCGATGAAAGGCGCCCAGCCCGAGCACAGGCTTGCCGTCCTTCTGCCGTATCGTCCCGTGCCGACCCGGATGTCCATTCGGATCGGCCCGCTGGCCGCCGCGATCCTCTGTTTCTGCGCCATCATGGCCGCGTCCACCGCGTGGGCGCAGACCGGTCCGGCGGTGCTGTCCCCGCTGCAAGTCATCGTGAAGTGGTCGCCGCTGCTGCTGCGCGGGTTCGCCTTCAACATCTTGATCTCCCTGCTCGCCATGCTGCTGGGGACCGTCGCCGGGCTTGGCCTGGGTCTGGGGTTGTTGTCGGAGTTTCGACCGCTCGCCGCCGTCAGCTGGCTCCTGACTCAATTCTTCCGCAACGCGCCCTGGCTGGTGCTGCTGTTCTTCGTCATGTTTCTGGTGCCCTTCCAGGTCACCCTCTTCAAGACGACCATCCCCTTGCCGGACTGGATCAAGGCAACGGTCGGCTTCGCATTGCCTGTCATGGCGAATGTCGCCGAGGTCGTGCGCGGTGCCGTCCGCTCCATTCCGTCGACGCAATGGGAGGCGGCGGAATCGCTCTCGTTCACACGGCGCCAGACGATGTGGCTGATCATGCTGCCACAGTGCATCAAGCGCATGCTGCCGCCCTGGATGAACGTCTATGCGCTGGTCGCGATGTCGACGGTGCTGGCATCGATCGTCGGTGTTTCGGAGATGCTCACGCTGACGGCGCAGGTGCATGCCGCCGAAGGCGGCAGGCCGGAGCTGTTCGCGCCGCTCTACGGTTTCGCGCTGCTGTGTTTCTTTCTCTACTGTTATCCGATCAACCTCTGGACCGCTCGTCTCGAGCGTCGGTTCCGCATACGCTGAGGAAGCAGAGCATGGCCACGAGCTGGACTCCGGATCAGCCCATCGTCCAATGCGTCGACGTCAGAAAGTCGTTCGGAGCTCTCGAGGTTCTGAAAGGCATCAGCCTGTCGGTCAAAAAGAGCGAGGTGATCTGTATCATCGGGCCGTCCGGATCAGGAAAATCCACGCTGATCCGCTGCATCAATGCGCTCCAGCCGATCACGTCCGGCAGCATTCAGATCGAAGGCATCGAGGTGTCCGATCCCAGGCTCGACAAGCTGGCGCTGCGCCGCAAGGTCGGGATGGTGTTTCAGCAGTACAATCTTTTCCCGCACAAGACCGCGCTCCAGAACGTGATGATGGCGCCGATCCATGTTCTCGGCCAAAAGCGTGCCGAGGTCGAAGCGCGCGCCCGGGCGCTGCTTGCCAAGGTTCGGCTCGCGGGGAAGGAGGATACCTATCCCGGCGAACTCTCCGGCGGACAGCAGCAGCGCGTGGCCATCGCCCGCTCGCTGGCGATGCGGCCGGACATCATGCTGTTCGACGAAGTCACGGCCGCCCTCGATCCGGAAACGGTCAAGGAGGTCCTGGTCACCATCCGGGAGCTTGCCGAGGATGGCATGACATGCCTCCTCGTCACCCATGAGATGAACTTCGCGCGTGAGGTCGCCGATCACGTCTACTTCACCGACCGCGGTGTGATCGTCGAGCACGGGCCGCCGGAAGCCTTGTTTACGGCGGCCAAGGACGAGCGAACGCAGCGGTTTCTGTCGCAGGTCCTCTGAGTTCGCCGGCGCGCCGCCCTTCGGCGCCCCTGGGCAGGAGGCGCTACTTCCCCGCCGCCTTGCGCAGCGCCTCGTTGATGCGGTCCTGCCAGCCGGGACCGCCCTGCTGGAAGAACTCCAGCACGTCCTGGTCGATGCGCAGCGTGACCTGCTCCTTGATTCCCGGCGCCACGTTCGGCTTCGGTGGCGCCACGGCGACCTTGGCGGTCACCTTCTTGAACGCCGCCTCGGCCTCCGACCGCGCATCGCCAAGCGTGCGCGGCCGCCTCGGTTGATCCGTCATGTCCTAGATTCCCTCAAACAGAGCCGTCGAAAGATACCGCTCGGAGAAGGACGGCACTATAGCCAGAATGGTTTTTCCCGCAGCTTCCGGCCGCTTGCCGATCTGGAGCGCAGCCGCGATCGCCGCGCCCGAGGAGATGCCGCCGGGAATGCCCTCATGCCGCGCCAGCGCCCGGGTGGTCTCGATCGCGGTCGTCGAGTTGATCTTCACGATCTCGTCAATCACCGAGCGGTCGAGGATGTCGGGCACGAAGCCGGCGCCGATGCCCTGGATCTTGTGCGGCGTGTGCTGGCCGCCTGAGAGCACCGGGCTTTCCTCCGGCTCGACCGCCACGACCCGCAGGGACGGCTTGCGCGGCTTGAGCACCTGGCCGACGCCGGTGATGGTGCCGCCGGTACCGACGCCGGCGACGAAGAAATCGACGTTGCCGCCGGTGTCGTTCCAGATCTCCTCGGCGGTGGTGCGACGGTGCACCTCGGGATTGGCGAGGTTCTTGAACTGCTGCGGCATGACCGAATTCGGCGTCGTCTTCAGGAGCTCCTCGGCGGTCGCGATCGCGCCCTTCATGCCCTGTGCCGCCGGCGTCAGCACCAGCTCGGCGCCGAGAAAGGCCAGCATCTTGCGCCGCTCGATCGACATCGATTCCGGCATCACCAGCTTGAGCCGGTAACCGCGCGAGGCCGCGACGAAGGCGAGCGCGATGCCGGTGTTGCCCGAGGTCGGCTCGATCAGCACGGTGTCGGGCTTGACGATGCCGGCCTTCTCCATCGCGATGATCATGGCCGCGCCGATGCGATCCTTCACGCTCGCGGCGGGATTGAAATATTCAAGTTTTGCCAAAATCGTCGCGTTGACGCCGTGCATGCCCGGCAGCCGCTGCAAGCGCACGATCGGCGTGTCGCCAAAGGCCTCGACGATCGAAGAGTAGATCCGGCCGCGGCCGGGCTGGTGCGCTGCACCCGTGTTGGACGATGCGTCCATGATGAACTCCCTGTGACGACAATTTCTGTTTCTGCAGCGTCTCTTGTGCAGTAACGGACAGCTTGGGACGACACGCAAGCGACAATGCGGCACATGTTAAATACGCTGCATCGCAAAATCGCGTGAGCTGTAATTATCAGAAAACCAACGCATTTGTGTTGCGACCTCGTCAACTGATTCGGTCTATGTTAGACTTAGGTCTCAAAGCCAGAGAGGTCACCACGATGTCAGCAGTCGCTGAAGTGTTGTCGACCGTCGCACATCACCGCGCCCCGCGTTGCAGCGAGTTGCCGACCTGCCCGGTCTGCGCCGACTCGATGGTCGCCGCCGAAGCATCCGCCTACATCTCTGACCATATGATCAGCTATCTCTGGACCTGCGACAATTGCGGCTATGGCTTCGTGACCAAGCACGCCGTCAAGCAGCGGATCGTCTGCAACTGACTAGCGCGGGGCGATGTCGCCCCTCGCCCAGTCTTGGCGCGTACGCTGGTAGAACTCGTCGAACGTTCCGTGTGCGATCGCGTCCCTGATGCCCTGCATCAGGAACTGGTAATAGGCGATATTGATCTCGGAGAGCAGCATGGCGCCCAGCGTCTCGCCCGCCTTGACGAGATGATGCAGGTAGGCGCGCGCGTAGTTGCGCGCCGACGGCCAGGAACTCTCTTCGTCGAGCGGACGCGGATCGTCGGCGTGGCGCGCGTTGCGCAGATTGACCTGACCGAAGCGGGTGAAGGCGACGCCGTGACGGCCATTGCGCGTCGGCATCACGCAATCGAACATGTCGATGCCGCGCTTCACGGCTTCGAGGATGTCATCAGGCGTGCCGACCCCCATCAAATAGCGCGGCCGCTCTTTCGGCAGCAGCGGCGCGGTCTCGTCGATCATCGCCAGCATCACCGCCTGCGGCTCGCCGACGGCAAGGCCGCCGATCGCATAGCCGTGAAAGCCGATTGCAACGAGGCCTTCGGCGCTGGCGTGACGAAGCTGCGGCACGTCGCCGCCCTGCACGATACCGAACAGCATGTAGCCGTCCGGCGCACTCTCGAAGGCGCGCTTGCTTCGCTCGGCCCAGCGCAGCGACAGCCGCATCGCCCGTTCGATGTCGTCCCGCTCGGCCGGCAGCCGCACGCATTCGTCCATCTGCATGGCAATGTCGGAGCCGAGGAAGCGCTGCACCTCGATCGAGCGCTCCGGTGACAGTTCGACCTTGGCGCCGTCGATATGCGAACGGAATGTGACGGCGTTCTCGGTGACCTTGCGCAGGTCCGACAGCGACATCACCTGGAAGCCGCCGGAATCCGTCAACATCGGCCCGTTCCAGCCGGTGAACCGCTGCAGGCCGCCGAGCGCCGAGATCCGCTCGGCGCCGGGACGCAGCATCAGATGATAGGTGTTGCCGAGCACGATGTCGGCGCCGGCCTCGCGCACCTCGCGCCAGTGCATGCCCTTCATGGCGCCGGCGGTTCCGACCGGCATGAAGGCCGGCGTCCGCACCACGCCATGCGGCGTGGTCAGGCGCCCGGTGCGCGCGGCGCCATCGGTGGCGAGCAGCTCGAAGTGATTGGGTAGGCCGGTGTCAGGAAGATTCATGGTCGTGCTTATTGCGTGTCGGAAGAGGCTGATCAACCCGCCCGGACGACGCCAGAGCCGGCTTGTGGCTCAGAGCGGGACACATTTGACGCCGACTTGATCGCCCGGCGCGCTTGCCAAACAAAACGATACAGTGTAGTTTTTGCGCGGGGCTGGACGAGATGCCGCGGTGAATTTTGCCGGCGGCAGTATTTGCGTGATCGCCAGCCACCGACAATGCCCTCCGCTTCATGTTCGACCGAAATGTCCGGCCCCTCGCGCGGCTGGATCAGACAGACAGGCGCCCGCCTGACCGGATTCCTGGTTCTGGCGTGCAGCCTGGCACTCGGCGCCTGCACCTCCCTGCCCCGCACGCCCTATACGGCCGCCGAGGCCAGCACGTCGCGCGTGCTCGATATCGACGGCTTGCGCCGCTACGCCGACGAGCCCGTCACGAAATTCAGCTTCGAGAAGGACACCAGCACCGCGACGAAGTCCTATCTGGCGCTCTCCGGCGGCGGCGCCGATGGCGCCTATGGCGTCGGCGTGCTGAGCGGTTGGACCGCTGCCAGAACCCGTCCCACCTTCTCGGTCGTCTCGGGCGTGAGCACCGGCGGTCTGATCGCACCCTTTGCGTTCCTCGGCTCGCAATATGACGACACGCTCAGGGAGCTCTACACCAGCGGCATCGCGGAGAGCCTCCTGAACGATCCCAGCATCATGCGTGTGCTGTTCGGATCCGGCCTGTTCGGCAACACGCGGCTGCGCGAGCTCGTCGCCCGCTATGTCGGGCCGGAGATCATGGCGCAGGTCGCGCGTGAAAATGCCAAGGGCCGAAAGCTGCTGGTGGTGACCACCGATCTCGACACCCAGCGGACCGCCATCTGGGACATGGGCAAGATCGCAGCGGTCGCAACACCCGAGGCGCTAAAACTGTTTCGCGACGTGATGGCGGCCTCCGCCAGCATTCCCCTGGTGTTTCCGCCGATCATGATCGACGCCGAAGGCCAGGGCCGCAGATTTCAGGAGATGCATGTCGACGGCGGCGTGACGGCGCCGGTGCTGACGCTGCCGGAAGCCCTGCTCTCCCAGGACCGCCTGCCCGGCAACGCGCGGATGAACATCTACATCCTCGTCAACAAGAAGATCGAACGCAATTTCGAGCTCGTGTCCAACAGCACCATCGACGTCGCCTCGCGCAGCCTGTCGTCGATCACCCAGTCGCAGACGCGCTCGATCATCTTCTCGACCTATGATTTCGCCAAGCGCAACAATCTCGGCTTCCACCTCTCCTACATCGCGCGCGATTACCCCGCGCCGCCTTCGGAAGGGTTCGACACCGCCTATATGCGGGCGCTGTATCAGTACGGATACGAGAAGGCTGCCTCCGGCCAGGCCTGGACTTCGAAGCTGCCGTGACCTCTCGTGACGGAACGAGACCGTGCCGAAACCGTTGACGATATGGCCAATTCGGCCAGATTCGCGATGACGCCCCCGCTCCCACGCGATATAGAGCAAATGACGACGATTAGAAGCGCGCAGGAATCATTGGGCATGGGATTGACTGCGACCAGGACAAAACCGGCAGCGCCACGGCGCGAGTTGCCGAAATCACGCGGCGGCCGCCCGACGAAAACCGCCGCGATCGAGCGCGATCAGCGGCTGATCGAGGTTGCCACCCGCCTGTTCCTGGATCGCGGCTTCGACGCGACCTCGCTCGATGCCGTCGCAGAAGCAGCCCGGGTCAGCAAACCCACCGTCTATTCCCGTTACGGGGACAAGCGCGGCCTGTTTGCCGCCGTGCTGAGGCGCGAAATCGCGCGCTGGCTTGCGCCGCTATCGGCAGCCGCCGAGACGCAGCTCTCCAGCGCCTCGGACATTTCGGTCGAGCAGCGGCTGGTCGAGATCGGGCGCGAGATGCTGACCTTCACCTGCGGGCCCGATGCTGTCGCATTCAGCCGCATGATGACGTCACAGGCCATCAACTTCCCCGACATCGCCAAGCTCGGCAAGGAGGAAGGCTGGCTGAAGGCCGTCGCCACCACGGCCCGCTTCTTCGACCGTCTGGTGGCGCAGGGCGCACTCGACGTCGACGACACCACGATCGCGGCAGAGGTGTTCCTCGACGTCGTCGTCGGTCACACCCACCGCCTGGCGACGTTTGGAACGGCGCTGGAATTGAAGGCCGCCGAGAAGCGCATGCGCGCGGCGATCAAGCTGTTCCTGGCCGGTGCGTTGGGACCCGCGGACCGCATCCAGAGCGCCGCAAAGGGCACACAGCGGCGGCGCCCGTCCCGCTGACAATTCCGTGAGGTCGCGACGTTTCCCCTTCGAGGTTACGCCCGCGTCGTTGACCAAAACAAAACGATACGGTATGGTTTAGTTATAAGCGATACGGACCGCTTTTTCACCAGCCCCAAAGAGGTCCGTCCCGCCCAAGATCGCCGTGCCGGGTCCAGCCCGCTGCGACGCTCCGCGGCCGGCCGATGCCCAAGGCCGGCCGCGAATTCTTTACGATCATCCGGCACACTCGCTGGCCGAGGGTTTCGAGCATGACGACAACCAAACGATTGATCTCGCGATTACTTGCGATCGCCTTGCCCGCGCTGCTCCTTGCCGCGCCGGCGCAGGCGACCGTGGCCGCGGGCACGCCGACCGCGCTTCACGGCGACACAGATGGTGATGCTGAAGCAGACCGCCAAGCGGTCAGCCGCGAAATCGAACGATTCCGCAGCTCGTCGATCTCGATCGGCCAGGCCATGGCGATTGCGGAAGCCCGTCATGCCGGCGCCACGACGGCGGATGTGAGTTTCGACGGAGCCTCCGGCGTGCCGGTCTACCGGGTGAAGACCCTGCACAACGACCGTATCTGGCGCCACACCATCAACGCCGCAACCGGCGAGCTCGTCGGCGGGGAAGCCGCCCTCCCCCTCGCCGAACTCGATCTCGACGATCGCAGCAACCTCGCAGCGCTTGGCGCCATCAAGCACCGCCTTGCGGATGCCGTGCACGTCGCCGAACGTGCGGCCTCGGGCAAGGCGATCAGCGGCGGACTGGTCCGCGAACGCGGCCGGCTGAATTTCGCGATCGTCGTCATCAGCGGCGACAACCTCAAGGAGGTCATCCTGGAGCCGCCGGGCGCCCGGACGAAATAGCGGCGGCCACAATCCCGCCGAAAAGCCATTGACGGGTGCGAAACTCTCCCGCATAAGTCGCCGCCATGTTCACGACCACCAAACGCACGACTAAAACCACCACGGCCTTCGGGGCCCGGGGAGGCGTGCGCGCGTAGGTCGTCGACTTAAACGCAATCCACTCTACCGAAGCTCCGACCTCTGGTCCGGGGCTTTTTTGTTGTCTTCAGCTCAATGCAATGGAGGAGAATGTGAGTAACGATCCCGTCGTCGCGATTGTCGGCGTCACCGGTGCGGTGGGCGCCGAATTCATCGCCACCATGGACAAGCGCGGCTTTCGCGTCGGTAAGCTCAAGGCGCTCGCAAGCGCCCGCTCGGCCGGCAAGACGGTGTCGTTCCGCGGGCAGGACGTCGTCATCGAGGAGCTTACCGAGCGCGCCTTCGAGGGCGTCGACATCGCGCTGTTCTCCGCCGGCGGCAGCATCTCCAAGAAGTTCGCGCCTGTAGCGGTCAAGGCCGGCGCCGTCGTGGTCGACAACTCCTCCGCCTTCCGCATGGACCCGAACGTGCCGCTGGTGATCCCCGAGATCAACGCGAACCGCATCCGCGACCACAAGGGCATCATCGCGAACCCGAATTGCGCCGCCATCACCGCGCTGGTGCCGCTCTGGCCGATCCACCAGAAGAACCGCATCAAGCGCGTCATCATCTCGACCTACCAGGCGGCCTCGGGCGCCGGCGCCGCCGCGATGGACGAGCTCGTCGAGTCCACCCGCGCCAATCTCAACGGGCAGGTCTATACGCCCAAGGTGATGCCGCACCCCTACGCCTTCAATCTCTTCAACCACAACACCGCCGTCGATCCTGATACCGGCTACAACGACGAAGAGACCAAGGTCATCAAGGAAACCCGCAAGATCTTCGAGGACGAAAAGATCGCGATCGGCGTCACCTGCGTCCGCGTGCCGGTGCTGCGCGCCCATTGCGAGGCCATCACCTTCGAATGCGAGAAGCCGATCGGCGAGGACCAGGTCCGTGCCATCATGGCGCAGGCGCCCGGCGTGAAGCTCGTCGACGACCGCGTGAAGAACTACTTCCCGATGCCGATCGACGCCTCGGGCCAGGACGACGTCCTGGTCGGCCGCATCCGCAAGGATCTCAGCGATCCCTCAGGGCATTCGATCTCGATGTTCGTGGCGGCGGACCAGCTGCTCAAGGGCGCCGCGCTGAACGCGGTGCAGATCGCGGAGTTGTTGCCGCAGCGGGTGATGGCGTAACGCGGGAATCGTAGGGTGGGCAAAGCGAAGCGTGCCCACCAATCGACCTGAAATATGCGGATAGATGGTGGGCACGGCGCTACGCGCCTTTGCCCACCCTACGGCTCGGCGCGAAACAACAAGCACGCATCCCCGTACGAATAGAACCGGTACCCTTTCGCGATCGCGTGCGCATACGCTTGCTGCATCGCCTCGAGCCCGGAGAATGCCGACACCAGCATGAACAGCGTCGACTTCGGCAAATGGAAATTGGTCAGCAGGATATCGACGGCACGGAAGCGATAGCCGGGGGTGATGAAGATCGACGTCTCGGCCGCGAACGGCTGGATGGTGCCGTCCTCGCCGGCCGCGCTTTCGAGCAGCCGCAGTGACGTCGTGCCGACGGCGACGATGCGGCCGCCGTTCTGCCGTGCGGTGTTGAGCCGCTCGGCCGTCTCGTACGAGATCGTGCCCCACTCGGCATGCATCTTGTGGCCTTCGGTGTCGTCCACCTTCACCGGCAGGAAGGTCCCTGCCCCGACGTGCAGCGTGACGCGGTTGATGCCGACACCGCGCGCGTGCAGTGTCTGCTCCAGCGCCGGGGTGAAATGCAGGCCGGCGGTAGGCGCCGCGACGGCGCCTTCATTGGCCGCGAACATGGTCTGGTAGTCCGCGAGATCCTGATCATCGGGCGTACGCTTCGAGGCGATGTAAGGCGGCAGCGGCGGGCTGCCGAGATCTTCGATCGCCTGATCCAGCGCCGGGCCGTGAAACGAGAATGACAGTGTCACTTCACCATCGGTCCCCTTGGCCTCGACCTCGGCGTCGAGATGGCCGAGCAGGCAAACCTTGCCCTCGTTGCCGAAGCGGATGCGGTCGCCTGCCACGAGCTTTTTTGCCGGCTTCACCAGTGCCTGCCAGCGCGAGCCGTCGAGGCGCTTGATCAGCGTCGCCTCGATCTTGGGCTCGGTCTCGCGGCCGATGCGGCGGCCCTTGAGCTGCGCCGCAATCACCTTGGTGTCGTTGACGACGAGCTGGTCGCCCGCCTTCAGCCATTGCGGCAGCTCGGAAATGAGCTGGTCGCGCAGCGCGCCGCCTTCCACGACCAGCATCTTCGCGGAGTCGCGCGGGCTCGCCGGGCGCAACGCGATGCGCTCGGCGGGCAGATCGAAATCGAAGAGATCAGTGCGCATGTCGGGCTCAGCGCCACGCAGTCAGACCCTCATGGTGAGGAGGCGCGTAGCGCCGTCTCGAACCATGAAGGCCGAGCTGCAACAGCGGGGCCTTCATCCTTCGAGGCGCGCGTTCCGCGCTCCTCAGGATGAGGGTTGAGCGGTTACTCCGCGTCCGCGGCCATCCGCGCCTTGACGATCTTGTCGGGGTTCTGGACGGGCTCGCCGCGCTTGATCTTGTCGACGTTCTCCATGCCCTCGGTGACCTTGCCCCACACCGTGTACTGGTTGTCGAGGAAGCGGGCGTCGTCGAAGACGATGAAGAACTGGCTGTCGCCGGAATCGGGGCTGGCGGCGCGGGCCATCGAGGTGGTGCCGCGCACATGCGGTTCCTTGTTGAATTCGGCCTTCAGCTTCTTGCCGGAGCCGCCGGTGCCGGTGCCCTGCGGGCAGCCGGTCTGCGCCATGAAGCCCTCGATCACGCGGTGGAACACGATGCCGTCGTAAAAGCCCTCGCGGACCAGTTCCTTGATGCGCGCAACGTGGCCGGGCGCGAGATCGGGCCGCATCTCGATGGTGACGGGGCCCTGCGTGGTCTCGAGGATCAGGGTGTTTTCGGTGACGCTCATGCTCGTCTCTCTTGCGTTGGGGGTGAAGTCTTCCGGTTACGGAACTGGATCGCGAATGGACGTCCCGCGGCGGCGCCGGCCATTGCATCGGTAAATGGCATCGGCGTGCAGCGTTGCAGCGCCTCCATCACGGCGACCCGGTATTGCAGCCGGTCATTGTCGGAGGCCTCCGCGGATTCATAGGTAATCCTCGGATGGCCCAAAATGTTTCCGGCCCGGTTAAAGCTCACGACGACGGTGATGTCGATAGGGCGAGCCTTGCTGGGCGGCGGCGGCTTCCAGCAGGTCCGCAAGTGCTGGAAGATGTCCTGGATGGTGTTGACCTCTGCGTCTCCGGCGGCCGCGCCGGAAACGCCTGAAAGCAGCAGCGCGGCAGCCAGCAGAAGCCTATTGCCATAGCGCGCCATGGCCCCATCCTATTTGATGTCGGAAGCGACCTGGACCTTCACCATCTTGTCGGGATCGGTGACGGCACCGCCGGCCGAACCGGGCGGTGCCTTCTTCAGCTTGTCGACGACGTCCATGCCCTGCACGACCTCGCCGATCACGGTGTACTGGTTGTCGAGGCTGCCGCCGTCCGCGAACATGATGAAGAACTGCGAGTTGGCACTGTCGACGCTGTCGCCGCGCCGCGCCATCCCGACGATGCCGCGGGCGAAATGAACCTTGGAGAATTCCTGTTTCAGGTTCGGATATTTCGAGCCGCCGGTGCCGTTGAATTTCTCGCCGTCGCCGGTCTGGGCCATGAAGCCGTCCATGACGCGATGGAACGGCACGTTGTTGTAATAGCCCTCGCGCGCGAGCTGCTTGATGCGCTCGGCATGCTGGGGTGCAATGTCGGTCCGCAGCTTGATGACGATGCGGCCCTTGGTGGTGTCGATGACGATGGCGTTGGCCTTGTCGAGATTGGCCGGCAATTGCTGCGCCACCGCCGGGACCGCGCTGAAGAGCGCGGCAAAGATCGTGGCAAGAATTGCGAGACGACGGATCATGAGAACTCCGGATCAGGTAGGATGAAGAACTGCGCCGTTATCCGGCGAATTTGGCCTTGAGCAGGTTGGCGACGAGCGGCGGCACGAAGGTCGAGATATCTCCGCCCATGGCCGCGATCTGACGCACCAACGTGCCGGTAATTGGGCGGACGGCCGGAGAGGCCGGCAGGAACACGGTTTGGACGTCGGGCGCCATGGCGCCGTTCATCCCGGCGAGCTGCATCTCGTAGTCGAGGTCGGTGCCATCGCGCAGACCCCGAATCATGACAGTCGCGCCGTGCCGGCGCGCCGCAGTGACCGCAAGATCGTCGTAGGTCACGGCATCAAGCGTGCAGCCGACCTGGGCCGCGACCGGCCCGCAGACGTCATGGAGCATCTTGAGCCGCTCCTCAATTGAGAACAGCGGCTTCTTGCCGGGATGGACCCCGATCGCGACCACGAGCCGATCGCACAGGGGGACACTGTTCCGGACCACGTCCAGATGGCCGTTGGTGATGGGGTCAAAGGAACCCGGATAGAAGGCGATACGCGGCATGTCCCCGTCCTACCGCGCCCGGCCCGGTCCGGCAAGCCAGACGGGTTCCCTGCCGGTTTTTCGGCGGCGCCGAGTCGGAATTCCCCGAATTGTTTCGTCCTCGGGACGACCATGAAACAAAACGAAGTGCGAACCGAAACCATTTCGGGCGTCCGCGAAGACGTCCGGAAACTGGCCATGGTTACTAATCCACCCAACGAATGACGGGCCGCACAACTGGGCGTAGCGGCCGCATCACAGGGGACCGTCAATGATCAAGACCATCTCGGCCATCGCTATTGCTGCGTTTGTTGCCGCCGCTCTCACCGTCCTTCCCGGTTTCGCTCCGTCCGTCGAAGCAAGCGTCCCGCAGCCGCTGGCCAAGAGCGACCGCCTCGATATCCGCACCGTCGGCAGGGACTGCTCGCAGCAGGCTTGGCCGAACTTCGAGGCATCCTGCCTGCGGCAGGCCGGCACCAAGGCCAATATCCGCGAGGCCCGCCTCGTGACCGCCGACCGGACCCCGTAGTCGGGGCTGTCAGCTTCGCGTCATATAAACCCCGAGATGAATCCCATGGATATTTGCGACGTCCCGTCGCAGACTGTCTGATGCTCGCGCCCGTCGGAATGGCCCGGCGGGCGCGATCCCATCGGGGGGTCGACCTTGTCCAGTACGCCCGCAGTCGTTTCCGGCCATCACCCTGACCCTCTGCCGATTGCCATGACCATGGGCGCCCTCGGGGTTGTCTATGGCGATATCGGCACCAGCCCCCTCTACGCCCTGAAGGAAGCCGCCAAGGCGGCCGCCCATGGCGCTACGGTGACTCCCGAAGCTGTCCTGGGCGTTGCCTCGCTGATCCTCTGGGCGCTGCTGCTGATCATCTCGCTGAAATATGCGCTTCTGATCCTGCGCGCGGACAATCGCGGCGAAGGCGGCATCGTCGCGCTGCTGGCGCTATTGCATGCCCGCCACGCCCAGCCCGGCACCTGGCGCGCGCATCTCCTGGTGGTCGGCCTCGTCGGCGCTGCTCTCCTTTATGGCGACGGCGCGATCACCCCGGCGATCTCGGTGCTCTCAGCCATCGAAGGCCTCAAGGTCGATGCGCCCTCGCTCGCGCCGGTCGTCGTGCCCATCACCGTCGCCATCCTGATCGGGCTGTTCATGATCCAGAAGCAGGGCACGGGCTTCATCGGCCGCATCTTCGGGCCGGTGATGCTGGCCTGGTTCTTCGTGCTGGCCGCGCTCGGCGTCCACGGCATCGTCAAGGCCCCGGCTGTGCTCGCGGCACTGAGCCCGCTCTATGCCTTCAACTTCCTGATCCACCAGGACTTCCACATCTCCTTCGCGATCCTCGGCGCCGCCTTCCTGGCGGTGACCGGCGGTGAAGCGATGTATGCCGATATGGGCCATTTCGGCCGCTTCCCGATCCGGCTTGCCTGGTTCGCGATCTGCCTGCCCGCGCTGGTGCTGAACTACTTTGGGCAGGCCGCGCTGCTGATCACCGATCCCGCGATGATCGAGAACCCCTTCTTTCAGCTCTGCCCGGACGCCCTGCACTATCCGCTGGTCGCCTTCTCGGCGCTCGCGACCGTGATCGCCTCGCAGGCGATCATCTCCGGCGTGTTCTCGCTGACCCAGCAATCGATCCAGCTCGGCTTCCTGCCGCGCATGCAGATCCGCCACACCACGAGCCACGCGATGGGCCAGATCTACGTGCCGCTGGTGAACTGGCTGCTCGCTGCCGCAACGCTCGGCGCGGTCCTGAGCTTCGGCACCTCGGAAGCACTCGCCGGCGCCTACGGCATCGCGGTGTCGCTGCTGATGGCGATCACCACGCTGCTCGCGGCCCTGGTCGCGATCCAGTGGGGCTATTCGCCGTGGATCGTGGTCGCCGTCAACGGCTTCTTCTTCGTGATCGACGTGATCTTCTTCTCCGCCAATTCGATCAAGCTGTTCGAGGGCGGTTGGTTTCCGCTGCTGCTCGCGGCCCTCGTCGCCTTCATGATGCTGACCTGGCGCAGCGGCGTGAGGCTGGTCGAGGCGGCGCGCGCGAAGCTGCGCCAGCCCGAGGAGGACCTGATCGAGACCGCGGTCAACAAGTGCAGGGCCAGACTGCCCGGGACCGCCGTCTTCCTGGCATCCGCGCCGCGCGGCGTGCCGCTGGCGCTGACGCAATTCGTCAAGCACAACCACGTGCTGCATGAGCGCATCGTCCTCGTCACCGTGCTGATCGAGGAATCCCCGCACATCACCGATGAAGACCGCGCCGAGGTGATCGAGATCATCCCCGGTATCACCCGCGTGGTCCTGCACTACGGCTTCATGCAGAATCCGACGATCTATGCCGGCCTGACGCTCGCCTGCCGCCAGGGCAAGCTGCCCGGCATCGACCTCTCCGACATCACCTACTATGTCGGCCGCGAGACCATCATCCCGAGCGAGGACATTCCGGGCATGTGGGTCTGGCGCGAAGGCCTGTTCGCCTTCCTCCAGCGCAACGCCGAACGCTCCGCCGCGTTCTTCGGCGTGCCGACGAGGCAGGTGGTGGAGTTCGGCACCGAGCTGGAGATCTGATCGTCGTGCGGATCGCCCGTTCAGGGCAAGGCAGGCTTCGCACCACGCGTCTCGATGAGATGCCGATCACCGACAGGTAGAGCTCGTCACGCTCCGCTTACCCGGGAGTGTGCGACATTCGCGCGCACCTCAATCTTGTCTGGCCCATCACCAGACATACGCAGCAACAAATTCCAATGTTTTGTCGATCAGTTAGCTTCGCTTTTTTAGAAGTTCTAAGAATGTCTCCAATTATGACGTTTCGAGTGATTCAAAATTCGTCCAACTCGACGCTCGCAATGTCGCCATCTAACACGCGCGCGGGTGCGAAGTCGCGTGAGGTCAGAAGGATCATCCCGCCGGCGCGGCGATCGCCGGATGGGGCGCTGACATGGAATGCGATGGACACGGCCTGCGTGGTCGTGCGGACTATTTTTTAAGGAACACTTTCAAGAGCACAGCCAGCGCACTCACGCTCGGCTGCTTGCTGATGGCCGTCACGCCGGTGAACGCGCAGAACACTGGCCAATCCGGTGCATCCGCGTTGCCGCCGGTGACAGTCGACGCACCCGTTCAGCGCGCGCAACGTCCGGTCCAGGTCCGGCGCAACGCATCGGCGCGGCGCAGTGCGAGCCAGCGGTCCGCTCAACAGGCCAACCGTTCGACAGTACAGCCGGAGCCCCAAGCGCTGGTGGGAACAGCAGCACGCGTCAATGCCGGGACCAACGGATTCGTCGCAACGCGCGCCTCTGGCGCGACCAAGACGGATTCATCGATCATGTCGACGCCGGCATCGATCGCCGTCATCACTCGCGACGAAATGAATGTGCGGCAGGCGCAGAGCATCCGCGACCTCTTGCGCTACGCGCCAGGAATCTATTTCAGCAACGATACCGATTTCCGCTTTCAGAACGTCAGCGCGCGCGGCTTCAGCCTCGAAACATATCTGGACGGGCTGCGGCTCCAGGGCGGACCGTTCGGTGCGCCGCGGGTCGATCCCTATTTGCTCGAGCGCGCCGAGGTGATCACCGGGCCGGCATCAATTCTCTACGGCGCCGCATCGCCCGGCGGCATCCTCAACCTCGTCAGCAAGCGCCCGACTGAAAATCCGTTCGGAGAAGTCTCCCTGCAAACCGGCTCGTTCAACCGGATCCAGGGCGCCTTCGATGTCGGCGGCCCCGTCGACAAGGACAAGACGCTGCTCTACCGCGTCACCGGTATCGGCCTCAACGCCGACACCCAGGTCGACAATATCGGCGAGCAAAGATTTTCGATCGCGCCGGCCTGGACGTGGCGTCCGAGTATCGACACCACCATCACCTTCCTGACGAGCTACCGGCAGGACCCGAAGGGTGGTGCCTTCGCGCTCTTGCCGATCCAGGGCACGCTGGTGCCGGGGACGTTCGGGCAGATCCCGCGCAATTTCTTTGCCGGCGATCTCAACTACGAGACTCTCAAATACAAGCAGGCAACCGCCGGCTACGAGTTCGAGCATCGTTTCGACGACGTCTTCACGGTGCGCCAGAACGTACGCTACCTGCACAATGAGCTCAGCTATGTCGAGGTGCAGCCCGGCGGGTTCACGACGACGGGCGCGGGCGGCACGCTCCGGCTGGTCGACGGCCGCACGATCAACCGGAGCTACTTCTCGACCAACGAGAACCTCGACACATTCGCTGCCGACAACCAGCTCCAGGCCAAGTTCAACATGGGACCGCTGCAGCACACGGTGCTTGCCGGCCTCGACTACCAGCGGTTCGACTTCAACAATCTCGCCCGTTTCGCTGCCACCAACACGCTCGACATCCTGGCGCCGAACTACACGCAGAACATCGCCGTCCCCACGGCGCTCTTCCAGAACCTCGACCAGCACCTGTCGCAGCGCGGCCTCTACGTCCAGGACGAGGCTAGGCTTGGCCGGCTCACCGTCCTCGGCGGAGTCCGCTACGACTGGGCCGAGGGTAATACCCTGGCGCAGAACACCGGCGTTCGCGTCCTGAACGACGACCAGAAGCCAACCGGCCGCATCGGCGCGATCTACAATTTCGACAACGGCATCGCGCCCTATGTCAGCTACTCGACCTCGTTCCAGCCGACCTCGGTCGGCACGCTGCTGAACGGCCAGCCGTTCAAGCCGACCACCGGCGAGCAGTATGAAGGCGGCGTGAAGTATCAGCCGGTCGGGACCAATCTGATGTTCACTGCCGCGGTCTACGATCTCAAGCAGCAGAACGTGGCAACGGTCATCAGCGGCCCCGGCATTCCCGCCAACACCACGGCGCAGGTTGGCGAGGTCAGCTCGCGCGGGTTCGAAGGATCCGTCGTCGGCAGCCCCCTGCCCGGCCTGAGCCTGCGCGGGCAGTACTCCTATCTCGACAACCGGATCAGCTCGCCCCAGGACGTGAATTTCGGCAAGCGGCTCGCCAACGTCCCGATGCACACCGCCTCGCTCTGGGCCAACTATCTGGTGCAGGGCGGTCCCGCCACCGGCTTCGGCTTCGGCGGCGGCGTCCGCTACGTCCACGACATGTACACGACCAACGCCAACAATCTGACGGTTCCGACCATCGTGCCGGGCGTCTTCCTGCCCGCCGCCACGGTGCCGGCCAGCACGGTGTTCGATGCGGTGCTGTCCTATGATTTCGGGATGCGGTATCAGCAGTGGAAGGGCCTCAGTGCGGCGGTGAACGTCAACAACGTGTTCGACAAGACCTATGTCTCGTTATGCACGGCCGGCGGCTGCCGCTGGGCGCTGGGGCGCACGGTGCTGGCGACGCTGACCTACCGGTGGTGAGAGGATGACAGCACAGTCAGTCAAATGGTGGTCGCTGGTCCACAAATGGACCAGCCTAGTCTGCACGCTATTCCTCCTGATGCTTTGCATCACCGGGCTCCCACTGATCTTTCATGACGAGATCGACGAGCTCTTCAAGTCGGAAGCCTCGGCCCGGGAGCTCCCGGCGGATACTCCGCAGGCTCCGCTAAGCCGGCTGGTCGACGCCGCCAAGGCGCGCTATCCGCAGCGCTACCTCCAGGTGCTCGGCTGGGACGACGATCGCGCCAACATCGTCAACGTATTCCTCTCGGCTACGCCCGAAGCTCCCCCCGGCCAACGTTTCCTGAAGCTGTCATTCGATTCCAGGACCGCGGAACTGATCGGCGAAGACACGCAGCAGGGCGGCCTGATGAGCGCCATCCGCATATTCCACCGCGACATGTTCTTGGGGTTGCCGGGTGAACTGTTTCTCGGCGTCATGGGCCTGCTGTTTGTCATCGCGATCGTTTCCGGCATCATGCTCTACGCGCCCTTCATGCGCCGGCTCAACTTCGGCACGGTGCGTCGTATCGGCGCGTCGCGGGTCAAATGGCTCGACCTGCACAATCTGATCGGCGGAGTGACTCTCATATGGCTGCTTGCCGTCGGCGTCACCGGTGTCATCAACACGATATCGTTGCCGCTGTTCTCCGCCTGGCGCGCGGAGGTGATGCCGGAGCTGATCGCGCCGCACTTGGGTAAGCCGCCGCTTGCGAAATGGGCCGACGTCGACGACGTCATGGCCGCAGCACGTCGCGCGCTCGACGGCAATACGCCGGCCAGCATCATCTTTCCGACGGTCGCACGGTTCGGGACACCACGGCACTTCATCGTCTGGACCAAGGGCACGACGCCGATCACCTCGCGCCTGTTCACGCCCGCGATGCTCGACGCCGAAACCGGGCAGCTCGTCACCGCGCGTGGCTTGCCGTGGTATCTCAGGGCGTTGCAGGTATCGCGCCCGCTTCATTTCGGGGACTACGGCAGCCTACCGCTGAAGATCATCTGGGCGCTGTTCGATCTTGCCGCCATCGTCGTGCTTGCCAGCGGCGTCTATCTCTGGCTCGGCAAGCGCAAATCGCCTCGCGCCACCACGCGCGCGCAGGACGGGCCGCCTGTCGTAGCGACATCCGGGATCCGTCCATGAAGCGCGAGCGCCACACCATGGACGAGATCTTTCGCTGGCCGCTCCTGCTCGCGGGGCTCATCCTTGTCGGGCTGGCGTCGGCGCTGTTCGGCGACGATGGCTGGGACGCGCTGTCCTGGGCAGCACTGGCAATTCCGCTGGCCGTGCTCGGCTGGAAGGCATCGCGCCGGCCGCATCTTCCAGGATCATAGGCCGGACACCGGCGCGTTGTGCCGTGCCGGACCTATCCGGTTGATTGCAACCGTCAACGGGGACGACACCTGACGGGATCGGCTCGATCTACGAACCGTTCCCGTTCTCGCCGTTCCCACTATCGGCCTCTTCCGTGATGTGCTCGACCGAGACGACGTGCTCGTCCTCGGCGGTGTCGAACACGATCACGCCTTGCGTCGAGCGGCCGGCGATGCGGATGCCTTCGACCGGGCAGCGGATCAGCTGGCCCTTGTCGGTGACCAGCATGATCTGGTCGGCGTCTTCCACCGGGAATGAGGCCACCAGATTGCCGTTGCGGTTGTTGACGCTCATGGCGACGATGCCTTTGCCGCCGCGGCCAGTGGTGCGGTACTCGTAGGACGAGGTCCGCTTGCCGTAGCCGTTGACGGAGACGGTGAGCACGACCTGCTCGGCCGCCGACATCTCGACATAGCGCTCCTGCGGGAGCTGGAAGCTGCCGGAGGTCGTCTCTTCGGCCTCGGCATCCGCCGGAGCCTCGTCGACCACGGCTTCGCCGGCCACCGCACGACGCATCTTCAAATAGGCCGAACGTTCGTCCGAGGTGGTCTCCATGTGGCGCAGGATCGCCAGCGAGATCACCTTGTCGCCCTCGGCAAGCGCAATGCCGCGCACGCCCATCGAAGTGCGGCCGGTAAACACGCGCACGTCGGGGACGGGGAAGCGGATGCACTGGCCGCCGGCGCCGGTCAGCAGCACGTCGTCGCGCTCCGTGCAGATCTGCACGTCCACGATCGCTTCATTCTCATCGAGCTTCATGGCGATGATGCCGGAGCGGCGGACGTCGACGAAGTCGGACAGCTTGTTGCGCCGGACGTTGCCGCCGGTGGTGGCGAACATCACGTCGAGGTTGCCCCAGGTCGATTCATCCTCCGGCAGCGGCATGATGGTGGTGATGCGCTCGCCCTGCTCCAGCGGCAGGATGTTGATCAGCGCCTTGCCGCGCGCGTTCGGCGCGGCCATCGGCAGGCGCCAGACCTTCTCCTTGTAGACCTGGCCGCGCGACGAGAAGAACAGCACCGGTGTGTGCGTCGACGCCACGAACAGGCGGCTGACGAAATCCTCGTCGCGGGTCTGCATGCCGGCGCGGCCCTTGCCGCCGCGGCGCTGCGCCCGGTAGGCCGACAGCGGCACGCGCTTGACGTAGCCGGCGTGGGAGACGGTGACGACCATATCCTCGCGCTGGATCAGGTCCTCGTCCTCGACCTCGCCCTCCTGCTCGATGATCACGGTGCGGCGCGGGGTCGCGAACTCGGCCTTCACCTCGGCGAGCTCGGTCTTGATGATGCCCAGCACGCGGGCGCGCGAGCGCAGGATGTCGAGATAGTCGGCGATCTCGCCGGCGAGCTTGTCGAGCTCGTCGCGGATTTCGTCGCGGCCGAGTGCGGTGAGGCGCTGAAGGCGCAGGTCGAGAATGGCCCTCGCCTGTTCCATCGACAGCCGGATCGTGCCGTCCTCGCTGATGCGGTGGCGCGGATCGTCGATCAGCGTCAGCATGTCCTCGACGTCCCGTGCCGGCCAGTCGCGCGACATCAGGGTGTCGCGGGCAGTGGTCGGGTCGGGCGAGGTCCGGATGACGCGGATCATCTCGTCGATATTGGCGACCGCGATCGCCAGACCAACCAGGATGTGGGCGCGATCGCGCGCCTTGGCGAGCAGGAACTTGGTGCGACGCGTGACGACCCGCTCGCGGAAGTCGACGAAGATCGCCAGCAGGTCCTTCAGATGCATGATCCGCGGACGGCCGCTGTCGAGCGCCACCATGTTGACGCCGAAGCTCGTCTGCAGCGGCGTGAATCGGTACAGCTGATTCAGCACCACATCCGGCACGGCGTCGCGCTTCAATTCGATGACGACGCGGTAGCCGTCGCGGTCGGATTCATCGCGCAGGTCGCCGATGCCCTCGATCTTCTTTTCCTTGACCAGCTCGGCGATGCGCTCCACCATCGTCGCCTTGTTCACCTGGTAGGGAATCTCGGTGATGATGATCGCCTCGCGCTCCTTGCGGATGGTCTCGATCGCGACCTTGCCGCGCATGACGATGGAGCCGCGGCCGAGGTGGTAGGCGGCGCGGATGCCCGCGCGTCCGAGAATGACGCCGCCGGTCGGGAAATCCGGTCCCGGAACGATGTTGATGAGTTCCTCGATGGTGAGCGCAGGATTGTCGATCAACGCGACGCAGGCGTCGATGACCTCGCCGAGATTGTGCGGCGGGATGTTGGTGGCCATGCCGACCGCGATGCCGCCCGCCCCGTTGACCAGGAGGTTCGGGAACTTGGCCGGCAGGACCGACGGCTCGGTTTCGTTGTTGTCGTAGTTCGGCTGGAAGTCGACGGTGTCCTTGTCGATGTCGGCCAGCAGAGCCAACGCCACCTTCGTCAGTCGCGCTTCGGTGTACCGATAGGCGGCCGGGGGATCGCCGTCGACCGAGCCGAAATTGCCCTGGCCGTCGATGAGCGGCACGCGCATCGAGAAGTCCTGCGCCATCCGGACCATGGCGTCGTAGATCGACTGGTCGCCATGCGGATGATATTTACCGATGACGTCACCGACCACGCGCGCCGACTTGACGTACTTCTTGTCGGGCGTGTGCCCCTGCTCGTTCATCGAGTAGAGGATGCGGCGATGAACCGGCTTCAACCCGTCGCGCGCATCAGGCAGCGCACGCGCCACGATCACGCTCATCGCGTAATCGAGGTAGGACTTCTTCATCTCCTCGTAGATGGAAACGGGACGAATGTCCGAGGGTTGCGCCGGCTGGTCGCCGGGCTTGTTGTCGTCGTCAGCCAAGGGGAAATCCGGTGAGATTTTATCTGGGAATCATATAGCGCATCGCCCCCCTGATAACCACCCTTGCGAGGTCTGGGGAAGCGGTTTTTCCGACTGTTTTTCCAGAGACTTACGAGCTCAGCACCACTGCCTCGAGCGAAGCCGGAATGAGCCGCCGGGAACCACGTCCTAGGCTCCGAAAATCACCCGGTGCATGATCCGTCCAGGCACGAGCGTGAACAGCCCGGCAATGACGAGCGCGCCGACGAACGTCATGATCATGATACGCCGGTGATCGGCGACCCGATGGGTATGCGCCCGCCACACCGCGAGCGGTAGCATCACCAGCGTGAAGATCGACAGGAGATGGATCGGGCTGAACGGCCCGACCAGACGGATCTGGTGGATCCAGAACGACGAGGCCGCCACCACCGCCATCAGCGCCACCCAGATCCAGCCGATCGTCCGGTGCGGCAGCGTTCCCTTGGGGGCAGCAAACTGGACAAGGCCGAGCACGAAGGCGGCCATGGCGGCAAAGGCGTGCAGCGGGATCGCTGGAGCGGCCTCAAGCAGCGGCGCAACGCTCATACAGGGGTCTCTCCGATCGACGGCCAACCCATGTGAACAGGATTAACATCAAGTTAATACCATTCACATCACGCCTCGTCAAAGGCTTGAGGCAGCACATGAGGCAAGCCCGGAAAAACCGAGCCTTGCCCGTCAATTCGTAAGGAAACCTGTCGCTCTACGCGAGCAAGGTGACATCAGGGGCGAAGCGCCCCCGCCCGTCTCAGAACGGGATGTCGTCGTCCATGTCGCTGTTGCGGCCACCGCCGCCGCCGGCGGCCACAGCGCGGCGCGGCGCGCTGCTGACGGGACCGGAGGAGCCGAAATCGCCGCCCGGCTCGTCGCCGAAGCTGCCGCCTCCACCGCCGCCGCCGCGGCCGTCGAGCATCGTCAGGGTCGAGTTGAAGCCCTGGAGCACGACCTCGGTGGAGTACTTCTCGGCGCCGCTCTGGTCGGTCCATTTGCGGGTCTGGAGCGCGCCCTCGATGTAAACCTTCGCGCCCTTCTTCAGGTACTGCTCGGCGACCTTGCAGAGCCCTTCATTGAAGATCACGACGCGATGCCACTCGGTCTTTTCCTTGCGCTCGCCGCTATTCTTGTCGCGCCAGGTCTCCGAGGTGGCGATGCTCAAATTCGCGATCGGCCGCCCGTCCTGGGTGCGGCGGATTTCGGGATCCTTGCCGAGATTTCCAACCAGAATGACCTTGTTGACGCTTCCCGCCATCGCCGCTCTCCACTCCGAATGCCACTGAATTTTAGAAGGCCCGGGACGCGCCCGCGTCCTCTGCAACCTGTTGACGCGACCCTATACGCTTGCGCGGACGGATCGGCCCGTCACCCCTCCACTTATCCCCATATATAGCACCCCTGGCGGGTTCGTTCCAGATTTGTTCTTATGACACCCCTCACCTTGTTGCGTTGGCAAGACGACACCGCGCGGCACAAAGACGGCCTGCGCCAAATGGAATTTCCCCGAATTCCTGAGGACGGCGAAACAGCTTAACATTCATCAAGTTAGAAGCAGTTCAGATGCCGCCCGACTGTTGCATTCCGGAGACGGACTCCGCCTCCCGCCTAAGCTACGCTTGCCGCGGAATTAGATTCTTATAGGCGTCGCGCCTGATCAGCCGCTTCGGGGACTTCGAAAAGCGGTCAGAAACTGGGGGGACTGCAATGAATAAGATTTTGATTGGTACTATTGGTGCAATCGCGTTGGGGCTGTCGGCTCCCGCAAGCGCGGCAGATCTCGCTGCGCGTCCCTACACCAAGGCTCCGGCACCGATGATCGCGACCATCTACGACTGGAGCGGCTTCTACATCGGTATCAACGGCGGCGGCGGCACCAGCCACAAGTGCTGGGACGTCGATATCGGCGGTGGCGTTCTCGTAGGCGAAGGCTGCCACAACGCGACCGGCGGCACGGTCGGCGGCCAGGTCGGCTACCGCTGGCAGTCAGCCAACTGGGTGTTCGGCTTCGAAGGCCAGGGCAACTGGGCCGATTTCTCGGGTGACAACATCAGTGCGATCAGCGGCCTGCGCGATCGTTCGAAGATCAACGCCTTCGGCCTGATTACCGGTCAGGTCGGTTACGCCTGGAACAACGTCCTGGTCTACGTGAAGGGCGGCGGCGCCGTCGTCGGCGATCGCTACCGCAGCTTCGACGTCGCCAGCGGCCTCGAGTTCGACCGGGCCAACGAGACCCGTTGGGGCGGCACCGTGGGTGCGGGCGTCGAGTTCGGATTCGCCCCGAACTGGACCGTGGGCTTCGAGTACGACCACATCTTCCTCGGCAACCGCACCATCGGCTTCACCGGATCCGGCAATTTCGCCCCGCTCGGCGTCGCCACACGCTCCGATCGCATCAGCCAGGATGTCGATATCGGCCTCGTCCGCGTGAACTACCGCTGGGGCGGCCCCATGATCGCAAGATACTGATATCCCTCTGAGATCGCTTGGAGATCAAAGGCCGGCCTCGCGCCGGCCTTTTTGCGTGGGCAACGGGAATTATAGGTCAGTCACCGTTACGTTTTGCGATTATTGTGGCTTTTGGGAGACACAACTTGCGGCTTTGCTGATGTAAGCACGACATCAGTTGGACCACGGCGTCCGATGTCCTTCCGAACGCACGGAAGGCAAAAACAGAAACCGGGACTGGGATTAGTTTGAAAATGAAGAAGGTTTTGTTGGCTTCGGCCTGTTTGTTCGCTCTCGCTGCTCCGGCTTCGGCCGCTGATCTCGCGGCGCGCCCCTACACCAAGGCTCCGGTGGCGGTGGCCTCGGTCTACAACTGGACCGGCTTCTACCTCGGTATCGTCGGCGGCGGCGCCTGGGAAAACGGTTCCGGCGACCCGAAGATGAAGGGTGGCTTCGTCGGCGGCACCGCCGGCTACAACTGGCAGACCGGCAACATCGTGTTCGGCGTCGAGGCTGATGGTTCCTGGGCTGACGTCAGCGCTTCGGTGACCGGCGCCACTGTTGTTCCCGGATTCGGCGTTGTGACCGCAACGGCGAGCTCGAAGACCGATGCCATGGGCACCGTGCGCGGCCGTATCGGCTACGCCGTCAATCAGGTCCTGTTCTACGGCACCGGCGGCTACGCCTGGATCGACAACAAGATCACCCTCTCCGCTCTCGGCCTGACCGCGTCGGACAGCAAGTGGCACTCCGGCTGGACCGTCGGTGCGGGCGTCGAGGCGTTCTTCGCTCCGCAGTGGTCGGTCAAGGGCGAGTACCTCTATCGCAGCCTCGGCGGCGAGACCTACTTCTCGGGCGCCCTGCCCACCGGCACGCTCAACTTCCACACCGTGCAGGTCGGCGTGAACTATCACTTCGGGGGCCCGGTGGTCGCGAAGTACTGAGCTTCGCTTCCAACGCACCGCGTTACGAAAGGCCGGCCTTGCGCCGGCCTTTTTGTTTTCGCGCGTCCAGATCCAGGCCAACCGATTCCCAACGTTTTTCGGGGAGAGCTGTGGCATCCCGGTGACACAACCTTCGGCTTCAATGGTGTAGAGCAATGACATCGATTGGGTCATTGGGTCGGCCGTTTTTCGCCGACAAAGAGAAACGAAACTGGGGAATTGAAATGAAGAAGGTTTTGCTGGCCTCGGCCAGTCTGTTCGCACTCAGCGCGTTGGCTCCCGCCTCGGCGGCCGATTTGGCGGCCCGCCCCTACACCAAGGCGCCCATTGCTGTGGCCTCGATCTACAACTGGTCCGGCTTCTATCTCGGCATCAACGGCGGCGGCGCCTCGAGCCGCAACTGCTGGGATGTCAACAACATCTTCGGCATTGCGGGTCCGGACACGGCTGAAGGCTGTCACAATGCGACAGGCGGCGTCGTCGGTGGCCAGGTCGGTTATCGCTGGCAGTCGGCCAACTGGGTGTTCGGCCTTGAAGCCCAGGGCGACTGGGCCAATCTGAAGGGCTCGAATACGAGCGTGGCGCTTGCTCCGCTGGTCAACGAGACCAAGATCGACGCGATTGGCCTGTTCACCGGCCAAGTCGGCTATGCCTGGAACAACGTGCTCTGGTACGTGAAGGGTGGCGCGGCGGTCACGCATGCCAAGTACAACGGCTCGGCGTTCGGCGTGGTCCTCGACAGCGCAAGCGAGACGCGCTGGGGCGGCGCGGTCGGCACCGGCCTCGAATTCGGCTTCGCGCCGAACTGGTCCGTTGCGATCGAATACGACCATCTTTTCATGGGCAAGCGCAACAACTCGTTCACGATTCTCGGCATCAACGACCGCATCGACCGTATCAAGCAGGACGTCGATATGGGCACTGTTCGCGTGAACTATACGTTCGGCGGCCCGGTCGTGGCGAAGTACTAAGCGTCGCCTCCGACGTCATCGCGTTACGAAAGGCCGGCCTTGCGCCGGCCTTTTTGTTTTCGCGCGCACGGCGCGAGCGCTTGCGGACAAGTTCCATTTTTCGGCGCGCTGTGACCCTCCGGTGACAGACTGTCGCACCTCGAAGGTTGTATCGAAGATCGCAACAACTTTGCCCTTGGGGGGTCCGTCTTGAACAAGTTTATGCTTGCCGCCGCCGGCATAGTCGCGATGACCACGTCCGTTTCGGCGGCCGATCTGGCGGCGAGCCCCTACACCAAAGCTCCTGCCCCGATGATCGGCGCGGTCTACGATTGGAGCGGCTTCTACATCGGCGCCAACGGTGGTGGCGGCTGGAGCCATAAGTGCTGGGACATCGTCGCCAACATCCTCGGTGCGCCGGTCACTCCCCCCGCATCGGAGGGCTGCCACACCGCGACCGGCGGCGTGGCTGGCGGCCAGGCCGGCTTTCGCTGGCAAAGCGCGTCATGGGTGTTCGGCGTGGAAGGCCAGGGCGACTGGGCTCACCTTAGCGGCTCCAATGGACCGAGCCTGGCTGCGGGCGGCGTCGGCTCAGACCGCTCGAAGATCAACGCCTTCGGTCTCGTGACCGGCCAGGTCGGCTACGCCTGGAGCAATGTGCTGTTCTACGCGAAGGGTGGTGCGATGGTTGTGAGCGACAAATACGAGGGCTTCACCACGGCCACCGGCTTCGTGTTCGACAGGGCGAATGAAACGCGCTGGGGCGGAGCGGTTGGTGCTGGCCTCGATTTCGGCGTAACGCCCAACATCGTGGTCGGCGTCGATTATGTGCACGGCATCATGGGATCGCGCGACAACCGCTTTACGTTCAACAACGGCACGTTCTCGCGCGCCGATCGGATCCGCCAGGACGTTGACATTGCAACGGCCCGCGTCAGTTACAGGTTCGGCGGCCCCCTCATCGCCAAATACTGATCTTCGCCTCCGACGCCATCGCGTTACGAAAGGCCGGCCTTGCGCCGGCCTTTTTGTTTTCGCGCGAGGGTGCACCCAACCGTCTTGGAGTCGTGAGGCGCGCGCAAGGCGTCCGCTAATGGCTTTGGCGAGTTGGGGACGTGACATGAAGACGTGGATGCTGGCTGCGGTCAGCCTGTTCGCACTCGGTGCGGTCGCGCCGGCTACCGCCGCCGATCTCCCGATCTACAAGGCGCAGGCGGCCGCCGTTCCCGTCTATGACTGGAGCGGCATCTATGCCGGCATCAACGGCGGCGGCGGCTTGGCCCATGCCTGCTGGGGCGTGACCCGCGCGCTCGGCATCGCTGTCGATCCGGCCGTTGGCGAAGGCTGTCACAATGCGGGCGGTGGCACGGTCGGCGGACAGCTCGGTTATCGCTGGCAGAAGTCGCGTTGGGTGTTCGGCATCGAGGGCCAGGGCAACTGGGCCGACTTCAAGGGCAGCAATGTCAGCGTGGCGCTGCCGCTGTTCACCAACCAGACCAAGATCGACAGCTTCGGCCTGTTCACTGGCCAGATGGGCTACGCCGTCAACAACCTGCTCCTCTATGGCAAGGCCGGCGCCGCGGTGGCGCACGACAAGTACGACACCTTCGTCCCCGGCGTCCCGGCCGCGGTGTTCAACAGCGTCAACCAGACCCGCTGGGGCTACACCATCGGCATCGGCGTGGAATGGGGCTTTGCCGAGAACTGGTCGGTCGGCGGCGAGTACAACCATGTCTTCCTCGGCCATCACAGCGCCGACTTCGCAACGCTCGTCGGCGGCTTCGCCCCGCGCACCGACCGGATCGGCCAGGATATCGACATGGGCCTGATCCGCATCAATTACCGCTGGGGCGGCCCGGTCGTCGCCAAATACTGAGACAAAGCTTCCCACAGGAACCTCCAAGTCCTGATCATGTGCGGATTGCCCCAAATCCGCATTCAAACGCGAACGAAGGGCTGGCCTCGCGCCGGCCCTTCGCATGTTCTGGGGGCCCTGCTCCTGCCAGATGCCGCCAGCGCGCCAACAATCCGTTGACGATTCGCACTCGCCACTGGAAATCCGCTCCCGTTCTTCCTACGTTCGCTGCCATACCCATCGGCGCCGATCCCGGTTCCGGGCGACGCGCGCCTTTTTTGTTGGCGCGATCGCGCACCTTTGGGATTCCTTGAGGGCAACTCGGATGGATGAAGTGATCAAGGCGAAGCGCCAACAGCAGAACGCGGGATCCAGCCTGCGCGCAATTACGATCCGTGGCGCGCGCGAGCACAACCTCAAGAATGTCGACGTCGAGATCCCCCGCGACAAGCTGGTGGTGTTCACCGGGCTGTCAGGCTCCGGCAAATCCTCGCTCGCCTTCGACACCATCTACGCCGAGGGCCAGCGCCGCTACGTCGAATCGCTGTCGGCCTATGCGCGCCAGTTCCTGGAGATGATGCAGAAGCCTGACGTCGACCAGATCGACGGCCTGTCGCCGGCGATCTCGATCGAGCAGAAGACCACGTCGAAGAACCCGCGCTCGACCGTCGGCACCGTCACCGAGATCTACGACTACATGCGCCTGCTCTGGGCGCGCGTCGGCGTGCCCTATTCGCCCGCCACGGGTCTGCCGATCGAGAGCCAGACCGTCTCGCAGATGGTCGACCGCGTGCTGGCGCTGCCCGAGGGCACCCGCCTCTATCTGCTCGCCCCCGTCGTACGCGGCCGCAAGGGCGAGTACCGGAAGGAGCTCGCCGAATGGCTCAAGAAGGGCTTTCAGCGCGTCAAGATCGACGGCACCTTCCATGAGCTGGCGGAAGCGCCCACGCTCGACAAGAAATTTCCGCACGACATCGACGTCGTGGTCGACCGCATCGTGGTGCGCGCCGACATCGGCCAGCGCCTCGCCGAAAGCTTTGAGACCGCGCTGAAGCTCGCGGAGGGCCTCGCCGTCGTCGAGTTCGCCGATGCGGCTGCAGCGGCTGCGCCCGCCGAGGAGAAGAAGAAGACCGCCAAAATTCACGACAAGAGCGGGCCCGAGCGCATCCTGTTCTCGGAAAAATTCGCTTGCCCCGTCTCCGGCTTCACGATTCCGGAGATCGAGCCGCGCCTGTTCTCGTTCAACAATCCCTACGGCGCCTGCCCGGCCTGCGGCGGCCTCGGCGTCGAGCAGCATGTCGACGAAGACCTCGTCATCCCCGACAAGGAGCTCGCCATCGGCAAGGGCGCGATCGCGCCCTGGGCCAAGTCGTCGTCGCCTTACTATATTCAGACGCTGACCGCGCTCGGCAAGCACTACAAGTTCACGCTGACCACCAAATGGAAGGATCTGCCGAAGAAGACGCAGAACGCGATCCTCCTTGGCTCGGGCGAGGACGAGATCAAGTTCTCCTACGAGGACGGCGTCCGCTCCTACGACACCAAGAAGCCGTTCGAGGGCGTCATCACCAACATCAACCGCCGCTATCGCGAGACCGAGAGCGAGTGGGCGCGCGAGGAGCTCGCAAAGTATTTCCACGACGTCCCCTGCGAGGGCTGCAAGGGTTTCCGGCTGAAGCCCGAGGCGCTCTGCGTCAAGATCGGCGGCAAGCATATCGGCGAGATCTCGGAACTGTCGGTCAGGAAGGCCGGCGAATGGTTCGAGACCGTGCCCGAGGCGCTGAACACGCAGCAGAACGAGATCGCCGGCCGCATCCTCAAGGAGATTCGCGAGCGCCTCACCTTCCTGCTCGACGTCGGCCTCAACTACCTCACTCTGTCCCGCTCCTCCGGCACGCTGTCCGGCGGCGAGAGCCAGCGCATCCGCCTCGCCTCGCAGATCGGCTCGGGACTGACGGGCGTGCTCTACGTGCTGGACGAGCCCTCGATCGGCCTGCACCAGCGCGACAACGCCCGCCTGCTCGACACGCTGAAGCGCCTGCGCGACCTCGGCAACACCGTGATCGTCGTCGAGCATGACGAGGACGCGATCCTGCTCGCCGATTACGTCCTCGACATCGGGCCCGGCGCCGGCATGCATGGCGGCAACATCGTCGCCGAAGGCACGCCCGCCGAGATCATGCGCAACCCGAAATCGCTGACCGGCAAATATCTCACCGGCGAGCTCGAGGTCGAGGTGCCGGAGCGGCGCCCGCCGAACCATCGCCGCACCATCAAGGTGGTCAACGCGCGCGGCAACAACCTCAAGAACGTCACGGCCGAGATTCCGCTCGGCCTGTTCACGGCCGTCACCGGCGTCTCCGGCGGCGGCAAGTCGACGCTGCTGATCGACACGCTCTACAAGGCCATCGCCCGCAAGCTGAACAACGCCAGCGAAGGCGCCGCCCCCCACGATCGCATCGAGGGTCTCGAGCACATCGACAAGATCATCGACATCGACCAGTCGCCGATCGGCCGCACCCCGCGCTCGAATCCCGCGACCTATACCGGCGCCTTCACGCCGATCCGCGAATGGTTCGCCGGCCTGCCCGAAGCGAAGGCGCGCGGCTATGAGCCCGGCCGCTTCTCCTTCAACGTCAAGGGCGGCCGCTGCGAGGCCTGCCAGGGCGACGGCGTCATCAAGATCGAGATGCACTTCCTGCCCGACGTCTACGTCACCTGCGACGTCTGCAAGGGCAAGCGCTACAACCGCGAGACGCTGGAGGTCCTGTTCAAGGGCAAGAGCATCGCCGACGTGCTCGACATGACCGTCGAGGAAGCGGCCGACTTCTTCAAGGCGGTCCCGCGCGTGCGCGAGACGTTCCAGACCCTGCACCGCGTCGGCCTCGACTACATCCATGTCGGTCAGCAGGCCACAACCCTGTCGGGCGGCGAAGCCCAGCGCGTCAAGCTGGCGAAGGAGCTGTCCAAGCGCGCCACCGGGCGCACGCTCTACATCCTGGACGAGCCGACCACCGGCCTGCACTTCCACGACGTCAAGAAGCTGCTGGAGGTGCTGCACGAGCTGGTCGCGCAGGGCAACACGGTCGTCGTCATCGAGCACAATCTCGAAGTCATCAAGACCGCCGACTGGGTCATCGACCTCGGCCCCGAAGGCGGCGACGGCGGCGGCGAAATCGTCGCCTGGGGCCCGCCGGAGGATATCGCGAAAGCGCCGCGGAGCTACACGGGCAAGTTCTTGGAGCCGGTGTTGAAGAAGGCGCGGAAGCCGAAGCGGAGGAGCACGAGCGAGGCGGCGGAGTAGAGTTCATTCCGCCTCGTCCGCGGGATCATCGGGGAAAGGCTGCAAGTGTCCGCGATGCCCAGCCGCACCTACATGCTCTTCCGCAAGGCAATCCTCGCCGAGCAGCAGGCAACCTGCATCTACGAGGGGCGTTATCGCGAGCTCTGCCCCCACATCATCGGCACCAACAAGATGGGTGAGGAAGCCGTCCTCGCCTGGCAATTTGGCGGCGAGAGCAGCGGACCGCTGCCGCAATGGCGATGCCTGAAGCTCGCCAATATCACCAACGCCCGCACGCGCGATGGCCCCTGGCACGAGGGCGGCTCTCACCGGACTACTCAGACCTGCGTCAGCAACATCGATCTCGACATCAATGTTCACGTGCGCAGGTTGCGGTGACGCACATGCGTCCCACGGCTGACGGGCTTGCCGGCCATGATCGCAGGGTTGATTTCAATGCGCTCGTGTCGCATGGGTGTCCTCGAATTCTTCTAAATAATAGCCGCCACGTCTCGTTTGTCAGCGAACTCGAAACCCTCCTCCATGCCCTACTCCCTCGCCATCTTTGATCTCGACGGCACGCTGGCCGACAGCTTTCCCTGGTTCCTGCGTACCATCAACGATGTCGCCGATCGCTTCGATTTTCGTCGCGTCGCGGATGACGAAATCGAAGCGCTGCGGCATGCATCGTCGCGCGAGATCCTCACCCGGCTCGAGGTACCGCTGTGGAAGCTGCCGGCGATCGCGCGGCATGCGCGGCGGCTGAAGGCGGAGGCGGCGGCGGAGATTCCGCTGTTTGCGGGCGTCGAGACGATGCTGCAGACGCTGGCCAATAACGGCGTGCAACTCGCGCTGGTGACGTCGGATAGCGAAGCCAATGCACGCGAGAAGCTTGGCGAGTCCGCCGCCCTGTTCGCGCATTTCGACTGCGCGGCATCGCTGTTCGGCAAGCCGGCGAAATTCCGCCGCGTGATCCGGCGCGCAGGCGTGGAGCCAGGCCGCGTGATCGCGATCGGCGACGAGGTCCGTGATATCGAGGCGGCGCGCGCGGTGGGGATTGCCTGCGGCGCGGTGAGTTGGGGCTACGCCGCGCCGGCGGCGCTGCGGGCGCTTGCGCCCGATCACATGTTCGCGCAGATGGATGAGATCGCAGACGTAGTCTGCCGGATTTCGCTCAAGGCCTGATCCGCAATCGGCACGCCCGGCCCAAGGAGACGGTGATGACACTCTCGGACGCAGCCCGCCTCAAACTCCTGGAGCCGCCGGTCGGCAAGGTGCGCGTGGTGCTCGACACCGACACCTACAACGAGATCGACGATCAGTTCGCGCTGGTGCAGATGCTGCTGTCGAAGGACCGGTTCGACGTCGAGGCGATCTACGCCGCGCCGTTCTTCAACACACGCGCCGACAATCCCGGCCACGGCATGGAGCTGAGCTACCAGGAAATCCTTCGCCTGCTGGAGCGCCTCGACGTCGCGCCGGACGGCCTCGTCCATCGCGGCGTCACCGACTATGTCGGCCCCGGCAAGACGGCGCAGGCGGCCCCCGCCGTCAACGACCTCGTGGCCCGGGCGCGCGCAGGCTCCCCTGACAATCCGCTCTACATCATTGCCATCGGCGCCATCAGCAATATCGCCTCGGCGCTGCTCAAGGCCCCCGACATCATCGACCGCGTGGTGGTGGTCTGGCTTGGCGGTCACGCGCTGGAATGGCCGCACACGATCGAGTTCAATCTCAAGCAGGACGTCGGCGGCGCGCAGGTGCTGTTCGACAGCGGCGTGCCGCTCGTGCTCGTGCCATGCAAGGGCGTCACCTCGCACCTTCACAGCACGGTGCCGGAGATCGAGCGCTACATCGAACCGCATGGCAGCATCGGCGCGTTCCTCGCCATGCGCTTCAAGGACTATTCGTCCGACCATCTGGGCTGGGCCAAGGAGATCTGGGACATGGCGCCGGTCGGCTGGCTTCTCAATCCCGATTGGGCGCCGAGCGTGATCATCCCGGCCCCGGTCCTCACGGATCAGATCACGTGGAGCGTCGACCGCCGGCGGCATCCGATCCGCTACGTGACCTATGTGGATCGCAACCCGATCCTGAAGGACTTTTTCCTGAAGTTGAAGGCGTTTGCCGGATCGAGATCGTAGGGTGGGTTAGCGTAGCGTAACCCACCGCTTCTTTTTCCGCAGCGACTAAAGTGGTGGGTTACGCCTTCGGCTAACCCACCCTACGCCCCCTACTCCGTCCGCCTGAGAAACGCCCCGAACGCGCGCGGGCCGTCGCCGGTCTTGACCTCGCCGATCACCTTCAGCTCGGTGGCATCGATGATGCTCAATGTGTTGCTCTCCCAGCAGGCGACGATGACGCGCTTGCCGTCGGCGGTCGCATTGATGCCTTCGGGATAGTCGCCGACATTGATCCGCTTGACCGGCTTCAGCGTCGCCAGGTCGAACACGCTGACGGTGCCGCCATACTGGTCGGTGACGAAGCCGCGCCCTTGCGTCAGCGCCACGGCGTAGGGACGCATCCCGACCGGCACGCGGCCGATCTCTTGGCTCGCGGCGATGTCGATCACCGAGACGTCGTTGGAGCCGACATTGGCGGTGTAGGCGCGTTTTCCCTCGGCATCGATGGTGACGCCGAACGGACGGGTGCCGACCTTGATGGTCGCTTTGCGCTCACGCGTTGCGGTATCCACCACCGAGACGCTGTCGTCGTCACGGTCCGCCGAGAGCAGCAGCCTGCCGTCAGGCGTCACCGCGAGCCCCGACGGTGAGGCGCCGACCGCAATGCTGGCGGTGACGCTGCGCGTGGCCGTATCGATCACCCGCACCGCGGCGGCATACCAGTCGGCGACGTAGAGCGTCTTGCCATCGGGCGTCACGGCAATGCCGAGCGGCCCGCCGCCGACCTCGATCCGCCCCGAGACCTGCCGCGTTGCCGCGTCGACCACGGTCACCGCCTTGGCGTCGGGGCTCGTGACATAGGCAAAGCGCCCGTCCGCGCTGACGGCCACGCCGGCCGGCTTGCCGCCGATCGGAATGGTCGCAACGCTGCGCGACGTTGCGAGGTCCACGACCATCAGATCGTCACTGAGCTGGTTGGTGACGAACGCCTCTTCGGCGGACGCGCTGCCAATACTGGCAGCGCAAAGGCTGGCGGCGAGCGCCGCCAGGACCCGCGCCCGCACGGTCAGCTTCCGCTCTCGATCTTCTTCTTCAGCGCTTCGAGCCCGGCCTGATAGAGCCCCTTCACCGCCTTCACAGCGGCCTCGTCGCTCAGCTCGGGCGGCGGATCGTTGTTGGGGAAGCCGCGGTAGAACGCGCCCGCCCATTCCAGCGTCGCGCCCTTGCCGTCGGCGCTCGGCGTCACCGTCAGCGTCGAGGAATAATTGGTGACCGGCAGCACCTTCACGTCCACCTTGGTGATCCGGTAGGAATAGGTCATCGCGGCAGCGTCGAACTTGTAGAGTTCCTCATCGACGGTGGCGCCTCCCGTCAGGGTCAGCCGCCGCGTCGCTTCGATCTCATTGCCCTTCTCGCCCTCGGTCTTGGTGACAGGCGGCAGCCAGCTCATGTCCTGGAAATTGCCGATCGCGGCCCACACCTTGGCCGGCGGCGCGTTGATCTCGATGGATTCGCGCACCTTCTGCCGGGTCGGCCCATGTGCCCAAGCCGGGCCAAACGCCGCCGTCAAAGCCACCGCGCCCGCGGCAGTCAGCACCGCGCCCATGACCATGCGCCGTCCAATCGTCACCCTCATCTCGTTTCCTCATGCGTCTCGTGGATCGTGCGCGACTTGAGGCGCGCTGCGATCATGGTAGCGCATTTTGCGGCCGTGGGGAGACCTGTTCATGGCGGCGTTGCGGCGCGCGCTCGCGCGTCCCAGAACCCCTTGCGCCGCCCGTCGGGCAAAACACCCAATGGGCGGGTCAACCGCACCACGCAGAAATAATTCTCTTTATCCGCATTTCGGATTATCATATAGAAAGCCATCCCACCCCGGGCCGAGGGGCGTTATCGCGATCGTCACGACACGCGGGATGGGACGTGGTGGACGCAGGCGGCGTCGGCGCGAAGGTGGTTTGCAGGGCGGGCAACCGTGAGCGAACGCCGCGCGCACACGACCGGTGCAGCCTGTGTACGGTAAAACCGTGCCGTCCTGGCGCCCGGAGCCTGTGCGCCAAGTCTCGCGGTGATGTGGCGGCCCGACCGGGCCGCGCGCATCAGTCATCCGCAAGGCGACGGGGGCAATAGTGCATCGCTCCCCGGGGAGAGCTCGGCATAAGCCGTAAAACCACTGCGCAGGGAAGGCCGGATGTTTGGCTTCACCTGTATGCCGCTGTGCAAACTTCGTAGCGCAATTTCCGCACAGTGGACCGCGGGTGCCAGCCGGCACCCGGCCTTCCCTGCGCCCTCGGCACTTTCGAGGGTGGTGACTACAGCAAAGCTCGGGCAGATCTTGCCGCGAGGATGCGAAACCGTGCGTGCGATTTGAATTCGAATGCAAAGCTAGAATCTGCTCTCGTGCCCCGGACGCAGCGCAGCGCTTCCCTGGCGATGCGCAGCATCGTCCAGTGCGGCGATGCGCTGCAGAGCCGGGGCCCATGCTGCAGCGAGCGTGTGACTGCGTGGGTCCCGGCTCTGCGCCGCACCGCTACGCGCTGCAGCGCGTCCGGGACACGAGAAGAGCGAGTGCCGTGGGAGCGCGCCCTCGCCTACTCCGCCAGTGTCGCCTCCACGAACCCGCGCGGATCGTCACAGAATTCGCGCATCACCCGGTAATGATCGGTTTGCTCCACCGTCGTCGGCTCCAGGCCGTATTTGCCCAACCGCAACAGTCTCGCGTTTGGATAGGCCATCAGCAGAGGCGCATGGGTTGCCATGATGACCTGGCAGATGCGGGACTCGTCCATGCGTCGCAAGAGCTTCAGGAATTCGATCTGACGCGCCGGCGACAGCGCCGATTCCGGTTCGTCGAAGATGAAGATGCCCTGGCGCTGGCAGCGCTCTTCGAAGAAGCGCAGAAAACCTTCGCCATGAGAATGCGACAGGAAGTCGGGGCCGGCCTGGCCGGCATCACGTGCGGCCTTGTCGAGATATCGCGCGACCGAGAAAAAACTCTCGGCGCGAAAAAAACAGCCGTTGGTGATCTTCGGCAGCCAGCTTGCGCGCAAGGCCCTGGAAAGCTGGCCGCCCATCTTCTCCCGCGCTTCGGAATGGTCGACGGGCATGTAGCCCTTGCCTCCACCCGCATCGTCGTAGCCGGCAAGCGCTGCGATACCCTCGAGGATCGTCGACTTCCCGGTGCCATTCTCTCCGACGATGATCGTGATGGCGGCGTCGAAGTTGAGCTCGAAATCATCCGGGAAGATGGGCAGGCAAAACGGATATGCCTCGCGATCGTGAACTCGCGACGGATCGAGCCAGACCCGCTTCAGATACGGCGCCGGCAGGTTGATGGTGCGATTGCTTCGTCGGCTCATGCTCTGCTTCCAACCCACTCCGGTCGATATTTCGACTGGAACATACTAGGAACACAATCCTCGCGAAAGCAGCACCTGAGAAACATACAGCAACAAAACCCGGCATGCGTCACTTGGACGCAAATTAAAACCTAAGATTGCAGCAAAGAATCGCCTTAAGAAAACGTTGCTGCGAGACAGCTTGCTGGCATGAGGCCAGCCCCCACCCCGCGACCCGGCAATGATTGACGGAAGTCCAGGACCGTAGAGCCGCGAGGAATGCGCGATGGTATCAACGTATTTCAGCTACAACTACATTGCGCACCATCTCAAGCAGTCCCTGACGCGGGTTGAACAGCAACCCGATGTCGCGCGAGAATCCGCCTATTACAAAGCCAACATCGGCAAGGTGCGGACCGTCGATGATCTTATGAAAGATTATCGCCTGTATCATTATGCGATGAAGGCATATGGCCTGGAAGACATGGCCTACGCCAAGGCTTTCATGAAGAAGGTGCTGGAGAGCGACCTCTCCGACCCAAAGAGCTTCGTCAACAAGTTGGTAGACAAGCGCTACCGGGAGTTTGCCGCGGCATTCTCCTTCAATGGCAGTGCCACGCCAGTTGCGCAATCGGGAGACCAGACCGACGAGATGATCGGTCTGTACACGACGACCAAGAAGAGCCAGGTCGATGCGCTTGCCGCAGACTCGAATTACTACAGCGCTGAAATCGGCAAGATCAGCAGTGCAGACCAACTCCTGAACAACGACCGTCTTCGCAACTATGTCTACTCGGCATACGGGATCGATCAAAGCAAGTGGCCGGGTGACACGATAAGTCAGGTCTTGCGCAGCGATCCGTCCGATCCAAATAGCTACGTCAACACCACCTTCACTTCTCAGTTGACCGGCCTCAACGCCCAGCTTGCTCAAGCCAAATCGGACGCCAGCGCCGCTGATCTAAAGATAACCGGTTACAAGGCCCAACTATCGCAACCGGGCGCCGACGTGACCCAGTTGAACATCCAGATCCTGGTCGAAAAAAGTCACCTGGAGTCATATACGAAAAGCATTTCCAGCCTCAGTGACCAGATAGCGACGATTGGCGGGTTTGTAGACCTGGCCGGCGCGTTCGAGTTCTCGCCCGACGGGTCGCTTCCGTCAGGCGTGTCCGCCCAGACTGCCGCAAATGTCGCGATCACGAAAAAGCGGTTCGACGACAGCAAGGCCGCCGTCTATTCGGCGGCAAGCCCGATATACGAAGCTTTGGCGATCAAGCAATTCAGAACGGACCTCAGCAAGATCAATTCAGTCCAGGCGTTCGTATCGACACCTGGCGTGTATGATTTTGCGCTGGGCGCCGTCGGCCTCGATCCCGGAATGGTCTCGAAGGCGACGATCAAGGCAGTCCTCGAAAGCGACGTCAACGACCCCAAGAGCTACGTCTATACCCTCAAGGACAATCGGTACGTAGAGCTCGCACGCGCCTTCAACTTCGACGCAAAAGGCAATCTGACGACCCCCTTGGTGGCTCAAGACTCGGCTCAGGTCCTCCAGATCGCGAGGGAATACGTCATTGCCGCGCTGAAACAGGCAAGCCCTCAGCAGGAGAAGGCAATTCGGGCACTAGCCACGAAAGATGCGACGGCTTATCAAGAGGCAATCGCAGGCATCGACAGCGTTTCCGAGCTTCTCGCAAACAGGCCGATGGTCGATTTCATTCTCTTGGCCAAGGGTTTGGACCCTAAGAAGGTCAGCACCGAATTTCTCAAGAAGATCTTCAGCTCCGACCTGAACAACCCAAAGAGCTTCGCGAACACGCAGAGCGATCCTCGCTTTGCCGAAATCGTGGCATCGTTCAACTTCGACAGCAAGGGTAACGTCGCGCGCCTCCCGATGATGGGTCCTCAGAAGAGAGATCAATTCCGGGAAACACAGGCGAACTATCTCCAGCAAAGCCTGGAGCAGCAGCAGGGGGATACGAATCCCGGCGTACGCCTTGCGCTCTATTTCCAGCGAAAGGCGGGAGAAATCACGTCCGCATACGACATCCTTGCCGACAAGGCTCTTTCGGAGGTGTTCAGGACCACCTTCGATTTGCCTGACTCGATGGCCTCGATGCAGATCGATCAGCAAGCCAAGGTCGTGGATAAATTCATGAAGATCAAGGATCTTTCCGATCCGGCGAAGGTTGAAAAACTGTTGAGCCGGTTCTCCGCCATGTATGACGTCAGAAACGGCGAGAGCATCGGCCAGGGTCAATCTCCCTTGCTCAACCTCTTTCAAGGATCGAGCTCGGGCATATCAGGGATAAGTGAATCCACGTTCTTGGCCATCGCCAAGCTACGTGCTCACTGATGATCGCTCGCCGATACTAGCCCAACACCTCGAGCGCCAGCTCCATGGTCATCAGCACGGGATTGTGCCCACGGATCAGACGGCCCTCCGCGATGCCGCCAGTGTAGTCGATCAAGGCAATGTCGAGCGCCGCCTCCGGTGCGCCCGAACTGCCCTCTACGATCGTCCCCGCTGTCACGGCGAGCTCGGTCGCGAACGACTCGGTCACCCCGCCATGGGTGAAGCGTGCACCGATGGTCGAACCGACGCCGCCGTGGATCTTCGCACGCGCGATGCCATGCGTGCGGCAGAACGCTTCGAGGCAGCCGGCAAAATCCTGGTTGGGCCGCAGCCGCAGCGCGAAGGCGCGGCTTGTCGTACGCGCGCCGGTGCTCGCAGCGGACACCGGCCCGAACAGCTTGAAATTGGTCTCGGTATCGGGCTCCGCGGTGAACATCGCACCGTCGATGCCGAACGCTTCAACCTCGAACGGCTCGGCGACAACAGTCTCGTCCGGCAGCATGTGGCCGCCGCTTGCCTTGCCGTCCGCCTCCGTCCAGAGCCCGTGGCAATGAAAGAACGGGGCGCCATCGCGCATTCCGAGCGTCATGCAGCCGAGTTTCGTCCGCGTCACGCCGCTGGGGCGAAAAGTGTCACTGTAGAACGCCGCGTTCTCACCTGTCTTCGACAGCGCCGGCATCACGTATGCGAATGGTCCGAGTGCAGCGCTGCCAAAATTCAGCACGCCACTGGCAAACCCCTCTGCCGCAAAACCACGCCGCGCGGCTTCGAGCAGCGGCAGACCCGCTTCGACCCTAAACGAGAATGCGCGCCCCCTCGCCTCGACCCATTGGATGCGTTCGGCGACAGGCGCGCCCGGCTGCTTGATACTTCGCATCGCGTATGCTCAGCCCGCCTGCTTGTTGTCGAGATCGAGCAGCCCGCGCGCCTCGAGCTCATCGCGCACCATGCGCTTCGGGATCTTGCCATAGCCGGACTTCGGCAAGGCCTCCCAGAAGAAGAACCGCTTCGGCATCTTGTAGCGCGGCACCTTCGGCAGGAGGAACGCCGCCATCTCGGCTTCGCTCACCGGCTTCTCGCCTTCGCGCGCGACGCAGACGGCGACGCCGACCTCGCCCCAGGTCGCATCGGGCACGCCGAGCACGGCAACCTCGCCGACCGCGGGATGCGTCAAGATCTTCTCCTCGATCTCGCGCGGATAGATATTGGAGCCACCGGAGATGTACATGTCGGAGGCCCGTCCCGTGATGTAGACGAACCCCTCCTCGTCCATGTGACCGAGGTCGCCGGTGCGGAACCAGCCGTCGCGGAACGCCTTCGCATTGGCCTCGGGGTTGTCGTAGTAGCCGGCGAGCACGGCAGGCCCGATCACGCAGATCTCGCCGCTCTGGTTGGCGGCCAGCTCGCGGCCCTCGTCGTCCTGGATCGAGACCTGCATGGCCGTGCGCTCGAAGCCGCAGGTGCCGATCTTCGCATAGGGTCCGTCCTCGGGATCATGCAGCGCCGCCGGTAGCACGGTGATGTTGCCGGTGACCTCGCCGAGGCCAAAATACTGCACGATGACCTTGCCGAGCTTCTTCAGCGCGGCCTTCTGGTCCTCGCGGTACATCGGCGCGCCGGCATAGATCACGTGACGCAGCGAGGAATGATCGTATTTGTCGGCGGCCGGATGCTCCGCCATCATCTTCAGGATCGTCGGCACCGTGAAGAGATTGCTGACCCGATGCGCCTCGATCAGGCGGAACGCCTCGTCGATGTCGAATTTCTCCGTCGGCAGCAGCACGGTGCACACGCCGCGCGCGGTCTGCACCAGCTGATGCACGCCGGCGCCATGCGACAGCGGCGCCACCACCAGCGACGCATCCGCTTCCGTAACGCCGGGGGTGAGATCGGCGAGATGGTTGGTGACGACAAAACCCATCTGGCCGTGGGTCAGCACCGCGGCCTTGGAGCGGCCGGTGGTGCCGGAGGTGAAGAAGAACCAGCAGGGATCGTCGTGCTCGACGGCGACGTTCGCAACGCTTGCACCGGCCTGCGAGGCGATGGCTTCCGCCACCGAGCGCTCGCCGAACGAGCCCTTGCCGTCGACGCTCCAGGTGAACTCCAGCGCACCGCCCTTCACGGCTGCAGCGTGCTCGGGAAAATCGACGTGGCACAGGAACGCCTTCGCGCCGGAGGCCTGCGCGAGATAGGTGACCTCATCCGGTATCAGGCGGAAATTGGTGGGCACCCAGACCGCACCGAGCCGGAACGCGGCGAACATCGAGAAGAACATCTCGTCGCCGTTCTTGGAATGGACGAGGATGCGGTCGCCCTTGGCGATGCCGCGCGCGGCGAGTGCGGCGGCCAGCGCCGAGACCTGCGCATCGATCTCGCGCCAGGTCCAGGATTTGTCACCCCAGACGAAACCAGGACGCGACCCATGCCGCCGCGCATTCTGGGTCAGCATGTGAGCGAGATTCATGACGCGGCGGGACATGCGCAGGGGCTGCATCGGGCTTCCTCTTCGACGGCGGACGGCGCACGAGCCGCCCGCTCCTTGCAGCCCATTTATCGCCATCGAATGCGGTGTAGCAAGGCCGTCGGTCGCGCATCTGCCCTACGGCTGCTTGAACGCAAACGGCGTCGCCGTGATGGCCTTCTCCTTCCGGCAGGCCTGCGCACCGAAACCGCCGCAATAGCTGCCGTGCAGATCGAAGCGAATGGTGCGCGCCGCGCCACGCTTCATCGCCGGCGGCAAAATCTTGTAGCCGCGGACATAGCCGTCGAACACGGGGCGCACGCTGCCGTCGGGCAAAGTCACCAGGACGTTCATGACGCAGCCGCCGGTTCCGCAATAGGTGGTCTCGCGCTCCCCGCATTTGGTGTCGCGGAAATCGACGATGTAGTCCTCACGGCCGTCGCCGGTCAGGTCGATCTTGCGCACGGTGTCCGGCGCGAAGGTCACCAAGCTACCATCCTGGCTGTCGCATTCCTCATTGGCGTAGCGCAGCGCCTGCTGCACGCCGGGCGGATAATCGGCCGGATTGAACGGTTTTGCATCATCGGCGCGCGCAGCGGTGGTGAGCAGTGTGAGCAGGAGGATCAGATATCGCATTCGCGTTTGTCGCCGGCGCGGCCGCGACCGTTCAGGGAATTTTAAACATGATCGGCGCAACCTCAGCCAGTTCTCGCGTACAGAGTGCCGCATCATGGTCAAAGCGCCCGCCTTCCTCCTGTTGTCGCTGGCGCTCGCCGGATGTGCCGTGGCGCCTCAGGCGCACCTCTCCGCCGACCCCGCCTTCAAGCCTGCGCGCTATGCCTGGGATGGCGCCGGCGAGGATCCCAACCAGCCACGTTCCGGGGCTCCGCGTGCCACGCGCGCCGACGCCGGCTCCGAGCGCAACAGGTCGCAAGCCGGACTTCAGCCCTATTCGAAGGAATGGTGGCAGGCCCAGGACGGCATCGAGGCCGAGCAGGACGCCAAGGTCACCCGCTCCCTCGTCATCTGCCAGGGTTGCCTCCGCCCGCAGCCGCAATCTGAAGATTCCAGGCTCGCCAAAGCGACCGATTGAACCGAGCGGCCGCGCCATCGGTCTACAGAGATACGCGCTGACGCCGGCCGCTCCGGCCCTGCGGTCGCACGTCATTATCTCAGGGACATTTCATGCTCACCCGTCGGACCTTCGTCGCCGCCTCTCTGCTTGCCACCGCCTCCCCGGCATTCGCCGTGATGCCTGCCTCCAGCGACCCCGTCGCGATCCTGACCGCCATCTACACGCGCGTAGCCAAGGGCAAAGGCGATAGCGGCGGCGCCTTCGTCATCGAGAACAAGGCGGCCAAAACAAAATATCTCTCGAGGGCGCTGGTCGCGCTGTGGGCCAGGGCGGATGCGCATACGCCGAAGGGCGACGTTGGTCCGGTCGATTTCGATCCTGTCACCAACTCGCAGGAACCGGACGTGAAATCCTTCAAGGTTGACGCAGAGAAGATGGAGGCCGACAAGGCGACGATCGCGGTGACCATCACCGGCCACCGCAACGACCGCAAACCCGCCGACCAGATCGTGCGTTATGACTTCGTGCGCGAGGCCAACAGCTGGCGGATCGACGACATCAAGGGCTCGTCCGACGGCGAGGCCTGGTCGATCCGCAAGATGCTGGCGGACTCGTTGAAGACCTGACGGGAGACACCATGAGCGACGTCATCGATAACAAGGCCGGTCATCGCTTCGAGCTGGAGGTGGAGGGCCATCTCGCGACTGAACACTACAAGCTCGACGGCAACGTCATCACCTTCGAGCATACCGACGTGCCGAAGGAGCTCGGTGGCAAGGGCGTCGGCTCGAAGCTGGTGCAAGGCGCGCTCGACCAAGTCCGCGCGGCCGGCTTGAAACTGATCCCGCAATGTCCGTTCGTGAAGGCGTGGATCGAGAAACATCCGGAGTATGCGGATTTGGTGAAGAGCTAAGCGAGCGCAGGCCCGCCGAGCGCGCGGCGGGCCTGCTCAAATCTACCGCCTATTGCCCATGCTTCAGCATATCCTGGTCACTCAGATCCCAGTCCTGCCACAGCTGGAGCACGCCGAGGATCACCGCCACCGCTCCCAGACTCGTATGGTAGATCCGGAGAAAACCTTCGCCGGAATAGCCGAACACATAGGGCGAGACGATGAGCCAGAGCCCGACCAGGATCGTCGCCACCTCCTGCCAGCGCTGCAACGCGACATATTCGAGCTGGCTCAGGCCAAATACGACGAGGCCGATTGCGACCGTGTTCAGGATCATCGTCTGGCGTTCGACGATCGGCGAGTGATCCTGGATGGGGAACCACGGCGATGCGACAATCAGCGCGCCGAGCAGCATCCCGCACCAATCTTCCCATGTTCGATGAGTCTTGATGAAACTAAAGTCCGACATCGTATCCTCCTCCAAAAGAGGCATACGTCAGCGGCTGGCGATCATGACACTCCGAATGTCTAGCGACCGTGCCGGCCGCATTCGGGCGTATGTCCTGTAACGAGACGTGGGGAACCGGGTGCACGATTGCAAGACGGACTGATGTTTTTTGCCAGCGAGGCGGCGTTAGCGAATTATGGCTCACGCGTTGATCGAACGCTCGCTACAGAGCCCCAAGCTTCTGCAGTGCATCATGGGCGGACGGCAAGCCTGGACGCAATTCCAGCGCCTTCCGGAAATCGGCAATCGCGCCCTGCCTGTCGCCGAGGCGCAGCCTGGCCTGGCCGCGGTTGTTCCAGGAGAACACGTCGGAGGGATCGTATTGCAGCGCCTTGTCGTAGTCGGCGAGGCCGCCCTTGTTGTCGCCCCGATAGAGCCGGATCATGCCGCGATTGCGCCAGCCGCGTGCGTCGGTCGGCGCGACGCGGATCGCCTCGCCGTAGTCGGCGGCGGCCCGATCGAGCTGCTCGCTGTCGCGGTAGACGTTGCCGCGGTCGATATAGGCAATCAGATCCGGTGCCAGCTTGATCCGCATGCTGTAGTCGGCGAGCGCGTGCGCCGCGTCGTGCTTGCGAGCATAGACGAAGCCGCGGTTGGCGTAGGCGGTGACACAGTTGGGATCGCGCTCGATCGCCGCGTCGAAATCGGCAATGGCGCCGTCGAGGTCGCCCTTGTTGAAACGGGCCTCGCCGCGGTTGCTATAGGCCAGCGCCAGCGACGGATCGAGCTTGATGGCCTGGTCGTATTCGGCGATGGCACGATCATAGTCGCGCTTGAAGCTGTAGACGCGGCCGCGATTGTTGTAGGCGCAGGCATAGCCGGGATCGAGCCGGACCGCCTCGTCGAGATCGGACAACGCGGCGTCGAGCTCGCGTTTCTCGGTGAGCCCATGGCCGCGATTGCAATAGGCGCCGGCCAGCCTCTGCCCGCCCTCGCTCCTGGTATCGATCACGGTCGAGCAGGCTTTGATCCGCGCGTCCGGCGTGCTGGTCAGCCCGACGCAGGCCTCCCAGGCCGGGGCGCCTTCGGCCGCAGCCGACACCGGCGAGGTCGAGACGAGCGCCGCAAGCAGCGCCAAGAGGCTGAGCGGGACACGCATTTTCCGGATATCTCCCCTGCGGCAACCTCCCTTGGTCGCACCTTGGCAAGGGCCGGTTCAGGCGCCTAGATCAGAGAACACGCAGCGCTTCGAAGGGATCTGGCATGGCGGTACGGGACAACAAGGACAGGAGTCGCTTCGAGCTCGATGCGGGCAACGAAATCGCCTTCGCCAATTACCGGCTGACGCCGTCGGCCGTGATCATCACCCATACCGAGACGCCGCGCGCGCTGCGCGGCCGCGGCATTGCGTCCGAGCTGATCAAGGGTGCGCTGGACTTGATCCGCCGCGACGGCAAGAAGGTGATCGCCGGCTGTGGCTTCGTCGTCGACTATCTCGACAGGCATCCGGAGGAAGCAGACCTCGTCGCCTGAATGCAAAAGGGGCCCGCGAGATCGCGGGCCCCCCTGGCTTACGACCGAGCAATCGGTCAGTGCTTGATCTCCGGCGGCAGCTTGCCGCCATTGGCGGCCAGCTTGGACATCACCTGCTTGTGCAGCCAGACGTTCATGCTCGCCGAGTCGTTCATGTCACCGCTGTAGCCGAGCTCCTTGGCGAGGTCCTTACGCGCGGCAAGGCTGGAGTCGATGTCGAGCGCCTTCATGAGGTCGACGATCGAGGTGCGCCATTCCAGCTTCTCCTTCTGGGCAGCGACCAGCTTGTCGACGATGGCCGCAACGTCCACGGTTGCCATCGGCGCGGCAGCAGGCGCCGATCCGCCCGGCGCGGCGCTGGCGGGTGCGCTACCCGAGGGTGCGCCACCTGCGGGCGCGGCGGAAGCCGGATGGCTGCCGAAGATCGCGCCCATGATTTTCCCGAAAATGCTCATGTCTTCTCCCCGAATAGGATCCGTTGGAAGGGCCTTGAGTGGCACTTATAAACGAAGTTACGGCGTTACGCCCGCGAAGTTCTGCGAACCGACAACCAGCATCAGCTTATCTGCGGCGAAATGACGACCGAATGACATCGTTGAGGTTGCGGTGCGGCATCGAATCTCAACCAAGCGTGTGGGACAGGACTCGGAAATGGGCGTACGCTCCACTTTCAGTTCGCGATGACGTCCGGAATTCGCGTCTGGCCGGAATCGCGAAACTCAGAAAAGCGGCCGCTTGCGCCGTTGCCGGCGCCGAATTCGGCTGCATGGCAAGGGAGCTAGCGACCATGGCCACACTCTACCCGGGCAATGTCCCCACTGTGGCCCAGCCCGCGGATGCGGCTGGACCGGTGATCCGAACCATCCAACTGTCCGATCTGCACGACGCGCTCAGGCGCGGCTGGGAAGATTTCAAGGCGGTGCCGAGCCACGCCATCATCCTCTGCGTGATCTATCCGGTGCTGGGCCTCGTGCTCGCCCGCGCGGTGATGGGCTATTCGGTGCTGCCGCTGTTGTTCCCACTGGCCGCAGGCTTCGCGCTGATCGGCCCGTTCGCCGCGCTCGGTCTCTATGAGCTCTCCAGCCGGCGCGAACGTTATGAGGAGGCCAGCGCCTGGAATGCCATGGAGGTGCTGCGCTCGCCTTCGTTCGGCGCCATGCTCGGTCTCGGCACGCTGCTGCTCGCTCTGTTCGTGACCTGGGTTGCGACCGCTCAGGCGATCTATGTCGCGGCGTTCGGCTATGAGGGCGCGACCGGGATCTCTGATTTCATGACGCGCGTGCTGACGACCCAGCAAGGCTGGTGGCTGATCCTGGTCGGCTGCGGCACCGGCTTCCTGTTTGCGCTTGCCGCGCTCTGCATCAGCGCCGTGTCGTTCCCCTTGATGCTCGACCGCCATGCCGGCGCGTTCGAGGCGATGGTGACGTCGCTACGCGTCGTCGCCAAGAACCCGGTGCCGATGGCGGCCTGGGGCCTGATCGTGGCGGTGCTGCTGGCGCTCGGTACGATTCCGGCGTTCCTTGGCCTTGCCGTGGTGATCCCCCTGCTCGGCCACGCCACCTGGCACCTCTACCGCAAGGTGATCGTCTCGGAGCCCGGTGCACGTCCGGTGCCGCCCCCACCGCATCGCCCGCGCAAGCCGGCCGCCGACTTCCCCGCCAACCTCTTCCCCTGGCGCAATCGGACGGACGCCTGACGATATCGTGACATGCTATCCTGCCCGGGCTCGGCTCGGGCAGGATTACGTGCTTGTCATACGCCTTGCTTTGGCCGCGGTTACAATCGAAATTGCGCCCGCCGGTCAGATCACTTCACGGAATCCATTTCATCTGATGACCCCGACGATTTCTCGTCTCGCTCTCGCAGCCCTCGCCCTCTCCGCGTCAATCCTAACCGCCCAGCCAGCCCTCGCCGCTGTTGCCTGCGGCTCGGGCAATTTCGACGCCTGGCTCGCGGACTTCAAAGCCGACGCCGCGGCCAAGGGCGTCTCGCAGCAGGCCGTTGCCGCCGGGCTTGCCGGCGTGACGCTCGATCAGAGCGTGCTCAACCGGGACCGCTCGCAAAAAGTCTTCACCCAGACCTTCGAGGAGTTCTCCGGCCGCATGGTGCCGCCGCGCATGCAGCGCGGCTCCAACATGATGAAGCAGTACGGCTCAGTGCTGTCCCGCATCGAACAGACTTATGGCGTGCCCGGCGAGGTGCTGGTCGCGATCTGGGGTCTCGAGACCGATTTCGGCGTCAACACCGGCAAGTTCGCCACCATCCGCTCGCTGGCAACGCTGGCCTATGATTGCCGTCGCTCCGACCAGTTTCGTGCCGAGCTGCTGGATGCGCTGCGCATCGTCCAGCGCGGCGACCTCGCCCCCGCCGACATGAAGGGCGCATGGGCCGGCGAGCTCGGTCAGACCCAGTTCATGCCGTCGTCCTGGATGAAATACGCCGTCGATTTCGACGGCAATGGCAAGCGCGACCTCTTGCACAACGCGCCCGACGTGCTCGCCTCCACCGCCAATTATCTCGCGGGCTACGGCTGGCAGCGCGGCAAGGACTGGCAGCCGGGCAGTCCGAATTTTGCTGTATTGCAGCAATGGAATAAGAGCGAAGTCTACTCCAAGACCGTCGCCTATTTCGCGACCCAGCTCGCACGCGCCCCTTAAATAGCGCCCGACAGGACGCGTAGGGCCGATCGCCCGGCGATCGGCCCTCTCTTGGTGCGCTTACTTCCCCATGGTGGCGTTCATCGCCTTGTTCAGGTGCGCGCCGCACACACCCATTTTGCCGTTGAGCAGCGCGTCCTGCGCAGCCGCGATCTCCTTCTGCGCCACGAACTTGCTGTCGCCGTCAGCCATGTTCTCGATCGCGGTCTCCGTCTTCTCCAGATTGGCCGAGCTGCAGCCGCCCATGGCGTGCTTGGCAGCCTGGGCCGGCGCGACGGCGAACGCGACGGCGGCAATTGCGATAACCCCGAGTAACTTCGTCATGATGTTACTTTCCTTCTCTTGTTCTTGGGACAGAACCAGCGACATTGCCAGAATCTGCGACATGACTTTCCTCCGGGCGCGGCAACTTGCCGCAATAAATTCCTCGCGAGAATTGCGTGATGTTGCGCGCGGCGCAGAGGCACCATGCGAAATTTCTGATTTTCATTACACCTTTGTAATGAACGCCACACGTTCGGCGTGTGTGCACCGCACCACGGAGGCGGTCGCGGTCTGAAACGAGTCAGGATGAGTTTCGGCAGGCTCCTTGCCCGCTTGTCTGGTGATCCGCCAGCCCAGAGCGAGTCGGATCGTGTGGACCCGGTCGTATGGTATCTTTCATATAAATGAATATATATTCATCTCTATAGTTCCACTATCATGCGATTCTCGCATGCGAGACTTGGGCGCAGACGCTGACTGATCGCCTTGAGAACAGTTGGAACCCTACCTATTTCCATTTCACCGGTAACGAGAGTGGTTGCAGTAAACCCGTGAATTCACGGTGATTTATGGCAAAGCATTCCCTATTTCGCCTACCCTTTGGGCGAGAGTGCTCCCGGGTTAATCGTCCGTTACCACCGCTATGCACCTCGCGCTTAGCTGCATCGCAACATCGGAACTTTCGCACTGCACCACTCTCACCTATATTCATTTCAACGATGAGGCCCGGGCAAGGGCTGAATCGAACTACAGGAGACTACCAATGCTGCTCTCGCTCATCCGCATGATCCAGGCTTTCCGGGACTATCAGCGCAATGTTGCCGAGCTGTCCCAGCTCAGCGATCGCGAACTGGCCGACATCGGCCTCGATCGCTCGGACATCCCGCGCGTTGCCGCCGGTCAGTATCAGGGCTGATTTCGTTCAGCCCTTCACCGGACGAACCGATAGCGCCCGCCTCGTGCGGGCGTTGTCGTTTCTGATGGCAGAAAACTCCATCTCGGCGATTCCACTGACCGCCGAAAAGCGCTACCTGTCCGCCCCATGACAGGACCCCAATCCAACATTGTGCACGTGATCGGCGCCGGCCTTGCCGGTTCCGAAGCCGCCTGGCAGGTCGCCAAATCCGGCGTGCCCGTGGTGCTGCACGAGATGCGGCCGGACCGCATGACCGAAGCGCACCGCACCGATGGGCTCGCCGAGCTCGTCTGCTCCAATTCGTTCCGCTCGGACGACGCCGCCAACAACGCTGTCGGCCTGCTGCACGCCGAAATGCGCCGGCTCGGCTCGCTGATCATGCGCGCGGCGGACGCCAACCAGGTGCCCGCCGGCGGCGCGCTCGCGGTCGACCGCGACGGCTTCTCGGCGGCCGTCACCAAGGCGCTCAACGACCACCCCCTGATCGAGATCGCCCGCGGCGAGGTTTCAGGCCTGCCGCCGGCCGACTGGAGCAACGTCATCGTTGCGACCGGCCCCCTCACCTCCGCGCCACTCGCCGACGCCATTCGCGAGCTCACCGACGAGAACGCGCTCGCCTTCTTCGACGCGATCGCGCCGATCGTGCATCGCGAGTCCATCGACATGTCAGTGGCCTGGTTCCAGTCGCGCTATGACAAGGTCGGCCCCGGCGGGACCGGCGCCGACTACATCAACTGCCCCATGACCAAGGAGCAGTATGACGGCTTCGTGGCCGCGCTGATCGCGGGCGAGAAGACCGAGTTCAAGGAATGGGAGACCAACACGCCTTATTTCGACGGCTGCCTGCCGATCGAGGTGATGGCAGAGCGCGGCCCCGAGACGTTGCGCCACGGCCCGATGAAGCCGGTCGGCCTCACTAATCCGCACGATCCCACCACGAAGGCCTACGCGATCGTGCAGCTGCGCCAGGACAACAAGCTCGGCACGCTCTACAACATCGTCGGATTCCAGACGAAGCTGAAATACGGCGAGCAGCAACGCATCTTCCGCAGCATTCCGGGGCTGGAGAAGGCCGAATTCGCCCGCCTCGGCGGCCTGCATCGCAACACCTTCCTCAATTCGCCAAAGCTGCTCGACGGCCAGCTGCGCCTGCGCGCGCAGCCGCGGCTGCGCTTTGCCGGTCAGATGACCGGCTGCGAGGGCTATGTGGAATCCGCCAGCGTCGGCCTGATCGCCGGTCTCTATGCGGCAGCGGATGCGCGCGGCGAAACACTGGCGAGCCCGCCTGCTACGACGGCACTGGGATCGCTGCTCGGTCACATCACCGGTGGCCATATCGAAACCATCGAGCCCGGTACGCGCTCGTTCCAGCCGATGAACATCAATTTCGGCCTGTTCCCGCCGCTTGCGAGTGCCCCGACGAAGAAGCCCGACGGCACCCGCCTGCGCGGCAACGAGAAAACGGTGGCCAAGAAGCAGGCGATGAGCGCGCTGGCGCTCGCCGATCTCGATCGCTGGATCGCCGATCACCTGCGCATCGCCGCAGCCGCGTGAGTTTTTCGATGAGTCTTCCCAAAGACGACGCCGCGACACTGTCGGCGCGCTGGACCGAGGGCGTGCTGCTCAAGCGCGACGTGTTCTCGACCGTCGAGCGCGGCCGCTTCCGCGGTGACAGCGGCGAGGTCGACGCCGTGCTGCGCCGGCTCGACGAAGTGCCGTGGTGGTCATTCCCCTTGGCGCGCCACCTGTTCGCGCGTGAGAAGCACGCGCTGGCGCTGGCCAAAGGCCTCAATGTCGGCCCCGATTTGCTGTGGGCCGGCCGCCGGGTGCTCGTGCGCGGCTTTGTCGACGGCGTCGCGCTCCATCTCGCCAAGCCACATGGCGACCTCGCCTATTTCCGCTCGGCCAAGGCGGCGCTACGCCGGCTGCGCCGCGCCGGCATCTGCCACAACGATCTCGCCAAGGAGCAGAACTGGCTGGTCGGCCGCGACGGCCGCGCCTACGTGACCGACTTCCAGCTCGCCGCCTGCTTCAACCGACGTGGCCGGCTCTACCGCATCCTCGCCTACGAGGACCTGCGGCATCTGCTCAAGCACAAGCGTTCCTACGCACCCGAGGCGCTGACGCCGCGCGAGCGAAAAATCCTGGCGAAGAAGTCATTCGCCGCCAGCCTGTGGCTCGCGACCGGCAAGAAGGTCTACCGCGCGATCACGCGCGGCCTGTTCAACTTCACCGACCGCGAGGGCGGCGGCCGCCGGCTGGTCAACGACGCGCCGGTGCTGGCCGAGCTGATCCGCAAGAACCCGGCCGTGCGCGACACCGCCATCGTCGCCTTCGCCGACCGCCGCTCCGGCGTCGGGCTCTATGCCTTCGTCGAAGCCGATCAGGCCACGCTTGAAGGCGAGCTTCGCAGCGAGCTTTCGGCCGCCAAGGGTCCCAAGCCGCCGGAGCACATCCAGGTCGTACACGCGCTGCCCCGCGATACCAGCGGCAAGCCGCGGACCGAGATCCTGCAACTGGTCGCCATGAACCAGCTCGACCTGATCGAGCCGATGATGAAGAACGACCAGGACCGCGCCTTCCTCAAGGACATCCTGGAACAACGGAAGAACCTGCGCGACCGCTTCAATTTCGAGGCGGACCTGCCGGCGAGCTGACGGGCTGCGCGCGCCTTGAAGCGTCCACATTGGCGATAGAGAACCGATCGGATCATTCGGGCGGCGGGTCATGGGCATTCGGGGGACGATGATGCATCGTGTGGTTGGCGGCGTGATCGCTGGCCTTCTGCTGCTTGCAGCTGCACCCGCGATGGCCGAATCCCCGGCCGAGCTGATCTCCGGCTTTCGCCTCAAGAACGGCGAGGTCCGCGTCGTCCGCGATTCAACCCTCGACCGCATCGCCATGGACCAGGCCCGCGCGATGGCGGCGAAGGACGACCTCAGCCACGACGCGCTCGGCCCGTTCAACCGGCGCGTCGCACCGGCCGGCGCGGGCCGCGCCGCCGAGAACATCGCCTATGGCTACGACAATTTCGAGAAAACGCTGGGACAGTGGATCGACTCGTCCGGGCATCGCAAGAACCTGCTGCTGCACAACGCCTCGCGCGTCGGCATCGCCAGCGCCAAGAATGCCAGCGGCAAGCGAACCTATTGGGCCATGGTGATCGCGGGCGACTACGAGCCGAAGGGCAAGGGCAAAGGTAAAGGCAAGAAGGACGAGGAGCCGGTGGTTGCCGTGAAGCGCGAGGCCGCGCCCGCCAGCAAGCCCAAATCCAGCGGCTGCCACGTCAAGCTGCTCGGCCTCTGTATCTGAGGCGAGATAATTTCAGCCGCGGCGCGCGGCCTCGATCGCGGCGACATCGATCTTCGTCATCCCCATCATCGCATCGAAGGCGCGCTTTGCCTCGGCACCGCCGGCCGCCAGTGCCTCGGTCAACACCCGCGGCGTGATCTGCCAGGAGAGGCCCCATCTGTCCTTGCACCAGCCGCAGGCGCTCTCCTGCCCGCCATTGCCGATGATGGCGTTCCAATAGCGGTCGGTCTCCTCCTGATCGTCGGTCGCGATCTGGAACGAGAAAGCCTCGTTGTGCTTGAAGATCGGACCGCCGTTGAGGCCGAGACAGGCGACGCCGGCCACGGTGAACTCGACGGTGAGCACGTCGCCCGCCCTGCCGGAGGGGTAATCGCTGGGCGCGTGATGGACGGCGCTTACGGCGCTGTCGGGAAATGTCTCGGCATAGAAGCGGGCGGCCGCCTCGGCGTCCTTGTCGTACCAGAGGCAAATCGTGTTTTTCGCCATTGCGCGTCCCCTTCGGTTCCAGGCCATCACACCGCCCTCCATTGAGAATGGACGGTGGTGTGATGTCTTTCGCCTAGATACCCTCTTGAATGCGCCTCACCAAGGCGCGCCAATGCCGCGGCCTATGCGACCCGGGGTTCCGCCACGTCCCTGGCTTTCAGGTCTCGCGGAAGCACCGTCAGCAGCAGCAACGCACAGAGCACGCACAAGCCGCCAATGACATAGAGCGCGGGTGTCGTGCTGCCGGTCGCATCCTTGACCGAGCCAACCATGACCGGGCTGACGATGCCGCCGACCTGCCCCAGCGTGTTGATGAGCGCGATCCCGCTCGCTGCCCCCGCACCGGTGAGAATTTTCGGAGGCAGCGTCCAGAATGTCGGAATGGCCGCAACTACGCCGGCACCAAGAATGGCGAGCGCGCCAACCAGCGTGACGACGTTCCTGTCGAATACGCCCGAGGCGAAGAAGCCCACCGCCGCCGTCAGCGCCAGACCCGCGACGAATTTCGGGCGCTCGCCCGATGCATCCGACAATCGGCCTACGACGATCATGCAGATGGCGCCGCAGATATAGGGTACGGCGGTCAGGAAACCGATCGCGGCTGCACTGCCTCCGCCGGCCGCTTTGATCAGGTCAGGCGCCCAGAAATTGAGGCCGTAGGAGGCGATCTGGATCAGGAAGTAGATGAATCCGAGCAGCAGCACGCCGGGCATGAGCAGCGAGCGCCATGCCGAATGCTCGCCGATCTCGCTCTTCTGGCGGTCTAGCTGAACCGAGATCAACCGGCGCTCGTCGTCGCTCAACCATTCGGCCTGCTCGATCCCGTCGTCGAAGCGCAGCAGCACAACGAAGCCCAGCGCAACGCAGGGAATGCCGCCGGCCAGAAACAGCCATTGCCAACCGGCCAGACCGTGCAGCCCGTTCAGGTAGTTGAGGATGAGACCCGAGATCGGCGCGCCGATGATCCCCGAGAATGCAGTGGCGAGAAAGAACACGGACGTCATGCGGCCGCGATGCGATTTTGGAAACCAGAGTGTCAGGTAATAGAGAATGCCGGGCGCAAATCCCGCCTCCATGGCGCCGATCACGAAGCGCAGCGCATAGAACTGCCACTCGCCATGAACGAAGACCATCGCCGCCGTCGCCAGCCCCCAGGAAATCATGATGCGGGCGATCCAGCGCCGCGCGCCGAAGCGATAGAGCAGCATGTTGCTCGGCACTTCCAGCAAGACGTAACCAACGACGAACAGGCTGGCGCCAAATCCGTAGGCGGTGTTGCTGAGACCGAGATCGGCCTGCAGCGCGGCCTTGGCGAAGCTGATGTTGACGCGGTCGAAGAACGCAAAGAAGTAGCAGACGATGATCAGCGGCATCAGCCGCCACGCAATCTTCTTGATGACCTGATGCTCTGTGAGTCCAGTATCGAGGTCAGCAGTCGCCGCCGTGGCAATCGTCATGGTTTCCTCCAAAGTGTTTTGAATTTTGATAGCGGTCGATCAGCCCGAGCGTCGCAGCCGCTCGGGTATGGGATGCAGATCGAGGGGACGGCCGGCCTTGGCGACCTGTCCCGGCACCTCATGTCCGACCAGTCCAGGCAACCGGAACGAGAGATCGATCAAGCGCTGCAGGTCGAGACCGGTCCGCAAGCCCGTCTCGTGGCAGAGATTGACGAGGTCTTCGGTACAGACATTGCCGGTGGCACCCGGCGCAAATGGACATCCGCCGAGGCCGCCCAGTGCGGCGTCAAAGCGGCGCGCGCCGGTGTCATAGGCCGCGAGGACGTTAACCAGCCCAAGACCGCGCGTGTTGTGGAAGTGAAGCGTGAGCATGTCCGCAGGGACCAGCATCAAGACCTCGGCAACCAGCTGCGAGACCTGATTAGGATTGGCCATGCCCGTGGTATCGGCGAGCGTGACGCCATCGACCCCGAGATCGAGATAGCGCTTGACGATATCGAGCACCTTCTCGAAAGGCTGCAGGCCTTCGAACGGACAGCCGAACGCGGTCGCAACCGTCGCGTTGACCAACGCGCCGCCTGCATGGGCCGGCTTCACGATCTCGCTGAGCGACGCCAGCGACACCGCATGCGTCATGTTCATGTTGGCGCGGTTGTGCGTTTCACTCGCCGACATCACGAAATTGAGCTCGTCGGCGCGTGCGGCCAGCGCCAGCTCGGCGCCCTTCCGGTTCGGGATCAGTGCCGTATAGATCGTGCCGGGCCGCCGCTCGATGCCGGCGAAGACGTCCGCGGCGTCGCGCAGCGACGGCACGGCCGCCGCTGACACGAACGACGAGACCTCAATGCGGCTGAAGCCGATCGCAGAGAGCGAATTGATCAGCCGGATTTTTTCGCTGGTTTCGACCCATTTCGCTTCGATCTGAAGGCCGTCGCGCGGAGCGACCTCCTGGATCAGGATGTCCGGTGCCGTTGCCGTCATTGCACCGCTCCGCTCCGGCGCAGCTGCGCGATATCGCCTGCCTGCAAGCCGAGGCCCGCGAGCACCTCGTCGGTATGCTGTCCCAGCGTCGGGCCAGCCCATTTGACTGCGCCCGGGGTGTCGGAGAGCTTTGGCGCGATGCCCGGCATCTTTACGGTGACGTCGCCCGGCAGCTCGGTCGGCAGGATCATGTCACGGGCGGCGTAATGGGGGTCCTCGACGATGTCCGCGACAGAATAGATCCGGCCTGCAGGAACATCCGCCGCATCAAGACGCGCGAGGATCTCGTCCATCGTTCGCTCCGAGGTCCATGCCGTGATGGCAGAATCGAGCAAGGCGTTGCCGCGGACGCGCCCGTCATTGCTGGAAAGGGCCGGATCGTCGGCAAGGTCCGGTCGGCCGACCACCTGCATCAGCCGCTTGAAGATCGCGTCGCTGTTGCCGGCGATCACGACATGGCGCCCGTCGGAGCTGGGATATGTATTGGATGGACTGATGCCCGGCAGGGCGCCGCCGGTGCGGGTCCTGACATGACCCATGAGGTCATATTCGGGGACGAGACTCTCCATCAGGTTGAACACGCTCTCGTAGAGCGAGACGTCGACCACCTGCCCTCGCCCCTGCCCCGTCTTGACTCGGAGCAGCGACATCAGCGCGCCGATCACGCCATGAAGCGACGCAAGGCTGTCGCCGATACTGATGCCGACCCGGGCCGGCGGGCTGTCGGGATCGCCGGTGGTGAAGCGCAGCCCACCCATAGCTTCGCCGATCGCGCCGAACCCGGAGCGATCGCGGTAAGGGCCGGTCTGCCCGTAGCCGGAGATGCGGACCAGTGTCAGGTCCGGATTGAGCTTTGAGAGCACATCCCAGCCGAGGCCGAGTTTCTCGAGGCTCCCTGGCTTGAAATTCTCGATCACGACGTCGGCTTGCGCGGCCAGCCGAAGCGCCACGTCCCGCCCGTCAGGCGATTTCAGATCGATCGCGATCGACTTCTTGTTGCGGGATTGCAGGTACCACCAGAGCGAGGTGCCCTGATGCAGCTTACGCCATCTGCGCAACGGATCCCCGCTGCCCGGCTGTTCGATCTTGATGACTTCGGCGCCGAACTCGGCAAAGAGCCGCGCGGCAAATGGTGCCGCGATCAAAGTTCCGAGCTCGACGACTCGTATTCCGGATAATGGTCCGTCCACGTCTGGCGCTCCTCGATCGTCTTTGATCGTGGTGTCGCCGAGCGCAGGGCCCTAAGTCCAATATCCTTTGATGAACACGCGTTCGCGGATGACGAACGACACGAAGGCCGCCATCAGTGAGGTTTGGTTCCGGGCAATCGCAGATGATCGAGCATCAACTGGCTCGTGGCCGACAATCCCGCGGGATCCCTGGCCACCAGCACCAGTTCGCGATCGGCCCAGTCGTCGCTTAACTCGACGGCCGTCAGATTCATGCCGTGACTGAGGACCTCGAACGCACGGTCGGGAATGAGGCCGATCCCCATACCGGCCTGCACCATCCGGCACACCGCATCAAAACCCGGGACGTGGACCCGCAACCGGATCGACTTGCCAATCTGCTGCGCGGTGTATTGCGAGCGCAGATAGATCGAGCTGGTCGCAAACAGGCCGACATGGTCGTAGTCGAGTGTGTCGGCGAACGAAACGTCTCTTGCCGACGCAAGCGGATGATCGGATCGCACCACGATGACGAGGCGGTCCCGCCGATAGGAGAACCGCTCCAGCCCGCGCGTCGACACGTCTGCCGAGCAGATGCCGATTTCGGCCACGCCCTCCTCGACGCCGCGAACGACATCGGCGCTCGGACGCTCCTGCAGATCGAGCCGCACCAGCACGTGCGAGCGAAAGAAGCCGGGCAGATCGTCGGGAAGGAATTCGACGATCGACGAGAGATTGGCCAGCATCCGCACATGCCCGCGCACGCCGCGCGCATGCTCGGCCATGTCGACGGCGATCTTCTCGACGTTGAGCAGCGTCACGCGCGCATGATGCAGCAGCGATTCACCGGCCGGCGTCAGCGCCATGCCGTTCGGATGCCGCTCGAACAGCGCGACCTCGAGTACCTCCTCGAGGTCGTGCATGCGTTTGCTGACAGCAGAGGGCGCGATGGCCTCGCGCTGCGAGGCGCGCGTCAAATTGCCCTCCTCACAGATGGCGATGAACAGCCGCAGGGTCGTTAGGTCGATCCGTCGGGTGATGTTGGTCCTGGGCGTCCCGGTCATTGAGCGGGATTGCGTCTTCTCTTGCATGGTCTGTTTCCCGATCCGGGAAGATATAACGTCCGAAGTCACCGGGTTTCTCAAAATCCGGGGAGAACGGCCGCCGATTTGGAATCCGATACCAAGACGAGGCAATAATCCGCCATTTTGTTCCAAGCAGCACATAAGCTTGCTCGCGCTCGTCAACGCGCCTAATTCATGGGATCGGGACAGCAGAGGCGGAGACCAGCATTGATCGACATCGACCGGATACGTTCCGACACCCCGGCCGCCTCCCGCCTCGCTTATCTCCACAATGCCGGCGCGGCCCTCATGCCAACTGCCGTCGTCGCGGCAATGAAGGACCACATCGATCTGGAGGGCGAGATCGGAGGTTATGCCGCTGCCGACCGCGAGTCCGATCGGCTCGATGCGGTCTACGGCTCCGTAGCGCGCCTGCTGAATGCCGCCCCCGACGAGATCGCCCTCATGGAGAACGCGACAATTGCCTGGCAGATGGCGTTCTACGCGATTCCGTTTCGCCAGGGCGATCGGATCCTGACTGCCGAAGCGGAATACGCTGCCAACTACGTCGCGTTTCTTCAGGTCGCAAGGCGCACGGGCGCGATCATCGATGTCGTGACGAGCGATGCCAGCGGCGAACTCGACGTCCATGCGCTCGAGCGCATGATCGACGAACGCGTGAAGCTGATCGCCATCACCTGGGTTCCGACCAATGGCGGATTGGTCAATCCCGCGGCGGCGATCGGCAAGATCGCGCGGGCGCACGGGATTCCCTATCTGCTCGACGCCTGCCAGGCGGTCGGCCAGATGACGGTCGACGTCGACGCCATCGGCTGTGACATGTTGTCGGCGACGGGGCGCAAATTCCTCCGCGGCCCGCGCGGCACGGGCTTTCTCTACGTCCGTCGCGAGATGCTGCAACGGCTCGAGCCGCCGATGATCGATCACTTCGCCGCGCCCTGGGTCTCGCGAGGTGAATATCGGCTCCGTGACGATGCCCGCCGTTTCGAGACATGGGAGAACAATTACGCGGCACGTCTCGGTCTCGGCACGGCCATCGATTATGCCCTCGCGATCGGTCTCGGCCCGATCGAACAGCGCTGCCGTCTGCTTGCGGACCGTCTTCGCGGCGGCCTCGCCTCCGTTCGCGGCGTGACCATTCGCGACCTCGGACGCACACCGGGCGCCATCGTCAGCTTCACGCTGGATGGGTATGAGGCGGACGCCATCGTCAGCAGCGCCGCTGCGGCGGGCATCACCATCGGCGCTTCAGATCCGGCGAGTACTCGCATCGATGCCGAAATCCGCTCGCTGCCACCGGTCGTGCGGGCCTCCCCGCATTACTACAACACGGAAGCCGAGATCGACCGGCTGATCGGCCACCTCGTGGGTTTGGCGCCGCGATAGCGGCGCGCGCCACTCAGGTGCAGCGCGCGCTCAAGCCGGATGCACCGAGCTTGGCCATGACCTCGTCGAGATGCGCGCTGTCGCGGGTCTCGATGACGAGCTGAAGCAGCGTCGCTTTGGCCGGCAGATCCGAGAAGGTCCGCTGATGCGAGACCTCGATGATGTTGGCGCCGGCCTCGGCCAGCAGTGAGGCGACGGCAGCCAATTGCCCCGGCCGATCGGGGATATCGAGCGACAACTGCGTCAGCCGACCCTCGCGCGCTAGCTCACGCGTCAGAACGGAGGCGATCAGCCGCGTGTCGATGTTGCCGCCGCTCAGGACGAGGCCGACCTTCTGGCCGGCAAAGCGGGACGTATCGGACATCAGCGCGGCAAGCCCGGCGGCGCCGGCGCCCTCGACGACCGTCTTCTCGATCGAGATCAGGGTCGCGACCGCGCGCTCGAGCTCGGCTTCGTTCACCAGCGCGATGTCGTCGACGAGGCGGCGGACGATCTCGGTCGTGATCTTGCCCGGCGATTTCACCGCGATGCCTTCGGCGAGCGTGTCGCCGCGCGCGGGCAGATTGCCGTCATGGATGGCGTTGTACATCGAGGGGTAGAGCCAGGCCTCGACTCCAAGAATCCGCACCGTCGGCTTGATCGATTTCGCGGCAATGCCGATGCCGCTGATCAGGCCACCGCCGCCGATCGGGACCACCAGCGTATCGAGCTCCGGCACCGCCTTCAGCATCTCGAGCCCGACAGTGCCCTGCCCCGCGATGACGAGCGGGTCGTCGTAGGGGTGGACGAAGATCATGCCGCGGGCCTCGCCATGGCTGCGCGCATAGACGGCCGCCTCCTCCAGCGTCGCGCCCGTCACCACCACCTCGGCGCCGTGGTGCTTGGTGTTCTCGACCTTCACCATGGGCGTGCCGACCGGCATGACGATGGTGGCGGGAATGCCGAGCCGCTTGGCGTGATAGGCGACGCCCTGCGCGTGGTTGCCCGCCGACATCGCGATGACGCCGCGCGCACGCTCCTCCGGCGTCAGTGCGGTGAGCCGGTTGAGCGCCCCTCGCTCCTTGAACGAGGAGGTGAACTGGAGGTTTTCGAATTTCAGCCAGATGTCGCAGCCGCAGATGTTGCTCAGCGTGCGGCTGTAGCTGCACGGCGTCTCGACGACGGCGCCGCGGATGGTGTCGGCGGCGGCATGAATGTCGCCCAGAGCGACCGGCAAGCCACTGAGATCGGGGGATGTATTTTGGGACAACTCAGCCATAGGACAGCATAGAGCATTTGGCCATTTGAGGCGATAAGCCGGCCGCTATTTGGTAAATTCCCGGGAACGTGAAGCCCGCCACAGCGTCCATAGCGTGCGCAGCCGCGACGGGGGCTGCGGCGCAAACGGATTGCGCCCGGGTTGCGACAGGCGCTTGAGGTCACCCCGCACCTGGCTCAGCAGCAGAAACGCTGGCCGTGCCGGCGCCGGCACCTCCGGCAACAACGACAAGGCCGTCGTCAAATGCTGCTCAGCTTCGCCCACGAGCTGGCCCAGCACCGCATGCAGATTCGGCGTCTCCTTGCCGGCGAACACGTCCTCCATCTCGCAGCAATGGGCCGCCAGCAGCTGCTGCGGCAGGAACAGTTGCCGGTGCGCCGAGTCGCGCGGCAGATTCGCAATCACCTGCACGATGCCCTGGGCGAGCCCGGCATGCCTTGCGACATGCTCGGCCGCCTCCGAAGGTGGCGCCATGACCCGCGCCGCGAGGCCAAACAATGCCGAACAGGTCGCGTCCAGATAGCCCTCCAGAGCCGCCATGGTCGGCATCGGATCGTTGTAGAGATCGAACTGATGCTCGTCGGCGAGCAGCGACAACGGCTCGACCGGCAGGTCGAAATCGCTGATCGCACGCAATAGCTCCGCCGCCACCGGGTTGCCCTCGGCGCTGCCGTGGACGTGGCCCGACAGCATGTCGGTCCACCATTGCAGGCGGATTTCGCCGGGCAAGGGCTGGCTCACCTGGTCGCGGACGCGGACGATCTCGACATTGAAGGCATAGAGCGCCAGCAGCGCCTGGCGCTCGGCGGCCGGCGCAAACAGCGTTGCGGCATAGCGCGGAAAGTCATGGCTGCGCACGAGGCCGGCGCAGAAGGCGACGGAATCGGCCGGAGGCGCAGCGCTGCTCATGGCACGGCGATCAGCGCGGCCGCGACGCGGCGCCGCTCGCCGATCATGATGTTGTAGGTGCGCACGGCGGGACCGGTCTGCATCGTATCCAGCACCACCCTCACCGCCTTCAGCGCCTGCCGCAGGTCCGGCGGCGGCAACCAGACGCCGGTTCCGGTGCCGATCAGAAGCGTGTCGATGCTGTTGGCCGCCGTGAAGACGCGATCCAGCGAATAGCGGTCGATCTTCGTCGGGTCCGTCACGTCCCAGGCCCAGATCGCGTCGGGCAGGCAGAGCAGCGATCCCCGATGCGACATGCCGGCAAAGGCGAAGCCGCCCTTGCCATAGGCTTCGATCGGCGCCGAGCGGGGAAAATGCGGTGCGTTGGGATCGCCGGCCATGTGCTTCGTCCGAATGAGCTTACTGCCCTCGCAAACGCCTGCGAGGGCATGCGGTTCGGATCATGCCTTGTTTTTCTTCGCCGGCGTAGCCGTATCGGGCGCATCTTCGCGATGCTCGCCGACGCCGAGATAGATCAGGATCGGGGCCGCGATGAAGATCGAGGTATAGGTGCCGACCAGCACCACGCCGAACATCATCACCGCGGTGAAGCTGTGGATGGCATGGCCGCCGAACAGCAGCAGAGCCAGCAGCGCCAACGTCACGGTGAAGTGGGTGATGATCGAACGCGACAGGGTCGAATTGATCGACTCGTTGAGCAGCTGCGGCATCGGCATCTTCTTGTAGCGGCGCAGCATTTCGCGGATACGGTCGTAGATGACGACGGTGTCGTTGAGCGAATAGCCCAGAATGGTCAGAAGGGCCGCGATGCTGGTCAGGTCGAAATCGACCTGGCTGATCGACATGAAGCCGATCGTCAGCACGATGTCGTGCACGTTAGCGATCATGGCGCCGAGCGCGAACTGCCATTCGAAGCGGAACCAGAGGTAGATCAGGATCGAGACGATCGCGAGCATCAGGCCGAGCATGCCGTAGGCCAGCAGCTCGCCGGACACGCGCGGCCCCACCACCTCGACGCGGCGATATTCGACGGAATCGCCGAGCGCACCGCGCACCTTCTGCACGGCTTCCTGCTGGGCAGCGTCGCCGCCCGGCTGCTCCGCGACGCGGATCAGGACGTTCTCGGGGCCGCCGAACTGTTGCAGCTGGACTTCGCCGAGATGCAAGGCATCGAGCGTCGTCCGCATCGCGGCGATGTCGGCGGCGCCGGACTTGGCCTGCACTTCCAGCAGCGTGCCGCCGCGGAAGTCGATTCCGAAATTCAGGCCATGGGTGAAGAACAGTGTGATCGCGACGATCGACAGCGCCGCCGAGATCGGGAAGCTGATCCGGCGGAAGCGCGTGAAGTCGAAATGCGTATCGTCCGGGACGATGCGCAGCGACGGCAGCAGCCCGAGCGCTGCGACCACGGTGAGAACGGCAATGAGAATGCCAAGCCCGACGAGAACGTAGTGAGTCACGGTCTTAGCTCCTAGATCGGCACGCTCTGCGGCCGCTTCCACCGCACCCACCAGGCTACGATCAGCCGGGTCAGCGTGAAGGCGGTGAACACCGTGGTGATGATGCCGATGCCGAGCGTCACGGCAAAGCCGCGCACCGGACCGGTGCCGATGTAGAACAGCACGGCGGCGGCAATGAAGGTGGTGATGTTGGAATCGAGGATGGTCGCAAGCGCCCGCTTGAATCCGGCGTCGATCGCCGAAATCGCATTGCGGCCACCCCGCAGCTCCTCACGGATGCGCTCGTAGATCAGCACGTTGGAGTCGACCGCGATTCCGACGGTGAGCACGATGCCGGCGATGCCGGGCAGCGTCAGCGTGGCGTTGAGCAGCGACAACAGGCCGAAGATCATGGCGACGTTGATGGCCACCGCGATGTTCGCGAACACGCCGAACAGCCGGTAGGTCAGCAGCATGAAGATGATGACCAGGATCGAGCCGACATAGGCCGCAAGCTCGCCCTTCTCGATCGAGTCCTGGCCGAGGCCCGGACCGACGGTGCGCTCCTCGACCACAGTGAGCGGCGCCGGCAACGCGCCGGCGCGCAACAGGATCGCGAGATCGTTGGCCGATTGCACCGTGAAATTGCCGGAGATCTGGCCCTGGCCGCCGGTGATGGGCTCGCGGATGACGGGCGCCGAGATCACCTTGTTGTCGAGCACGATCGCGAAGGGCAACCCGACGTTTTCCTGCGTGGCCTGCGCGAACTTGCGCGCGCCCGAGGTGTTGAACTTGAAGCTGACGACCGGCTCACCCGTCCGCTGGTCGAAGCTCGCCTGGGCGTCGGTCAGGTCGCCACCGGCGACCAGCACCTGCTTCTTGACCACATAGGGCGTGGGCGGCGGCGAGGCGCTCATCAGCAGCTCGGATTCCGGCGGCAACCTGCCCTGCTGCGCCTGATCCGGCGGCACGGACGCATCGACCATGCGGAATTCCATCTTCGCAGTCTTGCCCAGCAATTCCTTCAGGCGGGTCGGATCCTGAAGACCGGGGACCTGCACCAGGATGCGGTCGTTGCCCTGGCGCTGGATGACGGGCTCGACGGTGCCGAGCTCGTTGACGCGGCGCTCGACGATCTGGATCGACTGCTCGATGGTCTTGCGCATGCGGTCGAGCATCGCAGCCTGCGGGATCGTCAGGCGGATCACGCCGCCGCCGGCGTCGGTCACCTCAAGGTCGCGCTGACCGCTGGACCCCATCAGTCCGCCCAGCGGCTGGGACAGCTCGCGCAGCTTGGCGAGCGCCGGCTGCACGTCGGATTCCTTGGTGATGCGAACCTCGGCCGCGTCGTTGCGCACGGTCACGCCGCCGGTGAATCCGATCTTGGCATCGCGCAGCGTCCGGCGGACGTCGTCGCGGACCTGGTCGAGCCGTTCCTTCTTCACATAGGCGGAATCGACCTCGAGCAGCAGATAGGAGCCGCCCTGGAGATCGAGGCCGAGCACGAGCCGCCGCTGCGCCCAGGCGGGCCAGGTCTTGACTTGCGCTTCGGGAAAGAAGTTCGGGACCGCGCAGAGGCACACGATCAGCGCCGTCAGGATAATCCCCAGCGCCTTCCACCGCGTGAAATACAACATCGACTGGACCTGTCAGATCGGGAGACTTGGGATGCTCGCGGAAGCGCTCACTTCGACGCGGCGTCGTCCTTGGCGGCTTCCTTGCTATCCTTGGATTCCTTCGCCGGCTCGCCCTTCGCGCGCACGCCGGAGACCATCGAACGCATCTGCCGCACGCGCACGCCGTCGGCGATCTCGAACTCGATCTGGTCGTCGTCGACGACCTTGGTGACCTTGCCGACGAGGCCGCCCGTGGTCACGACGGTGTCGCCCCGGCGGATGTTCTTCACGAGGTCGGCATGGTCGCGGACCTTCTTCTGCTGCGGGCGCAGAATCAGGAAGTACATGATCACGAAGATCAGGGCGAACGGCAGCAGCGACATCAACATGCTGTTGGTGTCGCCGGCGCCCGCGGCCTGGGCATACGCAGGGGTAATGAACATTCGGACGATCCTCGTGGAAACGGGGGAAAACCGGTCAGGCCCTCAAAGGCGACCGGTTCGGTCAAATTCGCGCGGACTATAGCGGCCATTGCCCCAATTGCAACGCTGCCAGACCGTCGATTTGGCCATCTTGCGGCGCGGCCTCAGGCCCGATAAGGCTGCATTCTCAGGAACTTCGGACATGCCCAAAAAACCAAGCAAAAGCCCGGCCGGCAAAGGCCCCCGTACCCCTGCCAGGATGCCAGCCCGCGTCGCGGCAAAACGTCCCAAGGCAACCCCCAAGGCAGTTGACAAGGCAGCCCCGGACCTCTCCCAGGATCGTATCGTCCGCGCGCTGGAGACGATCGCGGCGCACCTCGCCGCCCAGGGCAAGCCGGCCGTCGAACGCGAATCGTTCGAGCGGGCGGACGCCTATGTCTGGCACCCGGACGGCCGCCTCGCTGCGGTGCCGCGGGTCAGCCGCGTCGAGTTGTTCCTGCTGAAAGGCGTCGACCGGATGCGCGACATCCTGATGGAGAACACTGAGCGTTTCGCCAACGGCCTGCCGGCCAACAATGCCCTGCTCTGGGGCGCGCGCGGCATGGGCAAGTCGTCGCTCGTGAAGGCGGCGCATGCCAGCATCAACGCGGAGCGCAAGGCCGCCGATAAGCTGAAGCTGATCGAGATCCATCGCGAGGACATCGAGAGCCTGCCCGCGCTGATGGAACAGCTTCGCGCCTCGTCCTTCTACTTCATCGTGTTCTGCGACGACCTCTCCTTCGACGGCAATGATGCGTCCTACAAGTCGCTCAAGGCCGTGCTCGAAGGCGGCATCGAGGGCCGGCCCGAGAACGTCATCCTGTACGCCACTTCCAACCGCCGCCATCTGCTGGCGCGCGAGATGATCGAGAACGAGCGCTCGACCGCGATCAATCCCGGCGAAGCGGTCGAGGAGAAGGTCTCGTTGTCCGATCGCTTCGGCCTGTGGCTCGGCTTCCACCGCTGCAGCCAGGACGAATATCTCGCCATGGTGCGAGGCTATTGCAGCCATTTCGGCATTGAGGTCGATGACGAGGCGCTGGAGCGCGAGGCGCTGGAATGGTCGACCACGCGCGGCTCCCGCTCGGGCCGCGTCGCCTGGCAGTTCGTGCAGGAGCTTGCGGGGCGGCTCGGCGTGAAGCTGACGGTGCAGTAGCGGTCGGATCGCAACCCGCCTACGTGCCGCCCTTCCCCGAAGGCGGGGGTCAAGGGCGCGTGCCTTGCTTCGTCACCATGTGCCGGGTCGGCGTGACGGTACTTTCAGGCGCGGCGGGCGAGATCGCAAATCGTGCGCGAAGGCGACGCCTGCTACGCGCCGGCACTACGGCATCGGTGGTGGTCACCGGAGCGAGCTTCGACGGGGACCAGGTGCCACCGGTTGCCCGCGTGTTGCAAAGAATGATCAGCAAGCTGACAAGCCGCAGCTTGGTTGCTGCTAATATTTTCTGACGATGGGTTTTGTCGTCGGAGGTGCTCCGGGCGCGGGCGGCGAGATAGAGAAGGTGACCCAGGTATTCCAGCCCGATGGCCGGTTTTCCGCAGCGAACTCGCCGTAAGCTTTCAAATTGAGATAGCCCTGCATGTCGCCGACCGGAAACAGGAATCCTATCTGGGGGCCGATGCCGACCACTTGGGACTGGAAGCAGCCGACGCGGTCGCCTGAACCGCTGTCGCAGCCGAGCTCCTTATAGACATACCCCACGAGTCCAACCATGACCTGCTTCGACAGGAATTGCGATGCACCCCAGTCGAAGTGCATGTCGACGCCATTCTGATACTGCGTTGCAGTGTTCTTGAAATTGTAGGTGAAGCCGAGCACGCCGGAGAATTCGTGGCCGGTCTGCGGATTGAAATAGGTGTAGCCGCCGCCGACGTCGATCGCGCTGTGTCCGATGCCTATATTCGACAGGCGATCGGATTGGTAAGCGCCAACCGGGATGTCGCCCATGATATAGGTCATGTAGTTGTGGACCCCGGCGTTCCAGCGCAATTGGAATACCGGCGCTACATCCCCAAAGCCCCACGTGGTGTCGCTGATGGTGTCGGACCGCGCGAAGGGGACGTTGTTGCCGAGAGGGCCCGTGAGCACGCCTGACAAGGTGCCTGCCAGGCTGGTGCCGACGACGCCGTAGGCTGCTAACAGGGACACCGACGCCTGGCCGCCGAGAACCGGCGTCGCGAATACATAGGTTGGGATCACAAAGCCAAGATCGCCCGTGGCGTTGACGTTCAAATTCAGTTTTGCGTCGAGGGTAACATTGGCCGGAACCCTGTTGAGCGTGAACTCGCGCGCACGCGCGACGTCGGCGCCGGCGGAGACAGAGGTGTGATAGTAAATGTTTGCCAGCGACCAACCCGGCTGCTGCGGCGCGGCCGCCAGACTTCCAAAGAAACCGGGGACCCAGAAGCTGACGCCGCCTTCATCGGCCAAAGCACAATGGGAAAAACCAACGATCGCGGACGTCAAGACGAATGCAGCAACGCCAAGTCTGCGTGGACGTGCTGATTTCGATCGCTCACTCTGCCCCGCCGCCAGTGCAATGCTCACTGTCATGTCGTGCCTCGTAAGATGTGTTACCTCCGAATACAATCCGGCGACAGCGTACCCCCGAGGCGATCGGGGCTCATCATGTAAAATTCAACGGGGATAGATCTATCGCAAGAAAGATCAATGCTGCGACCAAAGAGCCACATTCGGTAACCCAAGTCCGATCGGGCGCCACAGCAGATCTACTGCAACCCTCTCATAGCTGGAAATGTTGGGTATGCAGTTTGTGCCACCGATTCTATTTTCGGACCCCCACCAACGAGTGAGAAAAACAACAAGCTCGCATCGCCGTTCGCCGGCGTCTCTTGCTGCAACGCGATGCCAGCCGTTGCTAGGTCGCATATTGAGCCTCACGACTGCTTATTGGTAATCGAGTGTGACCAAGAGCAAAGTTGCCAGACGATGAACCTCAAGCTCACGCTCGTCGGCGTCGTTCTAGCGTCAGCCTTCGCCGCACCTGTGGCCGCTGGCCCATTCGAGGATGCCGTCGATGCTCACGCCAGAGGCGATTACGCCAAGGCCCTGTACGGCCAAGACGTGGGGAAGCCGGCTACGCAGCAACCTCCTCGTTGGCCGAAACTTCTATTGCGGTGCTGATGACCGCCATGTGCACAAATTCCAATGCATCACTGCCAGATCGCCCAGCGCGTTCTCAAACAGGAGACGATCGCAAAGTCAGACAACGATGTTCACTTAAAGAACACGAAGCGGCACGAAGACTCAATTTCGTTGTGGCCGAAATGTCACCTGCATCGACATTGCAAGCTAGGCTTGATGCAGATCAAACAAGTTGATTGGTCAGAGACCTTCTTGGTCATATGTTTGCGAGTTGTGGCCGACCTTGAGGAGGCGACAGTGCAGAGAGTTTTCCTCATTTGCATCGCGGCAGGATTGTTGAGCGGACCCGCTCTTGCGTCCGACCTGCCTGTCAAAGCTCCGATATACAAAGCACCAATCGCGGCACCTTTGTATAATTGGGGAGGGTTTTATGTTGGTGCCAACTTCGGTGGGGGATGGTCCAACGGCAGCCTGAACATTCCCGGCAACAATCTGTATGGCGGCCTGACCGAATTCGTTGGAGGCGTGCAGGCGGGCTATAACTTCCAGGCCGGCCACTTTCTGTTTGGTGTCGAAGGTGAGTTCGATGGAGCCGGCTTCGGTCATCCGGTCTTTCCTGCTCCGACATTAGCCTTTGTAGATCAACACTGGATCGGCACCGTGGCGGGCCGTGTCGGCCTCGTGGATGATCGATGGCTCGTATTCGCCAAGCTTGGCGGCGGCTGGGTCAACAGCAGCGCTACTTTGAACCTCCCCGGCGCCGCTTGGAACGGGACCAGCACGAACACCGGCTGGTTGGCGGGCGCTGGCATCGAATACGGCTTCAAGTCGCATTGGACCGTCAAACTCGAATACGATTATCTTGGGCTATCGAACTGGAGTTCTCCCACCGTCCCCTCGGTCGCTTTGAACCGCGACCTACAAATGGTCAAAGCTGGCATCAATTATAAATTCGAAAGCGGCCTTCCTGCGGTGGCCGAGGCGCCGAAGCATTCCCACGAACCTTCAGACGACGAAGATCTACAGAAGAAATCACAAAACCCGATCGCGGATTTGGTCAGCGTGCCGTTTCAGAGCAACACCAATTTCAATACCGGACCATTCAATCGCACCCAGGAAGTACTCAACATTCAACCCGTCGTGCCCATGCATTTAAACGATGACTGGAACGTAATCTCACGTACCATCATTCCGTTGGTGAGCCAGCCGAGTCCGTTCTTCGACAGTAGCACCAACGGGATTGGCGACATTACTCAATCGTTGTTTGTGTCCCCCGTGCATCCCGGGCCGCTGATCTGGGGCGTGGGACCAGTCTTCACCGTTCCGTCCGCAAACGATCCCATCCTCGGGACCGGTAAATTCTTGTTCGGCCCAACGGCCGTGTTACTGGTCACGCCGCCACATTGGGTGATCGGTGTATTGCTAAATAACCAGTGGTCGGTCGGCGGCAATCCACTGCGACCGCCCGTCAACGCCTTCCTCGCCCAGCCCTTCGCCAACTACAACATGGCGCACGGCTGGTACCTGAACACATCACCCATCATCACCGCGGATTGGCTCGCGGCGTCGGGGGAGCGGTGGACAGTGCCGGTCGGCGGCGGTATCGGTCGGGTTTTCAGAGTGGGTGATCAACCGATCAACGCATCGATTCAAGCCTATTACAACGTGATACGTCCGACCGGCGCTCCGGCCTGGTCCCTGCGAACTACTGTCGCGTTGCTGTTCCCGGTTAATTGACACGGCAACCTGGCGCGCAACGAGACTTGTGTCTCGGTGTCCGAAGTGGATGATCGCGTCCTTTGTACTGTGGGCCGACAACTTCCCGACGCCGCGTAATACGGTCCACCTCGGACTCGGTTCGGTTCAGAACAAATCTCCGATTGGCAGAATACATCCGAGGTCAAGATCGCCCCGGAATTTGCGTGGCGCCACCAACAGCTAGTTCAACGCAGAATCGTCACACCATGCGTCTGCAATGCCTCGATGATACCGTCGAAGATCAGCGCAACGCCCATCGCAGAGACGAAGAAGCCAACTATTCGGGTGATAGCATCGATCCCCATTGCGCCGAGCTTGTCGAAAAGTTTCCCGGCATATGCCAGACACAGGTAGGTGACGACCATCGTCGCGAAAATAGCCACGACGATCGCTACGAAGGAGGCCAGTTCCGCTGATGATCGCTTAATCGTGGCAGTCATGCCGAGGATGGTGGCGATAGCGCCTGGTCCGCACATGAGCGGCATCGCAAGCGGCACGAAAGCTATGTTACCGCTCTGATCCGCGCCGCTGGCCGGAATCACGCCACCGGAAGCGGATGGTGAAAATAGTTCAAAGCCGATCTTCATCAGGATGATCCCGCCGACGATGCGGACCATGCTCAGCGGCACGCCGAACAAGCGTAGGATCAGCGTTCCGAAGATCAAGAAAAAGAGAGATAGAAGCAGCGCATAGAGGCAAGCTTTCCATGCCACCTTGCGATGTGTGGCGGCGTCCTTGCCTTCCAGCATCTTCAGATAGACCGGCAGGACCTCGAACGGATTTATTATCGCGAGCAAAGTCGCGAACGTACCCACGAACAGCGAGAGTTCATGACCCATTATGCCTGCGCCTCACCCTTTCTCCGGGTGCTCGACTTCGGTGAAAAGGCTCCCCTGTGCCGCACCTGAGCCTGCGCGGCCGCCGCCGGCACCGCGGAGCACCCATGCTGCACCCACTGCGAGAACTGCACCCACGAGTGGACCTGCGACATACACCCAATAGCTCGTGAAGTCGGTCGCGATTAAGTTCGGGCCGAACGTGCGCGCTGGGTTCATCGACGCTCCCGAGATAGGGCTCCCCCACAGCCCGGCGAGTGCAATGTACGCGCCGACGCCGATCGCGCCGATGATCCCGATGTTCTGAGCGCCTGACGCCGTGCCGAGAATGACACTGACGAGACCGAGGGTCAGCACGGCCTCCATCAGGAACGCATCGGACGCGGAGTATCCCGACGCGGGATAGTTCGACCCGTAGCTGGCCGACACGTTGATCACGGCGTGCAGGAACAGTGCCGCGAGCGTCGCCCCGATCAACTGCACGACGATATATCCCGGTACGCGACGCCATGGGAAGTCGCCACGCACCGAGAACGCGATACTGACCGCGGGATTGAGATGAGCGCCGGACACCTTGCCCATGAAGAGGATGATCGCCATCACCATCAGACCGGGTGCGACGACCGCAGCGGCACGGCTGATCGTGCCGGGAAAGGCCTGCCCCATCATGCCGCCACCGGCGGCCACGAGGACGAGGAAGAACGTTCCGAGCAGCTCCGAGAAGAGGCGGCGCCACTCTTGGTTCGGATCGTGGAAGTCGTTTAGCGACGCGACAAGCTCGTGATCCAGATGGCTCAGTGTTCTGTCGGCCACTGTTTGCGCCATGAGTTGCTCTTTCCTCTGGTCGATGCCGCTGTCCGTTAGCCTCTCGCACCAAGCCTGCACGGCTCGTCGGGTCATCGGCGCGCTTGCGGATTTTTCGAGCGGGATAGGCATGCCTTCAATCCTCCAAGACGGGACCACACCAGCCGGGCAGGTAGCTCGCCTCCTCGTTTTTGGACAATTCCAGGGCTTGCTCGAGGGCTTCCTCGAAGTGGGTGTCTACGGTTTTGCGCTTGACCCGGCGACGCAAAAAATCCGCCCACAAGAACTCGCTGAACGGCGTCGTGTCCTTGGCGTACCCGCCGGCGCGCCGCAGTTCGCCCGCCAACGAGCGGAACGGATCGTCAATAAGCCCGGCCACGGTCTTCGGCAAATCCTTGTAAGGGCGCAGACGGCCCTCGTCGTCGTACGAATGCATCCAGCTTTGATTGTCCAGGACGAACCAGAACGAATCGGGCTCCAGCGTCCTGAGGTTTTTCACCACGGTAACCAATACCTCTTCGACCCCTTCTTCATGGAGCGCACGCGCCAGGTGGTGATGATCGATGACGTAGTGGCGGTCCTTCGGGCCAAGCACGACCGGGATCATGTGCTTGCCCAGGAACTCGGCTCCTTTCTCTTTGCTCTCGTCGCGCCAGCGCTTGCGCTTCTCCTTGACCTCCCGAATGCCGACCGTCATCTGGGTCGGGCGCAGGTCTGCGATCGCAACGGGCTTGAGAATGGGTTCACGGTCCGACATCGTGCAGACTTCTTTGATCACTAGTCCGGAAATGTTCGCTTTTAGAAGTCGTCGTCGCCTCGTCAGGGCCAGCCGCGTCCGGTCGGTCCCGATCACCGGACATTCTCAGCGCCCGTCGGCAAAGCCCGCCTTTTATAACAACGACCCTTCGTTGTGCTCACGGTGGACTATTCCATTGATCTGGATCAACGGTCGGCCAAGACTCTTGGCGCGCGCCCGTACCGGGGCTACACGGACATGATGGCGCTTCGTGATTGTGGTCGATGACGATGCGGCCATCCTGAAGCGTATGGCGCATGCTGTTCGCAGGTTTAGCTTCGAATAGTCAATTCGAGGGAGTCTGACCATGAACATCACTCCCACCATGCGCGCATTGGTATGGTCGACCTCCGTTCTGGCTCTCACAATTGGTCCGACCTTCGCCCAGCAGATCTCGGGAACGCCGGCTGATGTCCTCCTTGCGTTAACAGCGGACGTCCGCGCCTCGAACGCGGTGCCGCAGGCGACAAAGATGGTCGGTGTGCAAGTCCGGAATGCGTTGGGTGCCTCTTGCCGGTAACCATGTCCACTGGCTATTGCCGTCCAGATGGCACTTATGGGTCCTTAGAGGATGTCAGTCGAAGGCAAAGATGCGCTTCCAGTCCTTCTTCATGTCGACGACCGCCCACTTGTTGACGGCCGCGGCGTCGAGCGCGACGTCGAGTTTCCCGAAATGCGAGTCGCGGTCATAGGCATATTCGCGTTCCGCATCGGTATGGTGGACGATCAGGCCGAACCGCGCGCCACTGGCGCCGAGCGTCGTCCATTGCAGCATTTCGAGATCGCCGTCGGAGTTGCCGAAGGCGGCGATCGGACGCCGGCCAATGTGCTCGTTGATGCCGATCGGCTTGCCCGCCTTGTCGTCGATGAAATTGATGTCGGGCAGCCGGAAGAGCGTTGGCGCACCGTCCTTGATCTCAAATCGGGTTTTGATCGACGATCCGACCACCTGCTCCGGAGGTATTCCGTAGATCCGCTCGGTCCAGGGCCGCATGAATTCGATGCCGCCGCCCGACGCGATGAAGGTCTTGAAGCCGCTGGCCCGGAGATAGGCGAGCAGTTCGAGCATCGGCTGGTAGACCAGTTCAGTATGCGGCCGCTTGAAGCGGGGATCGCGCGCGGTCGCCAACCAATCCGTGACAATCTTCTCGAACTCTGCCGTCGTCATGCCGGCATGAGTTACCGCGATGATTTCGACCAATCCTTTTTCGCCTGAAGCCGCAAGCGCCTTCAGGTCGCCGTCCAGCACCGCCGCGAACGGCTGCTTGGTCTTCCATTCCGGATGCATTGGCGCCATGGCCTTCACGCGGTCGAGGGCGAAGGCCAGTTGCACATACATCGGCTGCTCGACCCATAGTGTGCCGTCATTGTCGAAGGTCGCGATGCGCTGCTCGACCGGCACAAAGAAAGGCCCGCCTTGCGTCGTGACCCGCGCGACGAAATCGAGGATCGAAGCCTTGGTCGCCCCCTCGTTCCAGGACGGGAGTGGATCGCGTGCCTGTGCCAGCGCGGAGGTGGAGCGGAGTGAGGCGGAGAGCAAGGGAAGGACGGCCAGTGACGAGAGCAGGATGCGGCGATCGATAGCAGGAAAACGGATGATCGGTTTCAAGGTCGACTCCTTTCCGTTGCCAAGCGGGCGCACAGGAGTTCGGTGCGCCCGCCATGAAACCAGTCGATGCCAGGCGCTACTTGCCCACCGCCGCCCGGGCCGCCTCGATTTTCGCCTTCACGGCATCGAGGTTGAAACTCGCGCCCTTTTGCATCGGCGGAAACTCGATCGCCGTCATCGCCAGCTTTTCCACCTGCTGCTGAACAAATACAAAGCGCCAGAATTCGTATTTGAACCAGTCGAAGTATTGCTGCGCGCCTTCTTTACTCCCGTTATCGGGCCAGCCCGTGCGCTCGAATGGATCGAGGCGAAGATTGGTCAAATAGGGCACGTCAACCTTGGTTTTTTCGCCGAGCCAGCCTTTTGGCTGGTCGATGAAGCGATACTTGAAGTCGTCGATGCGCACGGCACCGAGTTCGCTCTCTCCGAAGTAAAAGATTTCGTGCCGGTTCGACGGCCCCTTGCCGGTAATCATGTCCATCTGGTTATAGCCGTCCAGATAGCACTTATAGGTCGTGTCACCGATCTGTTTGCCCTTCTGCAGCTCCTCTGCAATGTTCGGGTTGCCGGCGGCCGCCAGCAAGGTCGGAAACCAGTCCAGACCGGAAATGATGCCGTTCTCGACCTTGCCGGCCGGCACCTTGCCCGGCCAACGGATCATGCAGGGCACGCGGAAGCCACCTTCCATGACGGTGCCTTTGCTCTGCGCGAAAGGCGTCTGCCCGCCATCAGGCCAGGTGAAGACCTCGGTGCCGTTGTCGGTGGTGAAGACCACGATGGTGTTGTCGTCCACGCCCATATCCTTGAGCTTCTGCATCACCATGCCGACGTCGTCATCGAGCTGCGCCATGCCGGCTTCATGTATCGACCAGCCGTTCTTGGAGTTGCGCGTTGCCTCGTACTTTGGTGAAAGATGCGTGACGATGTGCATCCGGGTCGGGTTGAGCCATAGAAAGAACGGCTTGTTGTCGGCCTTGGCCTTCTCGATGAACTTGATCGCCAGGTCGCGGATTTCGTCGTCCACGGTCTCCATTCGCTTGGGATAGAGCGTTCCAGCATCCTCGATCTTCTGCTTGCCAACCTTGCCCCAACGCGGGTCCACCGTGGGGTCATCCACGTTGGTCGCATAAGTATGAAGCATGTTGCGTGGACCGACGACGTTCAGCAGATCCTGCGGGTAGTTTGGGTGCGCGGGGTCTTCCATGGCGTCGAGGTGATAGAGGTAACCGAAGAACTCGTCGAAGCCATGCACCGTCGGCAAGAATTCATTCTTGTCGCCAAGGTGGTTCTTGCCAAACTGGCCGGTGGCGTAGCCCATTCCTTTCAACGCCGTGGCGATGGTCACGGCCTGCGCCGGTATGCCTATGGCAGCGCCGGCCTGACCGACCGTGGTCATACCAGTGCGGATCGGCAGCTCGCCGGTAATGAAGTTGGCGCGACCTGCCGTGCAACTCGCCTCCGCGTAGTAATCCGTGAACAGCATGCCTTCGGCGGCGAGCTTGTCGAGATTGGGTGTCCGCCCAGCCATCAGGCCGCGGTGATATGCGCCGATATTCCACATGCCGATGTCGTCGCCCATGATGAAGACGATGTTCGGCCGCTGCCCGGCTGGCGCGGGTGACGGTGTTGGTTGCTGCGCATGCGCAGAACTTGTTAGCCCGACCGCGGTGAGTGCCGAAGCGGCGACAAGCGAACTCCCGCTCAGCAAAAGATCGCGGCGTTTCATTCCGTTGCCCGATTGCGGAGTAGCGTCGTGGGAATCTCCAGGCGGAAGCTTATTGCTCATGACGTACTCCTCCCGTTGTTACGCAATTGGCTCTGTTCGCTTGACGCATCGGAAGCCGGCGTGGCTTGTGGAGGTGGCGACCGGCCCGACGCGGCCTCTTTGATCACTTGCTCGCTATTCTGTGGGCGGGCGCCCCAACGCGGAGCGCCCGCCCACCGCACATTCTACTTGCCAGCGTGCGACTGCATGGCCTTCTCGATCTGTTCCTTGACGGCTTCGAGGTTGAAGCTCGCGCCCTTCTGCATCGGCGGAAACTCGATCGCCGTCTGGGCGAGCTTGCCGACCTCCTGCTGCACGAACTGGAACCGCCAGAACTCGAAAACAAACCAGTTATAGAATGCCAACGACCCCTGCGCGCCGTTGGGCAAGTTCGTGCGCTCGAACGGATCAAGCCGAATGTTGGTGAGGATCGGCCAATCAACCTTGACCGTGCCGCCTAACCAGCCGCTCGGCTGATCGGTGAAGCGATATTTGAAGTCGTCGATGCGTACCGCGCTCAGTGTGCCCTCGGTGAAATAGAAGACCGAGTGGCGGGCAGACGGGCCCTTTCCGGTAATCAGGTCCATCTGGTTGAACCCGTCGAGGTAGACCTTGTAGGTCTTGCCGGCGAGTTGCTTTCCTTTCCTCAACTCGTCGGCAATATTCGGATTGCCCGCTGCGGCGACGAAGGTCGGGAACCAGTCGAGTCCGGATATAATGCCGTTCTCGACCTTTCCCGCCGGCACCTTGCCCGGCCAGCGGATCATGCAGGGCACGCGGAAACCGCCTTCCATGGCCGTTCCCTTTCCGCCTGCAAATGGCGTCTGTCCGCCATCAGGCCAGGTGAAGTTCTCCGCGCCATTGTCGGTTGTGAACGCGACGATCGTGTTGTCGTCGAAGCCCTCGTCCTTGAGCTTCTTCATGACGGCGCCGACGATGTCGTCGAGCTGGGCGAATCCGCCCTCGGAAACCGACCAGCCGTTGTCAGAATTGCGCATGTTCTCGTACTTCTCGGAGAGGTGCGTGACGACGTGCATGCGCGTCGGGTTGAGCCAGACGAAGAACGGCTTGTTGTCCCGCTTGGCCTTGTCGATGAAGTCGAACGTGATCTTCAGGATTTCGTCATCCACCGTCTCCATCCGCTTTGGATAAAGCGGTCCGGAATCCTCGATCTTTTGCTTGCCGATCTTGCCCCAGCGCGTCTGCACCGTCGGATCGTCGACGTCGGTCGCCCAGGAATGAACCATGTTGCGCGGACCGACGGTGGCCAGTAGCGCTTGCGGATAGTTGCGGTGGGCCGGGTCTTCCATGGCGTCGAGGTGGTACAGATAGCCGAAGAACTCGTCGAAGCCGTGCATGGTCGGCAGGAATTCGTTGAGGTCGCCGAGGTGGTTCTTGCCGAACTGCCCCGTGGCGTACCCCATGGATTTCAATGCGGTCGCGATCGTCGGTGCCTGCGCCGGCATTCCGATCGGGGAGCCGGCCTGACCAACCGTAGTAAGGCCGGTGCGGATGGGCAGCTCGCCGGTAATGAAGTTGGCGCGTCCGGCCGTACAGCTGGCCTCGGCATAGTAGTCGGTGAAGCGCATGCCTTCTGCGGCGAGCTTGTCGAGGTTTGGTGTCCGGCTCGCCATGATCCCCTGGTGATAGGCACCTATATTGAACCAGCCGATGTCGTCACCCATGATAAAAACGATATTCGGCCGCTGGCCGGCCGCTGCGGGGGCTGGAGCCGGCTGCTGCGCTTGTGCCGGCGTTGTCAGCCCGACGGCCGAGAGCGCCGAAGCGGCCACAAGCGAACTGCCGCTCAGCAGCAGATCGCGGCGTTTCATTCCGCCGCCCGATTGCGGCGCAACGTCGTGGGATTCTTCTGGCGGAAGCTTGCTACTCATGACGTGCTCCTCCTGTTTGTTATGCAATTGGCTCTGTTCGCTTGATGCACCGGAAGCGGACGTGGCTTGTGGAGGTGGCGACCGGCCCGGCGCGGCCTCCTTGATCACTTTGATCACTTTGCTCGCTATTCCGTTGGCGGGCGCCCTATGTCGGGCGCCCGCATCACCCACAAGCATCCGAACTACTGGCTCGGGTGCCCCTGACCCTTCTTGAGCTGCTCCATGACCTGATCCAGGTTGTAGCTCGCCGGATCCTGAAGGGGGGGAAACTCCTTGTAGGATTCCAGCTCCTTCAGCCACAGCACCTGCCCGATGGGCAGCAGGTTCCAGTCGTATATGTAAGCGCTGACCGGTCCGGCGAGCGCGCCGCTCATCCAGAAACTCGCCTTTTTCTCATCGCCCCACGACGTCTCGAATGGATCGCGCTTGAGGTTAACCATGCCGGCTGCGAACTGGGTCTGGACGCCCGGCGAGAGGAAGCCCGTCGCGGTTTCGGGCGCGATCGCGAAATACATCTTCCAATTCTTGTAGCGCACAGCCGACGGATGGCTGCTGGAATAGTAGAAGAAGGTGTCGCGCGCCGACTTTTCCGAACGTCCGGAAAGGTACTCGGTCTGATCGACGCCATCGAGCTTGGTCTTGACGATGCCCGGATAGGCACCGGCCATGATCCGCTTGTTCAGCGCATCGCCCTTGGCTCCGCCGGCAATGTTGACAAGCGTGGGCAGCCAGTCGAGCGACGCGAAGATGTCGTTCTTGACGGTCCCGGGCTTGATGACGCCCGGCCAGCGCATGACCGCCGGAGCGCGCATGCCGCCTTCCCAGGTGTTCATCTTCGAGCCCTTGAACGGGGTCGTGCCGCCGTCCGGGTAGGTGAACGTCTCGGCACCGTTGTCGGTGGTGAACACGACGATCGTGTTGTCGAGCTGGCCCATGTCCTGGAGCTTCTTCAGCACGTAGCCAATGTTGTCATCCATCTGCTTCATGCCGGCTTCGTTGACGCCCCAGTCCTTACCGCCCGGTTCGCCGACCATGGCCATGTACTTGTCGTTCAGCACGGTTGTGACATGCATGCGCGCCGGGTTGTACCAGACGAAGAAAGGCTTGCCCGTCGTCTTCGGGTCGTTGCGATCGATGAAGTCGATGACCTTGGCCGAGATTTCCTCGTCGACACCCTTTGATCGCTCGAGCGTCAGCGGGCCCTGGTCGATGCACTGCTGAGTCCTGGATGTACCATCCGACTTGCACGACAGGACGTTGCGCGGGGGCGTCAGGCAAACCGTCGTCTGCGGATCGACCGCGCCCGGTACCTCCGGGATACCGGGAATCGGCGTATTCTTGCATGGCGGGGCAACTGTCTGCTGGGTGGGGGACTTGTTGATGTCGGGGAAGCTCACGCCCTGCATCGCATCGAGGTGATACAGATAACCCCAGAACTCCTGGAAGCCGTGCGCGGTCGGCAGCGCGTCGGTGTGGTCGCCGAGATGGTTCTTGCCGAACTCGCCGGTGTTGTAGCCGAGATCGAGCAGGAACTTGGCGAGCGATGGAGTGCCGGGCCGCAGATAGGACGGGCTGCCGGGCAGTTGCGGAGGAATCATCCCGGTGCGCAGCGGATTCATGCCGGTGAAAAAGGCATTGCGGCCCGCCGTGCAGCTCTGCTCGGCGTAATAGTGCATGAAGATCGCGCCTTCGTTGCCGATGCGATCGATGTTGGGCGTTTCGCCGACCATCAGGCCGCGGTGGTAGATGCTCGGCTGCATCCAGCCGATGTCGTCGCCCATGATGAAGAGGATATTGGGTTTCGGTGCCGGCTGTGCGGTCGCCGGCGTGCTGGCTGCCCCGGACAGCGACATCAATATCGTCGCGCCAAGCAGCGAGGCGCAGGACCTCTTGTGGCAACTGGACGTCTTGAACGGTGGAATTGCGGCAAAGGGTGGCTTGTCATTGAATATGCAATTCAACATGGCCTCGCTCTCCCATTATGATGCGATAGAGACACCTCGCCTGATGCACCGAAATCCAAGGTGGCTCGTGGATGTGTCGATTGGCTCCGCATGCCGCGCAGCCGGCCGGTAGCGTCTGCAGTAATTCGGCGCGCACAAATGCGAGCCGCCTTTGATGACCTTGCGTGGAATCTTGACGTTGGTCGTTCTGGGGTCGTAGCTATCGGCCTCGCGGCCGCCGCGCGGGTTCTCTGGAATGCAGCAGGCTTTTGCTGCGTCAGCCTCATGCCGAGGCGAGTACCAGTCGGACGTCCATTCCCAGACGTTGCCGATCAGATCGTGCAGCCCGTAACCGTTCGGCGGAAATGCGGTGACCGGCGATGTCCGTTCGTATCCGTCGTCCCTGGTGTTCTGGCGCGGAAATTCGCCCTGCCAGGTGTTGGCCATGTGACGGCCCCCGGGCGCAAATTCATCTCCCCATGCGAACTCGGCGCCATCCAGTCCACCACGCGCCGCGAACTCCCATTCCGCTTCGGTTGGCAAATCCTTGCCGGCCCATTTCGCGTAGGCGAGCGCATCGCTGAAGGCCACATGCACGACGGGATGATCGTCCAGCCCACGGATGTCGCTGCCCGGCCCGTAGGGATGCCGCCAGTTTGCGCCTTTGGCGAAGGTCCACCACTGGCTGAAGTCCCGGAGACTGACCGGATGCGCGGGCGGAGAGAACATCAGCGAGCCCGCATAGACCATGTGCGGGAGTATTCCCGGATAGTCCTTTGGATCGGGCGCGATCTCGGCAACGGTGACGTGGCCGGTAGCCTTCGCGAACGCCTTGAATTGCCGGTTGGTCACTGGATGGCAATCCATCCAGAACGCATCCACGGTGACACGGTGGACCGGCGCTTCTTCCGGATAGTGCCGATCCGAACCCATGCGAAACGTGCCACCCGGCACGAACAGCATCCCCTCACCTGTTGGATGCTGGTACGATTGTCCGGAATCAGGCGGCGATTTCGTATCAGCCAGCTTCATGCCGAACTCCGGACCCGTGCGTCATTGGCCTGCGCTGCTACGGACACGGAACGCGAGGCTTCCAGGTTGATCTAAATCAAGGGGTGTCCCGGTCGGGTTATTCGCGATGTTGCCGGGTCCGGCCTGCCATGTCCGCTGCGCCATCGAAACCGAAGCAGCTTCAGGACATTAGGACATTTCACCGGCAGCCATCGGCTACTTTGCATGGGGTTGTTTTTCGAAAATTGATTGTCCGGACACAAAAGCCTCAGTACGCCACGGTTCGAGGCAGCTTCTCGGCTTGGCGACCGCCGCCTCTGGAATACTGGATCGCCCGCACCAGTGCGCAATGCGCACAAGGCGGGCGATGACAGCATACTCGTGGTGATTGCGTGCCCTACTCTGCGGGCCCGCGCCTCACGCCCCGTTCAGGAATTGAAGCGGGTCAACCGGACTCGATCCCTTACGGATCTCGAAGTGGAGCTGCGGCGACGCCACCTCCCCGGATTGACCCGACTTGGCAATGACCTGACCGCGCTTGATGGTATCGCCGCGCTTCACCATCAGCTCACTCGCATGGGCATATGCGGTGACGTAGCCGTTGGAGTGCCGAACCAGGACCAGATTGCCGTAACCTTTGAGCTCGTTGCCGGAATAGGCGACGACGCCGTCTTCTGCCGCCTTGACCGGCGTACCCTCGGGCACCGCGAGATTGATGCCGTCATTGGACTTGCCATTGGTCTTGGCGCCGTAGCTCGTGACCACCTTGCCGCGCACCGGCCAGCGGAAGGTCGGCAGCGCGCTGGTGGTCTCCGCAGCTTTCGCCGGAGCCTCCGCGGCCTTCTCTTCGACATTGGCCGTGGCCTGGGCCAGACGCGCGCTTTGCACGGGTGCGGCGACAGCGGCCATCTTGGTGGCGGGCGCGGGAGCAACTGCAACGGGCTGCAGCGTGCCCGCGACAGGAGCCGCAGCAACCGGCGCCGCGACGGCGGCGGTCTTGGCACCCGGCACGGTCAGCCTGGTGCCGAGCTTGAGCTTGGCCGACGGAGCAAGACCGTTGGCGCGGGCGAGTTCGACAGGCGAGATATGGTTCTTGCGGGCGATGCTGGCGAGCGTGTCGCCGTGGTTGACGAAGTGCGTGCTCGGCGGCGCGGCGACGGCTGCAACCGGCTTCGCAGCAGGCGCCATCGCGGGAGCCGCCGCGACAGGAGCCATCGCCGGTGCGGGCGCAGCCGCTGTGGCCGGATGCGGGATGATCAGTTGCTGACCGGGCGAGAGCGCGCGCGGGCCCTTGTAGCCGTTGGCGGCGAGGATCGCCTGCGGCGTGACGCGATAGCGCTTGGCGAGCACGTCGAGCGTGTCGCTGGTGCCGACGATGATCTTGGTCCCGCCGGCCGGCTGGGCGGCCGCGACCGAGCGCGGCGGCACGGTGGCCGTGGTCTCAAGATGCGGCTGTGCCGGGGGCGCGTAGGAGCTGACGCCGCGACCGCCTCCGGACACCCCGCCACCCGCCGCAACCGGATAGGATTGCGGCGCGGAGACCGCCGGCGGCGGCAAGGGCTGCGACTGATAATAACCGGGCTGCGTCTGCGGCCGCGAATATTGCGGCAGCTCACGCTGCGGCGGCGGCGCCTGCTGCACCGAGCCGGTCTGCTCAGACGCGAAAGGATTGGAGAAATTCGACTGGGACAGCCGCGACTGCATGTCGGCGCTGCACCCTGCGAAGCTGAACGAGATCAGCGCCAAGACCGCAACCTGCGGCACGCGGCGCGAGTAAAGCAACTCGGCGACTACAGACATGGTTACTCACTCGTACGCAACAGAACTGGTCTTTTAAGTAAACACGTCGCGAGTAAATAACGGCTTAACCCTCCCAATAAGATGTTGGCGGCACAGCCGATCCGGAAATCTACAGCTCCCGCGCCACCCCGGGCAGCGCCGGCACGAAGCGGACCTCGACGAGTTCCTTGCGCTCGATCCCGGCTTCGGTCCGGCTGAAGCGGACCAGCGTCTGCACACCATGGTGCGGGCCGATGGGCGCGATCAGGATGCCGCCGACCTCCAACCGCTCGACCAGGTTCTCCGGAAGCTGCTCCATCGCGGCGGTCACGATGATGCGGTCGAACGGGCCGATATTGGCCGGCAGGTTGAGGCCGTCGCCGAGCATCACCTCGACATTGTGACAGTTTAGCTTTTCGAGCCGGGCGCGTGCCGCCTCCGCGAGCTTGCGGTAGCGCTCCACGGTCAGCACCTGGCCCGCGAGCCGAGACAGCACGGCGGCCTGATAGCCCGAGCCGGCGCCGATCTCGAGCACGCGGTGCTTCTTCTGGAGCTGCAGCTGCTCGGTCATGTAGGCGACGACGAAGGGCTGGCTGATGGTCTGCCCGCAGGCGATCGGCAGCGCGCTGTCACGATAGGCGGCGTCGCGATCGGTCTCCTCCACGAACAGATCGCGCGGCACCTCCTCCATGGTCCGCAGCACCGCCTGATCGCTGATGCCCCGGCGCCTCAGCGAGAGCTGAAACATCATCTTTTCCGGCGGGTGCTGATCGGAGGTCATCGCTGCTTATCGTCTCGTCGGGTCCGGGGCCACGTGTCTCGTTAAGACCCGGGGCAGGAATCCTGTTCCTACCCAGGAACCCATGATAGCCGTTCGGGCGCGGTATTGGACCATAAATCGGCTTGCAACGGGTTGGCTGCAAAGACCATTTTCGGGTGTCCGCTCGCCGAAACGCGCATTGCGTCGATTCGCGTTATCTGCGAACGTTTTCCGCAAATGGGCAAGGACTCAACGACTATGACCGCGACCGGACCTTCGGGCCGCTCTGTATTCCTCGTCGAGGACGAGGTGATGATCAGGATGATGGTCGCGGATATGCTCGAAGAGCTCGGCTACAAGGTGGCTGCCGAGGCCGGCGATATCACCGAGGCGCTGCGGCTCGCCCAGGCGACCGAGTTCGACATCGCCATCCTCGACGTCAACGTCAACGGCAAGGTCATCTCTCCGGTCGCCGATGTCATCAGGGCGAAGGGCTGCCCGTTCATCTTCGCCACCGGCTACGGCTCCTCCGGCCTGCCCGAGCAGTACCGCGACCGGCCGGCCCTGCAGAAGCCGTTCCAGCTCGACGCGCTCGGCAAGACCATCGAAGCCGCCCTTCGCGGCGGCTAGCGATTACTTCAGCGTCGCGCTCAGCGCTTCGGAAAACGCCTCATTGGTGCGGTCGAGCCGGAGCGGCGTGACGGAGACGTAGCGCTCGCGCAGCGCCGCCAGATCGGTGCCTTCGGCAGGCGTATCCATCATCGCGGCACGCTCGAAGCCGATCCAGAAATAGGGATTGTTGCGGCCGTCCCTGCGCTCGTCGATCCTGAGGAAGCCGAGATTGCGCTTGCCCTGGCGGGTGACGCGAATGCCGAGCACCTCTTCCGGCGTACAGGCCGGGAAATTGACGTTGATGACGGTGTCCTTCGGGATGCCGGCGGCGATCACCTTGCGCAGGATGTCGGGTCCGAATTTGAGCGCGGTGTCCCAAAGCGGGCGCTCGCGCGTCTCGACGCTGAACTCCTGCGACAGGGCGAAAGACGGCAGCCCCAGGATGGTGCCCTCCAGCGCGCCGGCGATGGTGCCGGAATAGACCACGTCCTCGGCGACGTTGCGGCCCTTGTTGACGCCGGACAGTACGAGGTCCGGTGGCTTGGTGCCGAGGATATGGCGCGCGCCCATGATGACGCAGTCGGTCGGCGTGCCGCGCACCGCGAAGTGCTTTGGTCCGACCTCGCGCAGGCGCAGCGGATCGTTCAGCGAGAGCGAATGCGACACGCCGGACTGGTCGAGCTCGGGCGCCACGACCCACACGTCGTCGGACAATGCGCGTGCGATCTCCTCCACGACCTTGAGGCCGGGGGCGTGAATGCCGTCGTCATTGGTGCAGAGAATGCGCATATTAAAAATCGTTCCTGAAGCGGGTCTGAGCCGTCTTATCCGGCCGGGGCCGATCAGGCAAACCGGCCGACTGGGTCCGGGGGCGGGTTCCCAGCCTGGTCCTGCTACCTGCGGATGCGCCATTGCGGCAGGAAGCGTGCGAGCCTGCCTTCCGCGCGCAGCTTCATCGCCGGCACCACCAGGCTCACGACCGGAGCCTCGATGACCCCGAGCGCCTCCAATTGCGCGAGGATCGGGTCCGGCTCCAGCGTCTGCGGAAAGCGTTCGCGCGCCACCGTCAGCGCCTTGTCGAAATCCGCAGCATTCACGCCGGGCTTGGCCCGCCGGCTGCACACGAGATCGTCATCCCAGAGCCGCGCGATCGCGATGTCGAGCACACCACGCAGACGCTGATCGACGGCCTGGATACCGGCACCTGTCACCGCCCATTGTCTGCCGACCCAGAAGATGTCGCGGTGCAAGGCCATGAACACTGAGTTCGCATTGTCGGGTGGTCGGCAGAATAACCAGCCGACCGATCTTCGCAACCAAACGTTTCTGCGTGACAGCCGGGCAACGCGCCCCGGACTCCCGTTCCGATAGAATCGGAACGGGACTTCAGATTTTTATGTTGTTTGACGCGCTTTCTCGACGCGAACCGGTATCCGCTTCGCTCGAAAACGCCCTACTCACGCGCGACCACCTTCAGCCCGCCCATATAGGGCTGGAGCACGTCGGGGACGGCGATCGAGCCGTCCTCCTGTTGATAAGTCTCCATCACGGCGATCAGCGCGCGGCCGAGCGCGGTGCCGGAGCCGTTCAGCGTGTGCACGAATCGTGGCTTGCCGTCCGGACCGCGCGAGCGGGCGTCCATGCGACGGGCCTGGAAATCACCGCAGACCGAGCAGCTCGAGATCTCGCGGAACGCGCCGCCCTCGCCCTGCCCGGGCATCCAGACCTCGATGTCATAGGTTTTTTGCGACGAAAAGCCCATGTCTCCGGTGCAAAGCGTCATCACACGGTAGTGCAGATCGAGCCGGCGCAGCACTTCCTCGGCACATGCCAGCATCCGCTCATGCTCGTCCTTGCTGGTCTCCGGCGTCGTGATCGACACCAGCTCGACCTTGGTGAACTGGTGCTGGCGGATCATGCCTCGGGTATCACGTCCTGCGGCGCCCGCCTCCGCGCGAAAGCACGGCGTCAGCGCAGTCAAGCGCATCGGCAGCTGCTTCTCATCGAGGATGGATTCACGAACGAGGTTGGTGAGCGCCACCTCCGCTGTCGGAATGATGCCGAGACGCTCGGTCCGCAGCCGCTCCAGATCGGGTGCGGCGAGCAACTCGCCCTTGATCGCCCAGAACTGGTCGTCCTCGAATTTCGGCAATTGTCCCGTGCCGAACATGATCTCGTTGCGGACCAGCAGCGGCGGATTGATCTCGGTATAACCGTGCTCGTCGATGTGCAGATTCAGCATGAACTGCCCGAGCGCGCGTTCGAGCCGCGCCAGCCCCTTCTTCAGTACGACGAAGCGCGCGCCGGAGAGCTTTGCCGCAGTCTCGAAATCCATGTCACCGAGCGCGCCGCCGAGATCATCATGGGGCTTGGGCGCAAACGCGTAGTTGCGACGGTTGCCGAAGACATGGCGTTGCACATTGCCGTGCTCGTCGACGCCGTCGGGCACTTCGCCGAGCGGCAGATTGGGGATCGCCGACAGCGCCGTGGCAAGCTCCTCGTCGGCGGCTTTCGCAACGGCCTCGAGCTGCGGCATCGTTGTCTTGAGCTCGGCGACCTCCGCCATGAGCTTGGCGGCGCGCGCGTCATCCTTCGCCTTCTTGGCGTCGCCGATCTCCTTGGAGGCCGCATTGCGCCGCGCCTGCGCCTGCTCCGAGGCCAGGATCGCCGCCCGCCGCTTCTCGTCGATCGCGAGCAGCGACGCCGACAACGGCTTCAGGCCACGCCTGGCGAGGCCTGCGTCGAAGGCTTGCGGATTGTCGCGGATCGATTTGATGTCGTGCATGGCGGTGGTCCTGGATCAGCGCATAAACCTGCAACGGCGAACGTTGTACGTCAGCGCGTTCCCCCTAGCACAGCTGTCATCGCCCGCGAAAGCGGGCGATCCAGTATTCCAGAGGCGCCCGTGATTCCCCGAGAGGCTGCGGCGTACTGGATTCCCCGCCTTCGCGGGGAATGACACCGGTGGACGTGGCGCCCTACTCTGCCGGATTGGCCGGCGTCGACACGTCGGTGCCGGTGGCGGCCTTCGACGCCGCCGCCTTCTTCTCCACCATCCCGACCGCGATGATCGAGCCCTCGTAGAGCAGGAGCAGGGGAATCGCCAGCGAGCACTGGCTCAGCACGTCGGGCGGCGTCAGAACGGCCGCGATGACGAAGGCGATGACAATGAAATAGCGGCGCTTCTCGCGCAGCATCTTCGAGGTCACGATCCCAATACGCCCGAGCAGCGTCAGGATCACTGGAAGCTGGAACGCGATGCCGAAGGCAAAGATCAGCGACATCATCAGCGACAGATATTCGCCGACCTTGGGCAGCAGCTGGATCTGCGCGGTCTCGTCGCTGCCGGCCTGCTGCATGCCGAGCGAGAAGCGGACCAGCATCGGCAGCACCACGAAATAGACCAGCGCCGCGCCCAGCACGAAGAAGAACGGGGTTGCGACCAGGTACGGCAGGAAGGCCTGCTTCTCGTGCTTGTAGAGCCCGGGCGCGACGAACTTGTAAATCTGCGTCGCGACGATCGGGAACGAGATGAAGCCGGCGCCGAACAACGCGAGCTTGAGCTGGGTGATGAAATATTCCAGCAGCGCCGTGTAGATGAACTTCGAATTCTCGGGACCCGCGACCCACACGAACGGCCAGACCAGCACGTTGTAGATCTGCTTGGCGAAGAAGAAACAGAAGATGAAGGCCACGCCAAAGCCAAGCAGCGCCTTGATCAGCCGCGACCGCAGCTCGATCAGGTGGTCCATCAGAGGGGCTTTGCTGGCCTCGATATCGGCGTCGCTCATGACGCTTTGACGTCCTTGATCGCCTCGGGTGGCGCAGTGTCTTGAATGACCTGGGCCTGCTCGACCTCGCGGGTGATCGCGAGCGGCTCGTTCACGGCCGCATGCGCCTCGGCTTCCACGAAGGTCTCGGGCGTCGGCGCTTCCGGCGTGGTCGGTGTCGCCGGCGTTTCGCTTGAAATCGCCAGCGCTTCGCTTGAAGTCGCCGGCGCTTCGACGGCGGTGGTCGTGGAGGCCTCGGCCGGCTTGTCCAGCGCATCGACGCGAAGCGCGTCGCTAACGTCCTTCTGGAGCGAGGTCATCAGATTGTTGCCGGCAAAGCCGGAAGCGGCTTCCTTGACCTCGTCAAAGCTCTTCTTGAGGTCGGCCATTTCGGCCTCGCGCATCGCTTCCTGGAACTGGCCCTGGAATTCGGCAGCCATCTTGCGGGCCTTGCCTATCCACTGCCCGACCATGCGCAGCACGCCCGGCAGCTCTTTCGGGCCGATGGCAACCAGGGCCACGACCCCGATCAGGACCAGTTCACTCCACCCGATGTCGAACATGAGGTCTTCCGTTCACGCCAGCCGCGACCGGCCCAATCCTTCGCGCTTAGGATCGGCGCCGTCACCCGCGTCTCGCGTACGCTTACTCAGACGGCCTTGCTGCCGACGTCGGACCGGGCCGCGGTTGGCGGCGCGGCGGCGTGCTCGATCGACTTGGCCGGCTCGGGCTTGTCGGCGACCTTGTCGTCGTCCTGCATGCCCTTCTTGAAGGCCTTGATGCCCTGGGCCACGTCGCCCATCAGATCCGAAATCTTGCCGCGGCCGAACAGCAGCAGGACGACTGCGATCACCAGGATCCAGTGCCAAATGCTAAGCGAACCCATCCTGCAACCCTCCAAACACACCTGGCCGGGGACCCGGCCGATCTTCCCGGAAACCTAGGCTTGGCAGGCCTCAAAAACAAGGACCAAGGCAGCGCCAATTCGCTGTTGGCGCTACGTAATCTTGCCAGTGTTAACTGGTCGCAGGGAGCCTCTAAACGGCCGGGACGTCAGTCCTCGCTGCCACCCTCGCCGCCCTCATTGCCGCCTTCCGGCGTCTCGGGCTCGACCGCAGGCGCCAGCGCCAGATCCAGGTCCTCGCCCGGTTCCAACGGATCCTCGTCCTCGCGCAGCTGCGGGTCATCCGACGGGGTCGGCACGCTGAATCCGGTCGGCAGGCGCGAATCCAGCAGGCCCGTGCCCTTCAGTTCCTCCAGGCCCGGCAGATCGCCAAGCTGTTCCAGGGTGAACTGCGACAGGAAGTCCTCGGTGGTTCCGAAGGTCAAGGGGCGGCCGGGCGTCTTGCGACGACCGCGCGGCTTGATCCAGCCGGTCTCCAGCAGCACGTCGAGCGTACCCTTCGAGGTGACAACGCCGCGTATCTCTTCGATCTCGGCGCGCGTCACCGGCTGGTGATAGGCGATGATCGCCAGCACCTCGATCGCGGCGCGCGACAGGCGGCGGGTCTCGGTGCTCTCCCGCGTCATCAGCCAGGCGAGATCGCCGGCGGTGCGGAAGGTCCATTTGTTGGCGACGCGCACGAGATTGACGCCGCGCAAGGCATAGTCGGCCTGGAGCTGTTCGAGCGCAGCCTTGACGTCGACGCCATCAGGCATGCGCTTGGCCAGCGTCGCGGTGTCCAGCGGTTCGTTCGAAGCAAACAGCAGCGCTTCCAGCAGCCGCAGCTCTTCAGGACGTGCCTGGGACTCGTTCTCCATCGGCTCGGCCTCTTCTACCCGCACTTCAGCCAGGCTTGCCATGGTAGCTTCTCCTTCTTGCACTTAACCGACCGGCGCATCAGGCGCAGGAGCTGCGTCCACGACCGGTTTCGGGCGCCCCTTCCGGAAATAGATGGGCGCGAACGCCTCTTTCTGGTTCAGCTCGAGCTGACCTTCACGCACCAGTTCGAGCGCAGCCGCAAAGCTCGAGGCGAGCACCGTCGCGCGCTGCGTCGGATCGGCAACGTGCCGGAGCAGAAAGTCGTCGAGAACGCCCCAGTCGTCCTGTTCGCTGATGCTGCCGACAAGCCGCTCCAGAGTGGCGCGCGCCTCGGCGAGCGACCACACCGTGCGCTTGGCCAGATGCACGCTCGCCAGCACGCGCGACTGGCGCTGCGCGGCATAAGCGGTGAGCAGGTCATACAGCGTCGCAGTGTATTTCGGATGCTTGATCTCGGCGATCTGCTCGGGCTCGCCGCGCGGGAAGATGTCGCGCAGCAATTGCTGCCTGTTCATCAGCCGGTTGGCGGCTTCGCGAATGGCTTCCAGCCGGCGCAAGCGGTTGGCAAGCGCGGTCGCCATCTCTTCGGCGCTCGGGCCTTCCGCACTCGGCGGCTCCGGCAGCAGCAGGCGCGACTTCAGGAAGGCAAGCCAGGCAGCCATCACGAGATAATCGGCAGCAAGCTCCAGCCGGATCTTTCGCGCGGCTTCGATGAAGTGGAGGTACTGGTCGGCCAGCGCCAGGATCGAGATCTTGGCGAGATCGACCTTCTGCTGCCGCGCCAGCGCGAGCAACAGGTCGAGCGGGCCCTCATAGCCCTCGACGTCCACAACCAACGCCGGCTCACCCTCGGCGAGCTCTGCAGGCCGCCCGGTTTCAAACGATAGGATTTCTGCGGTCATGCGGATGCCGTGTTTGCCCGTGCGATCAATGCGTCCAGTTCGGCGCGTGCGGCCACCCGCTCGAACGGCTGCGGTGCCTTGCGCGACGCAAGTGCGGCCTTCGCGCGCGCCAGCGCCGTGCCGGACAGCTCAGGTGTCTGGCCGGCGACCTCGCGCATCTCCTCGATGTTGCCGTTGCAATGCAGGGCCATGTCGCAGCCGGCCGCGAAGATGGCGCGGGTCCGTTCGGCGATATTCCCCGACAGCGCGTTCATCGACACGTCATCACTCATTAACAAACCCTGGAACCCGATCACGCCGCGAATCACCTGAGTGATCATTGTCGCAGAAGTCGTCGCCGGATGGGCGGGGTCGACCGCGCTAAACACAACATGTGCAGTCATGGCCATCGGCAGGTCGGCCAGCGGCTTGAATGCCGCAAAGTCGGTCCGGTCGAGTTCGTCCCTCGGAGCATCGACCGTCGGCAGTTTGAAATGGGTGTCGGCGGTGGCGCGTCCATGTCCGGGAATGTGCTTCAGAACCGGCAGCACGCCGCCCTGCTCCAGGCCCTCGGTGACCGCGCGCGCGATCGCGGCGACCTTGCCCGGCTCGGTGCCGTAAGCCCTGTTCCCAATGACGGCATCGGCACCCGGCACCGGCACGTCAGCCAGCGGCAGGCAATCCACGGTAATGCCGAGATCGGCGAGATCAGACGCAATCAGCCGGGCGCTGAGGCGCGCAGCCGTCAGTCCAAGTACCGAATCAGTGTCGTACAAAGTCGAGAAAATCGCGCCCGGCGGATAGACTGGCCAGTGCGGCGGGCCCAGCCGCTGCACCCGGCCACCCTCCTGGTCGATCAGGACAGGCGCGTCAGCTGCGCCCGCAGCCGCCCGCAATTCCTCAACCAGCGCAGCAACTTGAGCCGGCGCCTCGACATTGCGCTTGAAGAGGATGAAGCCCCATGGGCGTTCGGCACGGATAAACTCCCGCTCCGCGGCGGTTAGTTCCGTTCCGGATACACCGGTAATGAAGGCCCGCGTGCTCATAACGGCCGATTAACCCTGCCCCGCGAGGGGGTCAAGGAAACGGCCGTTAATTCCTCTGGACGAAGCAGGCGGACAGGCCAGCGGACTTCAGGCTGTTGCAAGCCTGCGTCGCTTCCTCGGCCGAACCGTAGGGTCCGGCGAAAGCGCGATAGACGACCCCCTTGCCCTTGTCGGTCAGATCAACCCGCTTGATCACCGGCGAGCGCGATCCAAGCACGCTGCCATATTTGCTCTGAAGCACCCGGTAGGACGCGGCCGCGCTGTCCTCGCTCTGCTGCGAGGAGACCTGCACGACGTAGCCGCCGCCACCATTGCTGGCGGGCGTGATTTGCGTCGGGTTGGTCGCAGCCATCCGCTGCGGCACCTCCGCAACCGGCGTCGATTGCGGCGCAAGCGAGAGCGGCTGGTTGGCACTGGCATTGGCCGAAGTCGGCGGATTGCGCGGCGCAGGCGGTGCGGCGGGCGCGGCAACGGGCTTCGGCGCGGCTGCCGCCGGCTTGGCGGCCACGGATTGCGGCGCGGTGCTATCGGTCTGATCGCCTCTCACGGCCACAGTCCTGATCGAGCGCGGCGTATTGGCCGGCAGCGTGCCGTTGCTCGGGATCGGACCCGCGCTTGGCGGCGGGATCGTGGACGGCGCGACGCTCGCCACCGACGGCGGGTTCGCGTTCTGGTTCAGCGGCGGGAACACCACGCGCGGACCGCCCGCCTTGGCCGCGACGTCGACAGGCGCCTCTTCGCGCGGCACGATCTTCTCGGAGCCATCGCCGCTCGCCATGCGATCCGGCACCTTCGCCGAGGAGTCGGTCGGCGCCGGCACGATCTTGGTCGGCGTGTTGTCCGCCTTGATGATCGGCGGCTCGCCGCTGCGAGGCGAACCGACATAGGTCTTGTAGGCGAAGGCCGCGCCAGTGCCGACCACGGCAAGCGCGAGGATCGCCGCGACCGTCATCATGCCGCCGCGCGGCTTCTTCGGCTCGTCGAGATCGGCCTCGGGATAGTCGCTCTGGAACGCGTAAGGATCGTCCGGATAGGCGGGATCGCGCTGATAATCCTGCTCGCCACCCTCCAGCCGTCCATAGAGCGCGTCGTCGTAGCGCGCCGGATCGGGCGGCTGATGCGGCTCCTGATAGGCTTGCTCCTGGTAAGCCTGATCATGCTGCTGGTGAGCGCGGCCCTGATGGGCCTGATCCTGATAGGCCTGCGCTTGATGGGCCTGATCCTGGTAAGCGTGGTCCTGGTAGGCCTGCGGCTGATGGAAATCAGGCTCGGGCGCGGTCGGCTGGGCTGAATAGCGGTGCAATGGATGAACCGGGTTCACAGAAACGGGATAGTCGGGCTGCTCGGGCGCGGGCTGCGGCTGCACGTTGGCGCGCCGCATCCATGAGGGCGGCCCGGGCTGAGCCGGCGGCGCCTGCTCGGCATAATCCTGCCGATAGTCGTCCTGCGGATAGTCGTGGTCCTGATAGCTCTGCGTTGGCGGTGCCGACGGCTGCGCGCTCGGCCGTCCCTGCGCTGCGAATGGATCGGTCTGTCCGATCAGGCGGGCGAGTTCGGCCAAGGGATCGTTGTCCGCCTTCCCATGCTGATCGCCACCGCGACCATAGCCATCGGAAGGAAACGTTCTGTCCTGATATCGTTCGGCCATCGTGATGATGCGTCCCTTCGGGAAAGCCGCGCGCCCCTCGACCAAGGCGCGGCTTTCGACCCACAAGGCATTCAACCAAGTCTAAGCGGTCCGGCTTCTGCCGGTTACCCCCAAAATTCCCCTTAAGTAGTTCGCCCCAAACTACCGCATCTCGTCCGGAGCATGGACGCCGAGGATGGCGAGGCCCGATGCCAGGACAGAGACGACGCCCTGGACCATGGCCAGTCGCGCCTTTGTAAGATCTGCATCATTATTGATAATGAAGCGTAAATAGGGCAAATCGCGCCCCTTCGTCCAAAGTGCGTGAAATTCGCTCGCTAAGTCATAGAGATAGAAGGCAATTCGGTGCGGCTCATGGGCCGCGGCGGCAGCCTCCAGCATGCGCGGAAAAATTGCGAGGCGCTTGAGCAGCTCGAGCTCGACCGGGTCCGACAGTCGTTCCACCGCCGACTCGCCGAGCCACGCGATGCGCTTGCCGGTATCCTCAGGCAGTTCCGGAAACACCTCGGCCCGGGCGTTGCGGAAGATCGAGTGGCCGCGGGCGTGGCCGTACTGGACGTAGAATACCGGGTTGTCGCGCGACTGCTCCATGACCTTGGCGAGGTCGAAGTCGAGCACCGCGTCATTCTTGCGGTAGAGCATCATGAAGCGGACGGCGTCCTGACCGACCTCATCCACCACCTCACGCAAGGTGACGAAGTCCCCGCTCCGCTTCGACATTTTCACCGGCTCGCCGTTGCGCAGCAACTTCACGAGCTGGACGATCTTGACGTCGAGCGCGCCCTTGCCTGATGTCGTCGCCTTCACCGCCGCCTGCATGCGCTTGATGTAGCCGCCATGGTCGGCGCCCCAGACGTCGATCATCTCGGCGAAGCCGCGATCGAACTTGTTCTTGTGGTAGGCGATATCGGAGGCGAAGTAGGTGTAGGAATTGTCCGACTTGATCAGCGGACGATCGACGTCGTCGCCGTAAGCGGTCGCCTTGAACAGGAGCTGCTCGCGGTCTTCCCAGTCCTCGACCGGCGCGCCCTTCGGCGGCGGCAGGCGGCCTTCATAGATGTCACCCTTGGCCTTCAGGAAGTCGATGGTCTCGGCGACCTTGTTGTTGCCGGTCTCGATCAGCGAGCGTTCGGAGAAAAACACGTCGTGGCGGATGTTGAGGGCGGCGAGATCGTCCTTGATCTCGTCCATCATCATCGCGATCGCCTTGGCGCGTACCGTCGGCAGCCACTCGGCCTCGCTCATCGCAAGGAGCTTGTCGCCGTGCTCTTTCGCCAGCGCCGCGCCCACGGGCTTCAGGTAGTCGCCGGGATACAGCCCTTCCGGGATCGCGCCGATGTTCTCGCCGAGTGCCTCGCGGTACCGCAGGAAGGCGGAACGCGCGAGCACGTCGACCTGGGCGCCAGCATCGTTGATGTAGTATTCGCGGGTGACGTCGTGGCCACCGAACTGGAGCAGGCTCGCGAGCGCGTCGCCAAACACGGCGCCGCGGCAATGGCCAACATGCATCGGTCCGGTCGGGTTCGCCGAGACGTATTCGACATTGACCTTGGTGCCGCCGCGGACGCGGCCGTAGTCAGCCCCCTCGCGCAGCACCGTCCGCAGCGCCTCGGCCCAGGCGGCCGGCTTCAGCGTCAAATTGATGAAGCCGGGGCCGGCGACGTCGACCTTGGCAATCAGCGCGTCGGTACGGAGCCGCTCGGCGATCTGCTCGGCGAGGTCGCGGGGCTTTGCCTTTGCCTCTTTCGCCAGCACCATGGCGGCGTTGGTCGCCATGTCGCCATGGGAGGCGTCGCGCGGCGGCTCGACCACCACGCGCGAGAAATCGATACCCTCGGGCCAGTTGGCGTCCGCCGCGAGAGCGCGGCAGGCGGCGTGCACGCGTGCGAGCACGTCGGCGAACAGGTGCAGTGCTGAGGGTGTGTCGGGCATGGCCGCCGCCTAACGCAAATCCGGGGTCGAGTCAAAGAGCCGCTGGTGCTCGGTCAGGGCGAAACGGTCGGTCATTCCGGCAATGAAATTGCCGATCCGGCGGGCCCGGTCGCCCTCATTGTCCGCCTCCGCCCCCAGCAGCCATTCCGGTGGCAGCTCTCCGGGCGATGTCAGGTATTTTGCGAACAGGTCGAACAGGATCTGTTCCGCCTCCCCCATCACCCGCATCACCCGCTTGTGGCGGTACATGTGCTGATAGAGAAAGCGCTTGATGGCGGCCTCCTCCTCGGCAACCGCCGCCGGGAACGTGACCAGCGCCCGGCTCTGCCGGCGCACGTCCTGGGCCGATTGCGGCTTCACGGCGGCGAGGTTCTTCTGCGCCTCCGAATACACCGCACCGATCAGGTGCGAGATCAGCTCGCGCACCAGCTCGGCGCCGCGCCTGACGTCTTCGAGAGCGGGATAATGCGCCGAGGTCTCGGCAATGATCTCCGCGGTCAGCGGCATCACCTTGAGATCATCGAGATGGAACAGGCCGGCGCGCAGACCGTCATCGATGTCGTGGGCATCATAGGCGATGTCGTCGGCGATCGCGGCAACCTGCGCCTCCAGCGAGGCGAAGCTCCACAATTCGAGATCGTAGGTCTTGATGTAGTCGGCGATGCCGACCGGAATGCCATGCTCGCGATAGGGCCCGACCGGCGCGCCGCTGCGATCCGTCAGCGGGCCGTTGTGCTTGACGATGCCCTCCAGCGACTCCCAGGTCAGGTTGAGACCGTCGAACTCCGGATAGCGGTGCTCGAGCGACGCAACGACCCGCAAGGTCTGGGCGTTGTGGTCGAAGCCGCCGAAATCCTTCAGGCAGGCATCCAGCGCCCGCTCGCCGGCGTGGCCGAACGGCGGATGGCCGAGATCATGAGCCAGCGCCAACGTTTCCGTGAGGTCCTCGTCCAGTCCGAGCTGCCGGGCCAGGGCGCGAGCGATCTGCGCCACCTCCAGCGAATGGGTCAGCCGGGTGCGGTAGTGGTCGCCCTCGTGGAACACGAAGACCTGGGTCTTGTACTTCAGGCGGCGGAACGCGGTGGAATGGATCACCCGGTCGCAATCCCGCCGGAACGGGCTGCGGGTCCGGCTCGGCGGCTCCACGACCAGCCGGCCGCGGCTGCGGTCGGGGTCGCAGGCATAGGGCGCACGGGGGGCTGCCATTCCGACGGACACGACGAATCTAGTCCCTATCCATTTGATTCTGCGTATGCTTGCACTTAACTATGCCGGACGCGGGATACCAAATGAATTGGGCAAGTGAACTTGGTATGACCGCGGGACTATCGGAGATGAACTATGACGACTGACGTGACCATCAGTGACCGCGCCGCACGCCGGATTGGGGAGATCCTCAAGGGCGAAGGTTCTGGCGCGATGCTGCGCATCTCCGTCGAGGGCGGCGGCTGCTCGGGCTTCCAGTACAAGTTCGACATCGACCGCGACCGCACCGACGACGATCTTGTGATCGAGCAGGAGAATGCGGTCGTGCTGGTCGATTCCGCCTCCCAGCCGTTCCTGGCGGGCTCGCAGGTCGATTTTGTCGACGATCTGATCGGCGCCTCGTTCCGCGTCAACAATCCCAATGCGACGGCGTCCTGCGGCTGCGGGACCAGCTTCTCGATCTAGCCCGACTTAAAATCTGAAAAACAACCCCATGCAAAGTAGCCGGGAGCCGGCGCGATGCATTTCGGACTTTACGAAAACTGTTTGACGCGTCGGGCAAATCAGGGGTAAGTTGCGATCATCGCGAGGTCCCCAAGGGGGCTCGGCGGGTCCGATACAGTCTGACGCCGAAGCGGCCCCTGTCCAATCATTCTAGAAAGCTTAAATCTCGTCAGCGGCGCCAATAGCGGTATTAAATTATCCAATGCGCATTTTCGATCGTCTGTTCTGTTGCCTCGCTCTATTCCTTGCAATCGCAGCCGTCCCGGTGCTTCCCGCGCGCGCGGCCGAAACCTGCCCGTTCATCAGCGCCCAGGAGCTCGCCCGCGCGATGCCGGCGCTCAAATGGTCACTGATTTCAAATCAGGACGGCCGCGGCTGCATCTACCAGGGCGGGCGCGGCGACACGATGATGTTGACCGTGTTCCGCAATCCCGACAACGACCGCGCCAGGGAATTGTACGCGACCTTCGTCAAGACGCTTGGTGAGCGCATGCCGCTGAACGCGGTCGCGGGGACCGGCGACGAAGGCCAGGGCGGAACGAGCGCCGCCGGCGCGGAACGCCAGGAAGCCTCGGTCGTCGCCTTGTCCGGCGATTACATTCTGCAGATCAGCGTCTATCCGATCGGCCGGCGTGCCGACGACGCGCTGCTCGGACCGCTCACAGATGCCGCGCGCGTTGCCATCGCCAACGTGAGCAAGAGCAGCGAGCGGTTTGGCAATTGCGAGTGGCTCACGGCCGCCGATGCCGACGGCTTTCTCGACAAGAGCACGCTGACGGTCCAGCGGACCGGCGCCGGCAGCTGCATGATGTTCGATCGCGAGGCCAATACCATGACCGTCGCGGTGATCGCGATGTCGCGCGACACGGTCATCGGCATGATGAAGCGCGCGGGCCCCTGCAAACATTTGACGATACCCGAGCTCGGCAGTGAAGCGTTCGGCGAGCATTCCTGCACCAAGGGCAACGGCAACGCCGTTAACATCTATGTCTGGAAGAACGGCAGGCAGGCTTCGATCCTGTTCGCGCCGGTCAAGCCGCATCCCGAGTCCGGCTCGGTCGAGCGCCTGAGGGCGGTCGCCGGGCGCGTCTATGGAAAACTGTAACGGCGCCGCGTTACATTGCCGGCGCACGCGCCCGTAGCCGTCCTGCGGCTGCGGGACCAGCTTCTCGATCTGACCGGCTAGACGCCGGTCATCTGCCTTTCCTCGTCCGTCCACTCGACGTCGAGCGGCGTCAGCTCCGGCTGAAGCGGCGCGCCCTCCGACATCATGTGGCCGTCGAGCGCGCGCAACAAGGCGGCCGCGAGTGCGGGCTTACGCAGCGGCTTTGCCAAAAAATCCGACATGCCGGCCTCGCGGCAGATCTTGACGTCCTCGGGGAAGGCGTTGGCGGTCAGCGCGACGATCGGCAAGGCTTCGAAACGCCCGCCTTGAGCGCGGATCGCCCGCGTCGCGGCAAGGCCGTCCATGTCCGGCATGCGCACGTCCATCAGCACGACATCGTAATCGCTCTCCGATGCAGCCTCGACCGCCTGGACGCCGTCGGTGACGACGCGCAGCTCGACGTCGAACGCCCCCAACATCTTGGTCACGACCATGCGGTTGACGGCATCGTCCTCGGCCACCAGCACCCTCAGCGGCCGGTCGAGCCCCGCGATCCGCGCCTTGAGCTCGTCGGCTTCATCGCTGCCCGCGGCCTGGTCGAAGGCCTGCGCCTGGCTCCAGGGCAGCACCAGCGTGAAGCGGAAGGTCGAGCCCTCGCCCGGCGTCGAGGTGACGCCGATGGTGCCGCCCATCTGCTCGATGATGCGCCGGGAGATCGCAAGCCCTAGTCCGGTGCCGCCAAAGCGGCGGCTGATCGAGGCGTCGGCCTGCGCGAAGTCGGAGAACAGCTCCCCGAGCTTCTCGGGCGCAATGCCGATGCCGCTGTCGGTCACGGTCCATTCGACGGTCGCAAGCAGATCGCGGCGCGCCTGGCAGGTGGCCTTGATCGTCACCTCGCCTTCGTCGGTGAACTTTACCGCGTTGGAGGCGAGGTTGAGCAGCACCTGCCGGATCCGCGCGACATCACCGCGCAGCGTCGGCGGCAGGTTCGGATCGAGCTCGACCTTGACGGCGAGCCCCTTGCTCTTGGCGCCTGCGCGCACGACGGTCGCAACCGTCTCGACCAGCGCCTGCGGGGCGAAGTCGATCGCCTCGAACGCGAAGCGACCGGCCTCGAGCTTTGACAGATCGAGGATATCGTTGAGGATGCGCTGCAGATTGTCGCCGGACTCGCGGATCGAGGTGACGGCCTCGTGCTGCTCCGGATCGAGCTTGGTTTCCAGCAGCATGCTGGCAAGCCCGAGCACGCCGTTCATGGGCGTGCGGATCTCGTGGCTCATCACCGCGAGGAAGTCGGACTTCGCGCGGCTCTCGGCCTCCGCCTTTTCCGCGCGCCAGCGCTCGGTGACGTCGCGGCCGAAGCCGCGATAGCCGAGGAACTGGCCGTCGCGGTCGTAGGCCGGCTTCGCGGTCAGCGACCACAGCCGCGCCTCGCCGCCGGCGACGACCTTGAGGTTCATCTCGTGCAGCGGCTCGCTCTGCTCCATCAGGCCGACGACGTTGTAGGCTGCGCTCTTGTCGTCGGGACAGAGCATGTCGAGCACGTCGACGAAATGCGAGCCCTTCAGCAGCGGAAGCGGAAGCTGCGCCACTTCGGCGAAGCGTTGGGGCACGTCGACGAGATGCCCTTCGGCGTCGGTCTGCCACAACCAGTCGCTGGCGTTCTCCTGAAAGTCCTTCAGCAGCAGCGAGATGATCTCGGTCTGACGTTCGAGCTCGAGCCGGGCCTTGAGATTGCCGAGGAACAGATTGCCCTGTGAGACGATGTTGCGCGCCATGAAGAACGCGAACAGCAGCAGGAACACCGCGATCAGCAGATACGGCCCGGTGCCGCACAGGAACAGCGCGCCGGCACAGGCCATCGTCACGGTCGCGAGATAGACGAGGCCCGCGCGCGGGAAGGTCGACAGCGTGACGGCGCCGCCGGACATCATGCCGACCATCAGGCAGGCCAGGATGAGCTGACTGGTCGGCTCGACCCGGCTGAACAGCGCGAGCGGCAGCGTGCCCCAGATCGCCGCGAGGAAGAACGCCTGCCGCAGCATTTGCCGCGCGGCGCGCGGTGACGCTTCCTGCGGCGGGCTTTGATGCGACCGCCGCCACGCGCGCACGGCAAGCGAGGCGGTGACGGCGAGGGTCATGCCCCAGATTGCGAGGAAATCGTTCCAGCCCCTGCCCCAGAACAGGATCAGCACGATGGCGACGTTGAGCATGGTGACGGCCATGGTCACCGGGATCGCGCGCATCACCGCGTCGATCTGCTTGGCGCGGATGCGGCGCAGCTCGCGCTCGCTGAGATCGGCGGTCAGGCCGTCCTCGATCTCGAAGCCGCCGAGCCAGTACAGGAACGCGCCGATCAGGCCGTCGCGCGGCTCAGCTTGCTTCATGGATTTGTCCGGCCATCCCATTCGAAAAACCTTTTCGGTATCAGTGGCCCGAGCCCGGCTTAAGCCGGGTTAATTTTGTGGGAGATTTTGCGGCGTCCTTGACGGGCGCGTTTGCAGTTTGTTCTAACCATGGCCCCTGCCCGGAGCCCCACCAATGCCCATCAGAGTTGCTACCTGGAACGTGAACTCGGTCCGGCAGCGGATCGACCTGCTGTTGACCTGGCTGAAGGAGTGCCAGCCCGACATCGTCTGCCTGCAGGAGATCAAATGCGTCGACGAAGCCTTCCCCCGGCTAGAGATCGAGGCGCTCGGCTACAACGTGGTCACCCACGGTCAGAAGACCTTCAACGGCGTCGCTTTGCTCTCGAAGCTCCGCTTCGACGAGACCAAGTCGGGCCTCGCCGGCGACGACGAGGATGCCCATGCCCGTTTCCTCGAGGGCGTGGTCACGCTCAAGCACGGCGTGCTGCGCATCGCCTGCCTCTATCTGCCCAATGGCAATCCGGTCGGGACCGAGAAATATCCTTACAAGCTCAAATGGATGTCGCGGCTTCTTGAGTATTCGAGGGAGCGCCTCAAGGCCGAGGAGCCGCTGATCCTCGCAGGCGACTTCAACGTTATCCCGCATGCCCGCGACGTCCATAATCCCGCCGCCTGGACCGAGGACGCCCTGTTCAAGGCCGAGACGCGGGAGAGCTTTCAGTCCCTGCTGGGCCTCGGCCTCACCGACGCGCTGCGCGCGGTCACCGACGAGCCCGGGCTCTACACCTTCTGGGACTACCAGGCCGGCGCCTGGCAGAAGAACCATGGCTTGAGGATCGACCATCTGCTGCTGTCGCCGCAGGCCAGCGACCGGCTCGCCAATGTCGGCATCGACAGCTATGTGCGGGCTTGGGAGAAGCCGTCGGACCACGTGCCGGTATGGGCGGATCTGGATCTGGAGGCGGCTTGAGCCGATGCCTGGAGGTGCTGGATGGCGCCGGCGGACTGCGCTTTGCGCAGCCGCGGGCTAACCTACCCGGCGGGGGTACCTACTACCGGCGGCCCTGAACGCCCTGCACCCACTGTTCCAGCATTTGCAGGCACATGGCGCGGTCGTCGTCCGAGGCCTTGGCGAAAGCGCGGTTGTAGCTTTCCTTGATCCAGGTTTCCTCGATACCGGCGCTGTCACGCGCCAGCGTCAGCCACATCAGGCCACGCGCGGCCTGCCGCGGCAGGCGGTCGCCATTGAACAGCATCTGGCCGAGCAGCGCCTGCGCCTCGTGCTGGCCCTTCTGGGCGGCAAGGCCGAGCCAGCGCGCGCCATAGCGGAAATCCTCGCGCGAGGCGTCCGGGGTCTTCAGATACAGCCGGGCGAGATCGTACTGCGCATCCGCATTGCCGAAATAGGAGGCCGCATAGGAGAACATCTCCCGCGCCCGGTCCGAATCCGGCTTGATCTTCGAGTTCGGGATACCGCTCAGATAGTAGCGGCCGAGCGCGACGAAGGCGTTGGCCACGACCTGCGCCTGCGGCGCCGACGGGCTGTCCTCGGCATGCGCATTGGCGATGCGGCTGAAATATTCGAAGGCGCGCACATCGTCCTGGGCGACGCCGTCGCCGTTGGCATACATGCGGCCGAGCTTGAACTGAGCGCCGGGATGACCGCCTTCGGCGGCATATTGCAGGGCGCTGAGCGAGGTTTCCTGGGGCGTGGTCGCCGGTGCCGCCACCTTGCTGCGCACGGCACCCGCGGCGCCCGGCAAGGCGGTCACGACCGGGAGGGCCGCGTCCTTGCTGGCCGAACCGTCAAAGGCGAGCGCCGGCGCGGCCAGCGCACCGACCCCCAACACAAACGCAACTATGGCACGCCTAGATGTCCGCATAGCACTGTTTCTCGTGCGCGCCGCCCGGATGGGTTACTGCCCCACCGACCGCTGGTCCAACCTGCTGAGCATACTTCCAGAGCGCACCCGACGTGTGGTTAGTCGCGCGAGCGCTCCATTTGGTCTTGCGCTGGGCGAGCTCTTGGTCGCTCAATTTTACGTTAAGGGTACCTACGACCGCGTCGATCTCGATGATGTCGCCATCCTCGAGCAGCCCGATCGGGCCGCCGATGGCGGCTTCCGGCCCGACATGGCCGATGCAGAAGCCGCGGGTGGCGCCGGAGAAGCGGCCGTCGGTGATGAGCGCGATCTTACCGCCCATGCCCTGGCCCGTCAGCGCCGCGGTGGTCTGGAGCATTTCCCGCATGCCGGGACCGCCCTTGGGGCCCTCGTAGCGGATCACGATGACTTCGCCTTCCCTGTAGGTGCGGTTCTGGACGGCCTCGAAGGCGTCCTCCTCCCGGTCGAAGCATCGCGCCGGACCGGTGAACCTCAGGTTAGACATTCCCGCGACTTTCACGATCGCACCTTCTGGCGCCAGATTGCCCTTCAGACCAACCACACCACCGGTGACGGTGATCGGCTTGTCTGCCGGGTGCACCACATCCTGGTGCGGATTCCACTTAACGCTTTTGAGGTTTTCGGCGATCGTTCGACCGGTGACCGTAATGCAGTCGCCGTGGAGAAATCCGTTGTCGAGCAGCGTCTTCATCAGAAGCGGTATGCCACCTACTTCAAACATGTCTTTGGCGACATAACGGCCACCCGGCTTCAAATCCGCGACATATGGTGTCTTTTTGAAGATTTCGGCGACGTCGAACAGGTCGAACTTAATGCCGCACTCATGCGCGATCGCCGGCAGGTGCAGCGCAGCATTGGTCGAGCCGCCGGACGCCGCGACCACGGCGGCGGCGTTCTCCAGCGCCTTCCGTGTCACGATGTCGCGCGGCCGGAGGTTGGAGGCGATCAGGTCCATGACCTTCTCGCCCGCGGTCATGCAGAAAGCGTCGCGGATTTCATACGGTGCCGGGGCGCCGGCCGAGTACGGCAGCGCCAGGCCGATCGCCTCGGAGACGGTCGCCATGGTGTTGGCGGTGAACTGTGCGCCGCAGGCGCCCGCCGAGGGGCACGCCACGCGCTCGATCTCGTCGAGGTCCTCGTCCGACATGGCGCCGACCGAGTGCTTGCCGACCGCCTCGAACATGTCCTGCACGGTGACCTGCTGTCCCCGGAAATTGCCGGGCAGGATCGAGCCGCCGTAAATGAAGATCGAGGGCACGTTGAGACGGACCATCGCCATCATCATGCCCGGCAGCGACTTGTCGCAACCGGCAAGGCCCACGAGCGCATCATAGGCGTGGCCGCGCACGGTCAGCTCGACGGAATCGGCGATGCACTCGCGCGACGGCAGCGACGAGCGCATGCCGTCATGGCCCATGGCGATGCCGTCGGTGACGGTGATGGTGCAGAATTCACGGGGGGTGCCGCCGGCGGATGCCACGCCCTTTTTCACCGCCTGGGCCTGGCGCATCAGGGAGATGTTGCAGGGGGCGGCCTCGTTCCAGCAGGAGGCGACGCCGACGAAGGGCTGGTGGATCTGGTCGGTGGTCAGACCCATGGCGTAGAAGTAGGACCGGTGCGGCGCGCGCGTCGGGCCTTCCGTCACGTGACGGCTCGGCAGCCTCTGCTTGATGTCGGTCTTTGCGTCCATCGCAAACCAGTTTCCCCGGCCAACCTTTTCAGACCCGAAAAATCAGAGCCAAGATTTGAATCGACCTTGGGATTTCCCGTCCTTCGAAGACCGCCGATGCCCTTCAAACTTTAGAGCGATTTTATTCATGTTCGGGTGTGGCTAAAAAGCGGCGCTGATGCGAACGGACGGAGATAAGGGTTTAATCCAAGATGGGTGTTGCAGAGACAGCACAATCGTTACCGGGAAGACACGGGTTGGCTTACTGCGATACCCTCGTGATTATGACAATCCACAACTTGAGATTTTAAATCTGTTTCGGCGCACCCCAGCGCGGGTCTCAGGAACGGAGTGTGCCTCACCTGAGTCGCGGCGGCCCGCAGTACCAACACCGTCATCCTGAGGCGGGACTGATGAGCGCCAAGCGCCCAGCTCAATCCGTCAGGTCGAGCCGCATGAACTGGTTGTGCGGGCTCGCCTCATAGTCGGCGAACGGCGCGCAGGAGACGAAACCGGCGCTGCGGTAGAGCGAGATGGCGGGCGCGTGCAGGGCTGCCGTGCCGGTCTCCAGGCTGAGGTGCACGTAACCCCGCCTGCGGGCTTCGGCGATGATATGGCTCAGCAGTGCGCGCCCTACCCCGGTGCCCCGTGCAGCGGGAGCGGCACGCATCGACTTCACCTCGCCATGCGTATGATCCAGCTCCTTCAGCGCACCGAACCCGAGCAGGACATCGTCCTGCCAAGCCGTCCAGAAGGTCACGGAGGCAGCCGAAAGGCCGGTGGCATCGAGAGCGAAGGCGCGCTCGGCCATGACGCTGCGCAGCTCCTCGAGATGATGTGCCAACAAGTCGGCGACATAGGGCGCCGTCGGATCGTCTCGTCGGATCTCCACCTCATCCCCCTGCAGTCGTACGCGTGCCACCGTTTAAGCACAGGTGGCACGCCCGCGGCATAGTCATGATCGGTGCTATTCCCAAGTCAGCGCACCACCATTCTGGTATTCGATGACGCGGGTCTCGAAGAAGTTCTTCTCCTTCTTCAGATCCATTGCCTCGGACATCCACGGGAACGGGTTCTCGACCTCGGCGAACACCGGAGCGAGCCCGATCTGCGCACAGCGCCGGTTGGCGATGAAGTGCATGTACTGCTCGCACAGCGCAGCATTCAGGCCGAGGAAGCCGCGCGGCATCGTGTCCCGTCCGTAGGCGGCCTCCAATTCGGCTGCGTCGCGGATCATGCCGCGGATCTCGTCCTGGAACGCTGCCGTCCACAGATGTGGGTTCTCGATCTTGATCTGGTTGATCACGTCGATGCCGAAGTTGAGATGGATGCTCTCGTCGCGCAGGATGTATTGATACTGCTCGGCGATGCCGACCATCTTGTTGCGGCGGCCGAGCGACAGGATCTGCGCGAAGCCGGTGTAGAACCACATGCCCTCGAACACGACGTAGAAGGCGACGAGATCGCGCAGGAAGGCGCGGTCGCTATCCGGCGTCCCCGTCTGGAACGATGGATCGTCCAGGTGCTGCGTGTGCTTGAGCGCCCAGGCCGCCTTGTCCGTGATCGACGGCACCTCGCGGTACATGTTGAACAGCTCGCCTTCGTCGAGGCCGAGGCTTTCCACGATATACTGAAAGGTGTGGGTGTGAACCGCCTCCTCGAAGGCCTGCCGAAGGAGGTACTGCCTGCACTCCGGATTGGTGAGGTGACGGTAGATCGCCAGCACGATGTTGTTGGCGACCAGCGATTCGGAAGCCGCGAAGAATCCGAGATTGCGCTTGATCGCGCGCCGCTCGTCCTCGGTCAGCCCGTCCCGCGACTTCCATAGCGCGATGTCGGCCTGCATCGAAACTTCGGTCGGCATCCAGTGATTGTTGCAGCCTGAGAGATACTTCTCCCAGGCCCATTTGTACTTCAGCGGAAGCAGCTGGTTGACGTCGGCGCGGCAGTTGATCATCCGCTTCTCGTCGACGGAGACGCGGCCGCCGGCGCGGTCGATCGCACCTAGGCCGGTCGGGTCGGCCGGCTCGAGCTTGAGCTGGGTCTGCGGACGCAGTGCGGTGGCGAGACTTGAGACGGCAGGAGCGGCCGCTGTGGTTTCGGTATCGGACCAGTCGAGCATCGTCATCTCCTCACTGGCACGCTTCGCATTCGGGATCGTCGATCCGGCAGGCCTTGATGCCGTCGAGGTCCGGCGTTGCTGCGGTCGGCATCATGATCGGCGCGTGCGACACTGCCACTGACGCGGACACCGCATTGAGCTTTCCGTCAGTGCCCTTCAGCGTCGATTTCTCGACATGCGTGGCGCTGCGGGAGCGCAGGTAATAGGTCGTCTTCAACCCGCGTCGCCAGGCCAGCCGGTAGAGCGCATCGAGCTTCTTGCCGGAGGGATTGGCGATGTAGAGGTTGAGCGACTGCGACTGGTCGATCCATTTCTGCCGGCGCGCGGCCGCCTCGATCAGCCAGGCGCTGTCGATCTCGAAGGCGGTGGCGTAGAGCGCCTTCAGATCGTCAGGAACGCGGTCGATCTGGCCGACGCTGCCGTCGAAATATTTGAGGTCGGAGATCATGACCTCGTCCCAAAGCCCCCTCGCCTTGAGGTCGCGGACCAGGAACTCGTTCACGACCGTGAAGTCCCCGGACATGTTCGATTTCACGAACAGGTTCTGATAGTTCGGCTCGATCGACTGCGAGACGCCGCAGATGTTGGAGATCGTCGCCGTTGGCGCGATCGCCATGACGTTCGAGTTGCGCATGCCGCTGGACGTGACCTTCTTGCGGAGGCGGTCCCAGTCGAGCGTTGCGGAGCGATCGACGTCGAGACCACCGCGCGCGTCGGCGAGAAGCTGGATGGAGTCGAGCGGCAAGACGCCCTTCGACCACAGCGAGCCCTCGAAGCTCGGATAGCGTCCGCGCTCCGCGGCGAGATCGGACGACGCTTCGATCGCGTGGAACGAGATTGCCTCCATGCTGGTGTCGGCAAACGCCACGGCCGCGTCGGACGCGGTCGGAATGCGCTGGACCTGAAGCGCTTCCTGAAAGCCCATCAGGCCGAGCCCGACGGGACGATGACGCATGTTGGAGCGGCGCGCTTCGGGGATCGTGTAGAAATTGATGTCGATGACGTTGTCGAGCATCCGGACGGCGGTGGTCACCGTCCGCTTCAGCTTGGCCTGGTCGACACCATCAGGCCCGACATGGTTGAGCATGTTGACGGAGCCGAGATTGCAGACCGCGACCTCGTCGCCCGAGGTGTTCAGCGTGATCTCGGTGCAGAGGTTCGAGGAATGGATCACGCCCGCGTGGCGTTGCGGCGAACGCAGATTGCAGGGGTCCTTGAAGGTGATCCAGGGATGACCGGTCTCAAACAGCATGGTCAACATGCGACGCCAGAGGTCGCTCGCGCGCACGGTCTTGAAGACGCGCATGCCGCCGGCCTTCGCCCTGGCCTCATAGGCCTCGTAAGCCGTCTTGAACGCCTCGCCATAGAGATCGTGCAAATCGGGCGTCTCGTCAGGCGAGAACAGCGTCCATTCGCCATCGGCATCGACGCGCTGCATGAACAGGTCCGGCACCCAATTGGCGGTGTTCATGTCGTGGGTGCGGCGGCGGTCGTCACCGGTGTTCTTGCGCAGGTCGAGGAATTCCTCGATATCGACGTGCCATGTCTCCAGATAGGCGCAGACGGCGCCCTTGCGCTTACCGCCCTGGTTGACGGCAATCGCGGTGTCGTTGGCGACCTTCAGGAATGGGATGATGCCCTGGCTTTCGCCGTTGGTGCCCTTGATGTGGGCGCCGAGGCCACGAACCGGGGTCCAGTCGTTGCCGAGACCGCCGGAATATTTTGCGAGCAGCGCATTGTCCTTGATTGACTTGAAGATGCCGTCGAGGTCGTCCGACACTGTGGTCAGGAAGCAGGACGACAATTGCGGACGCAGCGTACCCGAATTGAACAGCGTCGGCGTCGAGGCCATGAAGTCGAACGATGACAGCAGATCGTAGAACTCGATCGCCTTGGCCTCGCGATCGATTTCGCGCACCGCCAAGCCCATCGCGACACGCATGAAGAAGGCCTGCGGCAATTCGATCCGCTTGCCTCGGACGTGCAGGAAGTAGCGGTCGTAGAGCGTCTGAAGACCGAGGAACTGGAAGTTCAGGTCGCGTTCCGGCTTCAACGCGGCCGCGATCCGGCCAAGGTCGAAGCGGGCGAGTTCAGGATCGAGCAGTTCGGCGGCGATGCCGGTCTTCAGATAGGCCGGGAAGTATTCGACGTAGCGCATCGTCATGTCGGCCTGCGAGGCGGACGTCGGCACGCCATGGACGTAGGACAGCACCTCGCCGCGGAGCTTGTCCAGCAGCAGGCGCGCACTGACATAAGCATAATTCGGCTCCTGCTCGACCAGCGTGCGTGCGGCCATGATCGAGGCCAGCGCCAGTTCGTCCTGGCTGATGCCGTCGTAGAGATTGCGGGTGGTCTCGGTGAGCACGGGTGCCGCGGAGACGCCGTCGAGACCGGCGCAGGCTTCGCCGATAATCAGCGCAAGCCGCTTGGTGTCGAGACCAACGCGCGAACCGTCGGCGAGCGTGACATGAAGGACCGGCGCGACAGCGGGCGTCGCTTCCGCGGCCGCCTCCTCGGCGCGCTGGCGCGACCGCTCCTCGCGGTACAGCACATAGGCGCGTGCGACCTTGTGGTGCTCGCTCCGCATCAAGGCGAGCTCGACCTGGTCCTGCACGTCCTCGATATGGAAGGTGCGTCCCTCGCCTGCCCGCCGCATCAGCGCAGCGACGACTTCGGCCGTGAGCTGCTCCACGCTCTCATGGACGCGACGCGAGGCGACCGCGCTGGTGCCTTCGACCGCAAGGAAAGCCTTGGTCATGGCGACCGCGATCTTGGCGGAATCGAACGGCGAGACCTTGCCGTTGCGACGGATGATCTGCATAGCCGGCTCGCTCGAAGCAGGCGCAAGCGATTGTGGACGCAAATGAACGATGGGTGCGGAGGCGGTGTCCGCGTCGTGCAGGTTCAGTGACATCAATGGGCCCCGTGATGCGCGCGTTGTGTTTGAACGGGGCTGTAAGGAAGGACGCTGCAGAAACGCCGGCAGCAGAGTTGCCGGGCGGTGCATGCAAGCGACCGCCGGACACCCCGCCCGTGGACGTTCAGATTGTCGCGGCAGGTCTCCTGGCTCGCAGGTCGTCGCCCACTTCCCGTCTTCCCGGCGCGAAAGGCGCCAGTGACGATTGTTCGGAAGCAGCTCGCTGCTGACAGTTGCGGGGGCAGCGCCGGAATTCCGCGCTCTCGCGCGGTTCACCGGCTTCCCTCTTAGCCACTAAATCTTGCGATCCAGCGGAACCGTGACGCCCACATGTGGTGACATATGCAGCCGGGTGTCAACGATTCGTTGCGGGTCATGAGCCCTGTGCCCTGTGGAATGCGGGAATTCGCACTTGGATCGCGCCTCAGCTTGGCGCGCTATGAGGTCCGCATCCCGACTGCAAGATCACACAGTCCGGCGCGACGCTGCCGCTGCATGTCGCCTCGCAGCCGCTCACCAGCGACGCCACTCTCGCTTCCAGCACACGCAGCTCCGCAATTTTCGCCCTGATCGCACCGAGGTGCTTCGCCGCAAAGGTCCTCGTTTCGCTGCACGGCGCGCATCGCTGGCCGGCGAGCCAGACCGCGCTGGTCAGCCCGGTGCGCGTCACGATGACGGCGGTGAAGGCGCCCACGCCGCCCAGGAACGGCATGGACGCCCGATGCTATTCGGACGAAAGGTGATAGCCGCGATCGCGATAGTCGAAATCGACGAGCTCGCAGATCCGGGCCGATGGATCGGCGGGCGCCGCATAATAAGCCCTGATCTCCTTGATGCGACCGCTCGCCCCTTCGAACGCGTACCATTCGTCGCCGCGAAGCGCCGTGCCCTGCTTGCGCTTCCAGTGCGTCCATTCGATCACGGCTTCCGGCGACGTCGACGAGCAAAGAATCTTTTCGATCGTCCATTGCGACCCGAGATTCTCGACGCACCAGATCCATTTGCGCGCGATGGTATCGGCGCCACGCCATGGAATGTCCGGCAAGCCGGACGGGAAGTAGTGAACCGCGTCCGCCGTGAAGCAGGCCATCAAGGCATCGTAGTCGGCGGCGTTGCAGGCGTCGAAATAGCGACGGATCGTCGCCTCCATGGCGGCGGGCGATGTCTTGCTCATGTCAGGCTCCCGCCCGGATCGTCGTGGCCCTCGCCGGATCCGCACCGGCCTTTTTCCAAGCCTCAAAGTCGGCGCGCACGGCAGGTGTGGGCGGATAGACGCCGTAGAGCGGCTCGCCGGCACTGATACGATACGACAGGTACTTCTCGAGCTGGTCCCGCCTCTCGCAGAGGTCGGCCATTTCGGCGGCCAAATGCCGTGGCACGACCGTGATGCCGTCACCGTCACCGACGATGATGTCGCCCGGGTAGACCGCCACGTCGGCGCAGGCGATCGGGATATTCAGGTCCGCGACGCGATGATAGGACAACCGCGTCGATGCGGTGACCTGCCGCGCATAGGCCGGGAAATCGAGCCGCGCCAGCTCCTGGCCGTCACGAAACGCGCCATCGGTGACGATCGCGGCTGCGCCGCGCACCTTCATCCGCGTCGGCAGCATGGCGCCCGCCGATGCTGCGCGTGGATCGTTGCGGCTGTCGATCACCAGGACATGGCCGGGCGGAATGTTCTCGACCGCTTCCCATTGCAGATTGTCCGCGTTCGGATACGGCGTGAGTGTCTCTATGGTATCGAGATCCTCTCGCGCCGGGATCATCCGCATGGTGAAAGCTTCACCGGCGAAGCGGACCGCGTCCTTGTTCATCGGCACCAGCCCGACCAGAAAGCACTGGCGCAGGCCTTTCTTGAACAGCTCGGTGGTCAGCGAACCCGAGGAGACATCCTTCAGCCGGCGGATGACAGACGGATCCAGGGGACTAAGCTTCGTCTTTGGTTCGTACATGGCCATCCTCCCTCAGCGGCGCTTTCCGACCTCGTGGACGTCACGGGCCCAGGCGCGCGCCTGCTCCGACAGGCTGAAGCCGAGGCCCGGCCGGTTCGGCACGATCATGCGGCCGTTCACGACCTCGAGCTTTTCGTTGAACATCGCCTCCGACCACTCGAAATGCTCGACCCAGGGCTCCCGGGCATAGGCCGCGGTCAGGTGCAGATGGATCTCCATGCAATAGTGCGGCGCGAGCTGGAGCTTCTTGTGGTCGGCGAGCGCGAGGATCTTGAGGAACGGCGTGATGCCGCCGACGCGCGGCGCATCCGGCTGGATGAAATCGACCGAATTGTTGCGGATCAGCTCGTAATGCTCGTCGATGCTGGTCAACATCTCGCCGGTCGCAATCGGGGTCGCAAGCTCGGCTGCCAGCGCCGCATGACCTTCGTAGTCGTAGGCGTCGAGCGGCTCCTCGATCCAGGTCAGGTTAAATTGCTCGGCGATGCGGCCGAAGCGCAGAGCCGTGGTGCGGTCCCATTGCTGGTTGGCGTCGATCGCCAGCGGAACGTCGCCGATGTGGTTGCGAACCGCCTCGATGCGCTTGAGGTCGACCATCGGGTCGGGCTGGCCGACCTTCAGCTTGATGGCGCCGATGCCCCTGTCGAGCGCCATGCTGACGCGCTCCTTCACCTCCTCGATCGGCATCGAAAGGTATCCGCCGGAGGTGTTGTAGCAGCGCACGGAGTCACGATGGGCACCGAGCAGCTTTGCCAGCGGCAGCTTGGCGCGCTTGGCCTTGAGATCCCACAGCGCGATGTCGAAGGCGGCGATGGCCTGCGTGGACATGCCGCTGCGGCCGACCGAGGCGCCGGCCCAGACGAGCTTGTCCCACAGACGCGCGATGTCGCTCGGATCCTCGCCGATCAGCTCGCCGGCGATCTCCCTGGCGTGCGCAAACTGCCCCGGACCACCGGCGCGCTTCGAATAGCTGTAGCCGATGCCGCTGTGGCCGTTCTCGGTCTCGATCTCGGCAAACAGGAAGGCGATCTCGGTGAGGGGTTTTTGCCGGCCGGTGAGAACCTTGGCATCGCTGATCGCCTGGGCGAGCGGCAGGAAGACGAGCGACGTCCTCACCCATGCGATCCGGTCCGTCGTCGCTTCCCCGGCTGCGAGCCCTGCCGCGAGCGGGTTGGCGATAATGCGCGTGTTGATCTGGTAGTTCATGGCTTTCTCCTATCGAGGTGGATTTGCGGGAAATGATGTCATTCGGCAGCGACCGACGCGGAGCGGATCAGCCCGCTGCCTTCGCGAATGACGAGACGCTCGATGGGCCCGACGATGACCCAGTAACAGAGCACGGCCAGCAGCCCATGCAGGCCGACATACAGCAGCGCTCCGTTGAACGATCCGGTGGCGGAGAGGATGTAGCCGATCGCAACAGGCGTCACGATTCCGGCGGTGTTGCCGACGGCGTTAAAGACGCCGCCAGTGAGTCCGATCACCTCCTTGGGCGCGGTGTCGGCGACGACCGTCCAGCCCAGCGAGCCAAAACCCTTGCCGAAGAAGGCCGCGCTCATCAGCACGGTGATCAGGACCGTGGAGTTCGTGTAGTTGCAGCCGATGATCAGGACCGTCATGACGAGGCCGATCGTGATCGGGGTCTTGCGCGCGATGCTGAGCGAACCGGTGCGCTTGAACAGCCAGTCGGTGAAAAAGCCTGTCGTAACGCCGCCGACGAAACCGCAGATGGCGGGGATGGTCGCGATCAGGCTCGCATCGAGCACCGACAGGCCGCGGTCCTTGACGAGGTAGGTCGGAAACCAGGACACGAAGAACCAGGTGATGGACGAGATGCCGTATTGCGCCAGGAAGATGCCGACCAGCATGCGGCTCCTGAACAGCTCGGCGAGGTCGGACCATCGCGGCCCCTGCACCGCTGCTGCCGTCGGCGAAGCGCCGCCGAGATCCACCAGCGCGCCTCCATCATGCAGATGAGCAAGCTCCGCAGCACCTATCCTCGGGTGCCGGGTCGGCGGATAGTACGCAACGGCCCAGACTGCCGCGAGCGCGAAGCCCAATACGCCCATGACGGCGAAGATGTGCTCCCAGCCGAAGCGATGATCGAGGAAGCCCATCAGCGGCGTGAAGAGGACGAGCGAGACATATTGGGCGCTGTTGAAAATGGCGCCCGCGACGCCGCGCTCCGCGGACGGAAACCACGCCGCGATGATACGCCCGGCCGCCGGGCCGACAGGCGACTCGAAGACACCGAGCATGAAGCGCAGGATCAGCATCACCAGGAACGGGTAGCTGGCCCAGCCGACGCAGCTCATGAGGAAGGTGACGAGCGACCACAGGATCAATCCGCCCAAAATGGTCTGCTTCGCACCGAGCCGATCCGCGATCCAGCCAGCGGGAAGATGCGCAAGGACATAGGCCCACGCGAACGCCGAAAACATCCAGCCGAGCTCGACCGGCGTGATGCCGAGCGCCTTCGACATGTTCGGCCCGGCGATCGATAGCGTCGCCCGGTCGCCGCTGCTGAGCGCGAGCAGGACGGTGATCAACGCCAGGGTGACGAAACGATAATGCGTCCGTGCGGACGGCTTCTGCTCCGTGGCCACGCTGCTCCCCTCTTTCCCGATTTTGTTTGCCCGGCCGCCTTCGGCGACCGTGGATGTCCGGAACGCCAGCGACGACCGGACGCGAGAAAGCTAGATCAGCGATCAATTCAGGTCTAAACTCATTTTTGGATTTAATTGATCCAGAAAAGGTATCAATGATCGAGTTCGGACAGGTACGCGCGTTCGTGGCGGTGGCCGATGAGCTGAATTTCGGTCGTGCCGCCAAGCGGCTGAATATGACGCAGCCGCCGCTCAGCCGGCAGATCCAGATCCTGGAGGCAACGCTCGCCGTCAAGCTGCTCGAGCGCACCAGCCGATCGGTCAGGCTGACCGCGGCCGGACGCGCCTTCCTGAGCGAGGCCCGCACGATGCTTCAGCAGCGCGAGCATGCGGTCAAAGCGGCCCGGCAGGCCGCGTCGCTCGCCGGTGGAGCGCTGTCAATCGGGTTCGTCGGCGCGACGACGTACGGCTATTTGCCCTGGCTCGCAACGCGAGTTCGCGATGAACTGCCGGATATCGAGATCACCTTTGAGGAGCTGACATCGCGCCAGCAGCTCGATGCACTGAGGTCGGGCCGGATCGATCTCGGATTGGTTCGGCCGATCGAGACGGAGAAGCCAATTAGAAGCGCCAGCGTCTTCCGTGAAGGGCTTGCCCTTGCGCTGCCGCTTGACCATCCGCTCGCGGTGCGACGCCGGCCGGAGCTGTCGCATCTCGAGGGCCAGCCCTTCATCATGTATTCGTCGGGCGGTCCATATATGCGCGCGCTCTTGACGGCGGCGTTCGACGCCAATGGCATCCGGCCCCAGGTCGTGCAATCGATGAGTCAGGCACAGGCAATCCTGTCGCTGGTCAGCGCAGGTCTCGGCCTTGCGATCGTCCCGGACGAAACACGCAACGCCTGTTTCGACAACGTCGTGTTTCGCCCGATCAGGCTCGGACCATCGGTCTTCGCCGAGCTCCATGCGATCTGGCGCAGCGACAACCGCAACACCGCCCTGCCTCGGCTGCGCGAACTTGCGTTCCGGACCGCACGCTGAGCGCAGCCTGAAGCGCGGTGCCCTGCGGTGGTGGGACACTAAGTCCGGTCATCGCAACGACCGGACCTGGAGACTCCGGAGGCGTCCTACGCGTTCCGCATCGCGCGCCCGAACGGATCGACCAGGCGGACGATCTCGCAGGCGGCGACGAGGCCGGCGAGCCAGACGGCGCTGGTCAGCCCGATGCGCGTCACGATGGCCGCAGTGAACGCGCCCTCTCCGCCAAGGAACGGCGTCGCGGCAAGCAGCGCGAGCTCATAGGCGGCGTAGGCGGCGACGAGCGCGATGGCCAGCATCAGCGGCGTGCGGCCCTGCGGCAGCAGGCGGAGGACGGTCGATGCCGCCGCGGTCGACAGCAACGCGGCAGCACCGATGACAAAGCCCCATGCGATGGTGCTGCCATCAATGGGATAATGCAGCACGCCGAAGCCGATGGTCTGGTTCACGAGCCAGGCGCCGGTGACGACGAGCAGCGCCGGACGCATCGGCAGCATCGCGGCGGCAACGACGCAAACGGCGTCGCGCAGGCAAGCGCGAAGCTCGCGAGCGCGCATGACACCGTCAGCAGCGCGAAGCAGAACATCGGCGCGAGGCGCGACGCGACCGGATGAAGGCGGAAACGGTCGGCGTGGGGCGGCAGGATGGTGACAGTCATGGAACGATCTCCTTGTGGGATTTGTAGCACATTTTTTGCTGAAACGCGGCATCACGTCTGACTCAGTGAAGAGCCTCCATGGGATCTTCAGTCTCGGCTGGATCGCGCCGGTCGTAGGCGGCAAGCCAGGCGGCGAGTGCCGCCGTGTGCGGCTCCATGGCCGCCAATTGGCGCAAGGCCACGCGAACGGTGGCGCGCGCCGTGCGATCGGGCGGAAGCGTCACCATCTCAGGTCCCCGCCCCTTCGCGACCGCCTCGACCACGGCCCTCTTGCACACCGTTAGCTCCGGCAGCCCATAGAGTTCGAGCAGCGCCTGGAAGGCTGCGTGATGATCCGGCCGGAAAGCGCGCTTGCGGCCGAGCTGATCGCGCAGCGGATGGGCAGGATAGAGATGCGCGCAGGGGATCCACCCCTCAGGTAGCGGCTCGGTGGCGGCATGGGTGCGGCGATGCGCGAGCAGCTTTGGCAGAACGTGGGTGTGCGGGCCGTCAGGGCTTCGCCCACCCGGCGGCGGGATCCGCTGGAATACCTCGGCGCGCCCGATGCGGCTGATGAAGACGCGGTGCGGATTGGCGGCCAGAATGATCCGCATGGCATCGCTTTCGGGCGCGAACACGGATTGGCCCGTGCGGCTCCTGAGTGCGGCGACGGCATCGGCATCGCTGACGCGGATGCAGGCGTCGATCTGCAACGTTCCGAGACCAAGGTCGAACAGGATGCCGCTGCGATCCCTCGTCAGGAGCGCCTCGACATCCGGACCGAGCTCGGTCAACACGGTACGACCACTCATGGCGCTGGCTTCATGCGGAAGACACAGCGCGATGCGGTGGCTCCAGCTCTCCGTGGTCGGCGATTCCGATGCGATCAGGCGCAGATCCGGGTGGGAGACAACGCGTATCCCACCCTTCTGCGTCACGGCGCTGATCCCGTTGCGAGACTGCTCCATATCGAAGGCCTCACCGGGCTCGCGTGTGAACTCGGCAATGGCACCGAACGTGCCGACGCTCCAGCCGGCCTCAGCGTCGGCAAGCTGGCTTGCGATCGGGTCCATGAGCGGATCGGCCGTCGTCATGAGGCTTCTCTCTCTCACTATCTGACGTCGTAATTCGCCAGGCGAATGCCGCCATAGACGCCCAGTCCCGGCTGCAGAAAGCCGGTCGGATTTTGATAGTGCACATTGGCGAGATTATCGACCCGGCCGAACACCTTCACCTGGTCGGTGACCAGATATTCGGCTGCGACGTTGACGACAGTGTAGGCCGGAGCCAGCAGACGCAGAATGCTGAAGTCGCGGTTGCCATCGACGAAACTCCCGACGCGCAACACTGTTGCGGACAATGTGAGCGGGTCGATCGGATTCCAGATGACATTTGCGCTCCACTTCTCCTTCGGACGCCTCAGCAGCTCCAGTCCCGCCGTTGCATCCACTGCGCGGGTAAAAGTGTAGTCGGCACGAACGCGAAGCCGGTCGGTGATCGCAGCCGCGACGAAGCTCTCCGTGCCCTCCGTGATCGCCTTGCCGATATTGGTGTTGGTGCTCGTGAACGTCACGGGATCGAACGTGCTCTGGATCAGGTCGGTAATGTTGTTACGGAAGTAGGTCGACCCGAAGCGGACACGATCGCCAAACAAGGGTTGCTCGAAGCCGGCGTCGTATCCGACGCTTTCCTCGGGCCTGAGGTTGGGATTTGCAAAGAAGAAGAACGCGGGAAAGCTGACGTAAAGCTGGTTGAGCGTCGGCGCCTTGAACCCCGTGCCGTAGCTTCCCTTGAACTTCGTATCCGTGACCGGCACGATCACGGCAGACGCCAGACGAAAGGTCGGATGCTCTCCAAACCGCTCGTTGTCGTCCTGCCGGACATTGGCCGTGAAGAAGATGCGATCCCGGAACTGGGACTGCAGCTCCATATATCCGGCCTTGTTGACGTTTTGCGCCGAAACCGTCGCCGTTTGCAGTGTTTCGGTCTCATGCTCCGCGCCAATGATGACATTGTTGTTGGGCGCGAGCTGGGTCGTGGTGTGCCAATCATACTTGACGCGGTCGCCGGTCGTGATCGTGGCCATCGCGTCGCCGGGCGAGATGTTGTAGTTCCAGTGATTGGTGTAGTTGACGCCGAAATAGCTTTTCATCCGGTCGTCGAGAGCGGACCAGACCGCCTCCCCGCGCGTGAAGAGCTGGTGCACCGTCTGCGTGCTTTGCGCGGCCGCGGGAAAGCTCGCGGATGTGACGGGATCGAAGGTGTCTCCGGTAAGCGCAGGGTGGCGTCGGTGTACCGCGCCACGCCGTTGAGCGTGAGGTTTTCGCTCAATTCGGCGCCAAGCTTCGTCGAATAGGTCATGTTGTCGTAATAGTTGCCGATCGCCTTCTGCCCCGGCGGCAGCAATTCGACCGGTGTCACCGGCACGTCGTTCGCGTGGAAATGCGCGACGTTGAAGGCATAGTTGAAGTGGTCCTGTGAGCCGCTCAGACCTGCAGTTTGATTGAACGTTCCGAACGAGCCTCCCTCGACCGAGCCGGTGGCGCGGGCGGGACCGTCGCCCTTCTTCGTCACGATGGAGATCACGCCACCCAGCGCGTCTGCGCCGTAGAGACCGCCCTGCGGACCGCGCAGGACTTCGATCTGCTGAATGTCGGAGGTGAGCAACTGGCCGAAATCAAACGAACGGTTCGGGTTGCCGGGATCGCTGACATCGATGCCGTCGATCAGGACCTTGGTGTGGTTGGAATTCGTTCCGCGCATGAAGATCGACGTCTGTCCGCCCGGACCGCCGGTCTGCACGAGGTTCAGGCCAGGAACCGCGCTCAGCGCATCGGATGCGGTCCGGCGCTGATCGCGCTCTATGTCTCTGGCGGTCAGAACCGTCACCGAGCTCGCAACCAGATTGGTCGGAGTGACAACGCCCGTCGGACTGACGACGACCGTCGGAAACAGGTTGGCCGCGGATACCCCGGCAACCGGAGACGACGCCGGCACCAGCTCGGGCTTCGGCAGCCGAGCGACGCGCCGCTGCTCGGGCTGGTCGGGCGCAGGCCGCGCGGCTCGCGGCTTGGCCGCACGCTCGGTCGGCGCGACCTCGACCGGCGGCAGCAGATCGGGCGATGCCGACTGCTGGGCCCGGGCGATGGACAGATCGAGCGAATACAGGGAAACGAACGCGACAACGCCGGCGCGGAAGCGCCTGGCGGCAAAGACAATACGGGACACTCTTGTAACCTCGGTATGACGTCAGTGGCACGTCACAGCGAACGAGGTTTCACGGCGGAGCGTTCGATTGCTCCGGTGAAGCTAATGTCTGTACTCCCCGACCGACATCTTCGCGTGTGACCACGGCTGACGGCAGGTCTCCTGGCTCGCGGGTCGTTACCTTACGTCGCCTTCCCAGGACCGAGATTCCCAGTGGCATATGACGAAAGATTCACCGCTTACAGTTGCGGGGGCAGCCGTGGCGTTGAGAATATCCCGGTATCGGGAAAACCTCGCACCACGTTCCCTTTTGATCTCCGTGAGGAGAACCGTCACCGGCCAATCTACGGGGCGGGCAAGCGAAGAGTCAATCGGCCGGTTGCATCACGGTCAGAGCGCCGCACCGGAGATTGAGCCGGCGCAATCAGGCCGGCTCCCGCTCCGAACGCGTCCTGATCATCGCCCGCTCGCCGGCATCGACGAGCTGGCCGATGCCGGTGCGGCCTGTGAGCGCGCAGCGGATGATGTTCTCGGCAACGGACCTGCGAAAGCAATGGTCCTCGCCGACCGGGCGATTGCGGCAGACCCGATCCAGCGCCAGCTTCATGTTGATCCGGGTGCGGGTGTCGAAATGCTCGCTGATCATTCGCAGGGCCTCGATGCGTTGATGTCGGAGCGGAAACGCGTCGGCGTAGGCCGGGTTCCAAAAACGGACCGCGCAAGGCGTTGCGCAGAACCGACTACGCCCGATCTCTTGGTCCTGTGACGGGCGGGCTACGCCCGACCTCTTGGCCGCTGGGCCTGAGCCCAGGCCGCGGTGACGTCGCGCAGCGGAGCGTGATGCGCCGGATCGGGGTCAGCTCACCGGAGGCCGAGATGATGGCGGTCTCCTCGCGGCGACAGCGCGGGCATACGAAGCGGACCTCGTGCGGCGACGAAGACCAGCTCGAACGTTTGACGTTGGCCGCCATCGGCCATGCATCGCAATGCGAGCACGACACCAGGAACCGACCGGGATCGAGCATACCCATTCCATAGGACTCCGCGTCCTGCCTGCCGCTTCAATGACTAACCCATGTGAATCGTTCCGGTGCCCGAGCACCCTCAGCGCTAGCTCCAGCCAGCGCCGCCGCTCAGTGGGCACCCTTGAGGGTGCATGACGTGGTGCAGGTGACGGTGTTGCCGTGGTCGCACGCCTTGCAGGCGGCAACGCACTGGTTCATGTCGCGGGGATTGTAGGAGCTGTAGTTCCGCATCGCACAGACCGGGGTCGAGCCGGTGATGTCCTGCTCCTGGTTGCAGGCGGCCGTCATGAGCGCGAAGATGAGGACTGCGAGAAGGCGCATGGGATTGCCCTGGTGAGGAGCGGCAAAGCGACGTCAGCGAGATGCGCTGCACCGCAACGGACCTCGGCATTCCCAATGCGAGCAATCATGATCGCGACGCTCGCATCCTCAAAGGATGCGCGCCAAACATTAAGAACGGATTGCAGGCGGCGTCAGGCCGCGGCCTTGGTCGCGATCGCCTTCCGCATATCCACCGCCAGCTGACGATACTGCTCCGAGAGTCTCAGATAGAACTCGCGCTTGGTGCTGTCGGTGGCGAGCTTGGCAATCAGCTCGCATTCGGCGGTGAGCGTCTCGAACCGTTCCAGCCTGTCATGAAGTTCTGTCATCGGCGTGTCCCCATCAAACGCCACAAGGGACGTCAAACCTAAGCCTGAGAAATAGGTCACGGCGAACATCGTTATCGAGTAGAAACGTTTTTTCCAGCAAGGGCGGTGCAAGCCCAGCAAGAACGGCTATTTCTGCTCCAGCCGCCAGGCACCATCCCAAGCTGCGTCCGGCGGATTGGCCTCGAACTGCGCGATGCGGCCGAGCAGCGTGCGCGAGGGACCGTCGCCGGGCACGGCTTCGAGCGCTGCATTGAACGCGGCGCGAGCCTCGTCGAAGCGCTGCGCGCGGTAGGCGGCGAGGCCTTCGGCGTAGCGCGCGCGCAGGCTCTCCTGCGGGACGCTGAGCCCGTGCGCCTTGCTCATCACCTCGAAAATGGCCTGCGATGCGCTTTGGCCGGCCACCGCCAGACGATCGATCTCGCGCAGCTCGAGGTTCGAGCCGATCGCGTCCGCCGTGGCCTGCGCGATCAGGATCCGCGTGCCGTAGATCTTGTTGACCAGTTCGAGCCGCGAAGCGAGGTTCACGGCATCGCCCATCACGGTGAAGCTCATCATCAGCTCGGAGCCGATGCTGCCGGTCAGGACCTCGCCGGTGGCAATCCCGATGCGCAGATCGCAAGGGCCTGGCATGGCGCGGATACCAAGCAGGTCAGGCAATTGCTTCTGCAACGCCGGCACCTCATCGGCCATGTCGATGGCGGCGTAGCAGGCGAACAGCGCCGGCTCGTCCTCCTCAATGAAGGGAGGGCCCCAATAGGCCATGATGGCATCGCCGATATATTTATCGATAACGCCGCGATGGCTCCGGATCGGCGCGGACATCACCGTGAAATAGTGGTTTATGACCTTGACGAGTCCGCGCGGGGTCATGCCCTCGCTCATCGAGGTGAAGCCGCTCATGTCGGAGAACATGATGGTCATCACCCGGCGCTGGCCGTCGATGGCGACCTCCGGGCGGTCGATCAGCCCCTGCGCCACCTTGGGATCGATATAGCGGCCAAAGGTCTCACGGATCCGCTCGTTGTGCCGCAGCTGCTCGATCATGCGATTGAAGGCGGCGGCGAGTTCGCCGATCTCGTCCTGGGTCGAGACCGTGATGGTCTTGTCGAAGCGGCCCGCCTCGACCTCGCGGGTGCCGGCGAGCAACAGCCGCACCGGTCGCGTGATGCCACTGGAGACGAGGAGCGCGAAAGCAAATCCGACCACCGCCGCGAGGATGGTGACGATGCCCGAAATGATCATCGCCTGGCGCTGGCGACCGATCACTGTCGCCGTACTGGCGAAGACCTGCTTCAGCATGTCGGCGCGGATCGCGTCGATCTTCTGGTTGAACTGGTCGCGTATGGTGTCGAGATGCTCCAGGGTCCCGCGCGCCTCCGTCATCTGCTTGCCTTCGACCTGCTTGAGGAGTTTTGCGTGGTCCTCATTCATGTCGTGACGCAGCTCGGTGAGAGCGGTTTCGATGCGGGTCTCGATCCGCGCCAGCCCGGCATTGTCGGAAGGCGTCCTCTTGTCGTCGATGATCGCGTTGATGTGCGTGCGCGCGGCCTCGCCTTCCTCGTCGATCTTCCGATCGGCCTCCTCGAATTCGCGCAGGCGCGCCGCATAGGCCTCCTCCTCCGAGGGGGCCTGCATCTTCATCATGACCATCCGCCGCAGCGCCACCGAGCGCTCCAGCGAGCGGATGTTGGCGCGCGCCAGATGGCCGTAGGCCGGAATGTAGCGATCGGTCAGCTCGTCGAGCAGGACACCGACCTGGCTCGACATCACCATCGAAAGAATCGCGGTGACCAGCATCAGGACGATCAATCCGAGGGCGATCCCGACGATCTTGCGCCTGATCGACTGGTTGAAAAGTGGCATGAGCGGTGGGGGTAAGAGCTGAAAGGACCGGTTGGGAACTCAATACACCGGTTTTGGCGGCGGGAACACGCGCAATCTGGCCCTCGCGACGCCCCTGACCGCGCGCAACCGTCGCGCGAGCCCCATTCGTTAACAAAGGTTGAAGGCATTACCTTTCCGCCATTTCGGAAGTTCCCGAGTTCCCATCGGTATTTTGCCGCATTGTTGAAGGAGCGTGAGGACTGCGAAACGATGTCGTGGCATCGTTTTGGGTGTCGTCTTTGATTCTCAAGCCGCATGTCGTCGCGGACCTTGGTTTGTAGTGGTTTCGCAGGGGGACCATCGAATGAACCAGTGCCTACGCTCGCTCGCGTGTGTCGTTGCCGTGGCCGCATTGGCCCTTCTTCCTGCCGAGTTGGCAGCGAAGAGCAGTCACAAATCGTCGGCGTCAAAGAAAACGCATGAGACGAAAGCCGGCGGCAAGCAGCGTCACGCTGCCGCGAAGTCGCGCCACGGCAAGCATGCCGACGCCAAGCGCAAGCCCAAGAAGGACGACGAGCCCTCGGACAAGCCGGCGCCGCCGCCGCTCACCGGCGACCTCGCCGCGCTGAAGGACGCCATCGATCTCGCGCGCAAGGGCAAGACCGACGATGCGAGCGCCGCGCGCGACCGCATTGCCGATCCGGCCGGACAGAAGCTCGCCGACTGGTTCATGCTCCGCCATTCCGAGAGCACAGCACCCTTCAAGCGGTACGCCGCCTTCCTCGCCGCCAATCCGGACTGGCCGAGCAGCGCCCTGCTCCGCCGCCGCGCCGAAGCGCGGCTGTGGCAGGAGAAGAGCGACGCGGCGACCGTGCACAAATTCACGATGGACCGGCCGACCAGCGCCAAGGGCAAGTTCGCGCTCGCCCGCGTGCTCCTGGGTGAAGGCGACAATGACAGGGCTACGCGCCTGGTGCGCGAGGCCTGGCGCACGGACGAATTGTCCGAGCGCAGCGAGGAGGATTCCTACGAGGCGTTCCGCGATCTCCTGACCGCTGACGATCATCGCGCCCGCATGGACAAGCGCCTCGGCGCCAAGGACTACGCCGGTGCAAGGCGCGCGGCCAAGCGGCTCGGCGAAGACGCGCTCGCGATCGTCAAGGCCTGCTCGGCCGTCACCGGCAAGGCCAACAAGGCCAAGGATTATCTTGAGGACGTCTCGACCGAAGCACGCCGCGATCTTGGCTACGTCCTCTGCCGCGCGCAGTGGCATCTCCAGAACGACCGCATCGACGACGCCGCCGAGGTGATCCTCGCCGCCGCGCCCGACATGATGGCGGCCCAGGACACCGATGCCTGGTGGCGCGAGCGGCGCCTGCTCGCGCGAAAGCTGCTCGACCAGGGCAAGTTCAAGACCGCCTACGACGTGGTGCGTGCGGCGGCGGTGCCCGCGATGGAAGTCTATCGCGTCGACTACCACTTCATGTGCGGCTGGATCGCGCTGCGCTATCTCGACGATCCCAAGGCGGCCATGGTGCATTTCGCCGCGATCGACGAAGGCTCGGCCAATCCGATCGCGCTGTCGCGTGCGCATTACTGGCGCGGCCGCGCGGCCGAGGCGATGGGGGCGACGGCGGATGCCCGCATGAGCTATCAGGCCGCGGCGCGCTATCCGACCGCCTATTACGGCCAGCTCGCACGCGCCAGGCTCGGCGTCGACGGGATCGAGCTGCGCCCGCCCTCGCCCGTGCTGGCCGCGGCCGACACGCAGCCCGCGGACGAGCGCGTCCGCGCCGCCGAGATGCTCTACGGCATCGGCGAGCGCGACATGGTGTTCTATTACGCCGAGGATTTTGCCAAGGAGAGCACCGACGTCGCAGCGCTGGAAGCGCTCGGCGAGCTCGCCGGCCGGCGCAACGATGCGCGCGTGATGCTGGAGGTCGGCAAGTCGGCGCTGGCGCGCGGGCTTGCGCTCGACCATTACGCCTTCCCGACCATCGGCATTCCCGAGCACAAGCAGGTCGCGCCCGCAATCGAGACCAGCGTGATCTATTCGGTGGCGCGCACCGAAAGCTCGTTCGACCAGCGCGACAAGTCTGCCGCCAACGCGGTCGGGCTGATGCAGGTGACCCCGGAGGCGGGCCGCGATACCGCAAGACGCTTTGGCCTGACCTATGACTGGGACAGGATGGTGTCCGATCCCGTCTACAACACGCAGATGGGCGCGGCCGAGCTCAGCGCGCTGCTGTCGGAATATCGCGGCGACCAGATCATGACCTTCGCGGGCTACAATGCCGGCCGCGGCCGGGTGCGCGAATGGGTGCAGGCGCGCGGCGACCCGCGCGACCCCAAGGTCGATCCGGTCGACTGGGTCGAGCGCATCCCGCTGTCGGAGACGCGCAACTACGTCCAGCGCGTGATGGAGAATGTGCTGGTCTACCGCGCCCGGTTCGAGGGCAGCGGCACAGCCACGGCGAAGTCCGAGCAACGCGTCACGACGCACGAAGTCAGCGCGGCACCCACGGCAGCGGCCGCAGCCGCCGCGCCCTAGCTTCGCAACGCCGGGGCTGGACGCGGCGCGAAGCTGGATGCAGTGACTGCGGCCGCCGACTCTGCGCGGCCCGCATCGTTAGGCTAGCCGTCACCTCCTTCCGTGGTCAGAAGGTTCGTGCGCGCGCAGAAATGCTTCCGTCAGCGCGCCCGAGAGCGCGCCGAATTGCATCATCCAGCTCCAGCTCGAAATGGCCGCCAACACCGTGACCATCTCGAGCGAACTGCGGTAAGGCCAGAGCGCTTCCATGCTCGTCTGCTGATATCTGCGGTAGCAATCATACTCGCAGTACTGCCGTTGCGTGGACACATGCCGGACGTAGCTCGAGCCCAGCGGCCGGGCGCACGCGCTGCAAGTGACGCCATGGCGCGGTTGGTCCTGGTTGACGAGCATGAATTTCAACGTCCTGTCCTCCCCTGCCAGCAGTCGCATCGGCCGATGCGCTTCGCCCACCCGTCAGCTCAAGACGCCGCTTGCGCTCGCCTCTCGATCAACGGCGCCGCTTCGTGATGGAGCGCGTAACACTCGTAGCCGCAATAGGGCAGCAGCGTCTTCGCGTCGCGCAGATAACCGCCACTGATCTCCTCGCAGCACCATAGACAGAACGTCTTGCGGAAAGGGGTCCTGCCGTTCACCAATATGAATCTCACGTGGCACCTCCCAACGCGAAGCAGTAGACCGTGTCGACCAGAGAGGCGGACGGCGGCGGCGCGCAAAGATGGTTGCGGCCGTCGGGATTGTCCCTGTTTCGCTCGACCTTCTGGGATGGAATGAGGATGTACTTCCCGTCTTCCCGGCGCCGCGCGTAGATCCGGCCGTCGACGTATCGCACCTCGGTCGGGTAGCAATCCGCACTGTTGCAGCAGCTGAGCACAGGATTATCGGGCATGTGCCAGCTGGAATAGAACTTCTCGTGCAGGAGCTGATCCTGGAGCGGATGATGACGATGTGCACCATCCTGTCCGAGCTCGTCGGCCTTCACCCCCGTTACCAACGGAAGCGGCAGCGCGATCATCAAGAGGAGCTTGCAAGCACGGTTCAGCACGCAGCCTCCGGTTCAGAATTGCCGAATGGAGCCGATCGAAGGGCTAATCCTCATGCCGCCTGAAATCGAAACAACCATCGGCGGTCGCGTTCGCGGCGCGCCCTGAAGCGATCGAGACATTTTCTGGAGCACAGCGGCGCTCGCCACGAATAATATCGGATCAGGCCAAACTTGCCGCTACAGACAGCGCAGGCCTTTGCAGCAGGGCCACGCTCGGAGTGTTCAGGCGTATCGCACATCATGCTCTCCTCCCGGCTCTCATGGTCGTGGCTTCGCGCGTACGCTGACGCCCGGCCATCCACGCTCGTTAGTGAAATGCGGCCTCTCAATCGCGACCAGCCAATCGTGCGGCAAGTCGGGCAATGGACGCGGAGCTATCGGCAGCACATCGAGCTAATCGCCGGCTTGTGGCCTTGCACATCGCGTCCCTTCGATGGTTGTGAGACTAATCCGCATGCAACGGACGACTCAATTGTACGGAGGTAAATGTGCGCTATGACTTGGGATGCGCGAGCTATACGTAGGTTTGTCCCGTAGTTTTCCGGGCCTTCGCCGCACCTTCGCAACGAGACGGCGCAAGGCCGGCAGGCTGCACGGCTGCCGCGAGTTTCGGCGCGGAGTCTACTTTGGTCGGAGGGAATTGCTCCCCTGATTGCAAAGTGCTCTACTTGCTTCGACCCCTGCGAGCCGGGACGCCCGCGATGATGCCTGGCCAAATCGCGAAATTTGGTAATTCGGCCGCACAATTGCTGCTCGGCGGCCTCGCGGCGCTTCGATCTTTCGGCACCGGCGAGAAGGACAGTTCCGCGGACGGTGATGACTCGCGACAGGACATCGTCGATCTACGCGACGCCGTAAAGCAGTGGCGCGAGGTGTTCGAGCATAATCCGGTCATGTATTTCATGGTCGATCCGGCCGGGACGGTGCTCAACGTGAACACGTTTGGCGCCGCACAATTGGGTTACACGGCGACCGAGTTGACCGGCCAATCCGTGCTGAACGTCTTTTTCGAGGAAGACCGCGACTTCGTCCGTCAATGCGTAGGGTTGTGCCTGGAAACCGTGGACCAGTCGCACACCTGGGAGATTCGCAAGATCCGCAAGGACGGCTCGGTTCTCTGGGTCCGTGAAAACGCCAAGGCGATGCTGCGCGGCGACGGCACGCCGGTCGTGCTGGTCGCCTGCGAAAACATCACCCAGCGCAAGGAGGCGGAGGATGCGCTGCGGCAGAGCGAGGCCTACCTCGCCCAGGCTCAGGAACTGAGCCGCACCGGCAGCTTCGGCTTGAGCCCCACGACCGACGAGATCTTCTGGTCGAGGGAAACGTTTCGCATTTTCCAATGTGACCCGGCCATGCAGCCGAACCTGGGCTTCGTGTTTCAGCGCATCCATCCGGAGGACCGCGATGCGGTCCGCAAGACCCTTGATCGAGCTTTCCGCGAGGCGGAGGATTTCGACCATGAATATCGCCTGTTGATGCCGGATGGATCCATCAAATATCTCCATTCCGTGGCACGCGCGGTGAGACGTGCATCCGGGCGCATCGAGTTCGCCGGCGCTGTCACCGATGTCACGATTGCAAAGGAAACAGAGAAGAGGCTGCGCCGCAGTGAGGCCTATCTGGCCGAAGCCCAGCGCCTCAGCCATACGAGCAGCTGGGCCTGGGACGTGCGTCGTCAGGAGTTTGCCTACCGATCGGCTGAGCTCTACCGCCTGTTCGGATTTGAGCCGGACCAGATCGATGTCCCGGCGCGGGCTTTCCAGCAACGGATCCTCGCCGATGACTTTCGACGAATTGCCGACGTGGAACGTCGCGCAATCCATCAGGGGGAGCCCTTCGAAATCGACTTTCGGATTGCGCGTCCGGACGGTTCGATACGACGTGTCCATACGGAGGGACATCCTGTGAAAGGCGGCGATGGCGATGTGATGGAAATCATCGGCACGCACGTGGACGTCACCGAGCAGTTCGCCGCAAAAGAAGCACTGCAAAAGGCCTTTGACGAGCTCAAGCAATCCGAGCAGCGCTTCCGCGACTATGCCGAAACCGCATCGGACTGGTTTTGGGAGACCGGACCGGATCACCGCATCACCCGGATATCGGAACACGCCGACACGGCCAGTCCGGTGCCGACGGGCTTGATCGGGCTGACCCGTTGGGACATTCCGCCCGACGCCGAGTTCGAGCCCGAGAAATGGGAGCAGCATCGCGCGGCGCTCGATGCCCACCTTCCGTTCCGCGACCTGGTTTACCGCAGCAGGGATCGCAACGGATCTCAGATTTACGTGCGCACCAGCGGCAAGCCCTTCCATGACGAGAATGGTAACTTCCTCGGCTATCGGGGCGTCAGCAGCGATGTGACGGCGGCGATCCGCACCGAGCAGGCCGAAGATGCCCTGCGCAAAGCGCAAGCCGAGCTCGCTCATGTCACGCGCATCACGACGCTCGGCGAGCTCACCGCCTCGATTGCCCACGAAATCAACCAGCCTCTCGCCGCCGTCATTTCCAATGCCGACGCCTGTATCGGTTGGCTCGGCCGCGACCCGGCCGATCTGGATGCTGCGCGCCGTTCCGTGGAATGGATCGTCGAGGACGCCAATCGGGCCAGCGAGGTGATCCGCCGGATCCGGGCGCTCGCGAAAAAGACCGAGATCGAGATGGTTCCAGTCGACATCAATCAGGTCGTGAGGGAGGTGATGGCCCTCGTTCGGCGCGAGCTCGCTACCCATGCCGTGTCGGTGCGGATGGAGTTGTCGTCCGGCCTGCCCAGCATTTGCGGCGATCGGATCCAGCTCCAGCAGGTGCTGATCAACCTCGTCATGAACGGGATCGAAGCCATGCAAGCCAATGTCGAGCTCCCGCGCGAGCTGGCAATTCGCTCCAGTCGGGACGGCGACGAGCACCTGCTCCTTACCGTGACGGATCGCGGTGTCGGCCTTGACAGCGACGTGACAGACCGCATGTTCATGCCGTTCTTCACCACAAAGTCGAGCGGCCTGGGGATGGGACTATCGATCTGCCGATCGATCATCGAGGCTCACGCGGGCCGGCTTTCGGCATTTCCAAATGAGGGGAGCGGTGCAACATTCCAGATTGCCCTGCCCTTCCCACACGAGGCCGCGTCGTGACCGACCACGCCAAGCCAACGCAGGCGCAGGCACAGGCGGGGGCCGATGATCCGATCGTCCTTATCGTCGATGACGATCCGTCGATGCGGCGTGCGCTCACCAATCTCTTCCAATCGGTCGGCCTCAGGGTGGAGGCCTTCGGCTCGGCGGCGGAGGTCATGGAAGCCAAGCCGCCGGGGGTCCCCAGTTGCCTTGTGCTCGACATCCGCCTGCCCGGCTCGAGCGGCTTCGACCTCCAGGCGGACCTCGTGAAGGCCGACATTCGCACGCCTATCATCTTCATCACCGGTCACGGCGATATCCCCATGACCGTCCGGGCCATGAAGAGTGGCGCCATCGATTTTCTGACCAAGCCGGTGCGCGACCAGGACATGCTGGACGCGGTCCAGGCTGCGATCGAACGCGATCGCAAGCGGCGCGATGCCGAGAAGTCGGTGTCGAGCGTGCGGACTCGCTTCGAAGGCCTGACGCCGCGTCAGCGCGACATTCTCGCCCTGGTTGCGTCCGGCCTGATGAACAAGCAAGTCGCTGCCGAGCTTGGATTGGCTGAGATTACCGTCAAGATCTATCGCGGGCAGATCATGCGGAAAATGGGTGCGAAGTCATTGGCCGATCTCGTCAGAATGACCGAGGTGCTCGGAATTCCACGCCCGGGGGGAAAGGTGCAAACCTAAGTATGCTTTCCAAGGTCGCTCCAGGGGCCCATTTTCCGATGGGCGGCTGCGCCGCGCGCGGCCGCTCCCCGATCAGGAGCGATCATCTTGTCAGTCCCTTCGGTCATTTCCGTCATTGACGATGATCCATCCGTCCGCCTTGCGACCAACAATCTGCTGACGTCGCGGGGATACACCGTCTACATCTTTGGCTCCGCTCTCGAATTTCTCCAGTCGCCCGAACTGAGGACGACGTCCTGCGTGATAGCGGATGTGCAGATGTCGGTCATGAGCGGCGTTGATCTCCTGATGCATATGCGCGGCCTTGGTCACCGCACGCCGTTCATCTTCATGACGGCCTTTCCCGACGATGCCGTGCGCGACCGCGCGCTGAAAGCTGGCGCCATCTGCTTTCTCGCGAAGCCGTTTTCCACGCCGGTTCTGATCAAATGTCTGGAGGCGGCCCTGTCGAAGCACAGCGAAGCCAAAACGTAACGCGGCGCCGCGTGAACCTGATTGTTCCACGGGGTGCGGCCACTTGACGTTGTGGCCGCGTCCGAAGAGGCAATCCGCCTCAATCCACCTTGATGTCGGCGGCCTTGATAATCGGCCACCATTTTGCGATTTCCGCCTTCTGGCGGGCGCCGAGCGCTTCGGGCGTGAGCTGATCCTTGGGCGTCATCTCGAGGCCCTGGCTTTCGAGCTGCTTCTTCACGGCGGGATCGTTCAGCGCTTCCACGGCGGCCGCATTGAGCTTGGTGACGATCTCCTTCGGCGTGCCCTTCGGCACCCACAGGCCCGACCACAACGTCATGTTGAAGCCTTTCAGCCCCGCCTCGGCTGCCGTCGGAATGTCCGGCGCCGACGAGAGCCGCTTGTCGTCGGTGATGGCATAGGCGCGGATCGTGCCGGCGCGGACCTGGTTGATGGAGTTGGAGGTCTGATCGATGATGACGTCGATCTGGCCGGCGATGAGATCGTTCAGCGCGGGCGCCGTGCCGCGATACGGCACATATTGCAGCTTGATGCCGCTGACGCTCTCGAAATAGACACCGGCGATATGGCTGCCGGAGCCCGCGCCGGCGGTGCCGGCGGTCGGCGGCGACGGCCGCGACTTCAGCCACTCGATGAGCTCCTTTAGCGAGGTCGCGGGCACCGCGTTCTTGCTCACCACGATCATCGGATTGCTCGGCAGCAGCACCACCGGCTCGAGATCGGCGACGAGGTCGTATTTGAGCTTGTAGACGGCGCCGTTGGCAACATGGGTGCCGAGATGGCCGAAGGAGATGGTGTAGCCGTCCGGCGCCGATTGCACGGCGCGCCCGACGCCGATCGAGCCGCCCGCGCCGGTGACATTCTCGATCACCAGCGGCTGGCCGAGCGTCACCCGCATGCGCTCGGCGAGCACGCGCGCCATCGCATCCGACGGGCCGCCGGCGGCGAAGGGAACGATGACGGTGATGGGATGCGAAGGATAGTCGTCGGCGCGCGCGGCGCCGGTCACAGCGAGAATACCGAGCAGCCCGGCCCAGATGGCCTTCTTCATTGTCTTCTCCCCAGCGATGTCTTTGTTGTTTTTTGTGCCCTCCCGCGTACGGGAAGAGGGATCGGTCGTGAAGAGACGAAATGACGCGCCAGAGCGCGATCATCGCGCTCCGACGGTCTTGCCGTGCCTAGAACTGCGTGTAGTCGATCGGCTTGTGGCGATCGAGCGTGCGGGTGACCGGCGGCAGCGGGTATTTCAGGCCCGTCGCGCAGTTGAACAGCATCACGCGGTCGGTCTTGCTGACGCGACCGTCGGCGAGGCTGTCCTTGTAGGCGGCGTAGGTGGCGGCGCCCTCGGGGCATAGCAGCAGCCCCTCCTCGCGTGCGACTTCGTTCAGCGCCGCCGAGATCTTGTCGTCGTCGACCGCGATGGCAAAACCCTTGCTCTCGCGCACGGCCCGCAGGATCAGGAAGTCGCCGATCGCCTGCGGCACGCGGATGCCCGACGCAATCGTGTGGGCATCCTCCCAGCGCGTCGCATGCTCGGTGCCGGCGTCATAGGCCCGCACCATCGGCGCGCAGCCCGACGCCTGCACCGCGACCATGCGTGGTCGCTTGGAGCCGATGAACCCGATCTTCTCCAGCTCGTCGAAAGCCTTCCACATGCCGATCAGGCCGGTGCCGCCGCCGGTCGGATAGAAGATCACGTCGGGCACGTCCCAGCCGAGCTGCTCGGCTAGCTCCAGGCCCATCGTCTTCTTGCCCTCGATGCGGTACGGCTCTTTAAGCGTAGACGTGTCGAACCAGCCGACTTTCGCCTTGCCTTCGCCGACGATCTTGCCGCAATCGTCGATATAGCCGTTGACGCGATAGACGGTCGCGCCCTGAAGCTCGATCTCGCTGACGTTCACCTCGGGCGTGTCGGCCGGGCAGAAGATCGTGGTCTTGATGCCGCAGGAGGTCGCGTAGGCCGCGAGCGCCGCGCCGGCATTGCCGTTGGTCGGCATCGCCATGTGCTTGATGCCGAGCGCCTTGCCCATCGACACCGCCATCACGAGGCCCCGCGCCTTGAACGAGCCGGTCGGCAGGCGTCCCTCGTCCTTGACGATGATCTCGCCGCCGCCGAGCTTGGCGCCGAGCTTCGGTAGCCGGATCAGCGGCGTCGTGACCTCGCCGAGCGAGACGATGTCCTTGCATTTGCGCACGGGCAAGAGCTCGCGGTAGCGCCACATGTCGCCGGGACGCTGGGCAAGCGCGTCCTTGGTCAGCGCCTTCTTCACGCCCGCGAGGTCGTAGCGCACCAAAAGCGGCTTGCCGGCCTTGGAGAGATTGTGGACCTGGTCGGCGGCGTAATGATCGCCCTCCATCGCGCATTCCAGATGCGTGACGAAGGTCGGGCGTTCGATGGTCAGGTTGTCGTTATCGTGCATGGGTTGACCCCTCTTGTTGTTCTGCTTGGTTGCTATTGAACTCGTCACCCTGAGGTGCCGGAGCGAAGCGGAGGCCTCGAAGGGCGACGAGCCCGGCTGCTGCATCTCGGCCGTTCACCCTTCGAGGCTCGCTTTGCTCGCACCTCAGGATGACGGATCGGGCACGGCGCCGCCGTCCAATCCTCAAATATTCAAAACCCTTCCATACGCATCGAGCACGGCTTCCTTCATCATTTCCGACAGGGTCGGATGCGGGAACACCGTGTGCATCAGCTCTTCTTCGGTCGTCTCCAGGTTCATCGCGACGACGTAGCCCTGGATCAGCTCGGTGACTTCAGCACCGACCATATGGGCGCCGAGGAGCTGACCGGTCTTCTTGTCGAAGATCACCTTGACCAGGCCCTGATCCTCGCCCAGCGCAATCGCCTTGCCGTTGCCGACGAACGGGAAACGGCCGACGCGGATCTCTCGGCCGCTTTCCTTCGCCTTGGCTTCGGTGAGGCCGACGGAGGCGACCTGCGGCTGGCAATAGGTGCAGCCCGGGATCAGGTTCTTGTCCATGGGATGCGGATGCAGGCCCTTGATGGCCTCGACGCAGATCACGCCTTCATGCTCGGCCTTGTGCGCCAGCATCGGGGGACCGGCGACGTCGCCGATGGCGTAGATCCCGGGGACGTTGGTCTTGCCGTAGCCGTCGATGACGATACAGCCCCGGTCAGTCTTCACACCGAGCTTTTCGAGGCCGAGATTCTCGATATTGCCGACGACGCCGACCGCCGAGATTACGCGCTCGAACTCGGTGGTGACGGGCTTGCCCTTGCCGTCGTCGATGGTAGCGACGACGCTGTCGGCCTTCTTCTCCAGCTTCGTGACCTTGGTTGAGGACATGATCTTGATGCCCTGCTTCTCCAGACGCTTGCGGGCAAGGCCTGCTATCTCGGCGTCCTCGACGGGCAGGATCTGCGGCAGCACCTCGACCACGGTGACCTCGGAGCCCATGGTGTGGAAGAACGAGGCGAACTCGATGCCGATCGCGCCGGAGCCGACGACCAGCAGCGACTTCGGCATTTTCTCCGGCACCATCGCTTCAAAATAGGTCCAGATCAGCTTCTTGTCAGGCTCGAGCCCGGGCAGCACGCGCGGCCGCGCGCCGGTTGCAATAATGATGTGCTTGGCCTGGTAAGCCCCTTCGCCCAGCGCGCCCTTCGGGCCCTCGACGTTGGACTTCTTCACGGTGACCTTGCCGGGCGCGTCGATCGAGGCGTCGCCCCAGATCACGCTCACCTTGTTCTTCTTCATCAGGAAGCCGACGCCGTCGTTCAGCCGCTTCGAGACGCCGCGCGAGCGCTGCACCACGGCCTTGGGATCGAACGACACGTTCTCCGCCGACAGGCCGTAGTCCTTGGCGTGCTGCATGTAGTGGTAGATCTCAGCCGAGCGCAGCAGTGCCTTGGTCGGGATGCAGCCCCAGTTCAGGCAGATGCCGCCAAGATAGGACTTCTCGACGATCGCGACCTTGAAGCCGAGCTGGGCGGCGCGGATCGCGGTGACATAGCCGCCGGGGCCGGAGCCGATGATGATGACGTCGAAGGATGTATCGGCCATGGCGGCTCCCGTTCAACTCAAGCGGTCGTTGCGCCGCGGGCGCGGCGATTGCGGATGTAGCTTCTGATCAGCCATTCCGAGAGAATGGCGGCCGCCATGACGGCGAAGATGGTGAGCGCGATCGGCGCCCAGATGTTGCGCGACAGCGCCTCGCCGGCGAAGAAGGCGGAGTCAACGATGTCGCGGCCGAGCGGGCTGAGCGTGAGGATCAGCGAGACCAGCATCGAGATCCAGGGCCAGCGCGTCCTCATGCGCCATCTCAGACCATCATCATGACGGGATTTTCGATCAGCTGCTTGAACGCGCCAATCAGCTCGGCGCCAAGCGCGCCGTCGATGGCGCGGTGATCGCAGGACAAGGTCACGCTCATCATGTGCGCAATCTCGATCTTGCCGCCACGGACGACTGGCCGCTCCTCGCTGGTGCCGACCGCGAGGATCGTCGCATGCGGCGGATTGATCACGGCGGTGAAGTGGCTGATGCCGAACATGCCGAGGTTGGAGACCGCGGTGGTGCCGCCCTGGTATTCCTCGGGCTTCAGCTTGCGCGAGCGGGCGCGCGCGGCAAAATCCTTCATCTCGTTGGAGATGGTGGAGAGCGTCTTGGTCTCTGCCTTGCGGATGATCGGCGTGATCAGGCCACCGGGCATCGCCACGGCGACACCGACGTCGGAATGGTGGTGCTTGACCATGCCGCTTTCGGTCCAGCTGACGTTGCAGTTCGGGATTCTCTGGAGCGCAACGGCCATCGCCTTGATGACGAAGTCGTTGACCGAGATCTTGTAGAGCGGCTTCTTCTCCTTGTCCTTGGGAGCAGCCGCATTGATCTCCTCGCGCGCGGCGAGCAACTTGCCGATGTCGCAGTCGATGGTGAGGTAGAAGTGCGGGACGTTCTGGATCGACGCAGTCAGGCGCTGCGCGATCGTGCGGCGCATGCCGTCATGCGGGACGATCTCGTAGGAGCCGGGCTCGAACAGCGACAGGATCTGCTTGTCCGACATGGTCGGCGCGATCGAGGGCGCCCCGGACGGCGCAGCGGCAGGCGCCTTCAGGCCCTTGCCGGACTTGGCCTGCTCGACGTCACGCGCCACCACGCGGCCGTGCGGGCCGGTGCCCGTCACCATCGACACGTCGATGCCTGCATCCTTGGCGAGACGGCGCGCGAGCGGCGACGAGAACACGCGGCCGCCGTGGCCGTTGCTCTGCACGGCTGGAGCTGCGGCCTGCGGCGCCGGTGCGGCGGCAGGCGGCGCAGCCTTGGGCGCGGCTGCGGGAGCCGGTGCGGCGGCGGGCGCTTCAGCAGCTTTCGGAGGTGCGGCCGAGGCACTGGGCTTGGCGGCACCAGCCGCCTTCACGTCCTCGCCCTCGCCGGCGAGCACGGCGATCACGTCGTTGACCGGGACGTCCTGCGTGCCCTCCGGCACGAGGATCTTGGCGATCGTGCCTTCGTCGATCGCCTCGACCTCCATGGTCGCCTTGTCGGTCTCGATCTCGGCGATGACATCGCCGGATTTGACCTTGTCGCCTTCCTTCTTCAGCCACTTGGCGAGGTTGCCCTTCTCCATTGTCGGCGAGAGAGCGGGCATCAGGATGTTGATGGGCATGCTGACCTCAAGAAGAACTTTGCAATACGTCGTCTCCGACAGCGAAGACGACCAGGTTTAGTTGCCGATGTCGCCCTGCCACAGGCGCTCGTTGGCAGGGATGGAACGCCAATTCTTCATCATGGTGATGGAGCGGTCGTCGGCAAGGTCGATCCAGGGGATGCCGAACTTGTCGAGGATGTCCTTGGAGCCCGGGAAGGTGACGGATTCTCCGATCACCACCAGCTTCACCTTGAACAGAGCGAGTGCGCCGGCGCACATCGAGCATGGCGACAGCGTGGTGTACATGACGGTGTCGTGGAACGAGATCACGCCGGCTTCGCGCAGGCAGCTCATCTCGCCGTGGAGGATGACGTTCTTTTCCTGCACGCGGTTGTTGTGGCCGCGGGCGATGATCTCATTGCCGCGCGTCAGCACGGCGCCGATCGGCAGGCCGCCCTGCGCGATCGAGGCCTCCGCCTCACGGATCGCCTCCAGCATGAAATCGAAATGATGGGCTTCGATCGCCACGATCAGTGCCCCTTCCCGCGCGGTGTCGTCGTGCCCGTATCGGTTGGCCGTTCAATCTCCGCCTGGAACATCTCGAGGATCCGGCTCAGCGCATCCTCCTCGGTGTATTCGCTCTCGCGCGCATAGGCGCGCGCCGCGTGACGGGCGAGATCGACGAGCAGGAGGCCCCACATGTCGGGCTCCTCGAAGGCGCGCTGGAACGCCATCGACAGCCCGCCGTCCAGCACGAATACGCGCAGGATCTCGACCGCATCGTCGCGGGCGAGGACGTCGGGTGGCAATGGCTGCTCCTTCGGGCCCGCCATGATCTACCTGTAGCAGACGGCTTTGGCGGCCTCGACCACTTCGGCTGCCGACGGCAGCGCGAGCTTCTCCAGGTTCGCGGCATAGGGCATCGGCACGTCCTTGCCGGAGACGCGCGCGACCGGCGCGTCGAGATAGTCGAAGGCGTTCTCCATGATGCGCGCGGCGATCTCGGCGCCGACGCCGCTCTGCGCCCAGCCCTCTTCCACCGTGACTGCACGGCCGGTCTTCTTGACCGAGTTGACGATGGTCTCGGTGTCCATCGGCCGCAGCGTGCGCAGGTCGATCACCTCGGCCTCGATACCGTCCTTGGCGAGTTCGTCGGCGGCTTTCAGCGCATAGGTCATGCCGTTCGACCAGGAGATGATGGTGACGTGGCTGCCCGAACGCACGATGCGCGCCTTGCCGATCGGGATCACGAAGTCATCGAGCTTCGGCACTTCGCCGGTATGGCCGTAGAGCACCTCGTTCTCGAGGAAGATCACCGGATTGGGATCGCGGATCGCAGCCTTGAGCAGGCCCTTGTAGTCCGCTGCGGAGAACGGCGCGACCACCTTGAGACCCGGGACGTTGGAATACCAGGACGAGTAGTCCTGGCTGTGCTGGGCGGCGACGCGCGCGGCGGCGCCGTTCGGGCCGCGGAACACGATCGAGCAGCCCATCTGGCCGCCGGACATGTAGAGCGTCTTGGCGGCTGAGTTGATGATCTGGTCGATCGCCTGCATGGCGAAGTTGAAGGTCATGAACTCGACGATCGGCTTCAGCCCGGTCATGGCAGCGCCGACGCCGATGCCGGCAAAGCCGTGCTCGGTGATCGGCGTGTCGATGACGCGCTTGGCGCCAAACTCCTGGAGCAGGCCCTGCGTCACCTTGTAGGCGCCCTGGTATTCGGCGACCTCTTCGCCCATCACGAAGACGTCGGCGTCGCGGCGCATTTCTTCGGCCATGGCGTCGCGCAACGCTTCGCGGATGGTCTGCGTCACCATCGCGGTGCCGGCGGGCACTTCCGGATCGGGCTCGGCAACGACCTGAGGGGCAGCCGCAGCCTTCGGCGCCGAGATCATCGGCTTGCCTTCGCCGACCGGCGAGCGGGATTCGGCGACTTCCTGCGCGACGCTCGGCGCGGGCGCGGCCGGCGCCTTGGCGAGATCGGCGGCCGTCTCGCCATCGGCGAGAATGGTCGCGATCGGCGTGTTGACGGCAACGTCGGCGGTGCCCTCGGGGATCAGGATCTTGCCGAGCGTACCTTCATCGGTCGCCTCGACCTCCATGGTCGCCTTGTCGGTCTCGATCTCGGCGATGACGTCGCCGGACTTGATCGTCTCGCCCTCTTTCTTCAGCCACTTGGCAAGGTTGCCCTTCTCCATCGTGGGCGACAACGCGGGCATCAGCACTTGAATTGGCATATCGACTCCAAAAGAAAGCTTGCGCGCGTTCAGCGGTAAATGTCGGTCCAGAGCTCGGCGGCATCCGGCTCGGGATCATGCTGGGCGAAGTCGGCGGACGCATTGACTATGTCGCGAACCTCGGCGTCGATCGCCTTGAGATCGGCCTCGCTCACCTTGGCCGCGAGCAGGCGGTTGCGCACCTGCTCGATCGGGTCCTGATCGTGGCGGACTTTTTCGACCTCTTCGCGCGTTCTGTACTTGGCGGGGTCGGACATCGAGTGGCCGCGATAGCGGTAGGTCTGCATCTCCAGGATGAAGGGGCCCTTGCCGGCACGGCACCAGGCCGCCGCCTCCTCGCCCGCGGCCTTCACGGCGCGGACGTCCATGCCGTCGACCTGCATCCCGGGGATGTTGAAGGACGCACCGCGCTTGGAGAAATCCTGCTGCGCCGAAGCGCGCGACACCGAGGTGCCCATGGCATAACGGTTGTTCTCGATGACGTAGATCACCGGCAGCTTCCAGAGCTCCGCCATGTTGAAGCTCTCATAGACCTGGCCCTGGTTGGCCGCGCCGTCGCCGAAATAGGTGACGCTGACATTGTCGTTACCACGATAGTGGTTGGCGAAGGCCAGACCCGTGCCGAGCGAGACCTGGGCGCCGACGATGCCGTGGCCGCCGTAGAAGTGCTTCTCCTTGCTGAACATGTGCATGGAGCCGCCCTTGCCCTTGGAATAGCCGCCGCGCCGGCCGGTGAGCTCGGCCATGACGCCGTTGGCCTCCATGCCGGTGGCAAGCATATGACCGTGATCGCGATAGCCGGTGATGACCTGATCGCCCTGCTTCAGGGCCATCTGCATGCCGACCACCACGGCTTCCTGGCCGATATAGAGGTGGCAGAAACCGCCGATCGCGCCCATGCCGTAGAGCTGGCCGGCCTTTTCCTCGAACCGCCGGATCAGGAGCATGTCGCGGAGCGCTTTGAGCTCCTGCTCTCTGGTGAATTCCGGGGGCGAACCGCCGTCGGTCTTGTCCTGTGGAGTGCTTGCGGCGGCTTTCTTGGGTGCGGCCATGGGAATTCCGGGTCAGAGAAAACTTCAGCCCTCTCTAACCCAAGTCAAACGCCCTTGGAAAGGACCGCGGCGGCATGGCGCGACTTTCATTATGCCGCACTGCAACGTGACCGAAACTTTGCAAAACCTTTGGCGCCGATCGGGCAACTTTAGCTCACCGGTCAGCGAAGGGAACGTGAGCAGCCAACGCAGAGAAATCGGACACGCTGTCTTGTATCCGAAATCCCACGCGCGTCCGATTCGCCGTGCCAGCCTTACCAGCCCAACTCGCGCAAATACGCCGCACGGGCGGCAACGCCGGTATGCGTGAAGTCGCTGAAGACCCCATCGACGCCGAGCCGGTAGAATTTGAGATATTCAAGGCTCGGGTCGCCGCGATAGTCGGCGGCAAGATATTTCTTCTCGTTCCGAAACGTGAAGACATGCACGAAAAGACCGAGCTTGTGCGCGTCCGCGACAAGGCTGGTCGCGTCCTGGGTCGAAGCCTCCGGCGTCGATCCCTTGTAGGGCGTGCCGTCGGCATTTGCGTCCTTCCACGGCGCGATCTTGAGCGGAACGATATAGGCCTTCCACGGGCCGATGCCGTCGGCGTAGGTCTTGATCTCGGCAAGCCCCTCGGCCGTCAGCATCGCATCGTACAGGCGCGCATCGCCTGCAACCGTCCAGTCGAACGGGCGCGAATTCGTGATGTTGTTGAGGAGAACCTTGCCGGTTTTGAAGTCGATTCCGTTGCCGTCGACGAGTTGGACCTGCCGCGTCTGGAGGCCGTGGCTGCGCATATATTTCAGGCTGCCGGGTTCGAAGCTCTGGACCAGGATGGGAGCGTCCTTGGTGTTGAGGCCGTTATCCCTGATGATCTTGATCAGGGCATCCTCGAGCGGACGGCTGCCGGCCGCGCCGCAGCCATTGGCGATCGCCTGGGCATTGTTCCAGGTCGGGTTCTTGGTTTCGGGATAGACGAGGATGGACCGCCCGGTCTCCTTGCTCTTGACCTTGGCGATGTCGATGACGTCCTGGAAGCTGATGATCGGGAGCTTGCCGTTGAAGACTTTCGGCCGCTCGTTGGCCGCGTCATAGGTGGTGCCGCCGATCCATTGCTTCAGCTCGGCCATGGTGAAATCGCTGATCGACCAGTCGTTGGTATGATCCTCGCCGTCGACGATCAGCGACTTCAGCACCGATTTGGGATCGGCCGGATCGCTCAGATCCGTCAGGTAGTCGGCAGGCACGCCGGTGGCCGACGGGGCCTTGACGCGCACACCGGGCACGGTTCGCTTGCGGGCGGCGACGGCCGCATTGGTCTTCGCCACCTCGGCAATGTTGGTGTTGTCGCTCAGCCAGGGGTTATGACGCACGACCAGAACGCAATCCTTGGTCAGGTGCAAATCCTCTTCGAGCGCATCGGTCCCGAGCGCCGCGGCGAGGTCGTACGACGCCTCGGTCTCTTCAGGTACCAGGCCCGGCAGGCCGCGATGTCCAAGGACCAGTGGCGCCTTTCCATCGACGGTCAGGAAGGGCTTGGCGCTAGCTGGCGCCGCGCCGGACTGTGCAAAGGCCATCGACAGCGGCAGCACCGCCGCGCCGAACAGCATCGCTGCGACACCCATTGTCCGTCCTGAACGACTGTTCCGCATCACCAAGCCTCCGTCTTTGCCCGGCATCGCTTCGAATGCCGCGGGCGCCGAACCGGATACGGTCGGCTCTGTCGTCTTGTCTCAAGACTCTGACAGACGGATGACGACGGAGAGGGCAGCGCAAGATTGCGCCGCCCTCTCCTGCCCCATCAGATCTTGCCCAATCAGATCTTGCCCGATCAGAAGAAGCCAAGCTTCTTCGGGCTGTAGCTGACCAGGAGATTCTTGGTCTGCTGGTAGTGATCGAGCATCATCTTGTGGGTCTCGCGACCGACGCCCGACTGCTTGTAGCCGCCGAACGCGGCATGCGCAGGATACGCATGGTAGCAGTTGGTCCAGACCCGGCCGGCCTGGATGGCCCGGCCGAAGCGGTAGCAGCGGTTGGCATCGCGACTCCAGACGCCGGCTCCCAGGCCATAGAGCGTGTCGTTGGCGATCGCGAGCGCTTCGTCATCGGTCTTGAAGGTCGTGACCGAGACGACGGGACCAAAGATCTCCTCCTGGAAGATTCGCATCTTGTTGTGGCCCTCGAACACCGTCGGCTGGACGTAGAAGCCGCCGGAAAGATCGCCGCCGAGCTCGGCACGACCGCCGCCGGCCAGCACCTTGGCGCCCTCCTGCTTGCCGATGTCGATATAGGAGAGGATCTTGGCGAGCTGTTCGCTAGATGCCTGCGCGCCGATCATGGTGTCGGCCGCACGCGGGTCGCCCTGCTTGATCGCGGCGACGCGCTTCAGCGCCCGCTCCATGAAGCGGTCATAGATATCGGCGTGGACCAGCGCCCGGCTCGGACAGGTGCAGACCTCGCCCTGGTTCAGCGCGAACATCACAAAGCCTTCGATCGCCTTGTCGAAGAAGTCGTCGTCCTCGGCGGTGACGTCGTTGAAGAAGATGTTCGGCGACTTGCCGCCGAGCTCCAGCGTGACCGGGATCAGGTTCTGGCTGGCATATTGCATGATCAGCCGGCCCGTGGAGGTCTCGCCGGTGAAGGCGATTTTCGCGATCCGCGGGCTGGAGGCGAGCGGCTTGCCGGCCTCGAGGCCAAAGCCGTTGACGATGTTGAGGACACCGGGCGGCAGGAGATCGCCGATGATCTCGGCCCAGACCATGATCGAGGCCGGCGTCTGCTCGGCCGGCTTGAGCACGACGCAATTGCCGGCGGCAAGCGCCGGCGCGAGCTTCCAGCATGCCATCAGCAGCGGGAAGTTCCAGGGGATGATCTGGCCGACCACGCCGAGCGGTTCGTGGAAATGATAGGCGATGGTGTCGTGGTCGATCTCGCCGATCGAGCCTTCCTGTGCGCGCACCACGCCGGCGAAATAGCGAAAATGATCGATCGCGAGTGGCAGGTCGGCAGCGCGGGTCTCGCGGATCGGCTTACCGTTGTCCCAGGTCTCCGCAATCGCAAGGCGCTCCAGATTCTCTTCCATCCGGTCGGCGATCCGGTTCAGGATCGCGGCGCGCTCGGCGACGCTGGTGCGTCCCCAGGCGGCCTTGGCGGCGTGCGCCGCATCGAGGGCGGCCTCGACATCCTGCGCATCGGAACGCGCGATCTTGCAGACGATCTGGCCGTTCACCGGCGAGGCGTTGTCAAAGTACTTGCCGGAGATTGGCGCGACGAATTTGCCGCCGATGAAATTGTCATAGCGTTCGGCGAACGGAACCTGGGTGACGCCGAGGAATTCCACCTTGTTCATTGATCACTCCCGATGTTTGCTGTTTGCGCAATTCGTCGCGTGTTCACGACTTGCGCCAACGATGTCGCGGGAGCGTTTTCCTGTCAGCCCGGGCGTCAGCGATGGCCGGGGTAACCTGTCGCAGTTCTGCGACAGTCGTGGGCAAGGCAAGGGCCCTCAGTGCTTCAGCTCGAACCGCTTGAGCTTCCTGTGCAGCGTGGCACGGCTGATGCCGAGGGCCTTGGCGGCGGCCGAAACATTGCCGTCCGCGCGCAGCAGCGCCCGCTGCAACACCGCGCGCTGGCCGCCGGCAAGATGGTCATGCGCGGGTTCGCCGCCGAGGAGGTCAGCCGCGGGCACCGGCTGCAAGGGACGGCCGGGCGCAATCCCGAGTCCCACCCGCGCGGACCGGGTCGCGCCGATCACGAGATCATCTGCATCGACCGCGACGAGGCCGCCGGCCTGGCCGTCCGCGCCTTGCGTCAGCACAATGCGGGCATGGGCGAAGGCGCGGCGAAACAGATCGGCCTCGATGCGCCTCGCCGCCTCACCTGCCGCGAGCGCGATCAGATTGGAAAACGTATCGGTCCGGTCGGCGCGGCAGGAGGAGACGTCGAGCACGCCCGCAAACGCCGCCTCGTGGTCGTAGATCGGAACGGCGGTGCAGCTCAGAAGCGTGTTGCGGGTGAAGAAATGCTGGTCGCGGTCGATCGTCAGCGGGCGCTGCTCGACGACGCAGGTGCCGATGCCGTTGGTGCCTTCATGATCCTCGCTCCAGAGCGCGCCGGTCCACAGGCCCCAGGATTGGAACGTCGCATCGTCCACCGCTGTGCCGCGGCGGTCGACCGGCACGCCCGCGCCGTCGGCGAGCAGCACGCAGCAGCCGCTCGCGCCGACCGCCTGATAGAGCCGGTCCATCGCGCCTTGCGCGGCGGCGAGCAGCGGCGCGACGCGCTCGCGCGCCTGCCGCAACTCGACATCGCTCAGCCGCATCGGCGCGCTACGACCGGCGGGATCGAGATGATGCAATCGGGACGAACGGCGCCATGAGGCCACCAGCGCGGAGCGCGCGGCCTGGCCTGACGCAATGGCGGCCTCGACGCGGGCCGCGTGATGCCGGGACATTGGCCCATTCATCACTGTTTCCTCCGGGTGGCAGTCTAGGCTGCGCCGGCATGGCCCGGTTGATCTGCGTCAACTCAGGCAGACGGCGGCAGAAGCCATGGGGCCGTTGCTGCGTTGCCGTCAAGGCGGCAGCCCGGTTCCAAGCCTAAGACTTTCGGTAGAATTGCTACACGATTGTCGGATTTCGGCAGCGGCTTTCGATGCCGGTTTCGAATGCAGCGGCAAACGCTACTTCGCCGGGATCATCCGAACGAGATCGTGTGGATTGACATAGTCGAGCTGATAGCGCGCCCGCTCGTCCAGCATGTCAGGATCGATCCGCGACGTCCGCAGCAGCGACACCCGCTGCTCGCTCTTCGCGCGCTCGCGCTTGAGCTGGGCCAGCTCGCTCGTCAGCGCGATGATCTCCTGGTCGAGTTCCTGACGGGCGTTGAGGCCGTATTTGCCGGTGTAGGCGTTGACGCCGAAATAGCCGACGATAGCGGCCGCCATCGCATAGAGGGCAAGGCCGGTCAGGATCGATTTCAGGCGCGCGCGGGAGACCATCTTGGGAAGATGCGGCAGGTTGGTTAAGGGAGTGCTAATCGCTTCCCCCTTCGCGTTCCAGTCCCTACCCCCAGCCGTCATGCTCGGCCTTGTGCCGGGCATCCACGTTTTTCGTCACCACGAGCCAAGACGTGGATGGCCGGGACAAGCCCGGCCATGACGAAGAAAGACGTCAGCCGTGGTGTTTGGCCACGTGCGCAGCAAACGCGTCGATATAGGCCTGGAGGACGGGCTTCAGAGATTCCTTGGTCAGGTTCCCCTCCGCATCGAAGGCATCGCCGACCGCGTTCAGATAGATCTCCGGCTGCTGCAGGATCGGTCCGGCAATGCCCGGCAGGATGTTCTGCAGCGTCTTGGCGGCGCTGACGCCGCCGAGCGGGCCCGGCGAGTTCGAGATGATGCCGACCGGCTTGCCGTTGAACGAGCTCTTGCCGTAGGGGCGCGAGGCGACGTCGATGGCGTTCTTCAGCACACCCGGGATGGCGCGGTTGTATTCGGGGGTGACGAAAATGACGCCGTCCGACTTCTGCAGCTTCTCGCGGAAGGCCAGCCAGTCCGCGGGCGGCGCGCCCTCGAGGTCCTGGTTGAAGAACGAGATGCCTGCCAGCGTGATGACCTCGAGCTTGAGCGAGGCCGGCGCGAGCTTTGCGAGCGCGTTGGCGACCTTCAGCGAGAAGCTGTCCTTGCGCAGGCTGCCGGCGATCACGACGATGTTGTAGGCCATGGATTGTCCTTGGGGGCTTGAGCGGAAGTTCCGGGGCGGCACTTAAGCGATCCGGGTCGATGGATGCAAGTGCATGAACCGGTTTTGTTTGGAAACGCTGAGTTTCTCGAAAGCAGATGGTCGCTACGATCCAAAAACAATCAGGCCGCCCGAAGGCGGCCTGACGTTTCTCGCAAACCCCTGGCTCGGTTCAGATCGTCGGATTCCAGGCCGACGGGATCAGGCGGTATTTCGCGCCGTCCTTCTCGACATGCCCCACCGAGGGGAAGGTGAAGTGGAAGCCGATCACGGTCGCCTTCTCGGCTGCCGCCATGTCGTAGAATTTGTGGCGCGTCGCCTGCGCCATCGCGCCGTCGTTGTCGAACGCCACGTGCCAATCCGGATTGCGCAGGAAGAACTCCGGAATGTTGGTGACGTCAGACTGGATCAGCACCTTCTTGTCGCCAGAGGCCACCGCGAACGAGGTGTGCCCCGGCGTATGGCCGGGCGTCGCGATCGAGGTGATGCCCGGGGCGACCTCCTTGCCCCACTCGTACTTCGTGACCTTGGATTCGAGGCCGGCAAAGGTCTTCTTCACGTTGGCGAAGTAGTTCTTCGTCATGTCGTTCGGAGCCTTGGCCGCGTTCTCGTCGCTCGCCCAGAACTCCCAATCCTTCGCCGGCACCATGATCTCCGCATTCGGGAACGCCAGCGCGCCGTCGGCCAGACGAATGCCGTTGGTGTGATCAGGATGGAGATGCGACAGCAGCACGACGTCGATGTTCTTCGGGTCGACGCCGGCGGCCTGGAGGTTTTGCAGCGTGCGGCCGACCGCGCCCTTGCTCGGCTCGAGATTGGCAACGCCGTTGCCGGTGTCGATCAGGACCAGCTTGGAGCCCGTGTTGATGAGCTGGGGATTGAACGGCACCGTGACCATGCCCTTCGGCATGTACGCCGCCTCGCCCGCGGCCAGCGCTTCCTCCTTCGGCAGGTTGACGACGAACTTGTCCGGCATCGGGAAGGTGCGCGCGCCGTCGTTGATCGAGGTGCACTCGTAGCTGCCGACCTTGTAGCGATAGAAGCCGGGCGCCTGTGCCCCGCTTTGCGGCACCGAGGCACTGGCGGTGGTCGGTCCAAGTCCGGTTACGGCCGCCGCGCCCATAGCGGCAGCGCCCGCGAGCAGGTCGCGGCGATTCAGATCAGTCATGGAAGTGTCCCCTTCTTTGCTTGCGGTTGCCCCGCTTTCAATTGCGGCGCAAATCTTCCCGCGCTTCGCTCAGAAGGCAAGTCCTTCTTTGGATGGTGTGCCGTGGCACATCACGAAGATTTATTTGGGTTGATGAGGAATTTTTCGCCGGTGGCCCGTTTGGCGTAGACAGCGATGTTGGCGGGATCGAGCGCCTCCTGAAGCGACACCACCTTGGTGTAGTGGCTGGCGAAGGTCGTCTTCAATTCGTCGACGACGCGCTGGCGCAGCCTGGCTCCGTCCGCCTGCCCGATCTTCATCAGGAACGGAAACAGCAGCCAGCCGCCGACGCCCCAGGCCATGCCGAAGCCGCGGGGCAGCTCGATCGGGCGGATGTCGAGCGCGCCGTAGACGTAGACCTGCTTGTGCACGTTGGAGCCGTAGCGGCTGTATTCCTTGGCGGTCTTGTTGATCGCAGCTTCCATGCAGTTGAGGATGTCGCCGGCCAGCTTGCCGCCGCCGATGGCATCGAAGGCGATGGTGGCGCCGGTCTCGACCAGCGCATTGGTGAGATCGCCGAGGAAGCTCGGTGCGGTGGAATCGACGACGTATTTGGCGCCGATCTTGTGCAGGATGTCGGCCTGCTCCTTGCTGCGCACGATGTTGACCAGCGGAATGCCGTCCTTGATGCAGATCTTGTTCAGCATCTGGCCGAGATTGGAGGCGGCCGCGGTGTGCACCAGCGCCTTGTGCCCCTCGCGCCGCATGGTCTCGGTCATGCCGAGCGCCGTGAGCGGATTGACGAAGCAGGAGGCGCCTTCAGCCGGCGTGGTGCCCGCCGGCAGCGGCAGGCACTCGCGCACTTTCAGCGTGCGGTACTGCGCGTACATCGCGCCGCCGATCATGGCGACGGTCTTGCCCATCAATGCTTTCGCGGCATCCGACGAGCCGGTCTTGATGACGACGCCCGCGCCTTCGTTACCGACCGGCATGGCTTCGTCGAGCCGGCCGGCCATCGCCCGCATCGCGCCCTCCGGCACCTTCGCGGTGATGACGGGAGCGTCCTTGCTGCCGGACGCCTTCGCCGTGCTCATATCGGCCGCGCCGACGAGAAGGCCGAGGTCGGACGGGTTGATCGGCGCCGCCTCGACGCGGACGACGACCTCGTCCGCGGCGGGCTCGGGAGTCGGCACGTCGACGAGCGAGATTTCCAGTTCACCGCTCTTCTTGATCAGCGAACGCAGTTGCAGTCCGGTCTTGCCGTCGCTCATGTCGATCCTCCCCTGTCCTAGCTGGAGCGCCGGCTTATGCCAGCGCCTTCAATGCCGCCTTGCCGCCGTAGAGCGCCTGCTTGCCGAGCTGTTGCTCGATGCGCAGGAGCTGATTGTATTTGGCGGTGCGGTCCGAACGCGCAAGGGAGCCGGTCTTGATCTGCCCGCAATTGGTGGCGACCGCGAGGTCGGCGATGGTGGAATCCTCGGTCTCGCCGGAGCGGTGCGACATCACCGAGGTATAGCCGGCCTTGTGCGCCATCTCGACGGCAGCGAGCGTCTCGGTCAGCGTACCGATCTGGTTGACCTTGATCAGGATCGAATTGGCGCGGCCGGCCTTGATGCCTTCGGCCAGGCGCTTGACGTTGGTGACGAAGAGATCGTCGCCGACGAGCTGGCACTTCTTGCCGATGAGGTCGGTGAGCTCCTTCCAGCCGTCCATGTCGTCTTCCGACATGCCGTCCTCGATGGTCACGATCGGATAGCGCGACACCAGGTCTGCGAGGTACTTGGCCTGCTCGGAGATCGAGCGGGTCTTGCCCTCGCCTTCATAGACGTATTTGCCGTCCTTGAAGAACTCGGTCGAGGCGCAGTCGAGGCCGATCACGATGTCGGTGCCGGCCTTGTAGCCGGCCTTGCCGATCGCGTTCATGACGAATTCGAGCGCGGCGTCCGCCGACGGCAGGTTCGGGGCGAAACCGCCCTCGTCGCCGACATTGGTGTTGTGGCCGGCCTTCTTCAATTCCGACTTCAGGGTGTGGAACACCTCCGCGCCGTAGCGCAGGCCCTCGGCAAAGGACGACGCGCCCACGGGGAGGATCATGAACTCCTGGAAGTCGATCGGATTGTCGGCATGCACGCCGCCATTGATGATGTTCATCATCGGCACCGGCAACAGACGCGCCGAGGTGCCGCCGACGTAACGATAGAGCGGCATGTCGAGCGAGTTTGCGGCAGCCTTGGCGCAGGCAAGCGAGACGCCGAGGATGGCATTGGCGCCCAGCCGGCTCTTGTTCGGCGTGCCGTCGAGGTCGATCATGATCTGGTCGATCTGGGCCTGCTGCTCGGCATCGAGGCCGCTCAGGGCCTCGAAGATCTCGCCATTGACGGCGCCGACCGCCTTGGTGACGCCCTTGCCGAGATAGCGGGCCTTGTCGCCATCGCGCAGTTCCACCGCCTCATGGGCGCCGGTGGAGGCGCCGGACGGCACCGCGGCACGGCCGAGCGCACCATCTTCCAGCACGACGTCGACCTCGACGGTGGGATTGCCACGGCTGTCGAGAATTTCGCGGCCGATGATGTCGATGATGGCGGTCATGATGTGCACTTCCGTTCGTTAGGGCTGATCGGTGCCGGGGGTCTTACACGGGCCGCAAGCAAATGTGAACGCTTGGACGGTGTGCTTCGACTGACGCGCGAGCAGGCTCGGACTATCCTTGAAGTCGCCTGCTCTGCGCGTCCAACCTCAATCTGAAACAGTCGGGGTAACGCCATGAACCGCCGCCAGTTTCTTGCCTCGAGCGCTGCCCTCCTCGCCGTCCGCCCAAGTTTTGCGCAGGAGGGCCTGTTCCGGACAAAATATTTCCCCATCAGCGCCGGCATCGGCCTGCACGACCTCGCCCCCGCTCGCGACGGCACGGTCTGGTTCACGGCGCAGGGCAAGGGCATGCTGGGCAGGCTCGACCCCCGGGATGGCAGTTTCAAGACAGTCAGCCTCGGCCAGGGCGCCGCACCGCACGGCGTGACGATCGGCCCCGACGGTGCCCCCTGGATCACCGAGGGCGGCCAGAACGCGATCGCCCGGGTCGATCCCGGCGATCTCAAGGTCACGCTGTTCCGCCTGCCCGAAAAGTTCGCCTCCGCAAATCTCAACACCGGCGTGTTCGACAAGGACGGTACCTACTGGTTCACCGGCCAGTCCGGCTATTACGGCCGGCTCAAGCCGGGATCGGGCGAGATGGACGTGTTCAGGGCGCCCAGGGGTGTTGGCCCCTACGGCATCGCGGTGACGCCCAGGGGTGAGGTCTGGTACGCCTCGCTGGCCGGCAGCTACATCGCGAAGATTGATCTTGCGACCGGCAATGCTGCCATCGTCGAGCCGCCGACGCCGAGCCAGGGGTCGCGGCGGGTCTGGTCAGATTCGCAAAGCCGGATCTGGGTCAGCGAGTGGAACAGCGGTCACGTCTCGGTGCACGATCCCGCCAACGGCTCCTGGAAAACCTGGAAGCTGCCGGGCGATCGCCCTCGCACCTATGCCGTCTATGTCGACGACAAGGACAAGGTCTGGCTGACCGATTTCTCCGCCAATGCCATCGTCCGCTTCGATCCCGCGACGGAGCGGTTCAACGTTTTCGCCAGCGACAAGGCCAATGCCAATGTGCGCCAGCTCGACGGCCGCCCGGGCGAGCTCTGGGGCTGCGAGTCCGGCAACGACCGGATCGTCATGATCCAGACGATCGCGGCCGGTTGACGACGGCGACATTTGCGTCCATCCCGGCACCCTCTGGAGCGCGATCTTATCGCGCTCCGGTTTTTTAGTTGAGCATGATCTTTCGGAAAACCGGTGCCCACTTTTCCGGATCATGCTCGAACAGGATGTGACGACGATGGCGAAGAAATCCCTCCAGCTCGGCCGTGCGGTCGAATGGCCGCACACACCGGAAGAAGCCCAGCTCGACCGCGTGCCCAATCCGCAAAAGGGCACGGACTATCTGGTGCGCTTCACCGTGCCGGAATTCACCTCGCTTTGTCCGGTCACGGGACAACCGGATTTCGCGCATCTGATGATCGACTACGCGCCCGGCCCCTGGCTGCTGGAGTCGAAGTCGCTCAAGCTCTATATCGCGAGCTTCCGCAATCACGGCGCGTTCCACGAGGACTGCACCGTCATGATCGGCAAGCGCATCGCGAGCGAGATCAAGCCGAAGTTCTTGCGCATCGGCGGCTACTGGTATCCGCGCGGCGGCATCCCGATCGACGTGTTCTGGCAGACCGGCCGCGTGCCGAAGGGATTGTGGGTGCCAGAGCAAGGCGTCGCGCCGTATCGCGGACGGGGTTAGTTGGAGACGAATGACGATGACATCGATATCAGCAACATTCCGCAACATTGCCTTCGGCGTTCTAACCGTCCTGTGGCTGACCGGCGCGGCCGAAGCTGCCGAGGTCCATGTGATGATCTCGGGCGGATTGACGGCTGCCTACAAGGCGCTCGTGCCGGAATTCGAGAAGGCCACCGGCAACAAAGTGCTGACGGAATATGGGCCGTCGATGGGGACGACCACCAATGCGATCCCGGTCCGGCTGGAGCGCGGCGAACCCGCGGATGTCCTGATCATGGTGGGCTATGCCCTCACCGACCTCGCCGGCAAGGGCAAGGTCGTGGCCGGCAGCCAGGTCGACCTCACCAGATCGCCGATCGGCGTTGCCGTGAAATCGGGTGCGCCGAAGCCGGACATCGGCTCGGTGGAGGCGGTCAAGCGCGCGCTGCTGGCGGCGAAGACGATCGCCTATTCCGACAGCGCCAGCGGCGTCTACGTCTCGACCGAGATGTTCGACAAGCTCGACATCGCCGACGTCATGAAGGACAAGGCACGAAAGATTCCGGCAACGCCGGTCGGCGAGATCGTCGCACACGGCGAGGCCGAGCTCGGCTTCCAGCAGATCAGCGAGCTGAAGCCCGTGAAGGGCATCGATATCGTGGGACCGCTGCCGAACGAATTGCAGAAGATCACGATCTTCTCGGCCGGGATCGCGGCCGGTTCGAAGGAGCCCGAAGCCGGCCGTGCCTTGATCAAGTTCCTCGCCTCCCCCGCCGCCCGCGACGTGATCATCGCAAGCGGCATGGAGCCGATCCCGGCTGGGGGCGCGAATTGAGGCAGGCCTACTCCGTGCGCTACTCCTGATACGCCCTCAACAGATTGGCTTCGCCACTCTTAGTCAATCGGAGGCTGCCGAGGTCTTCTTGACCGGACCGAGATCGCGCGCCGGATAGTTGGCGCCGGATTCGACGATGTGTCGTCGCACTGCTGCAACGAGCGCGGCGAGATCGCGAGACTCGATCGCATCGACGATCTCGACATGGTGTGCAGCACTTCTCTGCAGCTCGGCGTTCGAAGGCCACAAAGCAATCGGCCCTGGTCTGGCGCGATTTCTGATTTCCACGATGAGGCTGGCGAGCGATTGGTTCGTTGCATGGCGATAGATCTCATCGTGAAAGGCTGCGTTGGTATTTGCCTGATCCGCCTTGCTGCCGCGCGCCACAGCATCTTCGAAGATTTGCTGAGCCTGCTTGATCTTCTTGAGTTCGTCGGGGCCGATATTCGGTAGCGCCTGCCTTGCCGCTTCAACTTCGAGCAGCGTGCGGATCGCCAATATCTCGCGAACGACGTTCAAGTCGGGTTGCGCAACCCGGTATCCGCGATTTTCGACATGCGTCACCATCCCGCTTGCGGCAAGCTGGGTCAGCGCACTCCGGACGTCAAACCGTTTGGCAGCGAAGGCTTCTTCCAGGTCGATCTGGCGCAACCATTCGCCTGGCCGGTAATCGCCTTGCAGGATGGCGGCACCGATTTCAGCCGCCAACAGCCTCTTCTGCTCCTTCCGTACTTTCATGGCTGCTTCCCTTTTTGGAGCGCTTGACTTGCCAATACTATTGCGCACAAATTGGCGCCAATAAATGTGCATAACAAATCGCGGCGGCCGGAGGAACAGTAGATGTCGGGCATCGATCGTAGAAGCTTAATGGTGATGTCGGTTCTCGGCGCCACGATGGGGCTCCGGGGCACGGCCCAGGCGGCGCCGAACGGGTATCCCGAGAATTATCAGAAGATCATCGACGACGCTCATAACGAGGGCAGCCTCCTCATTTACTCGATTATGTCGCCAGAAAACTGGCGTCCCGTGATCGAGGGCTTCAACAAGCTCTACCCGAAGATCAAGGTCGAAACCCTGGATCTCCCCGCCTCCCGCGAGAGCTTCGAGCGATATCTGGCCGAGCGGAGCACCAACAGTCGCACCTGCGACCTCATCGCGACGGCCGATCCGGGCGGATGGATCGATTTCCAGGAGCGCGGTGAAGTCCTCGACTACGTATCGCCTGAAGCGAAGGCCTGGCCGGATTGGTCAAAGCCGTTTCCCGGCGTCTACACCGTCTCGTCCGACCCCATGGCGCTGATCTGGAACAACACGCTGGTGGCCGACGGCAAGCGTCCCAAGACACTTGCCGAGTTCGTCGAGCTTGCGGTCGCAAACGAGAAGACCTGGCGCAACCGCATCACCAGCTACGGCGTGCATCAAACGACTTTCGGCTACGGCATCAGCTACGCGTTCGTGAAGAAGCACGGCGAAAAGGCCTGGGACTGGTTCGCCCAACTTGCAAAGCTTTCGCCCCGATTCGAGCGTTCCGGCGGCCCAATGACCGAGAAGGTCACCTCCGGCGAATACACCATGGGCTTCTTCGTTTCGGCCATCACCTTCTGGCCGCGCCTGAACGATCCGGCGCGGGCAAAGATCCTCGGCTGGAGCTTCATCGGAGACGGTCAGCCGGTCGTGCTGCGTGGCATCGCGATTCCGAAGGGATCGAAGAACGTCAACGCAGCAAAACTGATGCTCGACTACGTCGTCTCGGAGGACGGTCAGCGCGCATTCGGACGGGGCGGCCTGACGCCGGCACGCCCCGGTGTGAAGCCGGGCGACGGAATCCGCCACACCTACTCGTCGATCGTGGAAGCCGTCGGCGAGCAGAACATCTGCTACATCGGCTACGATCGGGACGCGGTGCGGGACTACGACAGCTTCCTCGCGCGCTGGAAAAAGACCTTCAATGTCGCTTGACGCAAGCAGCGCGCTGGGGTCGTCGGTCGCGGACGCCTTGCCGAAGCCGCTGCCCGGCCGCGATACCGTCATCCAGTACGGCATGGCGCTGCTGACAATTGTCCTGATCGCAGCGCCTCTCCTTCCCGTTCTCTATCAATCTTTCCTGGATCGTGCGCTCTACGATTCCGGCCAGCAACTGACGCTGGGCAATTTCGGGCGCCTGCTTCGCACCGACGGCTTCGCGCTCGTCATCTGGAACACGTTCGTGTTCGCCACCCTCACCACCGTGATTTCGCAGACGCTGGGCACGCTGGCGGCGGTGCTGTTCGGCCGCACCGACATGCCGTTTGCGCGGTTGTTTGGCGAGCTCTTCCTGTGGCCGATCTATCTCTCGGCGCTGGTACTGTCGTTCGGCTGGTACACGATCTACGGACCGGCCGGCTACCTCACGCTTCTGGTTCAGTCGATCTTCGACGGCGCGCCATGGAATCTCTACTCCCTGCCGGGCATGGCGATGATCGCGGGCGTCTCGCAAGCACCGGTCGCCTACATCTACTGCATGTCGTCGGCCTCGATCACCGATCCGACTTTGGAGGAAGCCGCGCGCGTGACCGGCGCCGGCACTTTGAGGACCTTGTGGCGGATCACGCTGCCGCTCCTCATGCCGGCGATCGCCTATAGTGCCGTGCTGAACTTCACTGTGGGACTGGAGCTCCTCGCGATTCCGCTGGTGTTCGGCGATCCCGCCGGCATCACTGTGCTGACCACGTTCCTCTACAACAACGGCGTGGCGTCGGCCCGCCCCGATCACGGGCTGGTGGCAACGGCTGCCGCGCTGATGCTTGCCGTCGTCTGCGTGTTGGTGTGGCTACAAGGACGCCTGCTCGGCAATACAAGGCGCTTCGTCACGCTCGGCGGCAAGGCCACGCGACCGCGCCCTTTCCGCCTGAACAACCTGCGCTGGCCGCTTTGCATCGTCTCGGCGATCTACATCACCGCAACTGTCGTGATGCCGATCGGCGCGCTGCTGCTGCGCGCCTTCACGAGCCTGCTGTCGCCGATGGTGCCGATCAGCGAGGTGCTGACGCTCGGCAACTTCGCCAACATGCTCGAATACCCGGTCTACCCGCGTTCGATCTGGAACTCGCTGATCGTCAGTTCGGTCGGTGGCGTCGTCGCCACTGCGATGGTCGCCCTGATCGCCATCATCGTGCTGCGGTCCGACTTCCGCTGGCGTGGCGCGCTGCACTATATCGCGCTGTTTCCCCGCGCCGTGCCAGGCGTCGTCGCCGGCATCGGCTTCTTCTATGCGTTTGCGCTCGTGCCCGGCCTGGGCGGCCTCCGAAACACGATCTGGATTCTGGTTGCCGCCTTCACGATGCACTTCATTCCTGTGGGGCTCGGTGCGGTTGCTCCGATGTTGTTGCAGATGAGCCCGGATTTCGATCGCGCCGCCCGTACGCAGGGCGCGGACTGGTGGACGACGAGCCGGCGCATCGTTTTGCCTTTATTGCGGCCGGCACTGGTTGCCTGCTTCATCATCCTCTTCATCACGTTCTTCAAGGAATACACGACAGCGATCTTCCTGTTCGCACCCGGCAGCGAAGTGATCGGGACCACGCTGCTCCAGGCATGGACGCAGGGCGAGGTCGGTCTGGTGTCCGCGCTGGCGACCATCCAGATCCTGGTGATCGGCGTCTGTGTCACGGCGGCGCGCGCTTTTCTCGGAGTGAAGCTTTATGGCTGAGTTGCTGATTGAGAACCTGCATAAGCGGTACGGACCGGTCAAAGCGATCGACGACGTCAACATCCACGTTGCCGATGGCGAGTTCGTCACGCTGCTGGGGCCGTCGGGGTGCGGCAAATCAACAACGCTCGGCGCCATTGCCGGACTGGATCAACCGACGAGCGGACGCATCCGCGTCGGCAACAAGACCTATTTCGACGGAGAAAAGGGAATCTTCCTGCCGCCGGAAGCGCGCCATTGCGGGCTCGTGTTCCAGAGCTACGCTTTGTGGCCGCACATGACGGTCTATGACAACGTCGTGTTTCCGCTCAAGCTGCGCAAGGTATCGACCGCCGACTGCAGGCGCCGCGTCGAGGAGAGTCTCGCTCTCGTCGAGATGGAGCGCTTTCAGGACCGCTATCCGCATCAGCTCTCGGGCGGCCAGCAGCAGCGTGTCGCGCTCGCGCGAACGTTGGTCTACCAGCCCGAAATCCTCCTGCTCGACGAGCCCCTGTCGAATCTCGACGCAAAGCTGCGCGACCGCGCCCGGACCTGGCTCGCCGAACTGCGCACGCGTCTCGGCCTGACGACGATCTACGTGACGCACGACCAGGTCGAAGCGCTGGCACTGTCCGACCGCATCGTGGTCATGAATGGCGGCCGCATCAGCCAGATCGGCTCGCCCCAAGAGATCTACACGCGGCCGGCAGACAGTTTCGTCGCCGACTTCATCGGAACGACCAATTTCCTCAACGGCGACGTGGTCGGGGCGCCCGACGGCGATGGACAGACACTGGTCAGTCTCGCCGATGGTCAGCGCGTTCTGATCAAGTCCGACAAACGTCCATCCCTCGGCGACAAGGTCACGTTTGCCTATCGCCCCGAGCAGATGCGCCTGGCGGCGGCCAACGATCAGGCGATCGGAGGTTCGATCGTCGAAGCCGACGTGGTCAGCCATTCCTATGTTGGCGGCCGATGGCAAATCGGATTGAGCGTCGGCGGAAATCAGATCCGCATCGAAACCCAGGAGGCAACGACTGACCGCCAGTTGCGCCTGTGGCTGCCTGTCACCGGCGGCATCCTGTTTACAGAACGGAACCATGGCAAATCCCACTGACGCCACCTCTCCCGAAAGCGGACTGCATCAGGCCGATTACACCCCCGGTGTCCGCGGCCCGCTGACAGGGCTCCGCGTCATCGACCTCTCGAGGCTGGTCGCAGGCAATCTGCTCACCCAGCATCTCGCCGACTTCGGCGCCGACGTCATTAAGGTCGAGCCGCGCGAAGGCGATACGCTGCGCGGCTGGCGCACCAAGGGTGTCGAAACCAACTGGAAGATCCATTCGCGCAACAAGCGCAGCATCTGCCTGGAATTCCGTCACGACGAAGCGGTGCCGCTGATCCGCAAGATGATTCCCGGCGCCGCGATGCTGGTCGAGAGTTTCCGTCCCGGCACACTCGAGCAGATGGGGCTCTCGCCGGAGGAACTGCTGCGGCTAGAGCCCAAGCTCGTGATCGTTCGCATATCGGGATGGGGGCAGACCGGCCCCTACCATCGCCGGCCCGGCTTTGGGACGCTGGTGGAGGGCTTCTCCGGCTTCGCCGAGATGAACGGCTTCCCCGATCGTGAGCCGGTATTGCCGCCTATGTATCTGGCCGATGCCCTGTCCGGTCTCACCGGAGCGTTCGCTGCGATGGCGGCGCTGCGGGAAGTCGAGATCAACGGCGGAAAGGGACAGGTGATCGATCTGCCGCTGCTCGATCCGATCGTCAACTCGCTCGGGCCTCAGGCGGCAAATTACCGTTTGACCGGCGTGGTCAAGCCGCGCAGCGGGAGCCGCTCGAGCGGCTCGGTACCGCGCAATGTCTACCGCACGCTCGATGGCGGCTGGGTTTGCCTGTCGGCATCCACGCAAGGCATGGCGATGCGGGTGCTGCGTTCGATCGGCCGCCCGGAGCTCTGCGAGGATCCAAAGTTCAAGACCAACGAGCAGAGGCTCGTCCATGTCGCCGAACTCGACAAGATCATCGGCGATTTCATCGCGACACGAACGGTCGACGACAACGTCGCCTTCTTCGAGGCGGCCGAGGTCACGATCGGCCCGGTCAACGACACCGTCCGCTTGATGAACGATCGCCACGTGCAGGCCCGGGGACTGCTGGCCGACTATCCCGACGAGGACATGGGAACGTTCCCGATGCACGCCGTCCCGGTACGCCTGTCCGAGACTCCCGGAAGCATCCGGACGCCTGCGCCACGCCTCGGTCAGCACAGCCGCACCATCCTGGCCGAAGCCGGCCTCAGCCCTGACGACATCGATGCCGCCCTCGCCTCGGGCGTTGTGAAGGAAACCAGCACATGACAGTTGAACGAAAATTCCCGGTCTGGCGCTCTGCGCTGTTCGTACCCGCAAACGTCGAGCGGTTCGTCGTCAAGGCCGTCGAGCGCGGCGCGGACGCGCTGATCATCGATCTCGAGGACAGCGTGCCGCTGGCTGAAAAGGCCAACGCTCGAAAGCTGATCCCGGGCATCGTGAAGCGCTTTCGCGACACCGGAAGTTCGGATGTCATGGTGCGGATCAACCAGCCGCTCGAATTGGCGGTGCCCGATCTGGAAGCAGCTGTCATCGCCGGCGTGGACGCGATCAAGATCACCAAGGTCGAAGGCGCCGAGCATCTGCGCCTGCTCGACGAGATGGTGACCAGACTGGAGATCGAGCGCGGATTGCCCATCGGCAAGATCTGGTTTGTCGGCCTGATCGAGGCGCCCGGTCCTCTCTCGAGGGCTCACGAGATCGCGCGATCGATCCCGCGACTGGCCGGCATTTCACTGGGTGCGGAAGATTATGCCACCGCCATCGGCGCCAAGCCGACGGAGGAAACCCTGTTGATGCCGAAGCAACAGGTCGTGCAGGCAGCCCGCGCCGCCGGCATCATGCCGCTCGGCACCATCGGCTCAGTCGCCGATTTCTCCGATCTGGAAGGATACACAAGGATCGTCAGGCGCTCTGCGGACTTTGGCTTCGTGGGCTCTGCCTGTATCCATCCGTCGCTGGTGCCGATCCTGAACGAGGGTTTCAGCCCCTCCGCCAAGGAGGTGGCGGACGCCGAGCGCGTCGTTGCGCTCAACAAGCAGGCGGCTGCCGAGGGCCGCGCATCCTTCGCCATCGACGGCAAGATGATTGATATTCCGATCGTGCAGCGCGCCGAAGCGCTGCTCGAACGCGCGCAAGCAATCGCCGCCCGCGCGCATCGCCCTCGTTGATTGTGCCACCCCAGCGCGGCGCGAAGCGCCGTCTCTGGGGGCCAAGGACATTCGATAGAGCGCGCGGCAGCCCTTACGCCACCGCCCTCACCTTGCTGATGAAGCCGTCGACCTCCGACGTCAGCGAGGTCGACTGGCTCGACAGGTTGGCGGCGGCCTTCAACACGCCGGAAGCGGCGCGGCCGGTCTCGTTCGCCGCTGACGATACGGTTGCGATGTTGCGGGTGACGGTCGAGGTCGCTTCCGCCGTGTGCTGCACGGTGTTTGCGATCTCGGCGGTGGCCTTGTTCTGCTCCTCGATGGCGGCGGCGATGACGCGGTTGATGCTCGAGACCTCCTCGATGGTCTTGACGATGCCGTCGATCGCCGAGACCGCCTTCTGCGTCGCCCCCTGGATCTCCGTGATCTGGGCGCTGATCTCTTCGGTCGCCTTCGCCGTCTGGGAGGCCAGGTTCTTCACCTCGCTCGCCACCACCGCAAAACCCCTGCCGGACTCGCCGGCTCGGGCTGCCTCGATCGTCGCGTTCAGCGCCAGCAGGTTGGTCTGGCCGGCGATCGAGGTGATGAGGCCGATGACCTCGCCGATGCGATCGGCGCCGTCGGCAAGCGCGCGCATGGTGCTGTCGGTTTCCTTGACGGTGACGACCGCCTGCTCGGTGGCGCGCGTCGCCTGCTCGACCTGACGGTTGATCTCGCGGATCGAGGCGTTGAGCTCCTCCGCCGCAGCCGCCACGGTCTGCACGCCGCCGCCGACCTGGTCGGCGAGCGTCGAGGCCGAGCCGGCCTGGGTCTGGGCCTCGGCCGCCGTGCCCGACATCGAGCGCGCGGTCGTCTCCAGCTCGCCCGAGGCGCTCGACAGCGTCTGTACCATCTGGCCGATGCGGCTTTCGAATTGCCGCACGAGGCCGGACAATTCGGATGCACGCTTCTCCTTGTCGGCGCGCTCGACGGCCTGGTCGCCGGACAGGCGCTCGGCGTTGATCATGGCCTCCTTGAACACCTGGAGCGCCGCGGCCATGCGGCCGATCTCGTCGTTGCGGCCGAGACCCGGCACCTCGCCGGCGAAATCATGCGCCGCAAAACGGGTCATGACACCGGTGATCGCGGTCAGCGGCCGGGTGACGCGGTTGCGCATCAGCATCAGCCCGCCGATGGTCAGCGCCAGCGAGGCCGGCACCAGCAGGCCGAACAGGATCAGGCTGAAGCGGGCGCGCGAGGCGCCCTCCTCGGCCCGCGAGATCATGTTGGCGAGCGCGGTTTGCGTGACGATGACGACATTGTTGGCGCCGACAAGCTGACGATCGCGGTAGTCGATGCCTGCGACGCCGGCGGGCTCGCCGGCGAGCAGCTTGGTCGCAATGGCATTGCGTTCGTCGCTGAGCGCGCCGGAGATTTCCGGCTCGGCGTTACGGATCGCCTGCAACAGCTCGGGCGAGGCCACATTCGGGCTGAGATCGCGCACGACCACCCAGGACTGCTGGATGCGGCCGCGCAGATCGGCAAAGGTTACGCCATCGGCGGCGGTCCAGGTCTTGTTGGCGAGGATCGAGGAGAACTGAACGAGAATGGTCTGACCTGCGTTGGCGCGGGCCTGCCAGGAGGCCTGCTTGGCGATCAGGAGGCGATCGACCACGGGGTCGATCAGCGTCATCGCGTTGTCGACATGGGCGGTGACGTCGCCGATCGCGTCCATATAGGCGTCGCTGATCTTGGCCCAGCTCGGTTGCAGGTTCGCGTCACGTGCCGCCTTCTCCTGCTTCAGGGCAGTGACCGCGCGCGGCCGCAGCTCCTCGAGCTGCGCTCAGATGCCGCGGAGCTTGTCGAGCTTTTCGGCAAGACCGGGCGCTTCAGCGGAAGCGAGGCTCTGCAAGGCCTGCGCGTAATTCTTCTGCACCGTGGCTCGCTGCTCGGCGATGCTGTTCATGACGGTGTCGGGCGCGGGGGCGGCCGACGCCAGATAGCTCAGCGTGTCACCGCGCTCCAGGCGGAAAATCACGAGCGTATTGGTCAGGTCGCGGCTGGCGACCGCGAGCGAGACGATGCGGTTGCTGTCCGAGTAGCGGGTGACCGCGAGCTTCAGCGCATAGGCACAGATGACGACGAGGACGAGACCGAGAGACCCAACAACCGCCCCGAGGATGCGCGCGACCGAACGCTGCTTTTGCATCGACTGATCCATATTGCCGCCAAGACGCGGTTCGCGGACAATCTACGGAGCGAACGATGAGATTTGATTTAAGATTGAACGGCTTTGGCTACCAATCTCTTCCGGGAAAATACGGAAACCGGTAGTTCGATACTCCCTCAGACCCGTGCGTCCGAGGGTGCCCGCTGCTTGAGCAGCCGGGCGCAGACGAGACCAAGCGTCACCATGATCGCGGCGCTCGCGAGCAGGGTCGAGACCTTGCCACCGTGCTGGAGGCCAAGGCCATAGGCGATCGGGCCAACGGTCTGCCCCATGAAGAAGAAGAACGAATGCAGCGACATCGCCGTTGCCCGCGCCCCGATCGACAGCTCGCTGGCAAACACCTGCAGGCAGCCGTGGATCATGTAGAAGCCCCAGCCCATCGCCAGCATGCTGGCGAATTGCAGCTTCCATCCGGGACCGAAGGCGAGCACGCCGAGCTGCAGTCCGACGAGGCCTGCGCCCGCAATCATCATGCCCTTGACGCCGAGCCACGGCAGGAAGCGTGAGACCGTGAAGGTGTAGAACAGTCCGCCGATCGCAAAGCCCGCGATCACGATGCCCGCGATCGACGGCGACTTCTCGCCGAGATCGAACAGCAGCGCGGCGATGAACGGAAACAGGCCGAATACGCAGCAGCCCTCGACGAACACCGCCGAGTAGCAATAGCGCGTGTTGGGGTTGGCGAAGATGGTCCGGTAGCCCTGCCGCAGGGCCTTCAGATCGGTCTTCGGCGGCGCTGTCAGCGCGGCGCCGCGAAAGCCCGCGGCCACCGCAACGGCCGCGATCAGGCCGAGCGCGCCGAGCATCATGAGCACACCGCGCCAGCCGATGAGTTCACCGATGATGCCGGAGGCGGTCGCGCCGAGCAGATTGCCGGTCATCGAACCCGCAAGCGTGCGGCCGATCGCGACCTGCCGCTTGGCGGGTGCAACGAGGTCGGCGGTCAGGCCGAGAGCGACCGGAAACACGCCACCGGAGGCGATACCGGCAAGGATGCGGCTCGCGAACAGGCCCGAGAAGGTGGTCGCGACCGCGCCAAGAATGCAGGAGACGCCAAGCAGCGCCAGGCACAGTGTCATCAACCGCGCCTTGCCGAACAGATCGGCAGCCGCGCCGATCACCGGCTGAACCAGCGCGTAGATCAAGGCGTAGCCGGCCGCGATGCTGGCGGCCGTCGCGATACTGATCGAAAAATCCTCAGCGACATGCGGCAGGACGGGATCGAGCGCACGCGTGGACAACGCCGCCGAGAAGCTCGCGAGCGCGATGATATTGATCGCGGGCGGAAACTTCTGATCGGACGACGGCCCGGTCGCAGGCTGGGACATCAGCGCGTTGTGCTTTTCGTCACCGCGTCGAATGCCATCAGCGTGCGGATCAGCCCTTCGAACTCGCGCAGCGGCACCATGTTGGACCCGTCCGAGGGCGCGCGATCAGGGTCGGGATGGGTCTCGATGAAGACGCCGGCAACGCCGACCGCGACGGCTGCGCGCGCCAGCACCGGCACGAACTCACGCTCGCCGCCCGAGGACGTCCCCTTCCCGCCCGGCTGCTGCACCGAATGGGTGGCGTCGAAGATCACGGGCGCGCCGGTGGTGCGCGCCAGGATCGGCAGCGCGCGCATGTCGGAGACCAGCGTGTTGTAGCCGAACGAGGCGCCGCGCTCGGTGACGAGCACATTGGGATTGTTCGCGGTCGTGATCTTGGTCACGACATTGGCCATGTCCCAGGGCGCGAGGAATTGCCCCTTCTTGACGTTGACGACCTTGCCCGTCGCGGCGGCCGCCAGCAGCAAATCGGTCTGCCGGCACAGGAAGGCCGGGATCTGGAGGATGTCCACGGCTTGCGCCACCTCGGCGCACTGCGCGGCGTCATGCACGTCGGTCAGGACCGGCAAGCCGAGAGAGGCGCGGATCTCGGCGAAGATCGGCAGCGACTGTGCGAGCCCGAGACCGCGTGCCGCCGACGCGCTGGTGCGGTTGGCCTTGTCGAACGAGGTCTTGTAGACGAGGCCGATATTCAGCCGCGCGGCGATCTCCTTCAGCGCGGAGGCCACCTCCAGCGCATGCTGGCGGCTTTCGAGCTGGCACGGCCCGGCAATGATCGAGATCGGCAGATCATTGCCGAACTTGACCGTGCCAATGGTGACGACCGGCGCTGCTGACGTCGAAGAGCTCAAGGCGAATTCCCTCGTTTCGCCGCGACCATAGCCGCCATCAGGGTCGGATCAACCCCATTCGCCCCGGGCCACCCGAATATCAGGGTTGCGCCGGGGTTCCGTGCGAGGCCCTTGCGCCGGCGGCCCCTTACTTCACCGCCGAGAAGGCGGTCGGCGTCAGGAGCTGGCTGACGATGTTGCCGACGATCTGGCCGTCCGCTTCGCTCTCGGCACGCGCCTTCATCCAGTCCGGGTCGGTCATGAACTTGCCCCACTTCGCTTCGCGGTCGGCGAGCGAATCCCACGCCAGGAAATAGGTCAGCTCCTGGTTGGAATCACCGATCAGCGTGGTGAAGAAGCCGGCCTGCTTGATGCCGTGCTTCTCCCAGAGCTTCAGCGTGACCGTCTCGAACCGCTTCAGGAGCGCCGGCAGGCGGCCGGGCACGCAACGGTAGATGCGCATTTCATAGATCATTCTTGTTCCTCCCTGATGACGTCGGGGGTTATAACGGCTGGCCGTGACGGTGTCTTCGGCGCTGCCCGATACCGCCCGCGGCGTCTGGCGCATGGCTTGCCGGCCCCGATCGCACCCGGTTCCCGTAATGCTGCCGCAATGATACTGCCGCTACAACGCCTCGGTTGAGGCTCAGGTGCGGATCATGCGGATTTTGCTCGTCGAGGATGAAGCGGAGATGGCCGGGGCGCTGGCCTCGGCGCTCAAGCGGTACGACATGATCGTTGATCACGTGCCAACGCTTGCCGAGGCCGAAGAGGCCATTTCCGCCGACGTGCACGCCGCCGTACTGCTCGATCGCCAGCTGCCCGACGGCGACGGTCTTGCCCTGATCCCGAAACTGAGAGCGCGCGCCGACGGTGTGCCGATCATCGTGTTGACGGCACGCGGCGAGCTCGCCGATCGCGTCGCCGGGCTCGACAGCGGAGCGGATGATTATCTCGCAAAGCCATTCGCGGTCGAGGAATTGCTGGCGCGCCTGCGCGCGGTGTTGCGCCGGCCCGCCGGGGTTCAGCCCGATATCATCCGCGCCGGCCGCCTCGCCTTCGACTTCGGCCATCGCGAGGCGAGCGTCGACGGGGCTCCGCTCGAACTGCCGCGGCGGGAGCTCCTTGTGCTCGAAGCCCTGGTCCGCCGTATGGGCCGGACCGTGCTGCGATCGGCGCTGGAGGAAGCGGTCTACAGTTTCGACGACGAGATCCAGTCGAACGCACTCGATACGCATGTCTCGCGGCTGCGCCGCAAGCTTGCCGAAGCCGACGCGCACGTGGAGATCCACGGCATCCGCGGCGTCGGCTATCTCCTGAAGAAACTGCCGTGAGCAGGCACGCCGACCCATATTGCCTGCGCTCTCGGCTGAGCTGGCGCCTGCTTTCGCTCCAGGCCGCGCTGTTGGTCGCTTTGGTCGTCGTCATCATCGGCGCGCTGTGCGCTACGGGCTTCGTGCTGGTCCAACGGGACGAAGACCGCGTGATCGACGTCGTGCAGAGCGCGCTCGCGCGCGACGCAGCCGGCGGCCTGACGCTGCGGCCGACGGCTGAGCTGAAAGCGTTGCGCGAGGAGGCCCCCGACCTCTGGTTGCTGGTTCGCGACAGGCAGGGGCATTCGCTCAGTGAAGGCCCCGTGCCGGCTGAATTCGCCGGGATCGGCGGCGCCCTCGACCAGATCAGCCAGGCGCGGCTCGGCTGGCAGCTCTTCGAGGACGATCCACGCAAGCCGGCGGCGCGGTTGAAGCGCATCGACACGGCCGCCGGCAACGTGCAGGTTATCACGGCGACGCAGGGGAAGCTCAGCGGCGCCAAGGCGGTGTTCACGACGTCGCTCGTGTTGCTGGGCATCGCGCTCCCCGGCCTGCTGTTGATGGGGACCGCGACGTTCATCGCGACGCCGATGGTCGTGCAGCGCGCTTTCAGAGGATTGGACGCGACCGCAGACCAGGCCCGGCGTATCGATATCCATCAGCGCGGCGCGCGGCTGTCGGTGGAGCAGATTCCGCTCGAGGTGGTGCCGCTCGTGGCCGCGGTCAATGACGCTCTCGCGCGGCTCGATCAGGGTTACGCCCGCCACAAGCGCTTCGTTGCCGACGCCGCGCACGAGCTGCGTACGCCGATCGCGATCCTGAACACGCGCCTGGAGTCATTGCCGTCGGGACCGGACAAGACCCGCCTGATCGAGGATGCGGCGCGGCTCGCGACGCTTGCCGAGCAATTGCTGGATATCCAGCGGCTCGACCGTTGCGGGCATCCATTCGTGCCGGTCGACCTGGTCTCCGTCGCGCAAGGCGTTGCCGCCGACCTCGCACCGCTGGCGATTGCGGCTGGCTATGAGCTATCCTTCGACGCACCGGCGGCGCGGATCGACGTGCTCGGCGACGCGGCCGCGCTCGAACGCGCGCTGACCAACCTCGTGCAGAATGCCATCCAGCACGGCCCTCGCCGCGGCACGATCGTCATTCGCGTCAGCCGTCCCGCCAGCATCGAGGTCACCGACGAGGGCGCGGGCATTCCGGCCGATCAGCGCGAGCTGATCTTCGAGCCGTTCTACCGGCTCACGCCGCTCGATCGCGGCGCCGGCCTCGGCCTCAACATGGTGCACGAGATCATGCTCCTCCATGGCGGTCACGTTTCGGTCCTGGACGGACCGAACGGCGGTGCGTGCTTCAGGATGACGCTGCCGCCCCTGCAACAGGGCTGATTCAATTCGTCTCTGCGTCTCAAGCGCAATGCTGTCGCAATGCGCTCAGGCGACTCTTCGACCGCCTCACCTCTGCTTTGCGAGGCGCAATCGAAATGCCGGAGTGCGCATGCCCAACGATTTCCTCTCATTCTTCCTGTCCTGGATGTCGGCCCCGCGGCGGGTCGGCGCGATCGCGCCTTCGGGCGCTGCCCTAGCCGATCTCATCACCCGCGAGATCACCGCAACGACAGGCCCGATCCTCGAGCTCGGCCCCGGCACCGGCGCTTTCACCTACAAGCTTCTGAAACGCGGCGTGCGCCAGCAGGACCTCACGCTGATCGAATACGGCTCGGACTTCACCAAGCTCCTGCAAATCCGTTTTCCCGGCGCGCGCGTGTTGTGGATGGATGCAGGACGGCTCACGACGGAGCGGCTCTATGACGGCGCGCCGGTCGGCGCCGTGGTCAGCGGCCTGCCGCTGCTCAATATGTCGACGCGCAAGGTCGTCTCCATTATCGGCGGTGCGTTCCGTTACGTCCGCCCGGGAGGCGCGTTCTATCAGTTCACCTACGGGATGAGCTGCCCCGTGCCGCGGCCCGTGCTCGACCGGCTGGGCTTGCGGGCAAAGCTGGTGGATCGCGCCTTGCTGAACGTGCCGCCGGCCGCCGTCTACAAGCTGACGCGACGGCCGCAGATGAAGATCGTCACGGGAACGCTTGCGCCCGATGCCTCAATGCCGGTCGCGCCGGCGCAGATGCACCTCGTGCGCGACTACACCACCGCGCCCTGAGACATCACACCAGACGCGACTGCACCATCGCCGCCTGAATGAACGAGGCGAAGAGAGGATGAGGCTCAAAAGGCCGCGACTTCAGCTCGGGGTGGAACTGGACGCCGATGAACCAGGGATGATCCTCGTACTCGACGATCTCCGGCAGCACGCCGTCGGGCGAGAGGCCGGAGAATTTCAGTCCGTGCTGCTCGAGGCGATCCTTGTAGGCGGTGTTGACCTCGTAGCGGTGGCGGTGGCGCTCGGAAATCTCGGTCGCGCCGCCATAGACCTGCGAGACGCGGCTGCCGCGGTTGAGCGCCGCGGGATAGGCGCCCAGACGCATCGTGCCGCCGAGATCGCCGGCCTTGGAGCGCTTCTCGAGCTCGTTGCCGCGCAGCCATTCGGTCATCAGGCCGACCAGCGGCTCCTTAGTCGGGCCGAACTCGGTGGAGTTGGCGTCCTCGATGCCGACGAGGTTTCGTGCGGCTTCGATCACCGCCATCTGCATGCCGAAGCAGATGCCGAAATACGGCACGTCGCGCTCACGCGCGAACTGCGCCGCACGGATCTTGCCCTCGGCACCGCGCTGGCCGAAGCCGCCCGGCACCAGAATGCCGTTGACGTGTTCGAGGAACGGCGCGGGATCTTCCTTCTCGAAGATCTCGCTCTCGATCCAGTCGAGATTGACCTTCACCTTGTTGGCGATGCCGCCATGCGAGAGCGCCTCGATCAGCGACTTATACGCATCCTTCATGCCGGTATATTTGCCGACGATGGCGATGGTGACGTTGCCTTCGGGATTGCGGACGCGCTCGTTGATCTGCTGCCAGCTTCGCAGCTCCGGCGGAATCCGCGAGCCGATGCCGAAGGCGGCGAGCACTTCGTCGTCCAGGCCCGCGTTGTGATAGGCCTCGGGCACGGCGTAGATGTTGTCGACATCGCGCGCCTCGATCACGGCGCTTTCGCGCACGTTGCAGAACAGCCCCAGCTTGCGCCGCTCTTCCTTCGGGATCTCGCGGTCGGTGCGGCAGAGCAGGATGTCCGGCTGGATGCCGATCGAGCGCAGCTCCTTCACCGAGTGCTGCGTCGGCTTGGTCTTCAGCTCGCCCGCGCTAGGGATGTAAGGCAGCAGCGTCAGATGGATGTAGACGGCATGATCGCGCGGCAGCTCGTTCTTGAGCTGACGAATCGCCTCGAAGAAAGGCAGGCCCTCGATGTCGCCGACGGTGCCGCCGATCTCGACCAGCACGAAGTCGTAATCGTCATTGCCGGAGAGGACGAATTCCTTGATGGCGTTGGTGACGTGCGGAACCACCTGGATGGTCGCGCCGAGATAATCGCCGCGCCGCTCCTTGGAGATGATGTCCTGGTAGATGCGCCCGGTGGTGATGTTGTCTTGCTTGGTCGCAGGCCGGCCGGTGAAGCGCTCGTAGTGACCGAGATCGAGATCGGTCTCCGCGCCGTCATCGGTCACGAACACTTCGCCGTGCTGATACGGCGACATCGTTCCGGGATCGAGGTTGAGATAGGGGTCGAGCTTGCGGAGGCGGACCTTGTAGCCCCGGGCTTGCAACAGGGCACCGAGTGCCGCTGAAGCCAGACCTTTGCCGAGCGAAGAGACCACGCCGCCGGTGATGAATATGTACCGCGCCATGGGACTTAACCTCTAATCCCTCGAATTCGATTCGCCAAAGCGATTCGTATTCCGCCCCAAATAATTTGCGGGCCTGTGGGTGAGCCAAAACTAAGAGTGGTGACAGAGCCTTGATGGGGATTTTTGATGCAGGACGGTAGAAGCCGCCCTGCATGGCCCCCCTGCTTTATTGCGAGCGCGGCACCTGCGGGCCGGCTGGCGCCTGGTTCTGCTGCTGTTCGTCAGCCTTCTTCAGCGAATCCAGGATGCCGCCCGAGGTCGGCGGCGCGATCGGGGCGCCTCCGGCCGGCTGGGTCTGGGACGCCGGCGCGCCGATGATCGACGAAGGCGCCCGGTTGTAGCCGGCATGCCAGGACAGGAACAGGCTGGTGAGGAAGAAGCCCCCAGCCAGGATCGCGGTGGTCCGCGTCAAAAGGTTCGCGGTGCCGCGGCTCGACATGAAGCCTGCGCCTCCGCCCATGCCGAGGCCGCCGCCTTCCGACTTCTGAAGCAGGACGGCGCCGATCATGACGGCGACGATCATGAGGTGAATGACGATGACAACAGTCTGCATAGTGTCCTTCCGTCACAAGCCGACAGCGCCGAGACGGCGGCCGATCGCGCTTCGCGGGTTTTCCTGAAGTTGCGCGGTGTTACACGATCAGAAGAGGCATTGCCACCCCCCGATCGGCCACGGCCGCGCTTTGAGATTAGCTAGGGGCAGCCCTTCGCAATCGCAAGGAAATCGGCCGCCTTCAGGCTGGCGCCGCCGACCAGCGCGCCGTTGACGTTTTTCACGGACATCAGCTCGGCCGCGTTCGACGGCTTGACCGAGCCGCCATAGAGGATCCGCATCCTGGCCCCGTCTGCCCTGAACCGGGAGGTCAGGAGTTCCCGGATAAAGCCATGAATCTGCTCGACATCCTGGGCCGTCGGGGTCAGGCCGGTGCCGATCGCCCAGACCGGCTCATAGGCCACGACCAGGTTGGCGGCGGTCGAGCCGTCCGGCAGCGAGCCGTCGAGCTGACCGCGCAGGATGTCCAGTGTCTGGCCGGCATCGCGCTGGCCTTGCGTCTCACCGATGCAGACGATCGCGGTGACGCCGGCGCGCCAGGCGGCCTCGGCCTTCTGCCGGATCAGGGCATCGCCCTCGCCATGGTCGGCGCGGCGCTCGGAATGGCCGACAATGATGGCGGTCGCACCGGCATCGGCCAGCATTTCGGCTGCGATATCGCCGGTATGGGCGCCGGAGGCCTTGGGGTGGCAATCCTGCGCCCCCACCGCGACCTTGCTGCCGCGCGCCTTGTCGGCGAAGGCCGCGATCAGGGTCGCCGCCGGGCAGACCAGCAGGTCGGCCTTGGCGGCCACCTCTGCCGCGCCTTTGAGCATGGCGTCGAATTCGGCAGCCGAGCCCTTGAGGCCGTTCATTTTCCAATTGCCGGCGATCAGCGGTCGGATGGCGTCGGTCATGTCAATTTCCAGCAAAATGAGGTTTGTGCATGCGCTAGCAGAGCTGTCGCGGCAGTTCCAGAGAGCTAAGGCTTTTAACCGCAGCGTCGAGGGACCGCGTGGCCTGAGGTTGCGGGGGGAAAGCCGCCACTTTATGATGATTGATCAATTTGGTGACGCGCTTTTGCGGAATCTGCATTAAGACGCGCTCCCGTTCCCCTCCTGCCAAACAAGTTGGACCAAATGCTTCGAGGAATGCGCAAGGCCTCATCAAACTGGCTCGGCAAGACCATTATGGCCGTGGTGATGGGCGTGTTGATCATCAGTTTCGGCGTTTGGGGCATCGCCGACATCTTCAAAGGCTTCGGGCAGTCCACGGTGGCCAAGGTCGGCAGCACCGAGATTTCGTTGAACGAGTTCCGGCAGACCTATACCGACCGGCTGCAACAGATCAGCCGCCAGTTCGGCCGGCCGCTGACGCCTGACCAGGCGCGTGCCTTCGGCCTCGACCGCCAGGTGCTCCAGCAGACGATCGCGGAAGCCGCCCTCGACGAAGAAGCCCGCCGGCTCGGGCTCGGCCAGTCCGACGAGCAGATCCGCCAGGTCATCATGAACGACCCCAACTTCAAAGGCGTCGGCGGCAGCTTCGATCCGAACCGCTTCCAGGCCGTGATCCGCAATTTCGGCTATACCGAGCAGCGCTACGTCTCCGAGCAGCGCAAGGTGTCGCTGCGCCGGCAGATCACCGGCACGATCGGCGCCGGCCTCGAACCGCCGAAGGCCATGATCGACGTGCTGACGCGCTTCCAGAACGAGCAGCGCGCGATCGAATTCGTCAGGCTCGACGCCGCGCAGGCCGGCACCATCGACGCTCCCTCGCCCGAAGCCCTCGCCGCCTATTTCGAGGATCACAAGGTCCAGTTCCGCGCGCCCGAATATCGCAAGATTTCCTTTGTCGTGGTCTCGCCGGAAGAGATCGGCAAATGGAGCGAGGTCTCCGACGGGGACGCCAAGAAAGTGTTCGACCAGCGCAAGGACCGGCTCGGCACGCCGGAGAAGCGCCAGATCCATCAGATCGTATTCCCCAACGTCGCCGAGGCGCAGGCCGCACGCGAGCGTCTCGCCGGCGGAATGTCGTTCGAGGACCTCGGCAAGGAGCGCGGGCTGAGCAGCTCCGATGTCGACCTCGGGCTCGTGACCAAATCGTCGCTCGACCCCGCGGTCGGCGATGCCGCCTTCGCGCTTCCCGCGGGCGAGATCAGCCAGCCGATCCAGGGCCGTCTCGGCACCTCCATCGTCAAGGTCGACAAGATCGAACCGGGCAGTGAAGCGAACTACGCCAGCCTCGCCGGCGACATCAAGCGCGAGATCGCCACCGAGCGCGCCCGCGTCAAGGTCAACGATCTCCGCGACAAGATGGAAGACGAGCGCGGCGGCGGCGCCAGCGTGATCGACGCGGCGCAGAAGCTCGGCCTCACTGCCGTGACCATCGACGCCGTCGACCGCTCCGGCCGTGCCCCGAACGGCCAGCCAGTCACCAGCATCCCGCAGGGCCTCGACGTGGTGTCGCAGGCCTTCAACACCGATGTCGGCGTCGACAACGACGCGATCTCGTTCAAGGGCGGCTATGTCTGGTACGACGTGCTCGCCATCACGCCCTCGCGCGACCGCAATCTCGACGAGGTGCGCGACCAGGTCGAGGCGCGCTGGCGCCAGGACCAGATCGCCGCCAAGCTGAAGACCAAGGCGACCGAGATGGTGCAGAAGCTCGAACAGGGCGGCAAGCTCGCTGACGAGGCCGCCGCGATCAACGCCAAGGTCGAGACCGCCTCCGGCTTCAAGCGCGACGACTCGCCCGCCGGCGTGCCCGCCAGCGTCGTTGCGGCCGCCTTCCGCACCGCCAAGGACGGGGTCGGACAGACCGCGGTGAGCGGCGGCAGCGAGGTGATCGTCTTCCGCGTCACCGACATCGTCGAACCCGCGGTCGACGCCGCGTCCGACGCGGTGAAGAAGCTGAAGGACAGCCTCGACCGCGCGTTGACCGACGAGCAGGTCGCCTCCTACGTCAACAAGCTTGAAACCGACATCGGGACCACCATTAATCAGGCCGCCTTCGCGCAGGTGACCGGCGCGAACCAGTGAATTGAAAGCACGCGATGGACGACCTGAAATCGATCATTGGAAAAGTGGCGACCGGCGCCAGCCTGTCGCGTGACGAAGCGGCTTCCGCCTTCGACGCCATGATGTCCGGCGAGGCCACGCCCTCGCAGATGGGTGGCCTCCTGATGGCGCTGCGGGTGCGCGGCGAGACCGTGGACGAAATCACCGGCGCGGTCTCGGCGATGCGTTCCAAGATGCTCACGGTCGACGCACCCGCGGACGCCGTCGACATCGTCGGCACCGGTGGTGACGGCTCCGGCTCGGTCAACGTCTCGACCTGCGCGTCCTTCATTGTCTCGGGCACCGGCCTGCCGGTGGCCAAGCACGGCAACCGTGCGCTGTCGTCGCGCTCGGGCGCCGCCGACGTGCTGGCGTCGCTCGGCGTGAAGATCGACCTCAGGCCCGAGCAGGTCGGCCGCTGTGTGCGCGAATGCGGCATCGGCTTCATGTTCGCACCTGCCCATCATCCGGCGATGAAGAACGTCGGCCCGACCCGGGTCGAGCTTGCGACACGTACGATCTTCAATCTGCTCGGCCCCTTGTCGAACCCGGCCGGCGTCAAGCGCCAGATGGTCGGCGTGTTCTCGCGGCAATGGGTGCAGCCGCTGGCGCAGGTGCTGAAAAACCTCGGCTCGGAATCCGCCTGGGTGGTGCATGGCTCCGACGGCCTCGACGAGATCACCCTCACGGGCCCGACCTTCGTCTCCGCGCTCCACAATAGCGAGATCCGGAATTTCGAGGTGACGCCGGAGGACGCCGGCCTGCCGCGCTGCGATCCCGGTGCGCTCAGGGGCGGCGACGCCGACGCCAATGCGATCGCCTTGCAAAGCGTGCTCGACGGCAAGCCGAGCCCCTATCGAGACGTCGCGCTGATCAACGCCGCCGCCGCGCTGGTCGTGGCCGGCCGCGCCAAGGACCTCAAGGAGGGCGTTGCGATCGGTGCGAAGTCGCTCGACAGCGGCGCCGCGAGCGCGCGGCTGAAGCATTTGATCGCGATCTCGAACGGCTGAACCTGACATGTCTGACATCCTGACCAAGATCGAAGCCTACAAGCGCGAAGAGATCGCAGCCGCCAAGCGCGCGCAGCCGCTCTCGGAAGTCGAGGCCAAAGCCAAGGCGCAGGGAGCCCCACGCGGCTTCGTGCGCGCGATCAAGGCCAAGCACGCCAATGGCGACTACGCGCTGATTGCCGAGGTCAAGAAAGCCTCGCCGTCGAAGGGGCTGATCCGCGCCGATTTCGATCCGCCGCTGCTCGCCAAGGCCTATGAGGCCGGCGGTGCGGTCTGTCTGTCGGTCCTGACCGACACGCCCTCGTTCCAGGGCCATCTCGATTTCATGGTGGCGGCGCGCGCGGCAACGTCGCTCCCGGTGCTGCGCAAGGATTTCATGTTCGACACCTATCAGGTGATTGAAGCGCGTGCGCATGGCGCCGACTGCATCCTGATCATCATGGCCGCGCTCGACGATGCCACCGCCAAGGATCTCGAGGACGCCGCCCTCGCCTACGGCATGGACGTACTGATCGAAATCCACGACCGCGCCGAGCTCGACCGTGCGCTGAAGCTGCGTTCGCCGATGATCGGCGTCAACAACCGCAATTTGCGCACCTTTGAGACCACGCTCGCGACCAGCGAGACGCTGGCGCCGCTGATCCCAGCGGAACGGCTGATGGTCGGCGAGAGCGGCATCTTCACGCCCGCCGATCTCGCCCGGCTCGAGCGCGTCGGCATGTCGACCTTCCTGGTCGGCGAGAGCCTGATGCGGCAGGCCGACGTGACCGCCGCCACGCGCACGCTGCTCGCGCGTGAGACTGCGCGCGCGACGAGTACGCGCTGACATGGCGCGCAAGCCCGCCAAGGCCAGGCAATCCAAGACGAAAGCCGGCCCTGCCCTCACCCATATCGGCGCCTCCGGCGAGGCGCGGATGGTGGACGTGTCGGACAAGCCCGCGACCGAGCGGCTCGCGGTCGCCGAAGGCCACGTCATCATGACCAAGGCGACGCTTGATCTCATCGTCTCGGGCAACGCCAAGAAAGGCGACGTGCTCGGCACCGCGCGCATCGCCGGCATCATGGCCGCCAAACGCACCTCGGAGCTGATCCCGCTCTGTCATCCCCTCGCGCTGTCGAAGGTCACGGTCGACATCGAGCCCGACGCGAAACTGCCAGGCTGCCTCGTCCGCGCCAGCGTGAAGGTGACGGGCCCGACCGGCGTCGAGATGGAGGCGCTCACGGCGGTGTCGGTCGCCTGCCTCACCATCTACGACATGATCAAGGCGGTCGAACGCGGCGTGCGCATCGAGGGCATCCATCTGGTCGAGAAGCTCGGCGGCAAGTCAGGCCACTACCGCGCCTGAACGCCGCGTGATCTATTTCGCCTCGCGCTGCCGCTCGCGATAGGCGCGCGTCTTCATCCGGTTGCCGCACAGCGTCGACATGCACCACCGCCGCGTCGATGGTTTCGAGCGGTCGAAGAACACCCGGCGGCATTCCTCCGACGCGCACATCTTCAGCCGGTCCAGCGTTCCCACAAGCGTTGCGTCATGAAGCTCGATCGCGATGGCCGAGAGGCCTGCGAGCGCATCCTCGCGCGCTGCCGACAGCATCGCGCCACGGCCTGCGCGCGCCTCCACCCGCAACGGAAACGGCGCGAGCGCCTCATTGAGCGTGCCGAGAACGCTCCTGTTCCGGGGCCGCTCGGCGGGCTCACATTGCAGATAGGCGCGCAAGGCGCCGCGCAGTCGTAGCGCGGTCTCAAACATCGCGGGCGTGACACGCCCGCCCTCGGCGCCAAGGCCGCGTTCCCGCATCCAGTCCGCAAGTTCCTTCGGCCCGCCAAGCTCATCGCTCTCCGGGTGCTCCACGCCGAAATGCATGAAGTGGCGAACATCGAGCGTGTTGGCGAAATCGTAGACGTTCGCCAGCGTGTCGGGAACCTGGAATTTGCGAGACTCTTTCGACATCGGGACACCAAAGATTTGAACACCAGTAAAACAGATTTACTGGTTGACAGCAAGCGACACCTGTATCCTAATTATACTAGTGTCGAATCCTTCGGGATCGAGCGCCCATTGCGATCACCAGAACGGAGACCCCGAACCGATGGCCGACGCCCTGCACTATCTCGAACTCACCGCGCTCGCAGCACGCCTCAAGGCGCGCGACATCTCCGCGCTGGACGTGACGCGCGCGCAACTCGACCGTATCGACGCCATGGACCGGGATCTCGGCAGCTACGTTCACGTGATGGCAGAAACGGCCATCGCCGAGGCAAAAGCCGCGGACGCCGAAATCGCACAGGGTCGGTATCGGGGGCCGCTGCATGGCGTGCCGATTGCGCTCAAGGACCTGTTCTGGACCAAGGGCATTCCGACGGCGGCCGGCACCATGCTTCATCGCGACTTTCGTCCCCACGAAGACGCAACCGTCGTGCGCCGGCTCAAGGACGCGGGCGCCGTGATACTCGGCAAGCTGCAACTCACCGAGGGCGCCTATTCCGATCACCATCCGTTGGTGACGCCGCCGGAGAATCCGTGGAATGCGAGTTACTGGCCGGGCATTTCGTCCAGTGGCTCGGCGGTCGCAACCGCTGCCGGGCTTTGCTTCGGCTCGCTCGGCTCCGACACCGGCGGTTCGATCCGCTGGCCGTGCGCCGCCAACGGGCTGACCGGATTGAAGCCGAGCTGGGGTCGCGTCAGCCGACACGGCGCCTTCGAGCTGGCCGCGACGCTCGACCATGTCGGACCGATCGGCCGCAGCGCGGCCGATGCGGGCGCACTGCTCGGCGTCCTTGCCGGACACGACCCCAACGACCCGACCTCGGTATTCGATCCGGTGCCCGACTATCTGGCCGCGGCCGCACAGGACGTGCGGGGCTTGCGGATCGGCGTCGATGCCGCCTGGAACAGCGACGACGTGGACGTTACGACACAGCACGTGCTGGCAGACGCCATCGATGCGTTCCGCGCGCTAGGCGCCGGCATCGTCGATGTCAGATTTCCCGACGTCATGCAGGCGATTGCCGACTGGACACCGAATTGTGCGGTAGAAGCTGCGGTCGCGCACGAGGCGACCTATCCTGCCCGCAAGAACGAGTATGGCCCGATGCTCGCCTCGCTGATCGAGGCCGGTCGCGCGCTCTCCGCTCTCGATTATCAGAAGATCCTGCTGCGGCGGCTGGCGCTGCGCGGCCGCGTCACCGCGCTGTTCGAGACCATTGATCTACTGCTGATCCCGGTACACCCGTTCCCGCCGGTGACGCTCGCCATGACCCAGACGCTCGGCGAGCAGCCGGATCTGATCGCGAAGCTGCAGCGATACACCTGCCCGTTCGACGTGACCGGTCATCCCACGATCGCGCTACCGGGTGGTGCATCAGCAGACGGACTGCCGATCGCGTTCCAGCTCGTCGCCGCTCATCTCGACGAGGCCATGCTCGTGCGCGCCGGCGCGGCGTTCCAGCGTGCCACGTCCTGGCATCGTCGCCATCCTTCCCTCAGCTCGCGGAGGCAGCATTGACCGTTCAATCCACGCTCGCTCAGCGAAGCATTTTCCATGGCTGGTTCGTCGTCGCGGCGGCATTTGCCGTCATGTTCGTCGGCTTCGGCTCCGCCTACACGTTCAGCGCATTTCTGGAGCCGCTCCAGCACGATTTCGGCGCCTCGCGCGGTTCGATCTCGCTCGTGTTTTCCATTGCGGGCTTTCTGTACTTCGCGCTCGGACTCGTCAGCGGTCCCCTCGCCGACCGGTTCGGCTCGCGTCCGCTGGCCATCGCCGGCATGATCCTGATCGCGGTCGGACTTGCGGCCGCGAGCGCCGCACGTTCCCTTGTCGAGGTCTATCTCGCCTACGGGCTGGGCGTCGGCCTCGGCCTCGGCTGCGCCTATGTTCCCGCGATCGGCGCGGTGCAACGCTGGTTCGTCAAGCGCCGCGGCTTTGCCTCCGGGCTCGCGGTGAGCGGCATCGGGCTCGGTACGCTGGCGATGCCGCCGCTCGCCTCATTGTTAATCGCATCGGTGGGCTGGCGCGGCGCCTATCTGGTGCTGGGCGCGATCGCCCTGGTGCTGGGCGGCGGAGCGTCGCTGCTGATCGAGAACGATCCGAAGCACCGCGGCCTCGGACCCGACGGCGATCCGCCTCGCGAGGCCGCGGGCGCAGGCAATGCTGGCGGCGCTTCGGTGCGCGAGGCCGTCCGGTCGACGCGGTTTGTCGCCCTCTACGCATCGTGTCTGGTCTGCTCGTTCGGCGCCTTCGTCCCGTTCGTCCATCTCGTGCCATACGCGCGCGACCACGGGGTCACGGCGTCCTCTGCGGTGCTGCTGCTCGGCGTGATCGGGGCCGGCAGCACCGCAGGCCGCTTCTTTCTCGGCGCGCTCGCCGACCGGATGGGCCGCGACCGCTCGCTCATCATGGTCCTGGTCGGAATGGCGTTGGCGATGGCGATCTGGGCCATCGCCGCCGATGTCTGGACCCTCGCCGCTTTTGCCTTCGTCTACGGCGTGTTCTACGGCGGCTGGGTCGCGGTGCTGCCCGCTGTCGTCATGGACTATTTTGGCGGACGCAATGTCAGCGGAATCATCGGTATTCTCTACACCAGCGTGGCGTTCGGCACACTGGTTGGCCCGAGTGCGGCCGGTTTCGCCTATGACGTCAACCACAGCTATACGTTGCCGATCCTGATCAGCGCCGCCGCGAACGTCGTCGCGGCGCTGATCGTGGTGACGATATTGGCGCGCGGCGGAGCCCACGCGATCAGCGCAGCGAAGAGCTGATCGACCCGAATTTGGCGTTAAGCTTGGAGCCCATGCCGTTCACGACGGAAATGATGGCCAGCGCGATGCCGGCGGCAATCAGGCCGTATTCGATCGCGGTCGCACCACGCTCGTCGGCCAGGAAGTTCTTCAAGGTGTTTGTCATCGTTCGTGTCCTCTCTGTGTCGTCGGCAGGCATGTTCGCAAATCACGTGCCAATGCCGACTCGAGGATCGCCAACATCTTAGATGGTTAAGCCTTGGTTGACCGTGGCACGACCGGCAGGAATTGACCGGCATCGCGAGAGCGTCCGGCAATTCCTGCACGTCTTGCGTCGCGCGCATCGATTGCTTTTGTACGCGGCCGTTCATGTCGCATTAACCGCGCTTCCTAACTTCGCCTCCATATCGTTTCCGTAAACCAACGGATGTTCTCGGGATCAAGAAGCGATCCTGACGTGTGCGCGGCAACGATCGACATGATGACGAAATACGGCAGTCGCCTCTTTGACCAGGTCTTCGTGCGCAGCGGACCGATCCGCTGGCTGGTGGTGGGCGGCACGTTGCTGATCGCGGCCATCGCCATTGGCTCGGTCCTGATGGCGCAGAATTTCCGAGAGCGCGCGCTGCGCAACAGCGGGCGCGAGCTGGAAAACACCGTCCTTCTGCTCGCTCATCATTTCGATCAGCAGTTGCAGGATTTCGCGGTCATCCAGAAGGATTTCGTCGACCACGTCCGCGCGACCGGCATCGCAAGCGCCGAGGACTATCGCAAACGCCTCTCCGGCCAGGACGTCCACCGGATGCTGCGCTCGAAGATCGAGGCGCTGCCCTACATGGGCGGCGTCAACATCATCGATGCCGAAGGCAATCTCATCAACTCCTCGACGGCGTGGCCGGCCCCCAAAGTGAACGTCGCCGATCGCGCCTATTTTCGTACTTTCAAATACGATCCTTACTCGCCGAACGTGCTGATCGAGCCGGTGCACAGCCGCGTCTCCGGCGCCTGGACCATCCTGATCGTGCGCAAGATCGTGGGACCGAACGGCGAGTTCATGGGCGTGGTCGGACGCGGCATCGAACCGGCCAATTTCGAGAAGTTCTTCGCCTCCGTCGTGCTCGGCGAAGGCGCCACGATCTCGATGCTGCATCGCGACGGCACGCTGCTCGCTCGCTATCCCCATTCCAGCGAGCAGATGGGCAGGAATTTCAAGACCGGCCCGTTCGAGCAGCAGAGGATCTTCGGGCTCGATCACTTCGCCGGCCGCATCATGAGCCCCGTCGACGGAGAAGACCGTCTGATCTCCTCGCGTGCCCTGCCCCACTTCCCGATCCTGATGATGGCCACCACAACGCGCGCGGCGGCGCTGACGGACTGGCGCGAGCAGATCGGCATCCTGATCTCGGTTGCCGGCGCCTCCGCGCTCGCCATCGCGGGCGTGCTGATCGCGATCGTGCGCAAGCTGCTGGAGCAGCACCGCGCCTCTCGCGAGCGGCTGACGCTGGAGAAGCAGCGCCTCGACCGCGCCGTCAACAACATGACGCAGGGCCTGCTGCTGTTCGATGCCGAGCGGCGGCTGGTGATCTGCAACCAGCGCTACATCGAGATGTACGGCCTGTCAGCCGAGGTGGTGAAGCCCGGCTCCAGCTTCCACGACATCATCGCCCACCGCAAGGCGACCGGCTCGTTCAGTGGCGACATCGGCGACTATGTCGTCCGTGTGCTGCGCGACATCCATGTGCGTAACTCCATGGTGGTCGACACCTCCGACGGGCGCTCGATCCACATCCTCAACGAGCCGCTCGCTGACGGCGGCTGGGTGGCGACCCACGAAGACGTCACCGAGCGCCGGCGGACCGAGGAGCGCATCACCCACCTCGCCCATTACGACGCGCTGACCGACCTGCCCAACCGCACCATGTTCCACGAGCATCTGCGCGCGGAGCTCGCCGCCATCGCCGGTGGCGAAGAGATCGCGGTGCATTACATCGACATCGACGAGTTCAAGGGCGTCAACGACGCGCTCGGCCATCTCGTCGGTGACGAGCTGTTGAAATCGATCGCGACGAGCCTCAGCCGCTGCGCAGGCCCGGCGGACTTCGTGGCGCGGCTCGGCGGCGACGAATTCGCCATCGTACAGAGCGCGGTGACGTCGCTGGAGGAGGTCAACGAACTCGTCGCGCGGGTCTTCCAGGCCATCCGCGCGCCGTTCGACTGCATGGGCCATCATCTCACCACGGACGCCAGTATCGGCATCGCGCTGGCGCCACGACACGGCACCGCGCTGGACCAGATCCTGAAGAATGCGGACATGGCGATGTATGCCGCCAAGGCCGCCGGACGCCGCACCTATCGCTTCTTCGAGCCGGAGATGGACGCCAAGGTCCGCGAGCGGAGGCAGCTCGAGATCGATCTGCGCCACGCCATCGCCCAAGGTGGGCTCGAAGGCGGGCTCGAGGTCTACTACCAGCCCTGCCTTGCCCTGAAGGACGACCGCATCACCGGCTGCGAGGCGCTGGTGCGCTGGCGCCATCCCGAGCGCGGCATGGTCTCGCCCGTCGAGTTCATTCCGATCGCCGAAGACACCGGCCTGATCAACGAGATCGGCGAATGGGTGCTGGCCACGGCCTGCCGCGATGCCGCCAACTGGCCCGACGACATCCGCCTCGCCGTCAACGTCTCGCCGGTGCAGTTCAAGAGCGGCACGCTGGCGCTGAAGATCATGGCGGCCCTTGCCGCCTCCAATTTGCCGGCGAGCCGGCTCGAGCTCGAGATCACCGAGGCCGTGCTGATCCGCGACGACGACACCGCGCTTGCGATCCTGCATCAGCTCCGCGCCATCGGCGTGCGCATCGCACTCGACGATTTCGGCACCGGCTACTCCTCGCTGAGCTATCTGCACCGCTTCCCGTTCGACAAGATCAAGATCGACCGCTGCTTCGTCAGCGACATCGCCGGTCCCGACGGCTCCGCCAGCATCGTGCAGGCCGTCGTTAACCTGGCTGCCGCCCGCCGCATGACCACCACGGCCGAGGGTGTCGAGACCGAGGAGCAGCAGCGCCTGCTCCGTGCGCTCGGCTGCTCGGAGATGCAGGGCTACCTGTTCAGTGCCGCAAAACCGGCCGACAAGGTGCTGGAGCTGTTCGCGCTGCACCGCAGCCGCCTCGCCCAGCGCGGCGGCGAGGAAAGCCGGCACCGCGAGGCCAGCTAGGGCGGTCTTCCCAACAATTGGAAGCGTCACCGCACGAATTCGCCCGGGAGCGGTCATCCGCTCCCGGGCGATATCTGGACGTCGTAAGGCTTAGTTCGGTACCGCCGCCTTCGGCGCAGGCTTGGCGGCGACCGCATTCGCGGTCACGCCGTGCAGGAAGTCGTAGGCCGCATGCAGGGCCTTGTCGTCCTTCTCTTCCGGCGGGACGTAGGACTGCGATCCGGTCTGCTCGGTGCCGTCGGCGGCCTGCAGATGGCCGCGCATCTGGGACTCCGCCATGGTGTCCATGCGGCCCTTCAGCTCGGGCGGAACATCCTGGAGGATCTCGATGTCGGGCGCGATGCCCTGGGCCTGGATCGAGCGGCCCGACGGCGTGTAGTACCGCGCCGTGGTCAGCGCCAGCGCGCCATTGCCGGCGCCGAGCGGAATGATGGTCTGCACCGAGCCCTTGCCGAACGAGCGCGTGCCGATGATCGTGGCACGCTTGTGGTCATGCAGCGCGCCGGCGACGATCTCCGAGGCCGAAGCCGAGCCGCCATTGACCAGAATCACCAGCGGCTTGCCCTTGGTGAGGTCGCCGCCATGCGCGGTGAAGCGCTGGGTCTCTTCGGGATTGCGGCCGCGGGTCGAGACGACCTCGCCGCGCTGAAGGAAGGCGCTCGACACCGAGACGGCCTGGTCGAGCAAGCCGCCCGGATTGTTACGCAGGTCCATCACGTAGCCGACCAGCTTCTCCGGCGGGACCTCCTTGGAGATCGACGCGATCGCCTTCTTCAGGCCGTCGGTGGTCTGCTCGTTGAACGAGGTGACGCGGATATAACCGATGTCGCCGTTCTCGACGTGGAAGCGCACCGGACGCACATGGATGATCTCGCGCTTGATCGCGACGTCGAGCGGGGCGTCGGCGCCCTTGCGCACGATGGTGAGCTTGGTCTGGGTATCGACCGGCCCCTTCATCTTGTTGACGGCCTGCTCGAGCGTCATGCCCTGCACGGCATCGCCGTCGATCTTGCTGATGAGGTCGCCGGACATGATCCCGGCCTTGGACGCCGGCGTGTCGTCGATCGGCGAGACGACCTTGACCAGGCCGTCCTCCATCGTGACCTCGATGCCGAGCCCGCCGAACTCGCCGGAGGTGGTCTCCTGCATCTCGGTCCAGGCCTTGTCGTTCATGTAGCGTGAATGCGGATCGAGCGAGGTCACCATGCCGGTGATCGCACCTTCGATCAGCTTGGAATTGTCGGGCTTCTCGACATAGCTCGCCTTCACCCGCTCGAACACTTCGCCGAACAGATTGAGCCGGGAATAGGCATCATCCGCGCTCGCTGCCGCCCGTGCCGCCCATACTCCACCGTGCGGGCTGGCGACCAGAAGGGTTAGACACGCTCCCGTGAGCGCGCCCAGGGGGAACAGCAGGTTTTTCCGCATGGATAGGCTGGCCTTCTTGCTGGAGCTTTGCTTTGGGCTTGTGAGGCGCCATGCAAATGGCGATCCAGCCCGCTGTTCACAATACCATTCTGGTTTCTTCAAGGCCGGGACGCCACGCCGGCGGGTACATCGTAAAAATCCCTTCGCCCGGGCCTAAACTTTTGGCAACGTTCCGAAACCGTTTCGCGCAAGGCGGGAATCGGCCCGGCCGGCCCACGCCTCGCAGGTATGCGATTTTAGGATGGTTTTGGAGGGCCGGACACGATACGCGATGACAATAACGCTTCAAATTCTCGGGAGGACAACAATGAATGACGCGCCCCGCATCCGGCCGGAAAGGAACGTCGAACTCGGCGCCAGCGCCGAGCCATTCCAGAACCTGCACGAATTCATCCGCAAGGCGCGCGCCAACCTCAACCAGAACGCCTGGGACTATATCGTCGGCGCCGCCGAGACCGAGACCACGATGCGCCGCAACCGCATGGCGCTCGACGAGATCGCCTTCCGGCCGCGCGTGCTGCGCGACGTCCGCGAGGTCGACGGCTCGGTCGAGCTGTTCGGGCGCAGGATGCGGCTGCCGGTGGTGCTGGCCCCTGTCGGCGCGCTGGAGATCTTCGATCCGGATGGCGCGGCGAGCGTTGCCCGCGCCTGCGGCACCTTCGGCGCGGCGCACATGCTGAGCTCGGTGTCCGAGCCCGGCCTGGAGAAGACCGCCGAGGCCGCCCCTGATGCGCTGCGGCTCTATCAACTCTATGTGCGCGGCGACGACGATTTCGTCGCCGATGTCGTCAGCCGGAGCGAGAAGAACGCCTACGCCGCCTTCTGCCTGACCGTTGATACCGCCCATTACAGCCGTCGCGAACGTGACATTGCCAAGCGCTATGTTCGCGAGAGCCGCCTGCGCGCCACCGGCGGCGATTACCAGAAGGGCCTGGAGTGGCGGACCGTGAAGATGATCAAGGACAAGTTCAAGATCCCGCTCATCCTGAAGGGCATCGCCACCGCCGAGGACGCCCGGATCGCGGTCGATCACGGCGTGGAGTGGATCTACGTCTCCAACCATGGCGGCCGCCAGCTCGATCACGGCCGCGGTGCCATGCATGTGCTGCCCGAGATCGTCGAGGCCGTGAAGGGACGCGCCAAGATCATGGTCGACGGCGGCTTCTGCCGCGGCACCGACATCGTCAAGGCGATCGCGGCGGGCGCGGACATGGTCGGCATCGGCCGGCTGCAATGCTGGGCATTGGCGGCGGCCGGCGAAGCCGGCGTGAGGCGAATGCTGGAGCTGCTCGAGGACGAGGTGCTGCGCTGCCTCGGCCTCTTGGGCGCCACCTCGTTCGCCGAGGTCGACAAGTCCTGCCTGCACCAGGCGACCGCAACGAATGCGCCGAGCGTGTTCAGCGCGTTCCCGCTGTTCGACCACGACCCCTATCGATATTGAGTGAAAGGATGCAATGAGCTCGCTCTCTCCCGGTAGCGCGGACGCGCTCCTGTTCGATCTCGGGCGCGTCGTGCTCGACATCGATTTCTCCAAGGCGATCGCCTGCTGGGCGGGACATGCCGGCTGCAAGCCGGAAGCCATCGTCGCGCGCTATGTGCGGGACAGCGAAGCCTACCGGCTGCACGAGGTCGGCAAGATCAGCGACGAGGCCTATTTTGACTCGCTGCGTGTCGCGCTCGGGATCGGCATTTCGGACGCACAGTTCCTGGAGGGCTGGAACGCGATCTTCGCCGGCGAGATGCCCGACATCGCCGAGCTGCTGCCGCGTGCGGCAAAGCAGTTGCCGCTCTACGCTTTCTCCAACACCAACCGGCCGCATGTGGACCACTTCTCGAAGGAATATGCCGGCCTTCTCGGCCATTTCCGCGAGCTGTATCTGTCGTCCAGCATCGGCCTGCGCAAACCGGATGTGGAGGCCTTCGATCATGTCGTGGCCGCGATCGGCGTGCCGGCGAACCGTATCGTGTTCTTCGACGATCTTGCCGAGAACATCGAAGGAGCGCGGTCGCGCGGCCTGACCACGATCCACGTGACCTCGCCCCGCGACGTCGGGAACGCCCTCAAGGCGCTCGGAATCTGATCTCTGACCGGCAAGCCGACGGGCCGCGAATGGAACTATTTTGCCCGGGGGCGAGGAACCAAAACCCTTTGTGCATTTTATACAGAGTTCCCGGAACGATTGCCCCTCTCAGGACTCATGAGTCCGTTGGGAATTCTACATCGGGCTTATCGTCGTGTTGGGCAAAACCTACCTCACCAAGCAGGCCTCTCTGCTGATGAAATTCGCCAGAACCACCTCGGATTCTGACCTTTCCGCAAGACTGATCAGCAAGGCCGCCGACCTGAAATCCCAGGCCGACCCGCTGCCTGACAAGGATCAGGGCCCCGCAGCGCCGGACGTCAGTCCGTACAAGCAGCCGGGGGGCTGACCGATGCTGGCCGTGGCTCTCGTCTTTCTCGTCCTCGCCATGGCCATCCTCGTACCGGTCTGTCTCGCCTTCTGGATCATGCCGCGGCGGACTTGATGCTCACCCTTCATCGCAGAGCGGATGACGCAGGATAAATCATCCTGCGCGGCCACTGTTTTGCCTCTGCGCCTGCACTCGGCTAGAACTCTCGCCGCCGATTTGCCCGAACGGGCCCAGCAGGAGTTTTCACCCGTGGCCCTGATGCCGGTTTCCGACGCGCTCGCCGCGGTGCTGGCGGGCGCAGAGCCGCTGCCTGAAGAGATGATCGCGCTCGACGCAGCCTTCCACCGCGTGCTCGCACGCGACGTCGCCGCGCGGCGCACGCAGCCGCCGCAGGCGATGTCGGCAATGGACGGCTATGCGGTGCGCGCGGTCGATGCGGCGAAGATCGACTCCCAGCTCACCCTGATCGGCGAGGTCGCGGCGGGCCGCCCGTTTGCGGGATCGGTCGGCGCCGGCGAGGCCGTGCGTATCTTCACCGGCGGTGTCGTTCCCGATGGCGCTGATGCGGTCGTGATCCAGGAGGACACGATTGCGGACGGCAAGCGCGTCACCATCAAGGAAGCCGCCGTAACGGGGCGGCACATCCGCCCCGCCGGCGTCGACTTCTCGGAAGGCGACGTGCTGCTGCGCAAAGGGGCCCGGCTCACCGAGCGCGACCTCGCGCTCGCCGCCGGCATGAATTACCCGCAACTGCCAGTCCGGCGACGCCCGAAGGTCGCGATCCTCGCCACCGGCGACGAGCTGGTGATGCCGGGTACGACGCCGGGCCACGGCCAGATCGTCTATTCCAACGGCTACGCCCTGCACGCGCTCGCCCGCAGCGAGGGCGCCGATACCATCGACCTCGGCGTGGCCGCCGATACGCTTGAGGCGACCACGGCCGGCATCGGCCGCGCGCGGGAGAGCGGCGCCGACATCCTGATCACGACCGGCGGCGCGTCGGTCGGGGACCACGATCTGGTCCAGCAGGCGCTGAGGGACGAAGGTATCTCGATGGCGTTCTGGAAGATCGCGATGCGGCCGGGCAAGCCGATGATGAACGGGCGGCTCGGCGCGATGCGCGTGATCGGCCTGCCCGGCAATCCGGTGTCATCCTATGTTTGCGGCTTCCTGTTCATGGTGCCGTTGATTCGCGCGCTTTCGGGCCGTTCGATGATTCATCACCGCCGCGAACGCGCGGTGCTGGGCCGCGATGTCGGCGCCAATGACCAGCGCGAGGATTATCTGCGCGCACGCCTCGAGCTGCGCGACGACGGCACGCTCCTCGCCCTCCCCGTCAATCACCAGGATTCCTCGCTGCTTGCGAATCTCGCTGCGGCACAGGCACTTCTCGTGCGCGCGCCATTCGCGCCGAAGGCCCAAGCCGGCACGCCTTGCGAGGTCTTGCGACTGCCCGTCTGATTGCTTCGTTCGCGTGCGTTCCGCGAACTTTGTCGCGTTCACGGTAAATTAAGCAGTTGCGGAACATGTATCGAACATATAGTGTCCGTTCATGATTTGTTTCGAGAATGTAGCGGCTTACTGCTGAATTCAGCGTCTCGGAATCGAACGACATCAACCGGGGGATTTTGGTCGAGATGTTAACGCGCAAACAATACGAGCTCCTGCGGTTCATCAGCGAACGGCTGAAGGAAAGCGGCGTGCCGCCCTCCTTCGACGAGATGAAGGACGCGCTCGACCTGCGCTCGAAATCGGGCATCCATCGCCTGATCACCGCGCTCGAGGAGCGCGGCTTCATCCGGCGCTTGCCCAACCGCGCCCGCGCCATCGAGGTGATCAAGCTGCCCGAGCTTCAGGCCGCCGCCGGCAGCCGTCGCGGCTTCACGCCGAGCGTCATCGAAGGCAATCTCGGCAAGGTCCGCACGACTTCGAGCCCGCCGGCGGACGAGGGCGAGCGCCCCGTCGCGGTCCCCGTGATGGGCCGCATCGCGGCCGGTACGCCGATCGAGGCCTTGCAGACCCGCAGCCACACCATCAGCGTACCGCCTGACATGCTCGGCTCGGGCGAACATTACGCGCTCGAAGTGCGCGGCGATTCCATGGTCGAGGCCGGCATTCTCGACGGCGACATGGCGCTGATCCAGCGCAACGAGAGCGCCGATACCGGCGATATCGTGGTGGCGCTGATCGACGACGAGGAGGCGACGCTGAAGCGCTTCCGCCGCCGCGGCGCCTCGATCGCGCTCGAGCCCGCCAATGCGGCCTATGAGGTCCGCATTCTGCCGCCCAACCGGGTGAAGATCCAGGGCAAGCTGATCGGGCTGTACCGGAAGTATTGATACCGGACGTGCCGGTATCGGTTATTTGGCGCCCCGCGCGCTTTCGATCGGCATCGCCGATCCGAGATTGGAGCGGACGATTGTCCGCTTCCGCTGGATAGTCTTTCTGGTTTCGCGCAGATTATCCGGCCCCTCCTCCAGCGGTAAATCCTCGGCACGCCGCACGAAGCAGCCCTGCTTCGCGGCCTTCAGGTTCGAGGAGAAGTCATCCGCCGGATCGTTCTGAGCACACTTGCTGTGGCGCTGATCGCAGCATCAGCGTCGCAAGCCTTGGACGTACAAGCCTTGGCCGTGCAAGCCTTGGCCGTGCAAGCCTTGGCCGCGCAATCGCGGCCCCATGTCCGCAAGGATACCGCCATGAGCGAGCAAGTCCGCAAGGCCCTCGACGCCGTCGACCAACCGTCGCGGCCGGGCTGGCAATATTCCGGCTGGTCGGCGCCTGCGGGGCGCTGACACGCGCCTGCAGAATGCAAAGGGGCGGGCTTTGTTCCTGGTGGATTCGGGAAAGTTAATGTGATTGCGGCCTGCGGCGGCGAGCCGTAGATTTGCCTACAACCCGGCAGAACGTTTGGTATTTCCACTCTGATAGAGGCCTGCGCCTCGATTAAGAGACGTGGGTCGCTATCCCTGCATGAGGAGCACCCGATGTGTGACTACAGCCTGCATGCCGTCGCGTCGCGTCCCGCCGAAGTCGGCGAGACGATCGTCACGACAACCTTCCGCGGCACCTCGACGCGCGGCTTTGCCTCCGCGGCCGATCCGACCGTCGCGGTCTGCCTGCTCCCGGGGACGGAGCTCGCGTTCGCCGACAACGTCCGCTACGACAATCGCTGGATCTGGACGCGCACCGTCAATTCGCGCGTCGGCAAGTTCGGCAAGATCGATCCGCACATTCCCGATCGCCATCATGATGCGATCGAATTCCCCGACGGCAAATCCGTGCTGGTGACGCAGCTGGTCGAAGGCCAGCGCGCGACCGTGCTGCAGCTACCGGTGACCCAGCCGCTCGGCGAGCGCGAGCACAAGCCGCAGACCATCACCGACAGCCGGACAACCATCACCCGCCTGCCGATCGGCTGATGCAGCCATTCCCGGCCGGCAGGTCGGGCCAGGATTGAAATCGCCATCGCCGGCCGAGGCCGGCGAGATGGTGTCGTTTGTGTCCCGCGAAACTCCATCGGGCGGACCAAGCCGTGGCGTCTCCCACCGCACGAAGTTTGCGCTGTCCTGCCTGAATTTTGAACGTCCGTTCCGCAGCCAAATGGCCGATGCTTGGTGCGGCTTGAGACCGCGGGCACGTTCGATGAAGACCTTCATTCGCGTCGTTGAACTCTGGGTGCCTGACCGCACGCGCATGCGGCTGGAAATTCGGCGGCGGCCTCTACGGCGAAGGGTTGTCCGCGTTTAGGGACGTGAGCGAGGATCTGCACTTCGGATATGACGAGGGACTTCCCGGCAAGGCCTGGGCCGGCGGCCACCCCGTGATCCTCACCAGATTCACCGATTCCTATTTTAAGCGGACCGATCAGGCCATCGCCGCCGGGCTGACCTGCGGCGTGGCGGTGCCCGTGTTTTCAGGCGAATTCCTGCAAGCCGTCATGGTGCTGTTCTGCGGCGACGACGAGGCCCATGTCGGCGCGATCGAGCTCTGGCACAACGATGCCGAAACCTCCCACGAGATGGCGCTCGTCGACGGTTATTACGGCACCGCCGACATGTTCGAATTCAACTCCCGCCACACCAGATTTCCGCGCGGCTTCGGCCTGCCCGGCCGCATCTGGAAAGCCGGCCTGCCTCTGATCATCAAGGACCTGCACGATGCCAGGAGTTTTCTGCGCTGGGAGGACGCCGCCAAGGTCGGAATCAATCTCGGCGTCGGCGTTCCCTACCGGACCGGCACCGATCAGACCTGGGTGCTGACATTCCTCTCCGCGCAGGCGACGCCAATCGCGCGACGCTTCGAGATCTGGGTTCCGGACGAGGCCCGTTCGGCGCTGGTCTTCCGCGCCGGCGATTGCAGCGGGCAGACCGACCTCGCCGCGCTTTATGCGACGAAATCCATCGCCAAAGGCGAAGGCAGCATCGGCGGGGCCTGGGCCACCGGCATGCCCGCGCTCAACGACGATCTCGCGCGTGACGGCTCGGTCGCGGCCTTGCAGGCCAGCGCCTCTGGACTGAGCCAGATGGTCGTCCTGCCGGTGATCGGCAACGCCAGGCTCGACGCCGTGCTGGCCTGGTATCTGTAACCCGTCCGCTCAATCCTCGGCCTGCAGGTCGGCCTCCGATGGCGTCGCGTCGCGGTTGCGGGGAGCCGCCGCCTGCGGCCCAAGGCTCGCGCCGAAATCCGCCTCGCCGGCAGCCGCCGGCGACCACGGACGGTCTGCCCCCCTTGCCTTCGCCGCCTGAACCGCAAAGCCGTCGCCGCTTCGCGTCAGCGCCAGCGCGCCCTGCCTTGCGAGACGCTGACGGTCGACAACCATCGCCGCGCAATCCGGCGGCGCCGGCCGCGCCGTCACCACCAGCGCGGCCCGGCTGCAATCGTCAGCCAGTGAATCGATGCGCAAGGCCAGCGCGACCAGACGCCCGTCGGCGAGCGGCGTCACGCAGCCGGCCTCGTCGCACGACACGCCGGCGGCCAGTGAGGCACTGCCGGCGTCGCGCGGATCGGCGTCGGCGGCGAGCCATTCCTTCAGAAGAAAACTGTCCTTGCTCGACCTGATGAGTTGCAGGTGCCCATCCCTGCCCCGCACCGCGACACTCTGGCCGTCACCGGCGATCAGGACATCGGGCTGCCGCGCACACAGTCCCCAGAGGATCGCGGCCAACAGCACCACCGCGCCGGCCCAGCGCAACGGCGTGCGCAACAAGCCCATCACGATGATTCCCAAGCTTGCAACGATCAGCGGTGCGATGCCGAAAGCCGAGATGCGGCCGACCGCGCCCGGCAAAGCGGCCACCCAGCGCGACACCGCAACCATCCAGTCGATGCCGATCCCCATCAGCCACCAGAACGGACCATCGAGTCCGAACGGCGCTGAAATCAAGCCCAACAGGCCCGCGGGCATCACCAGGGCCGAAACCACCGGCATCGCCCCGAGGTTGGCGAGCACGCCGAACGGGGTGACACGGTGAAAGTGGAAAGCGGCATAGGGCGTGGTCGCGAGCCCCGCGATCAGCGAGGCCAGGAACAACATCGCGATCTCGCGCCCGCCCCACATTGCAATCCGCGCGGTCGCGGAATGATCGGGCGACGCAAACAGGTTCGGCATGCCGATCTGCACCAGCGCCACCAGTCCGAGCGTTGCCGCGAACGACATCTGGAAGCTTGGATGCAAAAGTGCTTCCGGTGCGACCGCGAGCACGATCAGCGCGGCCACCGCCAGCGTGCGGAAGGTGATAGCACGGCGATCGACCATGACCGCGATCAGCACCACCGCCGTCATGAAGAACGAGCGTTGCGTCGCGACCTCCGCGCCCGACAGCAGCAGATAGAACGCGGCTGCGACCAGCGCCGCGGCCGCCGACCATTTCTTGATGGCAAAGCCGGCCGCCATTCCAGGGATCAACGCCAGCAGCGCGCGCACCGCGAAGAAGACCACGCCGGCGACGACCGCCATGTGATAGCCGGAAATCGAGAGCACATGTCCGAGCCCCGAGATGAACATGGCGTCGTTGACGGGCGTGGTAATCGCATCGCGCCGGCCCGTGAGCAGCGCGGTCGCAATCGCCCGGTTGTCGCCCTCGAGCGTGGCGCGGATGCGCGCGTCGATCGCATCGCGCAGACCCTGCATGAAGGCGGCATAACGCAGCCGCAAGCCACCGGCGTCCGGCGGCACCGATGCCGCAATCGTGCCCATCACGAAGCCGGAGGCGCCGATGCCCTGGAAGAACATGTCGCGCGAAAAGTCATAGCTGCCGGGGCGCACCGGCGACAACGGCGGCAACAGCCGCGCCTTCAACTGCACGAAGCTGCCGACCTCGGGCGCAGTCCCCTTGCGCACGGAGAGGCGCACGCGCTCGAGCTTGACGTCGCTGCGCTGCGCCTCCATCGCGGTGACACGCAGCACGAAGCGGTCGGTGCGCTCGCGGATGTCGCGGGTCTCGACGAAGCCCGACAGCGAGACGGAATAGAGCGGCTTTGCCAGCACCGTGTGCGCGATCCGCGCCGTCTTCCAGGTCGCCGTGGCAAAGCCGGCCGCGACCGCCGCGATCATGATCGCCGGTGCAAACAACCGGCTCCGCCGCAACAGCACGGCGCCAAGCATGAGTGCGATGGCCGTCGCGGCAACGACCCACAGCACCGGTTCATGATCGGCGGAAAAATAGAGCGCGATGCCGCCGCCGAACGCGACCGGCACCCACGGCAACAATCGCCCGGCGCCGGCCTCGGTGCGCGCCCATTCGCGCAGGGTCCCGGCCAGCGACGTCCAGAGGTCGAACCCTGCCGGCACGAGGCCGCCCGCGGAGGCAGCTCGGCCGACGGGCCAAGTCCCCGCGATCCAAGTCCCCGCAATCCCCTGGGACCGAACTGGCCGGCCCGGCTCCGCCATTCCCTGCACCTTACGATACGCGACAGGCCAGGAGGCTACCGGAACGTGCGGCTGCGCGAATAGCGGTACGGATCAGGAACGGAGCGAACGGCTCCCTACTTTTCCTCTTCCATCGTCACGGCGACGTCCGCCTTGGCCGAGAGCCGAACCTTGTTGCCCTCGACACCGGCAACGAGGCCCTTGTCGATGAAGTGATGGTGGCCCTTGTGGCTGCCCTCGCCGCTGTCCTTCTTGGTCAGCTTGATGCGATGGCCCTCGACCTTGTCGACCGTGCCGATGTGGACGCCATCGGCGCCGATGACTTCCATATGCTCTGCGATGTTCTGCATGGTGGGTTCCTTGTTTGGGTCCACCTCAACGTGCCGGGTTTGCGTTCGTTTCAATTGTTGGAAAAATCGAACTCAGAAGATGTTCGATTGCAGCCTAACAGGCGCTAACAAAGGCGCCGCACTCGTAAAAGTTGCATATGCAATCTGATCGTTGATCCAAGTCGGGGCTTAAGCCGATCAGATATTGAGGGAGACTCACATGCACCAATCCCCCTTGTGGTTGATTGTCGGCACACTTCTTATAGCGTCCGCTCTTTGCACCTATTTCGTAGTAATGCTCTACAATATATTTCGTGACATCTACGGCATTGAGGACAATCCTCTGCCTTCCGCAATCCATCTGGTGAGACTGCTGGTAGCGCTCTATCTCGGATTGATCTACATTTTTGGCGTAGCGTTTGCTGGAATTTATGAATTCGACCGTGACGCGTTCTCGTTCTCCGATGTGTCGAACTTCTCTGAAAACGTACTGGGCGTGTTTTATCTTAGCGCAGCAACGATGACTTCGACCGGGTATGGCGATATCCACCCGAAAAGCCCGGCCGCTATGGCTGCCGCCATTGTCGAGATGTTGTGCGGTTACTTCATGACGGTGCTTTTTTTCTCCGCAATCGCTGGTCTTGCTTTTCGGAATGCGGAACGTCGCAGGTAAACTGCTAAATCAGCGGCGCCTTCGCCGAGGCGTGATGATTGACGATCTTCCAGTCGCCGTCCTCGCGGATGATGACCCAGCTCATCTTGACAACGAGATCGTCCCGCTCGCCGGCGAGGTCGAACGTGATGGTCGCGCCCATATTGATGAGATCAGGACCGGCCTGTCCCGCATTCACGTCGGAAAAGGCCGCGCTCGGCTGGCGCCAGCGCGGCAGGCCGTTGAAGTAATCGGCGACGCCGTCCCTGCCCCGATAGAGTCTTGGATTCGAACCAAAGAAGAACGCGTTCTTCGCATAGAGCGACGACAGCGCGGCCGCATCGAGCGTCGCGAAGCCGGCGCACCATTTCGCGATGATGGCGGAAACGATGGTGTCGGCTTCACTGCTCATAGGCCCAATCCCCTCAGCCCTTGGCCACTTCCTTCGCGAACGTGTCGCGCAGGCCGATGGTGCGCGAAAACACCGGCTTGCCCGGCGTCGAGTCCTTGTCGCGCACGAAATAGCCCTGACGCTCGAACTGCATCGGCTCGGTCGAATTGCTTTCCGCAACCGATGCCTCGATCCGCGCGTTGGAGAGAATTTCCAGCGACTGCGGATTGAGATCGGCCGCGAAGTTCGAGGCGTCCGGACTCGGATTGGAGAACAACTGGTTGTAGATGCGGATCTCCGCCGGCACCGACGTCGCCGCCGGCAGCCAGTGCATGGTCGCCTTGACCTTGCGGCCGTCGGGCGCGTTGCCGCCTTTGGTCGCGGGATCGTAGGTGCAGCGCAGCTCCACCACTTCGCCCGCGTCGTTCTTGATCACGCCGGTGCACTTGACGAAATAGGCGTAGCGCAGCCGCACCTCGTTGCCGGGCGACAGGCGGAAGAACTTCTTGGGCGGGTTCTCCATGAAGTCGTCCTGCTCGATATAGAGCTCGCGGCCGAACGTGATCTTGCGCGTGCCGGCCGAGGGATCGTCGGGATGGTTGATCGCCTCGAGCTCTTCGGTCTGTCCTTCCGGATAGTTCTCGATGACCACCTTGAGCGGCCGCAGCACGCCCATGCGCCGCTGCGACGTGCGGTTCAGCTCCTCGCGGATGCAGAACTCCAGCATGCCGACGTCGACGACGCTGTTGGCCTTGGCAACGCCGATGCGCTTGACGAATTCGCGCAAGGCTGCCGGCGGCACGCCGCGGCGGCGCATCCCCGCTACAGTCGGCATGCGCGGATCGTCCCATCCGGCGACATGGCCGTCGCGGACGAGCTGGGTCAGCACGCGCTTGGACAGCAGCGTGTAGGTCAGGTTGAGCCGCGCCATTTCGTACTGATGCGGCTTGGACGGCACCGGCAGCTTCTCGATGAACCAGTCGTAGAGCGGTCGATGGTCCTCGAACTCCAGCGTACAGATCGAGTGCGTGATGCCCTCGATCGCGTCCGACTGGCCGTGCGCATAATCGTAGCTCGGATAAATCGACCACTTGGTGCCGGTGCGCGGATGATGCGCATGCAGGATGCGGTACAGCACGGGGTCGCGCAGGTTGATGTTGCCCGCGGACATGTCGATCTTGGCCCGCAGCACGCGCGCGCCGTTCGGGAATTCACCGGCCTTCATGCGGCGGAACAGGTCGAGATTCTCGTCCACGCTGCGGTCGCGGAACGGCGAGTTCTTGCCGGGCTCGGTCAGCGTGCCGCGCGCGAGGCGGATCTCCTCCTGGGTCTGGTCGTCGACATAGGCGAGCCCGTCGCGGATGAGCTTCTCCGCCCATTCGTACAGGCGGTCGAAATAATCCGAGGCGAAGAACAGGTTCTTGCCCCAGTCGAAGCCGAGCCAGTGCACGTCGGCCTGGATGGAATCGATGTATTCCTGCTCTTCCTTGACCGGGTTGGTGTCGTCGAAACGCAGGTGGCAGCGGCCCGGAAACTCCTGGGCGATGCCGAAATTGAGCGCGATCGACTTGGCGTGGCCGATATGCAGGTAGCCGTTCGGCTCCGGCGGGAACCGGGTCACGATCTCCCTGTATTTGCCCTGATCGAGGTCGGCCTGGATGATGTCACGAATGAAATCGCGCCCAACCTCGTTCGCCACCGGTTCTGTCATTACGAAAATCCTGTAGGGAAATCAGCGGCCCTTCTGCCAAATTCGCTTGGCTGAGCCAAGACCTTAGCGGTCCGCTGCCGGGCTTTAGTTATGCTCCGGTCCTGTTATATACCACCGCCTCCAATGCATAGGCCCTGCCAAGAATGACCGATTCCGTCGTCACCCGCTTTGCTCCCTCGCCGACCGGCTTCCTCCATATCGGAGGCGCCCGCACGGCGCTGTTCAACTGGCTCTATGCGAAGAAGCACGGCGGCAAGATGCTGCTCCGGATCGAGGACACCGACCGGGAGCGCTCCACCGAGGCTGCGATCGGCGCCATCCTCGACGGCCTCAAATGGCTGGAGCTCGGCTGGGATGGCGACGTCATCTATCAGTTCAGCCGCGCCGCCCGTCACCGCGAAGTCGCCGAGCAGCTGCTCGCCAACGGCAAGGCCTATCGCTGCTACGCGACCGCCGAGGAGCTCACCGCCATGCGCGAGAAGGCGCGCAGCGAGGGCCGCACCCGCCTCTATGACGGCCTATGGCGCGACCGTGACCCGGCAACGGCGCCTTCCGACGTCAAGCCCACCATCCGCCTGCGCGCGCCGCAGACCGGCGAGACCGTGATCGAGGACCAGGTCCAGGGCCGTGTGGTCTGGCAGAACGAGAACCTCGACGACCTCGTCCTGCTGCGCGGCGATGGCAACCCGACCTACATGCTCGCAGTGGTCGTGGATGACCACGACATGGGCGTCACCCATGTCATCCGCGGCGACGACCATCTGATCAACGCCGCCCGCCAGAAGCAGATCTACGACGCCATGGGCTGGGCGCTGCCGAGCATGTCCCACATCCCCCTGATCCACGGCCCGGACGGCTCGAAACTGTCGAAGCGCCACGGCGCGCTCGGCGTCGATGCCTACCGCGCCATGGGGTACCTCCCGGCCGCGCTCCGCAACTATCTTGTCCGGCTCGGCTGGAGCCATGGCGATCAGGAGATCTTTTCAACCGAGGAGATGATCGCCGCGTTCGACCTCGCCAGCGTCGGCCGCGCCGCCGCCCGCTTCGATTTCGCCAAGCTCGAAAACCTCAACGGCCACTACATCCGCCACGCCGACGATCAATCACTCGTGAAGATGTTCGAGGACGTGCTCGACCACGTCGTGCCCAGCCGCAACGAGCTTAAGGCCAAGTTAAACGACACCACGCGGGCGCAGCTTCTCAAGGCGATGCCGGCCCTGAAGGAGCGCGCCAAGACGCTGATCGAGCTGATCGACAGCGCCTATTTCATCTTCGCCGACCGGCCGCTGGAGCTCGATCCCAAGGCGGCAGCACTGCTGACGCCCGAGAACCGCAAGCTGATCGGCCAGCTTCATTCCGCGCTGGAGAAAGTCGAGACATGGAGTGCGGCGAACGCGGAGGCCGCGCTGCGCGCCTTTGCCGAGGAAAATAGTCTCAAGCTCGGCGCCGTCGCTCAGCCGTTGCGGGCGGCGCTGACGGGACGGTCGACATCGCCTGGTATATTTGAGGTTTTGGACGTGCTGGGACGCCAGGAAAGCCTGGGCCGGCTTAAGGACCAGGCCAAGGACTAGGCCAAGAACCAGGCTACGACGTAAGTCGACCATGCGTGCGGCGATCTTGCAGCGCACACAGCAATAATATACCCATCTCACCCGTACCTTCTGGAATATCCGGCCTGCCCCACCAAGTCATTGGGGCCTTCCGGGTCCGGCCCGTTTCACCACACATCGGGGACCTCTGATGGACGCAAAAGCAAGCAATAAGACCGCCACGCTGACGGTCGGAAACAAGAACTACGATCTCCCGATCCACAGCGGCAGCGTCGGGCCTGATGTCGTCGATATCGGCAAGCTCTACGCCCAGTCCGGGCTGTTCACCTACGATCCCGGCTTCACCTCGACCGCAAGCTGCGAGTCCAAGATCACCTATATCGACGGTGACGCGGGCGTGCTGGAATACCGCGGCTATCCGATCGAGCAGCTCGCCGAGAACGGCGACTTCCTCGAGACCTGCTATCTCCTGCTCTACGGGAACCTGCCGACCGCCGCGCAGAAGAAGGATTTCGACGACCGCGTGATCCATCACACGATGGTGCACGAGCAGATGGCCCGCTTCTTCCAGGGCTTCCGCCGCGACGCCCATCCGATGGCGGTGATGGTGGCCTCCGTCGGCGCGCTCGCCGCGTTCTACCACGACTCCACCGACATCAACGATCCGAAGCAGCGCATGATCGCGTCGATGCGCATGATCGCCAAGATCCCGACGCTGGCGGCGATGGCCTACAAGTACACGATCGGCCAGCCCTTCGTGTATCCGAAGAACTCGCTGAAGTTCGCCGAGAACTTCCTGCACATGTGCTTCGCCGTGCCGTGCGAGGAGTACAAGATCAATCCGGTGCTCGCTGACGCGCTGGACAAGATCTTCATCCTGCACGCCGACCACGAGCAAAACGCCTCGACCTCGACGGTGCGCATCGCCGGCTCATCCGGCGCCAACCCGTTCGCCTGCATCGCCGCCGGCATCGCCTGCCTCTGGGGCCCGGCGCATGGCGGCGCCAACGAAGCCGCGCTCGCGATGCTCGCCGAGATCGGCTCGGTCGACAAGATTCCGGAATTCATCGCCAAGGTGAAGGACAAGAACAGCGAAGTCCGCCTGATGGGCTTCGGCCACCGCGTCTACAAGAACTACGATCCGCGCGCCAAGATCATGCAGAAGATGTGTCATGCCGTTCTCAAGGAGACCGGCCATGGCGACGATCCGATGCTGAAGGTGGCGCTCGAGCTCGAGAAGATCGCGCTCAGCGACCAGTACTTCATCGACCGCAAGCTCTACCCGAACGTCGACTTCTATTCGGGCATCACGCTGAAGGCGATGGGCTTCCCGGTCTCGATGTTCACCGTGCTGTTCGCGGTCGCCCGCACCGTCGGCTGGATCAGCCAGTGGAGCGAGATGATCGAGGACCCGCAGCAGAAGATCGGCCGTCCGCGCCAGCTCTACACCGGCGTCACCCGCCGCGACTACGTCGCGATCAAGGATCGCAAGTAAGATCGGCCATTGCGGCTTTTGGAAACGGCGCCATCCTGCGATGGCGCCGTTTTTGTTTTGGAGGACGCCGTAGGGTGGGCAAAGCGAAGCGTGCCCACCACCTCTCCGAGACCGAGCCAGAAACGGTGGGCACGCTGCGCTTTGCCCACCCTACCGATACGGAGAACCCGATGCTGACCGGAAGCTGCCTCTGCGGAGGCGTTGCCTACGAGGTCGATGCGACCCCGGGCACCATCATGCACTGCCATTGCCAGACCTGCCGGAAGACGCACGGATCGGCCTTCTCCACCGTCACGAACGTGCCACGCGACCGCTTCCGCTGGACCAAGGGCGAAGACTTGCTGCGCGGCTTCAAATCCTCGCCCGGCAAAACCCGCTATTTCTGCTCGCACTGCGGATCGCACATCGTCGCCTCGCGCGAGGGCAAGAACACGGTCCTGCTGCGGATGGGCTGCCTCGACACACCGATCGCAGAGCGGCCTGAGATGCACATCTGGCGATCGGATTCTGCCAACTGGTACGACCCGAAGGCCGAATTACCGGAGTGGGCCGAAGGCACCGCACCGAAAGCCTGATCAGTTCTTCGCCTCATCTTGCTGCCACGCACAACAACAAGTCGACTCATCATGTCCGCAATCGCTTGACAGTCGAAACGCTCCGCGCGCAAATTCTTACACTAAGTAAGAATGACGACAGGGATGGAAATGCCGGAGCAGCCGAGAAGTCGGCGGCAGACACGTGCTGCCATTTTGACTCATTTGCTCCAGTCCGGCGGCTCGTTCCGGCCGCCGCTGGCCAAAGCCGTGCGCCTGTCCGAGGCGAGCCTGTCGCGCATCCTGTTTGACCTGAAAGCCGAAGGCCTGATCGAGGAAGTCCGGCGCCCTGCCCCTTATGTCGGCGGTCCGACAGGCCTCGTGTCGCTCGATGGCTCCGTGGCGCTGGCGGCCCTCGAGCTGACCGGCCAGTGGCTCGGCATCGGCGTCGGCGGCCTGTCGGGCGAGCTGCATTACACCGAGCGCCTCCCGCTGCCGGCCAAGCTGACGGTCGAGAGCGTCGGCCGCGTCTTTCGCGAGGCGATTACGTTATTGCGCGACTGGGCGCGCCGCCGCCGCATCACGCTTGCGCAGATCGGCATCACCATTCCCGGCCTCGGCCGCTTGAGCGAGTTCGGCAATCCGATCATTCCCTGCGATGTCGAACGCATCGGCGGCATGTTCGGCGAGCTGTTTGCGGACGTCCCGGTCGTCTTCACCAATTCGGTGGTCGCGCACGCCATTTTTCATCGTTGCCGCACGGAAAACTACCCGTTCAGCGATGCGCACCTGTTCGTCTTCGTCGGCCAGGGCGTCGCGGGGACGTGGATGGGCGATCCGATCGAGGAGGATGCGCTCCAGCCGGTCGAGCTTGGCCACATGGTGTTCGGCAACGATGGACCGCGTTGCCGCTGCGGCCACCACGGATGCGTCGAAGCCTATACGTCTCTGCCGGCGCTGGCCGAGCTTCTGCGCACCACCGAAGCGGAATTGCTCCAGCTCGGCAGTGAATGGGTGACCGCGATCCCGCTCACCTCGCGTGTGCGGCAGGAATTGCGACAGCGGCTGTTCAGGCTGGGCCTTGCGATCGGCAACACGCTCAACGTCAAACCATGCCGCGGCGTCGTCGTCAGCGGTTGGCCGTCGGCTCTCTCTGAGGAGGATCGCAAAGCGGTGGTCGATGGGATCGACGCCTGCCTCCTCGGCGGGCGGAAACTGGCGCAGGTGTCGCTCGCCTTCGTGCCGCCCTCGAACGGCAATGATCCGCAAGCAGCTCTCGCCTTCGCCGCCTTTTGTCTCGCCAGCCGCGGCGGGATGCCCGCGGCTTCGACGGAGGCCGCCTGACATGCCCTGAGCCGCGTGGCTCAACGCGCCAAGAAAGTTTCACACCGGGAGGAACTGCCATGCCGATCACGACAACAAGGCGCCGTCTACTCGCTGGATCTGCGGCCGCACTCGCATTACCGGCATTCGCCCGCGCGCAAGGCGCGGCCAAGCCGCGCCTGACCGCGATCTCGCAATGGTCCGCAGGCAGCGATGGGGCGGCGATCACCGCACTCGGCAAGAAATTCGAGGAGAAAGGCGGCGTCTGGCAGCACTCGCCCGTCCCCGGCTTCACCACCGAGATGATGAACAAGCTGCGCGCTCAGATCATCGCCGGCGATCCGCCGGCCTGTTCGCAGCTCAAGGGCCCCGAGATTGCGGCCTGGTCGAAGATCGCCCCGACCGTCGATCTCGACGCCCTCGTCGCGGCCGCCGGTTACGAAAAAGTTGTCGCTCCGGACCTCGCAAAATTGCACAAGCCGGGCGGCAAGTGGATTGCGCTGCCGTTGCAGATCTACAGCACCAACATGCTGTTTCTCTCCAAGCGCGCGATGGACAAGGCAAAGGCCGACAAGGTCCCGGTCACCTGGGCCGACTTCAACGATCTCGCCGACAAGATGAAGGCGGGCGGCATCACCTACCCCATCGCCAACGGCGGCACCCGCCCCGATGACGGGCAGAAATTCGAGGCCTCTTTGGCCGGCATCAGTCCCACGGCATACCGTGCGGCCATCATGAATCTCGACAAGAAGGCCCTGGAGGGCCCCGAGATCAAGGCTGCCTTCGTCCAGGTCCGCAAGATCGCCAACTGGATGGACCCCAACGTCGGTGCCCAACCCTACGCCACCAATTTGAAGCGCTTCGTCGACGGCGACATGGGCATGATGATCATGGGCGGGTGGGCGCAGGGCGTGTTGCGCAACGCCGGTTTCAAGTTCGACGACTTCATGATCACGCCCGGCCCGAGCGACAATGGCAAGCCGGTCTTCCTGTTGAATGCCGACGCCTTCATCTTCTGGCAGCGCAAGGAGCCCGACCTCCAGGCCGGTCAGACGTTGATGGCCCAGCTCGTCATGGATCCGGCGATCCAGACCATGTACTCGCAGATCACGGGATCGATCCCGGTGCGCACCGATGTCGACCTCTCCGGTGAGGGCTGGTCGGACGGTCAACGGCGGACCGCAGCCGCGCTCAAGGACGCTGTCGCCAACAATCAGGCCGTCTTGAGTCTTGCGCACAACATGGCGCAGGAAAACGGCCTGACGGCGGCGATGATCGACGTGCTCACCGAGTATGTGAAGAACAAGACGATCACGCCGGAGCAGGCGGTCACCCGCCTCGCCGAGGCCGTCGAGGGTTCGCGTTGACCGACACCGTCTCCACAGCAACGCGGCCGGCGACGTCTGATCTCGTGCGCCGGCTGCCCGAATATCTGATGATCTGGGTGCCACTGCTGTTGTCGGCTGCGCATCTCATTTCGTTTTCGCTGTGGACGATCTGGATTTCGTTCACGCCCTCCACGCTTGTTCCTGTTACGGGCTGGGTGGGTTTGCGCAACTACAACGCGGTCCTGGCATCGCGGAACTGGCAGATCGCATTCGACAATCTGCTGCTGTTTGGCAGTGCTTTCGTGCTGCTGAGTTTGATCACCGGCCTTATGCTTGCGATCCTGCTCGATCAGCGCATTCGCGGCGAGAATGTGCTGCGATCCATCTTCCTGTATCCGCTTGCGGTGTCGTTCGTCGTCACCGGCACGGTCTGGAGCTGGCTACTCAATCCCGGCATCGGGATCCAGAAGCTCGTCCACGACCTCGGCTGGACCTCCTTCCGGTTCGACTGGCTGATCGACCGCGACATGGCGATCTGGACGATCGTGATTGCCGCGATCTGGCAATCCTCCGGCTTCGCCATGGCGCTCTTCCTCGCCGGCCTTCGCTCCGTCGATTCCGACATCATCAAGGCCGCCCAGATCGACGGCGCCGGACCGGTCCGAACCTATTGGCGGGTCATTCTGCCGACGCTCTGGCCGATCACCATCACCGTCATCGTCGTCCAGTTGCAGTTCGCGATCTCGGCCTTCGATCTCGTCCGTGCGCTCACCAATGGCGGGCCGGGAATCGCGACCCAGCTGCCGGCCCTTGTCGTCTACGACCTCATGTTCCAGCGCAGCCAGCTCGGCCGGGGTGCCGCGGCGGCGGTGCTCATGCTGCTCATTCTGCTCGCGGTGCTGCTGCCCTATGCAGCGTGGCGCTATGTCCAGCGAAGGCAGGCCACCCATGCGTGACCGCAGCTTCGCACCGAGCCGAATTCTGATCTATCTCGTCGTGACATTGTTCGCTGCGGCCTATCTCGCGCCACTCGTTGTTGTCGTCCTGAACTCTCTCCGCACCAACGAGGAGATCGCGCAGGGTTCGATGATCGGCTGGCCGCAACACTTGGCCTGGAGCAACTACGCCAAGGCCTGGAGCGGTTTCTGCGTCGCCGAGACCTGCGCCGGCATCCGGCCATACATGCTGAACTCCGCGCTCGTCACCATCCCGGCGACGATTTTCTCGACCCTGCTCGGTGCTGTCGCCGGTTACGCCGTGTCGCTCTGGCGCTTTCGCGGCGATAGCTGGATCTACGGCATCGTGACCCTCGGCCTCTTCCTTCCCCAGCAGATGCGCCTGCTTCCCTGGACCATCGTGCTGCGGGACACCGGTCTCATCAACACGCTGACGGGCCTCGTGCTGATTCACACGATCCAGGGGCTCTCCTTCACCACGCTGTTCTGCCGAAACTACTATGTCGCCATTCCACACGAGCTGATCAGGGCCGCACGCATCGATGGCGCCGGGTTCTTTCGTATTTTCTGGCGCATCATCCTGCCGCTCTCGGCTCCTATTCTGATCGTCACCGTGATCTGGCAGTTCACGCATATCTGGAACGAGTTCCTCTATGGCGTGACATTCACCACCGGCCAGCAGCAGCCCGTCACGGCCGCGCTCATCGCGCTCTCTGCCGCAATTGCGGACATTCCGCAGCATGGCGTGCAGAGCGCGGCGGTGATCATCGCGGCGCTACCCACTTTGTTGATCTATCTCCTCGGCGGACGGTACTTCGTGCGCGGCCTGACCGCCGGCGCAGTGAAATGATGGGGTCGTCATGGCAGCACTGAGCATTCGCACCCTGTCCAAGCGCTACGCCAATCTGGAGGTGCTGAAGGGGATCAACCTCGACATCGAGAGCGGCGAGTTCACCGTGCTGGTCGGGCCATCCGGCTGTGGCAAGTCCACCCTGCTCAACATCGTCGCCGGGCTCGATCGTCCGAGTGACGGAACGATCGAGATCGGCGGACGCGTCGTCAACGACGTCCCGCCCAAGGATCGCGACATCGCCATGGTGTTCCAGTCCTACGCGCTCTATCCGTCGATGACGGTGCGCCAGAACATCACCTTCGGCATGGAATGCCGTCACGTTCCGAAGGCGGAGCAGGAGAAGGCGCTGGCGAATGTGGCGCGCCTCCTCCAGATCGAGCCCCTGCTCGGCCGCAAGCCGTCGCAGCTGTCCGGCGGGCAGCGCCAGCGCGTGGCGATGGGCCGGGCGCTGGTGCGCGATCCCCTGCTCTTCCTGTTCGACGAGCCACTCTCCAACCTCGATGCGAAGCTGCGCGTCGAGATGCGGATGGAGATCAAGCGGCTGCACCAGCGCATCGGCGCCACCATCATTTATGTCACCCACGACCAGATCGAGGCGATGACGATGGCGACGCGCATCGCCGTGATGCATCGGGGCGTGGTGCAGCAGTTCGCCGATCCGGACACGGTGTACCGCTATCCGGTCAATCTGTTCGTCGCCCGCTTCATGGGTTCGCCGCCGATGAACACCATGCCGGGGCGGCTCGAGGCCGATAGCGGCGGACCTGTGGCCGTGATCGGCGCGGGGCGACCGGACGAGGTTCGTCTGCGCCTGCATGGACACGATGCGGCAGCATCTTATGTCGGCCGCGACGTGGTCGTCGGGATCAGGCCGGAATGCATCGCCGAGGCCAGCCGCGTCTTTTCCGGCGAGGCGCCCGTCCTCGTCGACGCGCCGGTCGAGATGATCGAGCCGACCGGCGCCGAGACAATCGTGCTGCTGCGTCTCGGCGGCGAGACTGCGCTGGCGCGCATCACCCCGGATATCCGTCCCGCGCCCGGCGCGACCGCCACCTTCGCGCTCGACACGCGGCGCATTTGCCTGTTTGACCCCGAGACGGAGCGGCTGATCGCATGACCCGGACCATCTTTCCCAGCCTTGCCGGCCGCGTGGTGTTGATCACCGGTGGCGCCAGCGGCATTGGTGCCGTCTTCGTGCGCGCCTTCGCGACCCAGGGCGCCCGCGTCGCCTTCCTCGACATCGATGCGAGCGCCGGCGAAGCGCTGGTGCGGGACGTCGCGGCCACATCCGGCTCCGCGCCCCTGTTTGTGCCCTGCGACCTCCTCGACATCGACGCCTTGCGCGCTGCGATGGCGCGGGTGCACGGATCGCTCGGCGATGCCGCAGTCCTCGTCAACAATGCCGCCAACGACCAGCGTCAGGTGCTGGCCGAGGTGACGCCGGCCGAATTCGACTGGACGATCGGTGTCAATCTCAAGCACGTCTTCTTCGCGGCCCAGGCGGTGGTGCCGCAGATGCAGGCGCGCGGCGGCGGCTCGATCATCAACATGTCGTCGGTGGCGTGGATCCGCGGTGCGCCGGCGCTGCCGGTCTATGCCGCGGCGAAGGCGGCGATCGTCGGCTTCACCAATTCGCTGGCCAGGTCAGTCGGCCCCGACCGCATTCGCGTCAACGCGATCGCGCCCGGCATGGTGATCACCGAACGCCAGCGCCGGCTCTGGTTTCCGGACGAGCAGAAGATCTCCGAGCTGCGCACCCGCCAGGCCGTTCCCGATGCGGTGACGCCCGAGGACATCGCCAGCATGGCGCTGTTTCTCGCATCGGACGAGAGCCAGCGTATCACCAGCCAGTGTTTTCGGGTCGATGGCGGCCTCGCCTAGGACCGTAGGGTGGGCAAAGCGCAGCGTGCCCACCACCTCTCCGCAACCGAGAAAGAAATGGTGGGCACGCATTCGCTTTGCCCACCCTACGAAGCCGTCTGTTGCCGCCGCCCCTTGCGCATCGTCGCGAGCACGATGTCGGCGGCGAGCACGCTCGGCGACTTGTTGCCGGTGGACATGATGGTGTCGAGCCGGGCGAACGAATCGACCTGTCGTTTGCGCAGCGGCGTGTCCGTGAGCAGCTCCGACAGCGCCGGCGCCAGCTTCTCCGGTACGCAGTCCTCCTGCAAGAACTCCGGAATGACATCCTCGCCGATCACGAGATTGGCGAGGATCACCGAGGAGACGCGGATCGCGCGGCGCAGGATGAAGGCTTCGATCGCGCCGACGCGATAGGCCGTCACCATTGGAATGCCGGACAGCGCGAGCTCCAGCGTCACGGTGCCGGATTTGGCCAGCGCCGCGCGCGCGGTTCGGAACGCGGCGCGCCTCTCGGTCTCGCCGACCGCGATTTGCGGCTTGACCGGCCAGCTCGCGATGCCTTCGCGGATGGTGGCTTCGAGATGCGGCATGGTAGGCAGTTTCAGTTCGAAGGCGCGGCCTTCGGCCTGGAGCCGTCCGAGCGTCGCGCCAAACACGTCGAGATGGTGCCTGATCTCGCTGCGGCGGCTGCCGGGCAGCACCAGCAGAACCGGCGGCTCGGCATCGCGGCGCCGCTGCTCCTCCGCGTTTGGCCGCAGCGACGGCAATTGCTCGATCAGGGGATGGCCGACATAGCTGCAGGGCGGTCCGCCCAGCTTGCGGTATTCCTCCGGCTCGAACGGCAGCAGGCCGAGCACGTGATCGACATAGCGGCGCATGGTGCGCGCCCGCCCGGGTCGCCAGGCCCAGAGCTGCGGCGCCACGTAGTCGACAATCGGGATCTCCGGCGTCTTCGCGCGCACGCGGCGGGCGACGCGATGGGTGAAATCGGGACTGTCGATGATGACGAGCGCGTCGGGTGCGGCCGCAGTCACGGCATCCGCGGTCTGGCGGATCAGCCGCAAAATCTTCGGCAACTGCTGGACGACCCCGGCGAAGCCGACGATCGACAGCTCCTCGATCGGAAACAGCGTCTCGAGCCCCTCACGCGCCATGGTCCGGCCGCCGACGCCCACAAACTGCACGCCGTCGCCGAGCCGCTGGCGCAACACTTTCATCAAGGCGCTGCCGAGCCGGTCGCCGGATTCCTCCGTCGCGATCAGGAAGATCTTCCGCTTGGGATCGCGGCTCTGCATCATGCCGTCAGGCCGATCACGAAGAGATATTTGGCGTCGGCGAGCGAGATCATCGCCTGCGGCTCGGCGGCGATGGTGTTGCCGGCGACGACGGCGATGCCGGCCAATCCGGCGCGAGCGACGCCCTCGAGGGTACGCGGGCCGATCGTCGGCAGGTCGAAGCGCAAATCCTGCCCGCTCTTCGGCACCTTCACCAGCACCCCGCGTCCTGTCGCAGCGCGGATGCGCCCCTCCTCGCGCAGGCGTGCCACGCGCGCGAGCAGCGCGTCGGTGCCCTCGATATCCTCGATCGCCACTACATGGCCGTCGATCACGACCGCGGCCTGGCCGATGTCGAACGGGCCGAGCGCGGTCAGCACCGCGCGGCCGCGCTCGATGTCGGCCTTGCTGTTGTCGTTCGGCCAGGCGCGGCTGATGCAGCCCTCGGGCATCAGCAGATCCGGCGCAACATCCTTGATGCCGACCATGCGAAAGCCGCCCTGCTCGAGAATGCGCCCGACGCCGGACAACAGATGATCGTCGCCGCCGCGGAAGGCGCGGATGACGTTGCCGAGCAGGCGCAGTGTCGTGACGTCGAACCTTATTTCGGACAGCGCGGGCCGCACCAACGTGCCGATGAAGATCAGATCGCGGCAGCCCTCCTCGCGGAACAGCCGCATGGCGCGGCCGAGCTGGCCGACCGAGATCCAGCGATGGCGGAATTGCTCCACCCGCGTCGGATCGCAGGCGCCACGCAGCGGGAACAGCACCGGCGTGATGCCGCGCGCGGCAAGCGAGTCGGCGACCGCGAACGGCATGGCGCCGCCGCCGGCGACGACGCCGACCGGCGACGAAATCTCCGAAGCCGCCGATGTCATGCCCGCGGCCATCCCGAAATCACTTCTCGATGGCGGGGAGACAGATCGGGCGATGCTTGCGCTTGCCGATGAAGTCGAGGATCTCGGCAATCGCGGGGTCTTCGCCCGCGAGCGGCTGGGCCGCCGCGAGCCGCTCGGCGAACGTGCCGGGGCCGTGGAAGAGTTTTTGGTAGAACGATTGCACGGTCGCGCGCCGCTGCTTGGTGAACTGCCGCCGCTTCATCCCGATGAGATTGAGGCCTTCCAGCGCCGCATACTGGCCGTTGGCGAGGCCGAACGGAATGATGTCGTCGCGCACGCCCGAGAGGCCGCCGACCATCACCTGCGGGCCGATGCGCGTGAGTTGATGCACCGCCGACAGGCCGCCGATATAGACGAAATCGCCGATCTCGCAGTGGCCGCCGAGCGTCGCCGAGGTCGCAAAGATCACGTTGTTGCCGACCATGCAGTCATGGCCGACATGGCTGTTGTTCATGAAGTAGCCGCCGTTGCCGACGCGCGTCAGCCCGCCGCCCTTGATGGTGCCGACATTCATCGTCGCGCCTTCGCGGATGGTGCAGCCGGAACCGACCTCCAGCCTGGTCGGCTCACCCTTGTAGCTGAGGTCCTGGGGCGCGCCGCCCAGCACCGCGAAGGGCGAGATCACGCAGCCATCGCCGATCGAGGTGTGGCCGATGACCGTGACTTGTCCGATCAGCTTGCAGTTCGCGCCGATCACGGCATTCGGACCGATGATGCAGAAGGGTCCGATCTCGGTACCCTCGCCGATCACGGCGCCGTCCGCGACCCGTGCGGTGGGATCAATCTTACTCATCAAGCAATCTGACTCATCAAGAAGGTCTGATTATGTGTTGAAGTCGCTCAGTTTTCCGGTGGTTAGCGCGACTATGCCCGATCTGTCCAGTGACGTATCATCTCGGCCTGTTTCAGGCACCGGATGAGCCGGCCGTCCTAAAGCACGATGAGATTGGGATGAATCGTCATCGCGCTTCAGGCTATCGTTCGAGCATGATCCTTTCGGAAAACCGCTGCACGCTTTTCCGGATCATGCTCTAGCTCGTCAACGCCTTCATGTGGAGCTTGAAGTCATCGTGGTCAGGGCCCTGGCAGTTCTGCTCGCACAGCTCGCGGCCGCCCCGATCGTCTCCGAGACGGTCGAGACCGGCGAACGCCGCTTCGTCGATCTCGGGACGTTCGAGTGCCGCGACATCACCCGCAGCACGGTGCTTCAGCGGGTCTGCTACGACCGCGCGCGGCGGGACCTCATCGTCGCGATCGACGGCCAATATGACCGCTATTGCGGGGTTGCGGCCGAGACGGTCGACAGCCTGCTCGGCGCGCCGTCCATGGGCCAGTTCTTCAACCGGAATATCGGACGCGAGACGGCCGGCGGCCGTTACGGCTGCGGCGCATAATCCATTTCCGCTGGCCTGAGCCGCTCAGTCCGTCAGCATGGCGCCGACGTCGGCTTCAGCAACGATCTGTCCGTTGACCTTGGCGTCGCCGTGAAACCACCACATCGCCTTGCGGCGGCCGATCGAACGCATGTGATATTCGATGGTGTCGCCGGGCAGCACCGGCTTGCGGAACTTGCACTTGTCGATGGTGAGGAAATACACCGCGCGCGGCTTCTCGGTGCCCTCGACCGAGGTGATGCCGATCACGCCCGCGGTCTGCGCCATCGCTTCGATCATCATCACGCCGGGATAGACCGGGCGCTCCGGGAAATGCCCCTGGAAGGCCGGCTCGTTGAAGGTGACGTTCTTGATGCCGATGCCGCTGTGATCGGCGCGGATATTGATCACACGGTCGATCAGCAGCATCGGGAAACGGTGCGGCAGAGTCCGGAGGATCGCGTTGATATCCACCAGCTCGAATTTGATCGGTGATTCCTCCGTCATTCCCGTCCCTCGTTCTTCGGATCGGCCCTGCTGTCGCGTACCAGGCGCTCCACCGCGATAATTTCCTTGAACCACTGCTTGGTCGGCTTGGCGAAAAAGCCGCCCCAGCGCCCGTTCGGCGGGATGTCGTCCTTGACGCCGCTCATCGCGGTGACCTGGGCCCCATCGCCGATCTTGAGGTGATTGTTGATGCCAACCTTTGCTCCCAGCGCCACGTTGTCGCCAATCGTCAGGCTGCCTGCGAGCCCGATCTGGGCCGCCAACAGGCAGTTCCGACCGATGGTCACATTGTGGCCGATCTGGACCTGGTTGTCGATTTTGGTGCCCTCCCCGATCACGGTGTCGCGCAGGGAGCCGCGATCGATGGTGGTGCCGGCGCCGACTTCCACATTGTTCTGGATCAGCACGCGGCCGGTCTGGGGCACCTTGAGATGGCCCTCGGGGCCGAAGAAGATGAAGCCATAGCCGTCCTGGCCGATCGAGCAGCCGGGATGGATCAGCACGTTGTTGCCAATCAGCGCGCACTGGATGGCCGTGCGGGCGCCGACATTGCAGTCCCGGCCGATCTTGACGCCGGGACCGATGACCACGCCGGCCCCGATAACGGTGCCGCTGCCGATCTCGACGTCAGGGCCGATGACGGTCAGGGGATCGACGATGACGTCGTCCTCCAGCCGGGCCGAGGGATCGATGATGGCCGACGGGGCGATGCCGTCATTACCGACCCAGGACTGCGGGCGCAGCGCATTGCCGTGCCATTCCCGGGCGAGCCCGACAAAGGCGCGGAACGGCTGCGCCACCCGCAGCACGGCCACATGCGCGGGCACCTGGGCCTCGAAGCGCGGACTCACCAGGCAGGCCCCAGCCTTGGTCGCCTTGAGCTCGTCGGCATATTTGAGGTTGTCGAAGAACGCCAGATGCATCGGGCCGGCTTCGTCGAGCGAAGCAAGACCGGTAATGACGTGACCGCCCCTGGCAGGGTCGACGAGCTGCGCCTTGGTCAGCGCTGCAATGTCAGCCAGCGCCGAGGCCGGCGGCTTTTTGAAGAAGGTCGGCTGCGCCATTCCACCCCATCGCGGTCCGGCTTCGGCATGAAGCGGTCAGGCCGCATCATGCCTTATCTCACGGATTGAGCACGATCTTTTTGGAAACCGGCCCCAACAAGGGGCCGGCTCATGCCCTGCTGATCGAATTAGAACGAGGTGCCGCCGCCGAACCTGAACTGCTGCACGCGATCGAACTGGCCCTTGGTGAGCGGCACGGCGTAGTCGAACCGCAGCGGACCGAACGGCGACTGCCAGATCAGGCCAATACCAACCGACGAACGGACGACATTGCCGTTGTCATACACCAGGCCGGTACAGGTTCCCGCCGAGGGCGGATTGACGGTCGACGGCGTACAGTTCGAGTTCCTGGTCGTGGTCATTTCGTTGGTCAGCGACCACGTCGTCGGGCCCTGATAGTCGAAGAGGCCGCCGGCGTCGGCGTAGACCGCGCCCTTCAGACCCACTTCCTTCGGCAGGAACCAGAACGGCATCTGCAATTCGAACGAAGCGCCCCAATACTTGGTACCGCCAAGCGCGTCTTGCGTGCCAAAGGGATTCAAATCGCGCGGACCGATGCCGTTCGGAGCAAAGCCGCGGACCAAGTTCGGGCCCATCTGGAACTGATCCAGCATGCGGATATCGTTGTTGCCGATCTTGTTCAGCATGCCGCCCTGAAGGTGAACGAGGCCGACGATGTCGGACACCAGCGGAGCGTAGTACTTCGCGTCGACGACGGACTTCAGGTAGGTGACGTCGCCGCCCACGCCGGCGAAATCCTGACGGAAGTCGACGAGCAGACCGTCGGTGGGGTTCTTGTTGTTGTCCAGCGTGTTGTAGGTCAGCGTGTAGCCGAGCGCCGAGGTCAGGGTCTTGCCGCCGGCAAGCTCCTTGCGGACCGGCAGCGAGGCTTCGCCGTCGGAGTAGCAGCCGAGACCGCCGGTCGAGGTCAGATCGATCGGCGGCGTTTGCGATGCGGCAAAGGCCGGGCTCGGGTTGAAGGCCGACGAACCGAGGACGTTGTTACAGTTCGCCAGGTAGGACGGCAGCGTAATTTCCTGCTGGTAGATCGAGTAGCGCAGCTGGAGCGACAGATCTTCACGCAGGCTGAAGCCGAGGCGCGGGCTGAAGCCCAGCGTCTTCGTACCGTAGGAGATGTAGCTGTTGGAGAGCTGCTGACGCTGATAGAGGTCGAGACCGAGCGCGACGCGGTAGTCGAGCAGATACGGCTCGACGAACGACAGCGAATAGCCGCGCGCATACTGGCCGTAGGTCACCGACGCCTTGGCGAACAGGCCGCGGCCGAGCAAATTGCGCTCGGAGATCGAGACTTCGGCGAGCGCGCCGTCGGTCGTGGAGTAGCCGCCCGAGACCGAGAAGTCGCCGGTCGATTTCTCTTCGAGATCGACGATCAGGACCACGCGGTCGCTGGAGGAGCCCGGCTCCGTCGTGATCTTCACGCTCTTGAAGTAGTCGAGGTTCTTCAGGCGGCGCTCGGCACGGTCGACCAGCGCGCGGTTGTAGGCATCGCCCTCGGAGATGTCGAACTCGCGGCGGATCACGTAGTCGCGCGTGCGGGTGTTGCCGCGGACGTTGATGCGCTCGATATAGGTGCGCGGGCCCTCGTCGATGTTGAACACGACGGCGACGGTGTGCGCCTCGAAATTGCGGTCGCCGCCGGGACGGACCACGGCGAAGGCATAGCCGCGACGCGACGCCTCGATCTGCATTTCCTCGACCGACTTCTCGACCGATTCGACGTTGTAGAGCGCGCCGACATTGACGCGCGAATAGTTGCGCATCGTGGTCGGATCGAAGTTCGGAATGGAGGAGCGGAAGTCGACGGTGCCGACGCGGTACTGCGAGCCTTCCTCGATCTTGAAGGTGACGTTGAAGCCCTTCTTCTCCGGATCGTATTCGGTGAGCGCGGCGACCACCTGGACGTCGGCGAAACCGTTCTTGAGATAGAAACGGCGAATCAGGTCACGGTCGGCCTCGACGCGATCGGGATCGTAGAGGTCGTTGCTGGCGAGGAAGCTCAGCAGGTTCGATTCGTGCGTCTTGATGACGTCGCGCAGGCGGTAGGACGAGAACGCGTTATTGCCGACGAACTCGATCGACTTGACGCCGGTCTTGGCGCCCTCCTCGACCGTGAAGATCAGGTCGACGCGGTTGTTCGGCTGCTCGATGATCTCGGGCGTGACGCGGACGTCATAGCGACCCGAGCGGCGGTAGATTTCGGCGATTCGCAGGGTGTCGGACTGCACCATGGCGCGGGAGAAGGTGCCGCGCGCCTTGGACTGGACTTCAGCGGTGAGCTGCTCGTCCTTGACCTTCTTATTACCTTCGAACGCGATGCGGCCGATCACCGGGTTTTCCACCACGGAGACGATGATCTGGCCACCGGAACCGCGATTGATTCGCACGTCCTGGAACAGGCCGGTCTCGATCAGGGCCTTCAGGCCGTCATCGATGGCGCCCTGATCCAGGCGGCCACCCGGGCCCGGCTTGAAATAGGAGCGGATCGTCTCCACCTCGACACGGCGATTTCCTTCGACGGAAATCGACTGGACGGTCTGAGCAAGCGCAGACGAAGACACAAAACCAGCCCCAACCGGGGCAAGCACCGGCGCGCCGAACAAGATCAGGGATGCGAGCAAGCCCCCCCGGAGTCGCAGTCCAAACTTCATTGCGCAACGCGCCCTTATCAGTACCAGACCCAACCCCAACGCCGGTCCGGGAGATTCCCCAAGTTCGAAGCCGCTTGTAGCCAATTTCCCCGATGTCGCAAACGGCCGCTGACACCGTAATTTCAATTTCATTCCAAGACGTTGCTCATGAGCAACGCCACAAAAAAGCCCGTATCAGGAAGCTGCCATCCGCAAGATGTCGTTATAGGTGGCAAACACCATCAGCATCAGCACCAAACCGAGCCCGATTCGGAACCCCATCTCCTGAGTCCGCTCGGACAGGGGGCGGCCCCGGACCACCTCCGCCGCGTAGAACATCAGGTGACCGCCATCGAGCAGCGGGATCGGGAACAGGTTCAACAGCCCGATCGACACCGACAGCACCGCGCACAGATTGATCACGAACTGGAACCCGGCGCTGGCCGCCTGCCCCGACATCTTGGCGATGCCGAGCACGCCGCTGACCTCGTTGGGATTGCCTTGTCCGACAAACAGCGAGCCAAGGAACTTGAAGGTGCTGGTGATGATGAACCAGACCTGCTCGACCCCGATCTTGAGCGCTTCGCCGACGCCGACCGGCGTGGTCGAGGCCTCGCCGGCCTGGGACTTGTGCTCGACGCCGAGCACGCCGAGGCGGTGGCTGTTGCCGAACGGATCCTTGCGCTCGAGCAGCGCCGGCGTCGCGGTCAGGGAGACGATGGCGCCGTCCCGCTTGACCTGGAAGGCAAGCGCCGAACCCGCATTCATCGCAACGATTCGCTGCATGTCGGCAAAGCTCTCGATCGGCTTGCCGTCGATCTGCACGACGACGTCGCCGATCTTGAAGCCGGCCGTGGCCGCAGCGCCGTCGGCGACGACGCCGTCGACGCGGGCGATCGTGCTCGGCTTGCCGTAATAGAGCGCCATGGCGGCGAAGATCAGCGCGCCCAGAATGAAATTGGCGATCGGTCCGGCCGCCACGATGGCGGCGCGCGGGCCGACCTTCTTGTGATGGAAGCTGCCGGCGCGCTCCTCGGCCGTCATGGCCGCGAGCGTCTCGGCCGACGGGGTCGAAGCCTCGCTCTCGTCGCCGAAGAACTTGACGTAGCCGCCGAGCGGAATCGCCGAGATCTTCCAGCGAGTGCCATGGCGGTCGTTGAAGCCGACCAGCTCCGGTCCGAAACCGAGCGAGAAGGTCAGCACCCGAACGCCCGCCCAGCGCGCGACCAGGAAATGGCCGAGCTCATGGAAGAACACGACGATCGTCAGGACGAACAGGAAGGGAACCGCGTAGCCGAGGAGCCCATGGCTCAACGTATTGAAACTATGGACGAAAAAGTCGATCATCGAATTCCCTCATCCAGCGCCGCAAGGCCCTGGCCCCGTGCCATCTAGGATGCCTTTAAGGCAATTTGAGGCAATAGGGCGGCAGCTCTATTTCGCGCAACATGGTCAACAGAGATTGCATCGTCGGCGGACGTCAGGGGAGCCTGGTTCCCGCCGCGAATCCAGTCGTCCAGCGTCGCCTCGACCAGCCGCGCGATCGCGCCAAACCGGATCTTGCCGGCAATGAAAGCGGCGACCGCAACCTCGTTGGCGGCGTTGTAGACGGTGGTCGCCCCCTTCCCGGTCCGGAGCGAATCGAAGGCCAGCCGAAGCCCAGGGAAGCGCTCGAAGTCCGGCGCCTCGAAGGTCAGCTGGCCGATCTTGGCCAGATCGAGCTTGGCCGCCGGCCCCTTGATGCGATCGGGCCAGCCGAGGCAGTGCGCGATCGGCGTGCGCATGTCGGGAGAACCGAGCTGGGCCACCACCGAACGGTCGGAGAACTCGACCATGCCGTGGATGATCGACTGCGGATGCACGAGGACGTCGATCTCGTCGGGCGAGAGCGCGAACAGATAGGATGCCTCGATCACCTCGAGGCCCTTGTTCATCATCGAGGCGGAATCGATCGTGATCTTCTGGCCCATGCTCCAGTTCGGATGCTTCAGGGCCTGCTCGAGGGTCGCCTGCTCGATGTCGGCGGGCTTCCAGGTCCGGAACGGCCCACCCGAGGCGGTGATGATGACGCGGACGAGCTCGTCGCGGTTGCCTGAGCCGAGCGCCTGGAACAGCGCATTGTGCTCGGAATCGGCCGGCAGGATGCAGGCGCCCGCTTTCGCCGCGCGCTGCATGAAGAAATCGCCGGCGCAGACGAGACATTCCTTGTTGGCGAGCGCGACATGCGCGCCGCGATCGACCGCGGCCAGGGCCGGCTTCAGTCCGGCGGCGCCGCTTACGGCGGCCATCACCCAATCGGCCGGACGCGCGCCGGCTTCGATCACAGCGCTTTCGCCCGCGCCGCATTCCGTGCTCGTTCCCGCGAGCGCAGCCTTGAGCTCGGCGAACTTGGACGTGTCGGCGATCGCGACGTAGCGCGCGGAAAACTCCTTGGCGAGCTTGGCCAGCGCTTCGACATTGCCGTTCGCCGTCAAGGCTTCGACGCGATAGCGCTCGGGAGAGGCGCGCAGCAGATCCATCGTGCTGTCGCCGATCGAGCCGGTGGCGCCGAGAACCGTGACACTGCGGACGGTCGACGCCGCAGCCTTGTTGTTACGCAATGGGACCGCGCTCATATCCTCACCAAACCATAAGACCGCTTCCGGCGCTATGCACACCATGGCGGAGAAAGCCGATAATCCATGCCATCAGGATGGCGGCAACAAAACCGTCCAGACGGTCCAGTAGCCCGCCATGGCCGGGAATCAAGTGACTGGAATCCTTGACGCCGAAGCGCCGCTTCACCGCGGATTCGAACAGATCGCCCGCCTGCGATACCACCGACAGGATGGCGCTGACGAGCAGCAGTGGAACCGCCTTTCCGATCCCGCACGCCGCAAAGCCGGCCGCAACCAAAAGGCTCGCCGCAAAGCCGCCGAGCGCCCCGGACCAGGTCTTCTTCGGGCTCACGCGCGGCCATAGTTTCGGCCCGCCAATGCTGCGTCCGGCGAAATAGCCGCCGATATCGGTCGCCCACACCACGAGCAGCACGAACATCAGCGCGGCGAAGCCGTTGACGAGATCCTGCCGCACCAGGATCGAGGCCAGCAGCGCCGCCGATGCGTAGGCGAAGCCGGTGGCCGCCCAGATGAACTTGCCCCGTGCGATCACCGTCACGATCGCGCCGCCGATGAGGCCGGTGATGATTGCGGTCTTGAGCGCGCCGAAGGCGACGCAGGCCCCCATCATGGCAATGACGATGGTCCCCGCCCCGGTCAGTGCGGCAGACCCCGCGCCCACCACCATCAGCCATTCCGCGAACAGCCCGATCGACACCAGGGTGACGAGAAGCGCCCACAGCCAGCCGCCGGCATAAGCGAGTGCAATAGCGAGCGGCGCCAGCACTAGCGCTGCGAGGACTCGCATCACGAGATTGCTCGGGGCAGGCTTCGCGCCCGCCGATGCGGCGTCGGGTTCGCTCACGAGGCGTTTTTCGCGACCAGACCGCCGAAACGGCGCTCGCGTCTGGCGAATTCGGCGATCGCGCCTTCCAGCGCCGCCTTGTCGAAATCGGGCCAGTGGATCGGCACGAAGACCAGCTCGCTGTAGGCGGCCTGCCACATCAGGAAGTTGGACAGCCGCTGCTCGCCGCTGGTGCGGATGATGAGATCGGGATCGGGAATGTCGGGCGCATCGAGATGAGCCCCGATCGTCTCGGCGTCGATCGTTTCAGGGGCGCGCTTGCCGTCTGCGACTTCCCGCGCGAGCTTCTGCGCGGCTTTCGCGATTTCCTGCCGCGAACCGTAATTGAAGGCGACGACCAGCGTCAGGCGCGTGTTGTCGCGCGTCAGCTCCTCGGCCTCGTTGAGGAGTGCGCAGATGTCGCTATCGAGTCCGTCGCGCTCGCCGATGATGCGGACCTTGACGCCATCGCGGTGCAGGCTCGCGAGATCGTTGCGGATGAAGCGACGCAGGAGACCAAACAGATCGCCGATCTCGCTCGCCGGGCGCGACCAGTTCTCCGAAGAGAAGGAGAAGATGGTGAGATAGCGGATGCCGAGCTCGTGCGAGGCACGCACCACCCGGCGCAACGCCTCGACGCCGCGGCGATGCCCTTCGGCCCGCGGCAGGCCGCGCGCGGCGGCCCAACGCCCGTTGCCATCCATGATGATGGCGACATGCGCAGGCGCGTCGGACCGGTCGGGTCCTTCGGTTACTGGCGCGGCGGCGTTGGACATGAGGGCAGCCTTAGACGGTGAGGATTTCTTTTTCCTTGGCAGCCAGCAACTGGTCGATCTCGGAGATGGTGCCGTCGGTCGCCTTCTGCACCTCGTCGGCGTGACGCTTCTGATCGTCTTCCGACATCTCGTGATTCTTCTCGAGCTTCTTGAGGACGTCGAGGCCGTCGCGGCGGACGTGACGCGCGGCGACCTTGGCCGCTTCCGCGTATTTGTGCGCGACCTTGACGAGCTCCTTGCGACGCTCCTCGTTGAGCTCGGGGATGCGAAGGCGCAGCACCTGGCCTTCGGTCGCGGGCGACAGGCCGAGATTGGAATCGACGATCGCCTTCTCGACCGGCTTGACCATCGACTTGTCCCAGACCTGCACCGAGATCAGCCGCGGCTCCGGCACGCTGACGGTGGCGAGCTGGTTGAGCGGCATGTGGCTGCCATAAGCCTCGACCTGCACCGGGTCGAGCATCGAGGCTGACGCGCGCCCCGTGCGCAGGCCGCCAAGCTCGTGCTTGAGGGCCTGGACGGCGCCCTGCATGCGACGCTTCACTTCGTTGAGGTCGAAATTACCCGTGGCCATCACGTTTCTCCTTCAAAATCCCGGCGACCCACTCCGCGCCCTTCAGGCGCGACCGACGAGCCGTCAGCCGGCGACGACGGTTCCGTGGCCGCCGCCACGCAGCACAGCGCCGATCGAACCCGGCTCCGCGATCGAGAATACGATGATAGGCAGCAACGTCTCGCGGGCAAGCGCGAAGGCGGTCGCATCCATCACCTTGTAGCCGCCCTCGATCGCCTGCGAATGCGTCAGCCGGTCGAATCGCGTGGCGGTCGGATCCTTTTTGGGGTCGGCCGAGTAGACGCCGTCGACATTGGTTGCTTTCAGCACAGCCTCGGCTCCGATCTCGGCGGCCCGCAGCACCGCGGTCGTATCGGTGGTGAAGAACGGATTGCCGGTTCCGCCCCCGAGCAGCACGATCCGGCCCTCGGCGAGGTATTTGTGCGCCGCGGTGCGGGTGAACAGCTCGGAAATCTCGGGCATGACGAAGGCCGACAGCGTACGTGCCGGCGTGCCCTTGCGCTCGATCGTCGCCTCCAGCGCGAGGCAGTTCATCATGGTGGCGAGCATGCCCATGGTGTCGCCGGTGGTGCGCGACACCCCTTGCGAGGACACTTCGACGCCACGCACGATGTTGCCGCCGCCGATCACCACCGCAACTTCGGTACCGAGCTGGCGGGCGGCGATCAGATCGTCCGCAACCCGGTCGAGGGTCGGCTGATCGATGCCAAAACCCTGCTGCCCCGCGAGATACTCGCCGGACAGCTTGATCACGACGCGACGATAGACCGGATCAGTCATGAGCACTTTCCCCGTCCGGGCGCCGCTTCCGGCGGCAAGCCGGAAGGAACGTACCGGCGCTTACTTCTTGCCGCTGGCCGCTGCGACCTCGGCCGCGAAGTCGCTTTCCTGCTTCTCGATTCCCTCACCGAGAGCATAGCGCACAAAGCCCGCGATCTTCACCGCGCCGCCGACCTTGCCTTCGGCTTCCTTCACCGCCTGCGCCACCGACTTGCCGGTGTCGTGGATGAAGGCCTGCTCGAGCAGGCAGACTTCCTTGTAATAGGTCTTGAGGCCGGACTCGACGATCTTCTCGATCACGTTCTCGGGCTTGCCCTGCTGGCGATATTTATCGGCGAGCACGTCCTTCTCGCGCTTCACGACCGCCGGATCGAGGCCGGACGGCTCGAGCGCGAGCGGGTTCGTGGCCGCGACATGCATCGCGATCTGGCGACCGAGGGCTGCGAGCTCATCGGCCTTGCCGGGCGATTCGAGCGCGACGATCACGCCCATCTTGCCGGCGCCTTCGACGACGGCGCCGTGGACGTAGCTCGACACGACGCCCTGCGTCACTTCGAGCGAAGCTGCGCGACGCAGCGTCATGTTCTCGCCGATGGTGGCGATCGCGTCGTTGATCGCGGCTTCGATCGTGACGTCACCGACCTTGGCGGCCTTGATCTTCTCGACATCGGCGCCGACGTCGAATGCGACCTGCGCGACCATCTTGACGAGGCCCTGGAACTGACCGTTGCGCGCGACGAAGTCGGTCTCGGAGTTGACCTCGACCACGACGCCCTTGGTGCCCTTGGTGAGCGCGCCGATCAGGCCTTCCGCGGCGACGCGGCCGGACTTCTTGGCGGCCTTCGACAGGCCCTTCTTGCGCAGCCAGTCCTGCGCCGCTTCCATGTTGCCGTCGTTTTCGGTGAGCGCGGCCTTGCAGTCCATCATGCCTGCGCCGGTGGACTCGCGCAGATCCTTGACCATCGCAGCTGTGATCGTTGCCATCGTTGAAAATCCTTCTTGCCTGCCGGTTTGCCGCGGCGTGGCATCAAACAGCCCCGCCGCGGTCCATCTCAGGAATTCGCGTCAACTGAAATGGTGGCCGGACTTATATCCGGCCAACCCATCGCTCTTTTTGACTATTCCGCTTCTGCGGTCAGCGCCTTGGCCTTGGCCACCCAGGCATCCGCACGGCTCGGCAGACCGACTTCTTCGCCGATCTTGTGCGCGGTGTCGTGATCGAGCTCGGCGAGCTGCCAGAAGTGGAAGATGCCGAGGTCGTTGAACTTCTTCTCGATCGCGCCCGACACGCCCGGGAGCTTCTTGAGGTCGTCGGCGGTGCCGCGCGGACCGGCGAGGCCCTGGAAGCCGCTCGAGGAAGCGGCCGGCAGCTCTTCGGCAACCGGACGAGCCGAGGCGCCGATGTCGATGCCCGAATCGCCCTGGGCGCGCGAGATGCCGTCGATCGCCGCACGTGCGATCAGGTCGCAATACAGCGCGATGGCGCGGCCGGCGTCGTCATTGCCGGGGACCACATAGGTGATGCCCTTCGGGTCCGAATTGGTGTCGACGATCGCGGCGACCGGGATGTTGAGCCGCTGGGCTTCCTGGATCGCGATGTCTTCCTTGTTGGTGTCGATCACGAAGATTAGGTCGGGCAGACCGCCCATGTCCTTGATGCCGCCGAGCGAGCGATCGAGCTTGTCGCGCTCGCGCTGAAGCGTCAGGCGCTCCTTCTTGGTGTAGGAGCTGGCGTCGCCGCCGGACAGCACGTCATCGAGATGACGCAGGCGCTTGATCGAGGCCGAGATCGTCTTCCAGTTGGTCAGCGTGCCGCCGAGCCAGCGCGAATTGACGAAATACTGCGCGCAGCGCTTGGCAGCGTCCGCGACGCCGTCCTGCGCCTGGCGCTTGGTGCCGACGAACAGGATGCGGCCGCCCTTGGCGACGGTGTCGCTGACCGCCTGCAAGGCGGTGTGCAGCAACGGCACGGTCTGCGCGAGGTCGACGATGTGGATGTTGTTGCGGGCGCCGAAAATGAACGGTGCCATTTTCGGATTCCAGCGGTGAGACTGGTGACCAAAGTGCACGCCAGCTTCGAGGAGCTGACGCATGGTGAAATCGGGTAGCGCCATAGTTTCAATTCTCCGGTTGGTTCCTCCGGAAACGTGTGAGCAAAACGGAGCGTTCTCGCCCCGGTTGCCACCGGACGGCCTTGTGAGCCATGTTTCCGTGTGAGATGGGGCGCTATATAGCGCCATTTCGGCCAGAAGCAAGGAAATAAGGGCCTTTCGGGGGCTGTTTTCGCCTCCCGAAGGCCCTCTTCCGTAAAGACCACGCCAGCCCGCAAAGACCTAGCACTTGGGCTGGTTCGGCGGGCACTTTTTCGCCGCCGGCGCCGCTGGGCGCGCCGGAGGTGCCGCTGGACGCGGCGGGGGCGCGACGGCCATCCGCGGCGGCGGCGGTGGTGCTGGCCGGGCGACCGGCGGTGGCGGCGCGGGCCGCGCCACGGGTGGAGGTGCAGGCCGGGCCATGGGCGGAGGCGCCGGCCGTGCAACGGCCACAGGCGGAGCCGCGCGGGCTGGCGGAGGCGATGCGACATGCGGCGGCGGTGCCGGGCGAGCGGCGGGCGGTGGCGGCGTCGGCCTCGCCACGGCCTGCGGCCGCGATGCTGGAGTTGACGGCGACGGCCGGGCGGCCTGCGCTGGAGGGGTCGCGGGCAAGTTCTGCGGTTTGACCGGCTCGCGCGCGGCCGAGGGCGGCGGCGTGACCGGCTTGCCCGCGGCGCCCGAGGGCGTGCCGGGCGGTGTGCCCGCAGCGCCAGCCGGCTCACGGGTTGCAGACTTGCCGCCAGCGGGCGCGCCGACAGGCGGGGTCTGAGCAACCGGCGGCTTCGCCGGTTGGCCGGGCGCAGCCGGATTCGCGGTGGGCGCAACGGTCGTCGGAGTGCCGGCCGTTGGCGCGCCAGGATGGGACGGCAGCGTTGTGCCGGGCACAGCCGTGGTCGGCGCCCCCGGATGCGTCGGCGGGGGCGCACCGGGTGCATTTGCCGTCGGCGCCAAGGGCCTGCCGCCAGGCGACGTCCCTGCCCCGGCCGGCGGCGCTGGCGGCCCGCCTTGGGCGCCGGGAACCGGCAGCGTGTTGGTCTGTGGCAGCTTGGTCGGCGGTGCGGCGGGGGGCGTGCCGGTCGGCGCGACATTGGCCGGCGTCCCCGGAGGTATCCCCGGTCTCGCCGTCGGCTGGACCGTCGCGCTCGGCGGCATCGGCGCCTTGCCCTGCTGGATCAGCGCGGCGCGCTGCGTAGCGGCTTGCGGCAACATTGGCGCTACCGGGTTGGCGCGGTCGGCAATCGCCGGCCTCAGATTGCCAGGCCCGGTCCCTCCTCCCGCTCCCACGGGCGGGGCGGGCGGCCGGTTGATCACGGTGTTGATGACCGTGGTGTTATGGATGTTGTTGAAGACGATGTTGTTCGGCGGCGGCGCGACATAGACCGGCGGCCTGACGAACACCGGGATCGGCACGAACAGCGGCTGCGGCAGCACGAACAGGCCGACCACGGGCAGCGGCGGCTCCAGCACTATGAAATCCGGCGGCGGCGGCGGCAGATAATAGACCGGCGGCGGCGGTGGCGGCGCGAAGCCGAACACGGGGTCGCCGAACAGCAGCACGGGACGGTCGACATAGACGATCTCCTCCGGCGGCGGCGGCGGCACGTCATAGTCCATCATCGCGAAAGTCGGCGGCGGCTCGAGCGGCGCGGTCAGGATTGCAAGCCTGCGCCGTGCATCGCCGGCATGCGGACCGCGCGAATAACGACGCAGATACGACCAATAGGCCTCCGGCGTATCGTTCCGGTAGGTCCGCCGCCAGGTGATCGCCTCGCGGCGCGCCGCGACGATCGCCATCACGCGCTTCGACATCGGGTCACCGGGATAGGCCGCGAGAAATTCTTCGTAGGCCGGCAACGTGTCGCGCTCGAGCGCGGCCGCATAGGCGTCCTGCACGCCGAGATCGCGGATCGGCTTGTTGCGGATCGCGGCAACCTGGTCGGGCGCTGCCTCCGGCGGCGGCGCATCGGGCCCGCGCTCGAAGAACGAGAAGGGCGCCGATATCTTCGCCTCGTTCCACGGCACCTGCGCGCCCTTGCTGGCCTCGTTGACGCGGAGGCGGACGCGGTCGAACACCTCGGCCAGCGGCAGACCGCCGGTACGGATCATCTCCGCCAGCGATTGCGCATAAATGCCGTACGGGCCGGGCTCTTCCGGCGCGACCGTGCCGGGCGCGGCGTTGAAGGCGATCAGCATGTTCGGATCGGGCTCGACCAGCGCCAGTCCGCTCGCGATCTGCTGGCCGCCCTCGATGAAGGGCTGCGCGCGCGCCGCATCGAGCACGACGATGTTGGCCTTGAGCGGAATGGACGCGAGCTGGCGGGCGTAGTCGCTGATGCGCAAGCCTTCGGTCGGAATGTCGGTGTCGCGGATGATGTTGGAATCGACCGGGATGAAATAGTTCTCGCCCGCGAGCTGGACGCCAAAGCCGGCAAGATAGATCATCGCGACGGTGCCGGGACCCGAGGCCTGCGCCTTCTGGATGAAATCGCGCAAGCTCTTGCGCAGCGTGTCGCCGTCGAGATCGCGCGCGCCGACCACGTCGAAGCCCGCCGCTTGCAGCGTCTGCGCGATCAGGCCGGCATCGTTCGCGGTCGTCGCCAGCGGCGACTTGGCGTAGGCGCCGTTGCCGACCACGAGCGCGATGCGCTTTTCCTGCTGCTGCGCGCGCGCCGGATCGGGCGCGGCCGCAGCGAACGCCAGGATCGGCAAGAGAAAACAGATGAAGGCCTTGTAGGTCCCACGCATGGCTTGCTTGCCCGCTATCGTTGTTGAGCTGCCACCGTACATGAGACGCGCGGCCGGCTGAATGGCTCTTGAACGAAAAGCGCGGATTGAGGCGGCGGCATGGCGCCCCGCCCCATCACGTCCCTGCGTCAGGCCCGCGTAAGCCTCGCGACCGCGCTGTGGCGCGAACCTCGCTCAGCCCTGCGCGATCAGATCGACTGTTCCCGTGGTGAGCCGGTAGATGCCACCGACGACCTTCAGCTTGCCCTGCTCCACGGCCGCATTGAGGATCGGCGCGGCCGACTTCAGCTTCGCGACGTTGTCGATCACGTTCTGCCGGATCGCCTTGTTGAGCACGTCCCCGCCCTGCTGCATCGCAGCCTTTGCGGCGGGCGCGATCGCATCGACCAGCGAGGGAATGTGTCCCGGCGGCGACGTATTGTCCTTGATTGCCTTCAGCGTCGCATCGACCGCGCCGCAGGCATCATGGCCAAGCACCAGGATCAGCGGTGCGTTGAGCACGGCCACCGCATATTCCATGCTGGCAATGGTTTCGATGCCGGCAAAATTTCCGGCGACGCGGCAGACGAAGAGATCCCCGCGGCCGCTGTCGAAGGCATATTCCGGCGCGATGCGTGAATCGGCGCAGCTCAGAACCGCCGCGAACGGATTCTGTCCACCGGCCAGCGCCTCGCGCTCGTGCTTGAAATCGTGGCGCCGCGCCACACCGTCGACATAGCGCGCATTGCCCTCCATCAGCCGCTTCAGCGATGCGTCGGGCGACAACACGTTCTGCGGCTTGGGTGGCTGCTTGGCCTCCTTTGCCAAGGCGCCGCTCGCGAAAGCTCCGCCGGCGAAGGCCATGCCGAACGCAGCGGCGCCAAACAGCATCGCGGATCGCCGCGACGGCGCGATGTCTCGATGCAGAGATTCATGATGCAGAGATTCAGAGCACTTGTCGCACATGTGACGTTTCCCCAAGTACAGTGGACGAATGGAAGCGTCGCGATGATAGGTGCATCGATGTGAAGAAATCACCAATGATAAATGATGCAACTGATGATTGTTGCAACGCGAACCATGCTGCAAAGCCGAAGCGATCGCTCGCCACACGCGCAACGACCGCACAGAGCTGCGTCCATCTGCATATATTCGAGATCGGCTGCCAAAGCATGATCCGGAAAAAGGGCAGCAATTCTCACTCACCACAAACGCGGCACGCGTTTGTGGTGAGGTCATACGCCAACGCCGATCCCAAGCGCGATGACGATTCTTCCGGATATCATCGCGCTTTACAGCTGCTGCACGTCCACCACGCCCGCGACCGCCTTGATCGCGCCGGCGATCTGCGGCGAGACCTTGAAGCGGCCCGGCAGCTTCATCTCGACCTCGGTCTCGAGGTCGAGCATCATCACCAGGGAGACCTCGCCGTCGCCGTTCGAGCGCGGCGCGATGCCGGGACTGCCGACTTTTGGCGCGGCGCCGTTCGAGGCCGCCATGTCGGGTCCGGCCAGTCGCTTGGCGATCGACTCCAGCGGCTTGGTGTCGCGCACGAAGATGCGCAGGCCCTTCTGCGTCTTGGCGGCCGCGTCATCGAGCGGCTCGGCATGCAGCACGCGGGCGCGGACGTCCTCGCCCTGCAATTCCGCGCCCAACTGGAGCAGCACGGCGGCGCCCGGCTCGAGCACATCGCGGTATTGCGCGAGGCCTTCGGAGAACAGCACCGCCTCGAAATGGCCCGTGGGATCAGACAGCCCCATGATGCCCATCTTGTTGCCAGTCTTGGTGCGCCGCTCCATGCGCGACACCACGGTGGCCGCGACCTTGCCGGCGGTGGCGCCGGTCTTCACCGCACGCGAGAACTCGGCCCAGCTCTGCACCCGCAGGCGCTTCAGGACCATCGCGTAATCGTCGAGCGGATGGCCCGACAGGAAGAATCCGATCGCGTCATATTCGCGGCGCAACCGCTCGGCCGGCAGCCAGGGCTCGATCTGCGGCAGCATGATGGTCGGTGCGTCCGCCGACATGCCGAACATGTCGTTCTGGCCGATGGTCTCGGCCTGATGCGCACGCTGGCAGGCGGCCAGGATCGAGTCCGCGCCGGCAAAGACCCGCGCCCTGTTCGGCTCCAGCGTGTCGAAGGCGCCGGCGGCAGCGAGGCTTTCAATGATGCGCTTGTTGATCGCGCGCGGATTGACCCGCGCGGCGAAGTCGGCGAGCGAGGTGAACAGCCCGCGCCTGGTCCGCTCCTCGATGATCTGCTCGATCGCCTGGATGCCGACGCCCTTGAGCGCGGCAAGCGCGTAGTAGATCGTCTTGTCACCGACCTCGAAGGTCGGGCCTGAGCGGTTGATGTTCGGCGGCTCGACCTTGATGCCGAGGCGCTGCGCCTCGGAACGGAATTCGGAGAGCTTGTCGGTGTTGTTGAGATCGAGCGTCATCGACGCTGCGATGAACTCCACCGGGTAATGCGCCTTCATATAGGCGGTGTGGTAGGACACCAGCGCGTAGGCCGCCGCGTGGCTCTTGTTGAAGCCGTAGTCGGCGAACTTTGCGAGCAGCTCGAAGATGGTCTCGGCCTGCCCCTTCGGCACGCCGTTCTTGACCGCACCGGCGACGAAGATGTCGCGCTGCTTGTCCATCTCGGCGCGGATCTTCTTGCCCATGGCGCGGCGCAGCAGGTCGGCGTCACCGAGCGAATAGCCCGACATCACCTGCGCGATCTGCATCACCTGTTCCTGGTAGATGATGACGCCGAAGGTCTCCTTCAGGATCGGCTCCAGCACCGGATGCAGATATTCCGGCTCCTCGTCGCCGTGCTTGCGCGAGCAATAGGTCGGGATGTTCGCCATCGGGCCCGGGCGATAGAGCGCGACCAGCGCGATGATGTCCTCGAAACGGTCGGGGCGCATGTCGACCAGCGCGCGCCGCATGCCCTGGCTTTCAACCTGGAACACGCCGACCACCTCGCCGCGCGCCAGCATCTGGTAGCTTTCGGCATCGTCGATCGGCAGCGTCGCGAGATCGATATCGATGTTGCGCGGCTTCAGGAGCTTCACCGCGACGTCGAGCACGGTCAGCGTCTTCAGGCCGAGGAAGTCGAACTTCACGAGCCCGGCCGGCTCGACCCATTTCATGTTGAACTGGGTCACCGGCATGTCCGACTTGGGATCGCGGTACATCGGCACGAGTTCGCTCAAGGGGCGATCGCCGATCACGATGCCGGCCGCGTGCGTCGAGGCGTGGCGGGTCAGGCCTTCGAGACGCTGCGCGATGTCGAAGGCGCGCGCCACCACCGGGTCTTCATCGCGGAACGCCTGAAGCTTCGGCTCGCTCTCGATCGCGGCGGCCAACGTCACCGGCGCGGCCGGGTTCTGCGGCACCAGCTTGGTCAGCTTGTCGACCTGGCCATAGGGCATCTGCAGCACGCGGCCGACGTCGCGCAGCACGCCGCGCGCCTGCAGCGTACCGAAGGTGATGATCTGCGCGACCTGGTCGCGACCGTAGCGCTCCTGGACGTACCTGATCACCTCGCCGCGGCGGTCCTGGCAGAAATCGATGTCGAAGTCCGGCATCGAGACGCGTTCCGGATTGAGGAAGCGTTCGAACAGCAGGCCGAACTTGATCGGGTCGAGGTCGGTGATGGTCAGCGCCCAGGCGACCAGAGAGCCGGCGCCCGAACCGCGCCCCGGTCCGACCGGAATCCCCTGGCCCTTCGCCCATTTGATGAAGTCCGAGACGATCAGGAAGTAGCCCGCGTATTTCATCCGCATGATGACGTCGAGCTCGAACGCCAGGCGCTTGTCGTAGTCCTCTTCCGTGGTGCCCTGCGACAGGCCGTGCACGCGCAGGCGGTTGGCGAGCCCCTCCTCCGCCTGGCGCTTGAGCTCGGCCGCCTCGACTGACGCGGCGTCGGAGCTTGCGGCCGCGCCGACCGTGAAGAACGGCAGGATCGGCTTGCGCGTCATCGGGCGGAACGAGCAGCGCTCGGCGATCTCCACCGTCGAGGCCAGCGCCTCCGGAATGTCGGCGAACAGCACCGCCATCTCGGCGCGGGTCTTGAAGCGGTGATCGGGCGTGAGCTGAAGGCGATCGGTCTCGGCGATCAGCCGCCCGCCGGCGATGCAGAGCAGCGCATCGTGCGCCTCGTAATCGTCGTTCGAAGCGAAATACGGCTCGTTGGTCGCAACCAGCGGCAGGCCTTTTGCGTAGGCAATGTCGATCAGCCCGCTTTCGACGCGGCGCTCCTTGTCGATGTTGTGGCGCTGCAATTCAACATAGAGGCGGTCGCCGAACAGGCCGGCGAGACGCTCGCAGCGCGTCGCCGCAATTTCGGCCTGCCCGCTGGCAAGCGCGAGCGAGATCGGCCCGTCAGGGCCGCCCGTGAGTGCGATCAAGCCTTCGGTCTCACCGTCGAGCCAATCGAACTTGATGAACGGCGCGTGGCTGTCAGGCGATTCAAGGAACGCGCGCGAGTTCAGCCGCATCAGGCTGCGATAGCCGCGCTCCTGGGCCGCCAGCAGCACCACACGCGACGGCAGCAGCGCATTGCGCGCGTTGGGATCCTGGTCGCCGAAATCGATCGCGAGCTCGCAGCCGACGATCGGCTGGATGCCGGAGCCCGCCATCTTGTCGGAGAACTCCAGCGCGCCGAACATGTTGTCGGTGTCGGTCAGCGCCAGTGCGGGCTGGTGGTCTTTCTTCGCAAGCTCGGCGAGCTTGGCGATCTTGATCGAGCCCTTGAGCAGCGAATAGGCCGAGTGAACGTGAAGGTGGACAAATCCGGCGCTCGGCATGGTCGCGTGACGGCCTCTTGCAGATGAGATGGAGCGGTCGCCGGCTCCAGGGGGGATCATGAGGACATCTTCCGCCCACCCAGCCGACTCGCCTCACAATGGTGGGGCGTCACCGCTTCAGAGTCCACGCCGGAGCCACGAAACGGCCGCGTCGTCCCGCTTTTCCCCAAGGGCACTCCTGAGGGGGCAAGTCGGGTTCCCGAGCATCGGCTTACAAAACCGAGGCTCTAGAGCTGCGGAATCACCTGCGCCCAGATTGCGATCATCCCGACGAACAGCGAGATCGAGGCGAGTGCGGCGGCTTCTTCCACGAAAATCCTGAACATGGCTTGCTCCATCACCAGAACGTATGAAGAACATTGTTCTCATTTCGTTCTCGAGAGTCAAGCCGTGTGAGCTTTCTCGAAAAGTGATGGTTAACTCGCTGAATTCACGCAACAAAAAAGCCCCGGCGCAAGGCCGGGGCTTTTCGACGATCGCTCGAAATGAGCGACCAGTCTCAGTAGCGACCGATCATCGGGCCGCCGAACTTGTAGTTCAGGCGGACGAGACCCATGTCGACGTCCTGACGGATGCGCTCCGAGCCGGCGAAGCCAGCGAAGGTCACGTCCTTGTCGGACAGGAAGATGTGGTTGTACTCGACGCCAACCGACCAGTTCGGCGCGAAGCCGTACTCGAGGCCGGCACCGACCGTGCCACCCCAGCGGCTGTCGCTGGACGAGGAGAGCAGCGCGCCCGCCGTGCTGGAGATCTCGTACTTGTTGCTGACCACAGCCGCACCGCCCTTGACGTAGACCAGGACGTTGTTCCAGGCGTAGCCAACCTGACCGGTGATCAGACCGAACGCATCGATCTTGGTGCGGTTGCGGGTAGCGAACAGCGCGCTGGTGTTGTCGCCCGAGAAGTCGGCCCAGTTGCCCTGGCCTTCCACGCCGAACACCCACTGGCCGGACTGCCAGCGATAGCCGATCTGGCCACCGACCGTGCCGCCCGTCGCATCGTGCGAACCTTCGCGGCCCACGCCAACGAAATCCCAGGTCGCGTGCGACGAACCGCCGCCGCCGTTGATGCCGATGTAGAAGCCGCTCCAGTCATAGACGGTCGCGATCATCGCGGGCGCCTTGGTGTAAGGCCGCGCAGCGAGGTCAGCAGCCAGCGCCGGCGCAGTCGCGCTCAGCGCGACAAGGCTCACAGCAGCAAGCAACAGATTCTTGTTCATTTGATTCCCGTTCCAGTTTCGTCGTTAGGCCCCCGGGCCGTAGGGCCGTCATATCAGCGCTCGACGGAATTGCTGTAACCCCGACGCAACAGTCGGGGCCAAAGGGCTGTGCTGCGTTAATGAATGTTTAGCAGCGCGCGCGGGAAACCCTTTGAAACAAGGGTTTTCATGAGTTCCAATGTCGACTACACGACGTATGTTGCATCTGTGCCTGGACACCTGATGCACGCACGATTGTGTGATTGGAGATTGAGATGCGCAGACAGATTGCCCTCCCCATTGTCGCCACATTTTCGCTCGCAATCGCCACATTCGCGCTCACGCTGAGTGCAAGCACGCCCGCACGCGCATTCGGCACGCATCACGCGTTCTGCCTGACCGGCCAGGAATGGCCGGGGCTGAGCAATTGCACATTCGACAGTTACGCACAGTGTCAGGCAAGCTCGTCGGGCCGCGCGCTGACCTGCATCGCGAATCCGTATTTCACTGGCCAGAGCGACGATCCCTACGCCTATCAGAATCGTCCGCGCGCGCAGACACCGGGCTATTCACCCGGCTACTACCCGCCGCGCTGAGATGCGCCGCGCCCGCTTCGCGCTCGTCGCCACCGGCCTGCTCTTCTCGGGCGTGCCGGCGCACGCGCAGACCTACGATCCCAGCTATCCCGTCTGCATGCAGATCTACGGCCCGGTCGGCTATTTCGACTGCCGCTACACTTCGCTCGAACAGTGCAGATTTCTCGCCGTCGGCCGCTCCGCGAGCTGCGCCGTGAACCCGTACTTTCCGCAGAAGAGGTCAAAGGCTCCCCGGCGGCCGAAGCACGCCGACTAGGCGTGCTCCCATGCCGGGACTTGCCAACTTTGACGCCCTTGCGAGCTTTTCCATCGCGCCGACATTGCCCGCTCACCCCCTCGTCGCGTATTCGGAAGTTACTTTCCGAGCGAGGTCTTGCACGACAGTCAAGAACGCAGCCGACGCCATCGGCCGGTACGGCTCCAAGGCGAGGTCCGAGGGCGGCAACGTCAGCAGCAGGTCCGCATCGCCACGATAATCTTGACAATCTTGCAGCCAGAGCGCTGTCACATGGACCGCCGGCACGGTGAGCAGGAAAGCCTCGAAGGCTCCATTTCGAACCTCAGGAAGCTTCTCGGCGCGACGGATCGCCTCCGACGTCGCCGCCACAAACGGCCCTTCGTTCAGGTCACCCAGTTCATACGTCGTCTCATACGTCGTCGCTGCCGACTCCACGATTGTCGCGGCAGCGATCGGCTCCTGTTCCTCCCCTCCACCATCATCAGCGGCGGTGCGCCGCTTCGCTTCAATCACAAGAAATCTCCAATTGCCTATCGCCGCAGCCGCTCTGAGGTCGTCCGCGCGACGGATCTTGCCAAAAGCCAGATAGGCAATGCGATGCGGCAGGGAAATGAAGACCGCGTCGCGGTTGGCAGTGGAAAGCCTTGATCGCGGGAATTTCGGGTTGCCCACCCGGATGGCCACCGCTCGCTTCACAGCTACGACCGCAGCCGCCGGAGGATCGCTGGGATGAATTGCCATCTTTTCTCTCCTTTCACGGTGGCGAGGTTCTAGACCGGGGGCTTGGTGAAGTAAGTGTCCGTCCAGACACCTTTGGCGTCCCGATAGTTTGAGCAAAATCGATTAAACTGGATCTCTGGTGTTAGGCCGAAAAGGGGATCCTCGATGACCAGGCTGTCGGTATCCTCCAGATATCCGACGATCGCGACGAAGTGCGCCGGTCCCTCCTCATCTTCGTCTCCCGACCAGACCGTGCGAACACAAATGGGTCGCCCTGCACTGATCTCCTGCTGCACCTCCATTCGTGTCGCTCGTTGGTCGTAGGCCAACAGGGCGAGGCAGCGAACTCGGTTGAGCGGTGATCCAAGAGTATGCGTCACATCGAATTCCAGGCCCGGCGTGCCGCAAGGGAAATCACAGCAATCATGCCGGTTCAATTCAAGGTCGGCGATGTGGCACTGCGTGAAAATGCTGGTCTCGTCGTAATAGCGCGAGATGCTGGAAGCGACGGCTGCCCAGCACCAATTGATGTGACACTGATGTTGCATCGTGAAATCTGGCGCCAACTGAATCCGTGTCCTTTCGATGACGGAAATTTCTTCCACACCCATTGCAATACCTCGTGGTTGAGATCGATTGGTCCAACTTCAATTCCTTGTGGCCGTGCGGAGCGCATCCTTGCAAAATCCAAGGATGCGATCTCGGCTGCGGCATTAGGCATTGTTCAATGCTCTTGTTTTGCTGCCTCGGTCACCGCATGGAAGGTGCCGCATTGCTGGAGGTACGGAAACACGGCTTCAGCAATGGCCTTCCCGGCAGCCGTGTCACTCGGGTAGTGGACGCCAGCGATCTCGCGATTCTTCCCGATCCGCGCGGCCAGCGCCCTCAGCGCACTCTTGGCACCGGGGATAATCTCTCCCAGCGCCAGTGCCATCAGGTGGCTCTCCAGCGAATGTCCGCTCGGATAGGAGGCGTGCCAGGGCGAAGCGACCATTGGGAAAAGCCCCGGCCACACCTGTTGCGGCCGCCCGCGATTGAACCTGAGCTTGTAGTAGACGGCGACCATCAGCCCAACATGATCGGCCATCTCCAGAATCTTGATCGTATTTGGATGCGCCGACGGCGAAAGCATGAGGACCTGCGCAAAATAGCCGACAAGTCTCACGTCCTGATCGACGATCTCATCTGCCAACCTCTTGCGACTATCCATCGACGCCCCGAGCAGTTCGTCGATCTCCCCGAAAATGACATCGTGATCCGTTGGCGGGCCGGCGACAGTGATGGTTTGCCAATCGGTTCTGGCAAATTCGAGCAATGCTATTTGAGCAAAAAAGTCAGGGCGCCAGGCAGACAGCGGAAATGTCGCCCCGTAATTCAAGCCACCGGGCAGGACTCCGACGAAACTCTCGAAGATCGGGAAAGGACGCGGGGGAATTCCACCGCCAACGTAACCGCCGCTGACTGCGCCGTTTCCGCCACCACCGCCGCCGCCACCACCGCCGCCGCCTCCACCGCCGCCGCCGCCACCGCCGCCGCCACCGCCTCCTCCTCCTGCAATACCAGGCATTGTGCTCTCCATCGAGGGGCTAATAATTTGAACCGGGCTCCTGGCCCCATCAATCCGGCAACCCAGCTGCTCCTAATCGCTCGACATACAAAGACCCCTGGGGCTCCTTGAACGGACAACGGCGCGCATAGTCCGATACCCTGAAGCCGGGCAGGATGTTCTTATGGTGCTGCGACACCTGCCGCGCTTCCTCCAGGCGACCAACCGCGACGAGGCTTGCGGCGAGGACGCGCGCGGCGTTTCCAAAACGCGGGCTGAGGGTCAAAGACTTCTTCGACCAGCGAATGGCATCGTCAAACGTTCCGTTCAGATAATGATTTTGGCCGAGCAGGCAGAAATTGAAAAAGGCCTGTTGGCCAAGTGGTGAAAGCCGGATGGCGCGCTCCGCACGAGCGATTCCGGTTGAAGCATCGCCGATGAACCCGGGGGTCCCGCTCCCGAACACCCATGCCCACGAATTGCTGGGGGATATGGCAAGAGCCCGCTCACACAAGTCCAATCCGCTGTCGTAGTCTCGAAAGAACATGCTCTTGCCGTGCCCCTGTATCGCGAGCGCGAGAGCATTTTGCGGGTCTCTTTCGATGGCACAATTGGACAACCGGATCACGTCGGCCGAATCCGCATCGAAATCCGACGACCACCCCTCCGCGATCTTGAAATTGTGCCACTTCGCAGCGAACGCGTACGGCGCCGCGTATTCGGGGTCTTCCTCGCTGGCTTTCTCGAGCAGCCCTTTGGCGCGCGAGAAGCTCGCGAAATCGAATTTGTAGAGCAGCTCAAGCGCCCGCAGGAGATAGTCATACGCATTGAGGCTCTTCGGCGGCTTTCGCAGCGCCCGCTTGATCTCCGCGCGACGCACATAGGCGGCGATCTTCTCAACGACACCAATGGCGATCTCGTCCTGGACTTCGAAAACGTCCGCGAGGTCCGTGTCGTATTTCTCGGCCCACACCACGGAGCCAGTCGCAACATCGACCAGCTCGACCGAAAACCGGAATCGCTTGCCCGATCGGCGAACGTGACCGCTGACGTAATAGCGAACGCCAAGCTTCTCGCCGATTTCGACGGGATCGATCTCGCGCTGACGAAACGGCATCGTCGACCCGCGAGACACCACCAGGAGCTCCTGAATATTACTCAGGCTGACAATGATGTCTTCGACGAAGCCTTCGGCAAAATAGCTATCGTCGACCTCCGAAGAGCTGTTCGCAAACGGAAGAACGGCGATCGAGGGCAGTTTGGTTCGTCTCGAGGATTTGGTGGAAGCGCCGATTACCGTGCGGCGGTCCACTCCCGGCGAGAGCAGGAGAAAGGCATGAACCGGCCGCGACAGGTTCTTGAGATGAAGCTCACCCAGGTCGTCAAACTTGAATTCGCTCAGATCGGCGACTACTCGCAAAAGGGCCGAAGACACCACAACGCCGCCCGCGGGAGCGACAGATTGCAAGCGTGCTGCGATATTGACGCCATGGCCGTAGACATCGTTCAGATCAAAGATGACAGGCTCCCAATGGACGCCGATGCGAAAGGCTATGCGGCGCTCGGGAGGTTGCAAGGTTTCAAGCCCGGTGACTTCACGCTGCAACTCGGAGGCACAGCGAAGGGCATCGAGCGGGCTCTCGAACACCGCGACGAAGCCGTCGCCGGTGTTCTTCACAATCTCGCCTCGTCGACCGATCAAGGCCGGATCGATGACGCTCACGCGAAGAGCCCGATAGCGACTATGCGTCTCGACCTCAGCAGCTTCCATAAGTCTGGTATAGCTGACGACGTCCGCCACGAGGACGGCGCGGAAAGGTCTTTCGAATTCGAGGATCGTACCTACTTGGGAATTAAAGTCCTGTTCGGCAGCACCAACCAACCTCGCACCACTGTCGTTGGCGGTGTTCGGCGACGACGGGGGGACGCTCGTAGGCTCCGACTTCATTGATCCCTCAGCGGCGAATAAAGCCTCTTGCCGAGCAGAGTCTCGTCGTTGAACCAATCTGCAACACGCTAAACGCAATTCGGTTGAGGCGCTACCAAAATCACCCGAATGGCTCGGAGCGGCAGCGCCACAACAAGTCGCGGCGGAGAGTAAAAGGGGTTCTTCGGATTACCTCCTCTTGGCAATGAGCGGCTCGCACTGGAATAAGGCACCCAATCAATGCACTCTACCTTTCGAATTCCTTTTGAATTCCTTATGAATTCCTTTTGAATTTCGACAGCATTCGCGAATTCCTCACTTGCGCCGGCCCCGAAGTGGAAGCCCTCGCGCCGGGCGCGATGGCAAAAGGTCGCGCCGACCGCTTCAACCGCCAATACACTTTGCTGCAGCTATGCAACTGGTTTGCCCTCAGGCGTGTCGACCCCGTCTGTAGAGTAGATAGCGAAAGTCGCGGGAAGGCCGAAGCGCACCGATGAAGCCACAGGCTGGTGCGCGACGCGTCCGGATGGCGCCACACTTAAATCGGGACGCTGATATGCGGCATGCCTTGCATCGCGCCTCCGATGTTGACGCGGGCTGGCGCGGGTTTAAGTACGACGACAAATCTTGCAGGGGTGGCGACGTTCGCTGGGCTGATTCCCGTTGCCGCCACCAATGCAGGACACATGACGACCTCGCCTCACGCGACCTCGCCCCGCGCCTCAGCGCCCCCTCACCTCGCCATCGTCCTGTTCTCGCTCGCGATGGGTGGTTTTGCGATCGGAACCACCGAATTCGCATCGATGAGCTTGCTGCCGTTCTTCGCCGCCGACCTCGGGATCGACGAGCCGACCGCGGGGCACGCGATCAGTGCCTACGCGCTCGGCGTAGTGCTGGGCGCGCCGCTGATCGCCGTGCTTGGCGCGCGGTTCGCCCGGCGCACCCAGTTGCTGACCCTGATGGCCGTGTTCGCGCTCGGCAACGCGCTCACCGCGCTCGCGCCGGGCTTCGGCTGGATGATCGCGGCTCGATTTCTGTCGGGATTGCCGCATGGCGCCTATTTCGGCATCGCCGCGCTGGCCGCGGCATCGCTCGTTCCGCAACATCGCCGTTCGCAGGCGATCGGCCAGGTGATGCTCGGGCTGACCTCTGCCACGATCATCGGCGTGCCCCTGGCCAATCTGATCGGCCAGGCGGTCGGCTGGCGCGCGAGTTTTGGCTTCGTGTCGGTGCTGGCGTTGATCACGGTCCTGCTGTGCGCGCTGTTCGCGCCGCGCGACCAGGCCGGCAGGTCCGATCCGCTGCGCGAGCTCGGGGCGCTCAGAAGCGGCCGCGTCTGGATCACGCTCGCGATCGGCGCCATCGGCTTCGGCGGCATGTTCGCCGTCTATACATATCTCGCGACGACGCTGATCGAGGTCACCAAGGTCAGCACCGCGGTCATCCCGTTCTTCCTCGCCGTGTTCGGCATCGGCGCCACGCTCGGCAATCTGTTCGTGCCGCGCTTTGCCGACCGCGCCTTGATGCCGACGGCGGGCGTCATCCTGCTGTTTGCTGCAGTCGCGCTCCTGGTGTTTCCGCTCGCCGCGGGCAATCCCTGGCTGCTCGCGGCCGACGTCTTCGCGATCGGCGCCAGCGTCTCGCTCGGCGCCGTCCTGCAGACGCGGCTCATGGACGTCGCGGGAGACGCACAAGCGCTCGCTGCTGCGCTCAATCATTCGGCGTTCAACACCGCCAATGCGCTCGGCCCGTTCCTGGGCGGCCTTGCCATTCGCGAGGGGCTGGGCTGGACCTCCACCGGTCCCGTCGGAGCCGCGCTCGCACTTCTTGGCTTCCTGATCTGGATCGTCGCCGCGCGCGAGGCCCGAGCCGCGCCAGTCGAGGACGCCTCGAGCGACGCCGCCTTGCTGAAGGACGCTCCCGCGCGGCCGGCGCCACCGCTGGCGCCGGATGACCGAAGCCGTTCGGATGCCGTCAGGGATCCGGTGGCTTAGCGGCAGCTCAGCTTTGCCAGGGTGTGTTGCGGATGCGCGTACACACGTTCGGCTTGTGGAAGCTGGGATCGTGATCCTGGATATAGTCGAAATTGACGGTCCCGAATGTCGTCTGCGGCTTCTTCAGCGCTGAGCAGGTCTGCACCTTCAAAAACTCGTTCTTGAAATCGCCGCGCGGGAACGCAGCGATCACCTGATCGCGCTGCTCCGGCGTGTACTCGTCATATCCAACGGCTCCGACGTCCACCACAACTCCTGCCCTCGTGAGGGCGATTTCCGGTCTCATATATTCCGGAATACCGGGTGTGGTGTGCAGCGCAATCGCCTCCCAAACCAGATCGGCCTGCGGCTCGGCGATGCCGCGTGCCCGGAGAAAGTCCCGCGCGGCGTCGGCACCGTCGACCTCAAATCGCTTTGTTTCGGTGTGGTAGTGATCGACCAGGCCGAGGTCGTGAAACAGCGCCGCGACATAAAGCAACTCGGAATCGAATTTCAGCTTCTGACGCAGCCCCTTCATCGCGCCGAACACGTAGACGCGGACCGAATGGTTGAACAGCATCTCGTCTTCGTAGCTGCGCACCAGCTCGGCGGCCTCGCGCGCCAGCTTGCTGTCGGGAATTTTCACGCCGGAAATCACGCTCGTCATTTTCTAACTCCTGCCTAGCATTGACGTCGGCCGATGCCGTTCGTGGCCCGTCAGGCTGTCTTCTCGACGGCGGCCTGCGGCGTCTTACGGAAGCTGATCGCCATACGATTATACGTGTTCATCAGGCCGATCGCGATGGTGAGATCGACGAGTTCGCGCTCCTCGAAGACCCCGCGCGCGGCTTCATAGGCCTGATCCGGCACGCCGGTATCCGCGACGCGGGTCACCGTTTCGGCCCATGCGAGGGCGGCGCGCTCGCGCGCGTCGAACAGATGGCCGGCCTCCTCCCACGCCTGCAGCAGAGCGAGCTTTTCGATCTTCACCCCGCTCTTGAGCAGATCGCGCATATGCATGTCGAGGCAGTAGGCGCAGTTGTTGATCTGGGATACGCGCAGATAGACGAGGTTGATCAGCGCCGCCGGAAGATTGCTCTGCATGATGTAGCCGTAGACACCGCCCAAGGCTTTCACACCCGCCGGCGCGATACGGTCGTAGTCGAGACGCCCTGTCATTGTCCTGCTCCTTGATGATCGATGCCCGGCCCTTGTCTCCGCCTTAAATGGCCCTGCCCTGGTCCACAAAAAAGCACCAAGAATGCATGAAAATCGTGTACCAAGGGGCATGACCAAACCGCTCCGGCTGGAACTGGATCGATCTGCGAAGACGCCGCTGGCCGAGCAGATCCATGGGGGCATCAGGGCCGCCATCGCGAACGGCGTGCTCGCACCCGGAGCGCGCCTGCCCTCCTGGCAGGACCTGGCAGCCCAGCTTGGCGTCGCGCGGGGCACCGTGCGCGCGGCCTATGAAAAGCTGGCCTCCGCCCAACTGATCGTCGCGTCACGCGCGACCGGCACGCATGTCGCGGATCGGCCGTCCTTTCCCGTTCGCAAGGACAAGGCCCCGGCGCCCGGCTCGTTCATGGAGATGTACCAGGAGCTCACGGCGGGGCCGGCAATCTTCCAGATGGGCGTGCCTGCGCAAGAGACCTTTCCTGCGACGCTGCTCGCAAGGATGCGCGCGCAGGCGGTCCGCGTCGAAATGAGCGCGCCGGCGATCTATCCGGATCCGCGCGGCGAGCTCGACTTGCGACGCGAGATCGCAGCCTACCTTGCGCTGGCGCGCGGCATCGCGTGCACGCCGTCGCAGATCATCATCACCAGCGGTTTCAGCGGCGGCCTCGGATTGGCGCTCCGTGTCCTCGGCCTCGAGCCAAAGACGAAGGTCTGGATGGAGAATCCGGGCTTTCCCTTCACGCGGCACGGTCTCGCGCTTGCCAGACTGTCGATCGCGCCGATCCCGGTCGACGCTGACGGCATCGATGTCGATTACGGCCTGAAACATGCTCCCGACGCGGCGCTTGTTGTCGTGACGCCCGGGCAGCAGGCGCCACTCGGATCCACATTGTCGCTGGCGAGGCGTTCGCGCCTGCTCGACTGGGCCGCCCGACGCAAGGCGTGGGTGATCGAGGATGACTATCTCAGCGAGCTTCAGCTCAAGGGCCGGGCCACGCCGGCGCTCGCCTCGCTCGATCGCGCGGGCCGCGTCATCCATATCGGCTCCTTCAGCAAGACCGTCACCCCTGCCCTGCGGCTCGGCTTTGTCGTTGCGCCGGCGGCTCTGGCGTCGCGATTTGCCGAAGCCGCGGCCTGCCTCGCACCGGCGCCCGGGCCCGCGGTGCAGCTCGCGACCGCCGATTTCATGCGCGAGGGCCATTATCTGCGGCATCTCCGGCGCACGAAGCGGGTCTACGCCGCGCAAGGCGATGCATTGCTGAAACAGCTTCGGACACGCACCGCCAACGTTGCGCTTGCCGGATTGGCAGCGGTCCTGCGGCTGCCGGATGGAGCGCCCGATCTCGCCATCGCCAGGGAAGCGGCATCGTTCGGGCTGGCGCCGACACCGCTGTCGCTGTGGTATGCGTCCACGGCTTCGGCGCGCCCCGGTCTGTTGCTGGGTATCGCCACGTCGCCGCAAAAGCGGATCGAGGCGTCCTGCGACAGGCTCTTCGAAATCATCGATCGTCTGACGTGACGAACGCTGTATTTCGAGAAAGCACGATGCGCCGCCCGGCGCAATAAACGCGGGTCCGCATGCCACCGAAAGTTGTAGGCGCGCGGATCATCATGTAGCGTCAGCGTCCATCTTCACCGCGCGTGGCCCAGTCGTTACATGCTTGCCCGTATTTTGTTTCTCGTGGCCATGCTGCTTCCATGCGCACTGCACGCCGAGGAAACGCCTGCCGAAAATGCCGGATTTGCGCGCAGGCTGACGATCTATCTTGCCAAGGGGGCACCGGACGCGTGCGGGCCCGGCTGCGACCACTGGATCGCCATCGAGGGCGAGATCGATGGGGACGCCAGCCAGCGCATTCGCCGCTTCCTGGCCGGCGTCAAGGACACCCAGCGTCCGATTGCCTGAAGACCAAGGCCGCCGGCGGCGAGGTCGAGGCGGAGCTCACGACCTACCATGCGATGTGCAACTCGGCCTGCGGTTATCTGTTTCTCGGCGCGACATCACGCGAGGTCGCTCCCGACGCCGCCCTGGCGGTCCATAACTCCAGGCTGGTCCTCGTCTTTCACGGGCATCCGGCGCCGCAGGCGGTCGCGGAATACAGGCAGCGCCGGATCGCGAACGCCGACCGCGACCGCGCTGCGTTCATCGCGGCGATGGGGATCAGCCGCGAGTTCGACAATCTCATCCGTACGGTGAAGTTCGAAAACCTGCATATGCTGACGCGAGCCGAGCTCTATCGTTTCGGAATCGACACGCGACCGTTTGCCGAGGGAATGTGGAGGCTGGAGAAGGCAACGCGGCCGTTCATCAGCAAGATCGCGGTGATGAAGAAGGAAAGCGGCTCTTCGTTCGGGACGTGGAATGGCGTATGTTTTGCGAAACCAGGGATCGCGTGCCGCTGCTGTTCGCGGGCGAGATCGACGAGGCGAGCGTCGGCAAAAGTACGATCATGATGACGGCGGACGCCGACAAGGACCAGGAAGCCGGAGGGTTTCCGGTGCGGGCCGCGAAGTACGAGATGTGGAGCGGCAGCATCGACCCTGACATGGTCAAGGCGATCATGGCGTCCCGCTCCCTCCATGTCCGGCGGACCACGCCGATGCCGGACGAAAAGGTGGACGTCGCGAAATTCGACATCGACCTGACGGGCCTGGCGTCGATGCGGACGCAGCTTGCGGCGGCGTGCTCGTCGGTCGCGGCCAAGCCGAAAGGTCCCTGGCCGGCAAGCCCTTGGCCAGCAACTCCGCTGCCGAACGTCACCGCGCCGCCTTCGACCGTGCCGTCGCCGTAAGCCCAGGAGCGCCCGATCCTTGTTGGGCGCGCACCGGCAACCTCCTGCCGTTCATCCCTCCGGCACCCCGGCCATGCGCATGCCCTCATACACACGCTCGCGTCCGGCGAGATAAGCCGGATGGTCGTTCGTCACGCGGGCCCGGTAGCGGCGGAGAGTGAAGGTCGGATTGAGCACAAGACCCGCCTGCGCGGCGGCCCGCGCCTCGTCCGGTGAGCCGAGCAGCGACAGTGCAGCGGCGAGATAGTAATGCGGGAGGGGATGATTTCGGTTGGCCTCGATGCTCCGGCGCAGCCAGGCAACCGCTTCCACATCGGCGCCGAGAAACAATTTGGCGAGACCGACAAACATGAACCACCGGTAGGCGTAGGAATCGCGAGGAGAGAGGCGAAGCGCCTCGCGGATATGGGCCTCGGTCTCGCTACTGCGACCGAGAAAAAACTTGGCGAGACCGATGAAGGCATGAGCATCGGCCAAATTGTGATCCAGTGCCAACGCCCGCTCGCATTCAGCGATGGCTCGGGCCGGGTTGCTAAATGATTGGACCAGACCCAGGATGCTACGGGCCCGAGCATGGTTTGGCGCAAGGGACAGAGCCCTGGTTGAGGCTGCCTCGGCCGCCGCCAAGTGCGCTTTCCAGTCGTCGGTGACAAGATTGGCCCCAAGCGCCGCTTCAACCCGCGCCGAGCCGACCAGCGCCTCGATATTGTCGGGATCGAGTGCCAGGGCGCGGTGGAAAAAGGCCTGCGCTTGTGTCATGTATTGCGGGGTCGTCCCATTGTTCTCGTAAGCCCAGCCCTGGAAATACAGGTCCATTGCATCGGGATGGGTTGAACGTTCCGCTCGCCGCGCTTCAACCTGAATGAGCTGGGCATTTAGCGTGTTTGCGAGCCGCGATACGATCTCGTCCTGCATGTCGAACAGGTCGGCGACGGGTTTCTCAAACCGCTCGGCCCACAGGTGATCACCGGTTTCGGCATCGATCAGCTGAGCATTCACCCGAAGCCGATTGCCGCCTCGCTGCACGGAACCTTCGAGCACATAGCGGACGTTCAACTCGCGCCCGACCTGCTTTACATCGACGGCTTTGCCCTTGAAGGTGAAAGCGGTGTTACGCGCGATCACGAATGAGCCACTGATGCGCGAAAGGTCCGTGGTCAGGCTGTCGGTCACGCCATCAACGAAATAGTCCTGCTCGGGATCGCCTCCGAAGTTCGCGAACGGCAGTACGACGATGGAAAGGCGTGGCGCAGGAATCGACATCGCAACTGTCGCGGCATCGGACCGATCTGGATCAGCGGTACCCTGAAACTGTTCACCAGAATCGGCTGTGGGCGCCGCGTCTGCGGGCCTCTGCACTTCCTGCACCGTTCCAACGAAACGGAAGCCCTTGCGCTGCAGGGTTTTGATGAGACGCTGTTTTTCGCCGGAATCGCCAATCACACTCCGAGCGACGTTCAGCCGCGTCGTCAGTGCCGCATCGGACACGACACGGCCGTTCCAGATGGTCTTGATGAGGTCGTCCTTGCTTACGACCCGTTCCCTGTTGCGGATCAGGTAGTCGAGCAGGTCGAACACCTGCGGCGCAACCGAGACCACGTGCGCCCCGCGGTAAAGCTCGCGAAGGTCGGTGTCGAATGCGTACTCGTCGAAGAGATACCGCAAGCTGGCAATTCCCTGGGTGGCTTTCCCCCGTCGGTCTCTCGCGCCGGTTGCAGCGCAAGAATAAGCCGGCGGTGAAGAGAATGTAAGCAGAATGTCAAGAGCGCCCGCCCATGGCCTGCTACCGTCCTCGGGACGGCACAATTTGCTCAGGAAGCAATCCATGAGCACGACCAACGGCTTGCCGTACCGCGCAGCAGTGCCCCGAGCAGCGGCTCAGGATTCAACGTAGGGCCGTCCGCTTGAAGGACTGGCAGCAACGCCACGACGCGCGTCCTCGGAATACAAACATGATGGAGACCGTGATGGCATTGAAGATCACGCGCCGCGCCTTCATCGCAACCGGCGCAGCCACCGTCGCTTTGTCGTATCATGATAGCGGGTGGACGCAGACCTGGCCCTCCCGGCCGATCAAGATTGTTTGCGCCTATCCCGCCGGCGGACTTGCGGACACCCTCGCGCGCGTCTACGGCGAATACCTCTCCCAGAAGCTCGGCCAGCCGGTGATAGTTGAGAATAAGGCGGGTGCCAGCGGTTCGATCGCTGCAGCAGCCGTGAAGCAATCGCCACCGGACGGTTACACGTTACTCCTCGCCATCACCGCAACTCTGGTGCAAAGCCGCGTGCTATTTAAGACTTTGCCATACGACGCCGACAGGGACTTCGCGCTCATTTCCAGCATGTCGGCAGGATATCTGCCATTGGTCGCCTATAAGGCGACCAATGCCACCAATTTAAAGGAGTTCGTCGAATACGCCCGCAGGAACGTGACCAACGTCGGGACCTTCGGCGCAGGCTCCTACCCTCATATCGTCGTTGCAGAGCTCAACAAGCAGTACGGGCTGCAGATGAAAGCCGTGCACTACCGCGGCGAAGCGCCGATGTGGCAGGACCTCGCGGCCGGCGTGCTCCAGGCGGCGATGGGGAGCTACGCCAATGCCGTCAACGCGCTGGAATCCGGAGTTGGGAGGGCAATCGCCGTGCAGACGAGGACGCGGAGCAGAAAGCTTCCCGACGTTCCCACATTTTTCGAGCAGGGTGCCGAGTCCGAGCTCTTTGCTATGACCGGTTACGCCTTTCTTGCCGGTCCCATCGGCATGCCGCAGGACATCGTGGAGCGTGTTTCCGGCCTGATGGTAGAAGCCGGCAAGACTGACAAGATACAGAAGCTGCTCGACGCGTACGGCATCGATGAGTCCGCTCAAGGACATATCGCGTTCAGAAAGCTGTACGACAGCGAAACGCCTCCCTTGGTGGCTGCCGTGAAGGCATTGGGGCTGACGCCTGAATAGCGTGCAGATGCCGGCGCCCGTCCGCCTTGCAGATCGCCGCGGGCCAGGAGCGGACCTGTGCGCCACCGGCTCGATGGATGAACCCGTCACCTCAGGAGAACTCAGGGAACAAGCACCGCTGGCATTAGTCCTGTTGGCAGCGGCACAAACTGGTTCTGCTGCCCCGGAGCCATCGCCAGGATTGCCAATGCAACTGCGAGGACCGCCAGGAGTCTGGCCATCAATCAAATCCGCTGAAGATCTTGTTGGTACGTACGAGATGATCTTGGCTTTGCGCTCCTTTGGAACGGCAATCGTTCGACAGCGACTGGGATCGACCGATCACAATCAATACATGCATGCTGAAGTAATCAGCACCGTGAACATGTCGACGTCGAACTCGTTCTCCAAGCTAAGTCCGAACCGCTCTAGCCATTTATCCTGAGCCAGGTAGGCCAACTTCTCTCGCGCCTGTGGGCAAACAAATTTGAGCCTTCCAACATTCTGAAGGTGATGGACCATTTCGTGTACCAGGACCGATTGGTCGGTCGGCGAAGTGCCGCCCCAATCATCAGGAAGCAGGATCGTTCTCGTCTCGTTGTCGTAAAGTGCAACGACCTCGCGCTGAGCTAGTTGCCCATCGCTTTCCATGAAGCCTTGCGAAGAAGTACGGTCCCTTGCACGCAACCTCGCAAGCTCCATCTTCGACGCAAATTCAATGACGGGACGCTGCTTGATGGCAGGCAGGTCGAAATTCGATGAGAGCCAAATCACAATGTCATCCAACAGGGCTTCCGCAAGTTGAGCTGCATCAGAATGCAACGAAACCGAACGCGACCCGGCGGCCGCGCTGCGCTCCAAAGCATATTCGCAATCGGCTTTAGAGGATGTGGCTAACGTTAGGGAGGCTATCGCCGCGACCATGAGGAATTGCTTGAACATGACCCTCTCCTCAGAGGCTGTTCGAAAAACACTCTTCAGAAAATCAGTCGGCAGTAGAATGGCTGGAACATAGCACTTGCCTGGCGACGTCGTTGTGAACCCATTCACACCCAAAGAACTCACAACGCCGCCGGTCACCGAACATGCTGGCGAGCGGCGTACCTCGTACTTCACCGGGACACCGGCCGGCCGTTCAGCAGACGGAACCACGTCGCTAGGGCGTGACAGCGGACATGAGCGCCAGGGCAAACCGTTCAGAAGACGTTGCTGCCTTGGCATCCCGAACTGCAGCAATCGAGGCCGTGCGCGGCTGCTGGAATTCGGCGGACGAGCCTAGTTCGTCTTGACGAACTTGTACGTCCCCTTCTTGTGGCCAATGACCTGACTGATGCCATCGAAGTTGCTCTTGAGAGGGTCGATGGTGACGACGAGCGCGGCCTGGAGACCTTCGAATTTGCCGGTCCCACCCGTTATGTTGCAATTGTTGGGGGATGCGGGCAACCAGTCGCATTGCTCGAACAACTGGTCGCCGTCCTTGTCGACGTAAGTACAGAATCCGTGAAGCTCGGCGGTCTTCGCCGACGGATCCGTCAGGCGGCTGAGCTGACAACGTCCGCCCATGTTGTTGAGTACAGGATTTCCCGCTTCGTTTGAGGCTGCCATGGCCTGGTTCATGAGAACAAACTCTCTGCCGCCGCCGATCGCCATCGGCTTGAGAGCAGGAATCGGCGTCGCGGTGAATATGACCGAGACGGGGCCCTCCGGCGGCATGCTCTGAGCCTGGACACTCGTCGTTGCCAGAACTGATGCGACTGAAAGCAATGCGACGCTTGCGTGCAAAATGGCCATCGTTGGCTCCCTTGGAGGTGGTGCAGAGAACGATTGCGAGCAGAGCAGGCTTTGCCTTGCGTCACTTTGCTGCCTGCTGCGGCTGGGGCGGCGGCGGTTTGGGGACCGACGTCAGCATGCGAATTTTCCATTGCCCGTCCTCACGAACATCGAGAGCGGTCCAAACAACGGTGAAGTCTATGGGAGCGCCCGTCTCGCTGTTGCCGGTAACGCGAGATTCGCCGGTGACCAGAGCCATGCTTTCTGACAATGACTGAACCTCGGTCGTCTTGACCTCGAGGCGACTAACTCCCGCCTTGAAAGCGTTCTCATAGTATCTGGCATTGTCCACGACGCCGTCTTCCGTCACACGCATATAGTTCTTGGTGTAAAGCGAAGTAATCCCGGCAGCGTCCTTGTTGCTGAAGTACTGCTCGTATGCTGAACCTATCTTTCCAAGTTCTTCCTTGAGATTTTGATCTGACGCAGTCGCAGGAATTGCCGATAGTAACAGCGAGATACATACAGCTCCGAATCCGCGCATGATGTCACTCCCTACTGTTGACGCTGCTCCAGACGAGACTTGAGACCAGGCTTACTTCCATCCCCCGTGAACTCCCGACGCCGCTGCATTTGAGCCGGCAGCCTCGTTGTTCTCCATGGACAGGAAGTCTCCCTTGATCTGACGCAAGGAATTTTCTCCGCAGTCAGCGCTGCTCGAAACTTGGTTGTTCGTCTTCATGGTGGCAGCAGAGCGGCCGCGATTCCCCCGCTAAGGTCAGGCGGCCGCACGAAAAGAAAACGGGAGGTCGCCGGTATTTCAGCGTCATCTCGGCCGTCCTGGCCGATCAGGATCAATCCGGCTCCGCCATTTGCCACGTTGAGAACCACGGGCTCTCCGCTCCACGTCTTGATCGGCTGCATTCCCACGATGAGGAATTCACCCATGGGCTGATCGAGATATTGAAGGCGCAATTGCGGACCGACCTCCGCTGCCGCAAGTTCAAAGCCAAGTTGCCGGGCCCGCGCGTAAATGACGGCCAGAGGCACGCTATCGGTTTTGAAGCCGAGCTGGACCGCGGATACCGCCAAAAGCTCCACGTCCATCTTGTTAGAACTGACGGTAAATGCCGGTCGAGCGAGAACTTCCGCGGCCAACCCGCCGATATTGCAACCCACGGCATCCAATGCATTGCGCAACGCGAAGGAGTTGCCAAAAGTGCCGACCGCAATCGTCTTCCAAGTCGGAACGTCGCGGGCGGACCCGACGAGTTTTTGCGGCAAATCAACTGCACGAACTTTGCCGAGTTTCAGTTGATTCTGTAACACGTCGCGCGCCGAGCATTGTCCCCACGCCCTGGGCGCGAACTGAAACAAAGAAGCGGCACAGAGCAATGCAACCATCAAGCAATGGCTGCCCCACCTCGCGTTCAGATGGTGATGTGGTGCGGCACGATCCGCGTGGCTTGTCAGAATGCACATGTCGAAGATCGACTTGCTGCAAAGTTCAACTGAAAAAAGCCCGCCTCCGAGTCAATGGGAAGAACGGAGGCCAATGAAAAACATCGTCCGACCGCACTCAAAAGGGGGGCCGGAGGCGGGACACGATTGGCTCAACTATTCCAACTTCAAATGAACGGGCGGCGGTCCGTAAGCCCGATCGCCCGCCGCATCAAACCGAAACGGAATGACGTGCTCAAACGTAGCACCACGAGTCCCTCGGTACAATCAGCAACTCCGCCCACCAGCGTGCATTGCGATCACTCGATCGCGCTTCGCCGCGAACACCACTCTGAGGCCGCAGACGTTTGTCATAGGTCACAAGCCGCGACTGTTCGCCGCAAGCTCATCGGCGACAATCGCCCGATCGCGCCGTCGCGCGTCCGTCGGCCGCGCCCTCGCCCGCATCGCCACTCCGTATTTCACCGGGCAACGTGACGATCCCTGTGCCTATCACAATCGGCAGCGCGCAGACGCCGGAGTATTCATCGAGCTATTCTCGGCAGATGGGCTCACATCGTCAGCGTCCGACCTCAAGACGATGAATCATCGGATGAAGGGCTGCTCCATTTCGAGCACACGAGGTTGCAATCCAATGACGATCCGGCGCTGAAGCTCGTCATCTAAACGCCGGTCTCGGGCGTCGGCTCACGATCGCCTGGCGTCAGCTTTTGAGGGCCAAGCGGAGCGCAGCGATCCGTCAGAGCAACGCCGCTCGTGACCCGTCGGCGGACGTCCCTTGATCTAGATCAACCAGAACGCGGCGCTTCGCCGCTTAGCTGGCTCATCCTCCTTTGCCTGAGTTGGAGGGAATAGGAAAACACCCGCAGTGGCGGCACTACATCGCCCCACTCGGCCAATGCAGCGAATTTCTGGAGAACCCTTATGCAAAAGCATCTGTTGTCGCTTGCTGCGATCCTGTCGGGCTTGAGTCTCATCGTGTCGACATCGACCCCGAGCGCCGCTCAATCGATTTCTGCGGAAGAGGCACAAGCGATCGCTGCGGAGGCCTATGTTTACTTCTATCCGCTCGTGACGATGGACCTGACGCGCAAGCAGCTCATCAATTCCGATCCCAAAACTGCGGCAATAGGCGGTCCTCCGAACACGTTCGACAATATCCAGGCCTACCCGACCGCAGACATGAAGGCGGTGGTGCGGCCCAATTTCGACACGCTGTATTCGAGCGCCTGGCTCGACCTGACCCGCGAACCCATGGTCGTTTCGGTTCCCGATTCCGGTGGCCGCTACTACCTGCTGCCGATGCTCGACATGTGGACCGATGTGTTCGCGTCGCCGGGATGGCGTACGACAGGCACCAAGGCAGCGAATTTCCTGGTCGTGCCGCCGGGCTGGAACGGAAACGTGCCGGCGGGCTTCGCACGTATCGACGCGCCGACGCCTTATGTCTGGATCATCGGCCGCACCAAGACCGATGGTCCTGCCGACTATGCTCCGGTTCACGAGGTGCAGAAGGGGTACAAGATCACACCGCTATCTGGGTGGGGTAAGCCCCCGGTCGCAGTGACACAGACCATCGATCCCAACGTTGACGTCAAGACGCCGCCGAAGCTGCAAGTCGACACGATGGCAGGCGATAAGTTTTTTGCCTATGCGGCGGAGCTATCCAAAGTCCACCCGCCACACATCACAGATGAGCCGATCATCGCGCGCATGGCGCGGATAGGTCTCGAACCGGGCAAGAACTTCGATATGACCAAAGCCGATGCCACGGTACGGAAAGCTATCGAGGATGCGCCGGCTCAGGCGCAAAAACTGATGGCATGGAAAATCCCAACGCTGGCGCGCGTCGCAAATCACTGGTCCATGAACACGGACACGATGGGCGTTTACGGGAACTACTACTTGAAGCGCGCGATCGTCGCGCAGCTCGGACTCGGCGCTAATCTGCCGGAGGACGCGATCTACCCGAACAGTGTTGGCGATGAAAACGGCAAGCCGCTCGACGGCGCAAACAAATACATCGTCCGCTTTGCCAAGGACGCGGTGCCGCCGGTCGAGGCATTCTGGTCAATCACCCTGTATGACGATGAAGGCTTCCAGGTTGCCAATCCACTCAATCGCTTTGCGGTGAGCAGCTGGATGCCGTTCAAGCGCGACGCCGACGGATCGCTCACGCTCTACGTCCAGAATGACAATCCGGGCGGCGATCGCGAAGCCAACTGGCTGCCCGCGCCCAAAAGCCCGTTCAACCTCACCATGCGTCTTTATGCGCCAAAGTCGGAGGCATTGACCGGCGTGTGGAATCCACCCGCCATCAAGCGGGTCGATAGTGAAACCGTTGGCCGGCAGCAATGACAATGCCAAGGGAGCCCGGCTGGGCAAGGCACGCGCGGCGCATTTAAAGCGCCCGAGAAGGGGCAGAGTTGATTCCGCTCGCGAAGCCTGAACCAGGATCACGCCGCCGAAGACGAACCTTCATCGAGATCGAACGGGAGGTTCGCTCCTCAAACGTCGCTCGATACATGCCTCTTGGACAGTTTACACAGCTATGGAGGTAGCCCATGCCGATCGTTCAATTTACTCGCTTCAAAACCGACAAGGTCGAGGAAACGGTCCAGATCATCCGGCAGGCGAAGAAAATCTTTGAAAAACACGGTGCCGAGTTTCTTCGGCTCTCCCGTTTCCACACCGGTCAATGGGCAGGAGAGTTGCTGGTTACGACGCGCTACTCCAATTGGGAAGTCTACGGCAAGGTGCAGGAGGCCGTGGCAAAGGACCCGGAGTTCGCGCAGCTGCAGGCTGATGGAATGAAGATTGCCGAACTGCAGGGCCGCAACATCGCCGTCAGCATCGATCTCTAGTCGGGGCGCCGCCCCGCAAACCACAATAAGCGCGGAGGCCGCCGGACATATGCCGGTGGCCTTCCCGATCTGATGACTGCGTTCTACGCCCCGACCGGCGTATAGATCACGAGCTTCAGCGCGGGATCGTCGTTGGCCTGAAAACTCGTGTGCTCGAAATGCAGCACGCCCAGAGTTGGATGAGACATCGTCTTGAGGCCCGAGGCGGTGCTGCGGATCTCGTGGGCTTCCCACCATTTGACGAATTCCGGGCTGCCCTGCCGCAGCCGCGTCAGCAATTCCGCAAAGGCGGGATCGCCGGCCCAGACGTCGTGGGTGGCGCGAAACATGGCGACCATACGCTTGGCGACCTCCGCCCAGCCCGCGCCGTAAGCCTTGCGCGTCTGCTTGTTGGTCATCATCAGGAGCATCGTGTTGCGATCCTCCTCCGGCAACCGGCCGAACGCAAAAACCTGCTCGGCGGCTTCGTTCCAGGCCAGCACGTCCCAGCGCCGCCCGGTGATATAGGCCGGATGCGGCAGGCTCTCGATCAGCCGCAGGATCGGCGGCGGCACGATCTCGCGCGTGAACGCCCGCTTGTCGCCGTCGCGCGCCAGCGCCTTGAGATGCGCATGCTCGGTCTTGCTCAGCCGCAGCGCACGGGCGAGCGCATCGACGGTGGTGACCGACGGGCTGACGGTGCGGCCCTGCTCGAGGCGGATGTACCAGTCGACACCGATGCCGGCGAGCTGGGCGACCTCCTCGCGGCGCAGGCCCGCGGTGCGCCGGCGGCTGCCCGCGGGAAGACCGACCGTCTTCGGCGTCAGCTTTTCGCGGCGGGACCGCAGGAAGTCGCCGAATTCGATGCGGCGCGGGTCGGCCATGATGTTGCGCTCCGATGGAGGGCCTTCGTAATACTAGGATAATACCAGGCCTTCCTGACCTTTCCTAGGCGGCGCATATGCCCTTTCACCCGACTTTGAGGTGAACATCATGAAAGCTGCCGTACTCAAATCCTTCGGATCGCCGCTGGTGATCGAGAATGTGCCGGAGCCGGTGCTCGGCACCGGCGAGGTCATCGTCGACGTCGTCGCCACGCGCGTCCTGTCCTACATGAACGAGGTTTTCAGCGGCGAACGAAACTACGCGCTCGACCTGCCGATCATCCCGGGTCCCGGCGGCATCGGCCGGGTGCGCGCGATCGGCCCGGACGCGACCAAGCTCGCCGTTGGCGACTGGGTGTTCTGCGACCCGACGGTGCGTTCGCGCGATGACATAGTGGCGCCCGATATCGCCCTGCAAGGGCTCACGGCCGCCGGCCCCGGCGGTATGCGCCTGCAACGGCATTTTCGCCACGGCTCCTATGCCGAGCGGATGCGCGTGCCGACCGAGAATGTGAAGCGGCTTGGCGCGATCACGTCCGACCAAGCCTCGCAATGGTGCGCGCTGGGGACGGCGCTGGTGCCCTATGGCGGCTTCCTCGCCGCCAACCTTCAGCCCGGCGAGACCGTGCTGGTGAGCGGCGCCACCGGCAATTTCGGCAGCGCGGCCGTCTCGGTCGCGCTCGCGATGGGCGCGGCCTGCGTGGTCGCGCCCGGTCGCAACGACAGGATTTTGGCCGACCTCGTCCGCCGCTTCGGCGATCGGGTGAAGCCGGTGACACTCACCGGCAACGAGAGCGACGACTGCGAAAGCATGAAGCGCGCCGCACCGGGACCGATCGACTGCGTGTTCGACATCATGCCGCCCTCGGTCAGCACGACCGTCGTACGCGCGGCGATCATGACGGTGCGCGCTTACGGCCGCGTCGTGCTGATGGGCGGCGTCGGCATGGCGGGCGGCGCGGGCCTCGATCTGCCCTACCCCTGGATCATGCGCAACTGCATCAGCATCCACGGCGTCTGGATGTATCCGCCGGATGCGGCGAGCCGCCTGATCGCGCTGGTGCGCGCGGGATTGTTACGGCTGGACGAATACGAGGCGACGGCGTTCGACCTCGACCACGTCAACGAGGCGGTGGAACACGCCGCGGCCAATGGCGGACCGTTCAAGCTGACGGTGATCAGGCCATAATGGCCCCTCCGCTGCGGCGATGCGCCGTCGCAGCCGATAGGCCCGACATGCCAAATGGTTGGAAGGCGTCACCCCGATCGTAGCCGGCCAAGGCCGGCTACTGTGCATGGGGTTGTTTTCGCAATTTTTATTATTCGAGCTCGATGACCTGGCCGTTCGACAGCGACACGCGCCGGTCCATGCGGCCGGCCAGCTCCATGTTGTGGGTCGCGATCAGCATGGAGACCTTGGTCGCCTTGACCAGCTGCATCAGGGCCTGGAAGACGTGATCGGCCGTGTGCGGATCGAGGTTGCCTGTCGGCTCGTCCGCGAACAGCACGCGCGGCGCGTTGGCGACCGCGCGCGCAATCGCGACGCGCTGCTGCTCGCCCCCCGACAGTTCCGCGGGCCGATGGGTGATGCGGTCGCCGAGGCCGAGATAGCCAAGAATCTCCTTGGCGCGCTTGACGCTCTCCGACTTCTTCAGGCCGCGGATCATCTGCGGCATCATCACGTTCTCGAGCGCCGAGAACTCCGGCAGCAGCCGGTGCGACTGATAGACGAAGCCGATATCGGTGCGGCGGAGCTGGGTACGCTCGATGTCGGGCAGCTGCGAGGTCGGCGCGCCGTTGACGTAGACCTCGCCGGAATCGGGCGCTTCAAGCAGCCCTGCGATGTGCAGCAACGTCGATTTGCCCGAGCCCGACGGCGCGACCAGCGCCACCGATTGCCCGGCCCACAGCGCGAGCTTGGCGTTGTCGAGGATCGTCAGCGGCACCTCGCCCTGCAAGTACTGCCGCTTTATCTCGTGGAGATAAATGACCGGTACATCTTCCGCCCCCTGCTGGCTCTCCATCAGGCCCTCACTCGTACCGCAGCGCTTCGACGGGATCGAGGCGCGCGGCGCGCCACGACGGGTACAGCGTCGCAAGGAACGACAGCGTCAGCGCCATGATGACGACCGCCGTGGTCTCGCCGACGTCGATCTCGGCGGGCAGTTTCGACAGGAAGTAGAGCTCCGGCGAGAACAGCTCGGTGCTGGTCAGCCAGGACAGGAATTGCCTGATGGACTCGATGTTGAGGCAGATCACGAGGCCGACGAAGAAGCCGACCAGCGTGCCGACCACGCCGATCGAGGCGCCCGTGATCAGGAAGACGCGCATGATCGAGCCTTGCGAGGCGCCCATCGTGCGCAGGATCGCGATGTCGCTGCCCTTGTCCTTCACCAGCATGATCAAGCCGGAGACGATGTTGAGTGCGGCGACCAGCACGATCATGGTCAGGATCAGGAACATCACGTTGCGCTCGACCTGGAGCGCGTTGAAGAAGGTCGAGTTGCGCTGCCGCCAGTCGACCAGGAAGACCGGCCGGCCCGCGGCCTCCGTCACCGCCTTGCGGAAGGCGTCGATCTTGTCGGGGTTGGTGGTGAACACCTCGATCGAGGTGACGTCGTTGCTGCGGTTGAAATAGGCTTGAGCTTCGGCCAATGGCATGAACACAAAGCCAAGATCGTATTCGGACATGCCGATCTCGAACACCGCCACGATCTTGTAGGGCTTGATGCGCGGCGTCGTGCCCATCGGGGTGACTGCGCCCTTCGGCGCCACCAGCGTCACGCTGTCACCGGCATGCAACGACAGCTGGTCGGCGAGGCGGCGGCCGATCGCGACCCCCTGCCCGTCGTCAAAGCCCTCGAGCGAGCCCTGCTTGATGTTCTTGGCGATCGAGGTGAGGTTGTTGAGGTCATCGGAGCGGATGCCGCGCACCAGGACGCCCGAGGCGTTCCACGGCGAGGACGCCAGCGCCTGGCCGTCGACCACGGGCGCTGCGAGCCGGATGCCCTGGACCTGGCTGAGGCGGTCGGCGACGTCCTTCCAGTCGGTCAGCGGCGATTCCAGCGGCTGCACCAGGATATGGCCGTTGAGGCCCAAAATCTTGTCGAGCAGCTCTTTGCGGAAGCCGTTCATGACAGCCATGACGATGATCAGCGTCGCCACGCCGAGCATGATGCCGAGGAAGGAGAAGCCGGCGATGACCGAGATGAATCCCTCCTTGCGGCGAGCCCGCAGATAGCGCGCCGACAGCATCCACTCGAATGGCGCAAAAGGCGCGGTTTGCTTGGTCTCGGTCATGGTCTCATCCATCGCTCGATAATCCCATGATTCGGGGTCAATTGTGGCCGGATTGGCGGCCGCGATATCGCGCGATGAACAATATTCAGCCGACCAGCCGGGCGACCGCGTCCGCAGGCGACATCGTCTCGCGGGAGCCGTCACTGCGCTTCTTGATCTCGACCTTGCCCTCGGCGAGCCCCTTCGGCCCGATCATGATCTGCCAGGGGATGCCGATCAGGTCGGCAGCGGCGAACTTGGCGCCGGCGCGCTGGTCGGTGTCGTCGTAGAGCACGTCGACGCCCTTGGCGGTGAGCTCGGCGTAGAGCTTCTCGCAGGCCGCATCGACCGCGGCATCGCCCTGCTTGAGGTTGAGAATCGACACGCGGAACGGGGCCACCGCCTCCGGCCATTTGATGCCGGCATCGTCATGGCAGGCCTCGATCATGGCGCCCAGCAGGCGCGAGACGCCGACGCCGTAGGAGCCGCCATGGATCGGCACGTCGACGCCGTCGGGGCCCGCAACCAGTGCCTTCATCGCGTCGGAATACTTCGTGCCGAAATAGAAGATCTGCCCGACCTCGATGCCGCGGGTGTTCACCCGCTTGTCCGCAGGCACTTCCTGCTCGAAGCGCGCGGCGTCGTGGACGTCTTCCGTCGCCGCATAGACCGACGTCCATTGCTTGATGATCGGCGTCAGGTCGCTGTCATAGTCGACGTCCTCGCCCGGCACCGGCAGGTCCAGCACGTCGCGATTGATGAAAACGCCGGACTCACCGGTCTCCGCAAGTACGATGAACTCGTGGCTGAGATCGCCGCCGATCGGGCCGGTCTCGGCGCGCATCGGGATCGCCTTCAGCCCCATCCGCGCGAAGGTGCGCAAATAGGCGACGAACATCTTGTTGTAGGAGACGCGCGCTGCGGCCTCGTTGAGGTCGAAGGAATAGGCGTCCTTCATCAGGAACTCGCGGCCACGCATCACGCCGAAACGCGGACGCTGCTCGTCGCGGAATTTCCATTGGATATGATAGAGATTCAGCGGCAGGTTCTTGTAGGACTTGACGTAGGCGCGGAAGATCTCGGTGATCATTTCCTCGTTGGTCGGCCCATACAGCAGCTCGCGCTTGTGGCGGTCGGCGATGCGCAGCATCTCCGGACCATAGGCGTCATACCGGCCGCTCTCGCGCCAGAGGTCCGCGAGCTGGAGCGTCGGCATCAACAGTTCCAGCGCGCCGGAGCGGTCCTGCTCCTCGCGCACGATCTGCTCGATCTTCTTCAGCACGCGGAAGCCGAGCGGCAGCCAGGCATAGATGCCGGCCGCCTCCTGCCGGATCATGCCGGCGCGCAGCATCAGCCGATGCGAGACGATCTCCGCCTCTTTCGGATTTTCCTTCAGGATGGGCAGAAAGAATCGCGACAACCGCATGGTAATACTCTGAGAATCAGTGATCGCCTGCAGTGAAAGCGGATTGGGAGCGAAAACACAAGACCGGGAATGAGGAAAAGCCGCTAAGGCGGCGAAATTCCTGTCATTTTTCCGTTGCCTTCAGGTTCAGCATGAACTGCACCGGCGCGCTTTAAGGTAGCCCCACATCGAGCTCGTCCTCCAGCGTGACCTTCTCGAAATCGGTCACCAGCGCGTCGATCCGCACATGCCAGCGGCCGGCGAAGGGAAGCTCGACCTTGCGCACATGCCAGTAGCCGTCCGGCTCGAGCGAGGCGCCCCGCTCCATCGGCTCGATGCCGCGCTCCGGCAGGCTCAGGGTCAGCGTCACCTCCTTCGCGATCAGCGGCGTGGCCTCGCCGGTCATGAGCTGAAGCACGAAATCGTCGACGCCGGGTTTCCCAGGAGACACCAGAACCTGGAACATCGCCTTGTCGCTGTGGATGTGGATCGCCAAAGGCGTCTCGGGAATGATCGTCCGCGGCGGCGGGGAGAAGCGCCAGCCGGCGACGACGGCAAGGATGGCGAGTGCGATCGCGCCTTCCAGCAGGATCGAGCGCTTGAGCGCGGGCGTCCCATTCCCGTCCCGGGCCAGGGCCGGTGTCAGCCTGAACCGATTGAGCGCGGCGAGCGCCAGCAATCCCGTGACCAATGCAAGCTTGATCGAGAGGATGAGTCCGTAGCGGGTCTCGACCAGCGCGACCGGCTTTTCGAGCTGAACGATCGCGAGTGCGAGGCCGGTCAAGGCCAGCACGCCGACCGCCAGCGCAGCGATGCGGGAAAAGCGGTTCACGACGGGAAGCGTCGCAGTCGTCGGACTCGACACCAGCGCGACCAGCGGCGCGAGAGCACCGATCCAGATGGTGACGCCGAGGCCGTGGAGAAAGATCGCCGGCCGGGTCAACGCCTCCGGCGGGGCCGTTGCGGCGTGCCCGGTCATGGCAAGCGACAGGCCGACGCCGACGAGCGCGATGATCGCAAGAGCGCGCGCGTACCATGCGCTGCGCAGCGCCATCAACGCGAACAGCATCGCAGCAATCGCAACCAGCAGCGCGGGACCGGCGCTGGTCGCGAACGCGACTTTCCAGGGGGCGGCCGTCGCGAGAGCCGCTGGCGGCAGCCCGAGAAGATCCAGGCCTAACACCCCGAGAGAGACAGCGGCGCTCGGAATGCCGATGGCGAGCGCGACGCGTGGCACGGTCATGCCCGTCGTCGACCACGCAACCCAGCGCGCAAAGAACACGCCTCCGACACCGACGAACAGCCCGAGATAAAGACCAACCCGCGCCAACCAGATCAGCACGTTCAACCCGCGATCGGCATTGGCGGGAGGTTGCGTCCCCGTCGGCATGCCGATCGAGAAGATCACCGATCCCGCGACGGGATGGCCGTCCTGCGAGATCACGCGATAGCTGACGACCGCAGTGCCCTGCGGCAGGTCGGGCGGCATCGCGACCGAGATCGTTTCGCCCGACGCGCTGACGCGCGCATCGTCCCGCGCCCTGCCCGCGCCGTCGATCAATTGGATTGCGCCTGGCGTCACCGCCTCGTTGAAGCGCAACTCCACCGCCTTCGGCGCGCTCGCAAGCATGCTGCCGCTCGCCGGCTCGACCGCGACGAGCGCTGCATGCGCAGACGCGCCGGTCGTGAAGCCGACAACGCAGAGGAGCGTCGCGAGCGCGGCGAGCAGGCGCATCAGGGCTTTGGCAGGAGCTTCACGCCCGGTGCCGGCGATTTGCCCTCGTGCGAATGCCCTTCCCGGTCCGCCGGGATCTCGATCCAGCGGCTGACGCCAGTCTCACACTCTTGGACGACAGGGAAATACAGCGTCGTGTTCGGCTTCAGACTGTTGGTCAGGAAGCTGCTGATGACGAACTCGTCGTAATTGTGATCCGGCAGCTTGCCGCCGGACCAGGCCACCTCCCTGACGCCGGAGGCAAGCTTGTTGCCGTGATAGTCGTATTCATTGGCGTACTTGCCTTCGAAGACATCGACGCTCCAGCCCGCCTTCGGCATCGGCTTCACCGCAATCACGCCTTCCGGAATCTGCACCCTGATCTTCACCGTGGGCGAACCCGCGCAGCCGTGCGGCACGGCGAAGACGGCCTTATAGTAGGAACCAACCGTCGCCTGCTTGGTCTCGAGCGTGATATGCGCCGATGCAGGCGACGCGGCCAGCGCGGCGATCACGAACAGGCAGGATTTCTTCGACATGTTTGGCCCCTTCGACAACGTCATTTAATCAGGATCGGCGATTCCACGTTGACATGATCGGCCTCGGAGATCGAAATTCCGAGACCCAGCATCCAGCGTCCGGGCGTCAATTGCGCGACCTTCACGTGCCAGCCGTCCTCGCCGTCGCGCGAAGCCTCGACCGGCGCGAGCTTCCGGCCGGACTGCGTGTCCACGAGCGTCACCGACACGGCTTTGGCCGTGAGTGGCGTCTCGTCCGTGGTTTCGAGCTGGATGGCGATCTCGACCGGGCCGGCGCGGCCCGGCGAGACCGTGACATTGGCCATGGCCTTCTCGGTGTGCAGGTGCGTGAAAAAGCTGTCGTCGTCCGTCGCCGCCGCAAGCGGTGTGGCGGCAACCGACAGCAACGCAGCCATCGCGAGCGCAAGGCCTGTGAGGGATCGACGCGAGGTCATCGGAGACTTGATCTGTTTCATCACATCTTCATTCCCGAATGATCCGGCATTTTCTTCATCATGTGCCCGCCGTCACCGGGCGCCTGCGCACCGACGCCCTGGACGTCGAGGGAGACGGCGACCTTGCCGGCCTTCTCGAATTCCAGCGTCACCGGTACCTTGTCACCCTGCTTGAACGGACCCTTCAGCTCCTGGAGCATCAGATGATTGCCGCCGGGCGCGAGCTTCACCGTCTTGCCGGCATCGATCACGAGCCCCTTGTCGAGCGGACGCATCTTCATCACACCGTTGTCCATCGCCATCTCATGGACCTCGGTCTTCCCCGCGATTTCGGCGGAAACGCTGACCAGCCTGTCCGCTGTTGTCCCCTTGTTCTCGATGGTGAGATAGCCGCCGGCGACCTTGGCGCCGCCGGGCGTCGCCCGGCTCCAGGCCTGCGAGATGACGAGATCGCCGGCCTTGACGTCCTCGGCCGCCGCTGGTGCTGCGCAGAGCGCGAGAGCGAACGCTGCGAGCAGCACATCTTTCAACATGGTCTTCATATCAGTATTCCCGTTTGCAGATTGAATTTCAGTGTGTGGCGAGCTGTTGGCCCGACCATTTTTCGAGATCGGCCATCTCGGCCGAGCCTTCGATCGTCGTGATTGTCCCGTCCCGGGAGATGAGCATGGTCCGGGGAATGTCGCCCTGCCAGGCGGGGTCGATCTCGAACCTCAAACGCTCGACAAAACCGTCGTTGAAGATGAAGTTCTCGGTCGACGACAGCCCCGCCTTGTCAAGCATCGACTGCGTTGCCGCCGGCAAGTTCGGCACGAGATCGGCGCTGATCGTGACCACGTCGATCCCGGGATGGTCCTTCGCAAACTGCCCGAGCAACGGCAGCTCGACCTTGCAGGGCCCGCAGGTCACGCCCCAGAAATGCACGAGCGTCGGGCGGCCCGCATGACCCCTAAGGACGCCTTGCCAGGTGCCGCGCTCGAACGGTTTCAGGGCCGGCGCTGCTCCCAGCGTAGCCGTTGACGCGATCAGGATACCCAGACCCAGAATGCCTGCAAATCGACGTCTCATGGCTGGTCCTCGATTGCTGTGAGCCGATAGCCGTCCGCTTTCGTCATCCATGACAGGTAGGTCTGCCGGCCATTGGAGACGAGCAAGGGATGATCGGACGTGTCAGTCGTGCTCGATATCGTCTTCGGCGGCGACCAGCTCTCGCCATCGTCGCGGGAAATCATCATCTGGACCGAGGTCTTCTCGCCGTCGAACTCCTTCCAGACCATCACCGTTCCCACAGCACTTGCGAGCACGTAAGGACGCGTCGGATTGCGGCCCGGCTGCCCCAGCGCCATGGGCGCAGAGAAGGTGCGGCCTTCGTCGCGCGAGTGGGCGTAGAACAGTCCCTTGCGCGCCTTGCCGTTCGTGTACCAGGCGATGTGATAGGTCCCGTTCGGCGCAACCGTGAGGCTCGGTCCGTGATGCGGGCAGGCGTTGATCTGCCAGTCGTCATTGCTGACCCGATGGATCTCACCCGGCGTCGAGACGTCGGCGAAGGTCATGACCGCGTGATCGCGCACGCCGCCCTCAAAGATATTTCTGAAGATCACGGCCGGCCGCCCTGGCGCCGCGAATGTCAGTCCCAACCGGCAGCATTCGCAAGTGTTGTCACGCGCAAGCTTCGCCTCCGCGTAGGTGGCGCCGCCATCGCGGGACGAGGCAAAAAACAGCCCCGCTCCCTCGTACTTCCGTCCCGCCTCCTTCGCGGGAACGCGATTGCGCTTGTCCAGCCATGCCGCAAAGACCGTTCCGTCCTGATCGAGCGCCAGCGCCTCAAAGCGCTGGCTCTCATTGTTGGCGGTGATGGGCCTCAGCTCCGCAAAGCTCTTTCCGCCATCGGCCGAGCGTGTGTAGAGCACTTGGCCGTTGAAAGCCTCATCCCTGAAGATCGAGAATGCGAGCGCGATGCCGCCCTTGCGGTCGACCACGATCTTGGGCCGCGCATCCGGCCCCCAATCAAGGTTCAGCCGCTTCGTCGTGACCTGGATGGGCACCGAGAAGCTGTGCCCCGCATCCGGCGAGCTCGCAACCGACACGTGCCCGCCCGCCATCCAGACCAGCCACAGCGTTCCGTCCGGTCCGAATGCGGGCGTCACCTTGGTTGCGCAGCGCAGCGTCGGCTCCTCGCACGCCGCTTCGGAGGCATGTTGACCGTGCATCTGCGCGAGCGCCGCCCCTTGCAGGAATGCAAGAGCGACTATCCCAAGCAAGCCACTTCGGACCATGGCCCTATTCCCTTCGAGAGCCCGGATCATCTGAATGCCACCTTCATACCCGCAACGAACAGGCGCGGCGAGCCCGCGTAGATCGATCCCGTCGTGTTTGCGAGCACGCTCGCAGGATTTTGAAGGCCGGCCGCCGTCACCGTATTGGCGATGTTGTTTGCCGACGCGACGTAGGTGCGGTCGAAAACATTCCTGACTTCGAGGAACAGGTTCAGGGATCTGAAAGTGTCGGACACCAGATCGGTCTTGTAGTGGACGTTCAGATTGACCAGCTCATAACCCGGCGCCTTCAACAGATTTGCATTGTCCATGTAGAAGGAGTCCTTCCACTGGACCTCAACAAAGCCACCGAGACCTGCCAGTGGCCCCGCAAACTCGTCGTAGCCAACGCGGGCTGTCAGCTCGTTGGGCGAAATGCCGGGGATCTTGTTGCCGGCCCGGTTGAAGCTGAACACTGCGCCATTGGTGATGTTCTCGACATACTCGGTATAGACCTCGTCGAGGTAGGTGTACGCCGCCATAAACCGCCAGCCCGGATAGAACTTCCAGTCGGCCGCAAGCTCGATGCCGCGATGCTCCGAGCGCGGCGCATTGAACGTGTAGCTCGTGTTAGGTGAATTGACAGGTGTTGCCTGCGATACAAGTTCGTCGCGAAAGAACTCGTAGAAGCCTGTCGCGCTGACTTTGAGCGTGTTGTTCGGTGTCCAGTCGAAACCGAGGTCGTAGCCCAGATTTTTCTGAGCCTGGAGCTGGGTATTGTTGCCCGACAGCCCACTCGGCAGGACAAACAGGTTCGAAACCTGCGGAGTGCCGTACCCCGTAGCAACCCGCCCCCTCAGCACCCACTCGTTGTTCACCGTATAGAGCAACGCTAGTTCAGGCGCAGTGTTCTGGAATTGCCTGTCCGCGGTCGTCAGCGTCGTCGTGGTAATGCCAGTGGGGCCAGCGTACGCATACGCAGTGTTGATCCCCTTGAGAACGGTAGTTTCCCAGCCGATGCCTGCGACAGCCGTCAAGGATGTCGTCAGCTTGAGCTCTTCCCGCGCGCGAACGCCGTAATTGGTCGTCTGGCTATAAAGATTGCTCGACAGACTGCCGAGTGTGGCATTGCCCCCCGGCATGACGTTCCGCGTGTCGCTCGAGGCCGTCAGGGTGTTGTAGAAGGCACCGAAGAACGTGGTCGATTCCAGCCCGAGAATCTCGCCCCGCTTGGTGACGTCGCTCATGAAATTGTACGAGGGAAAATCTCCGATCGCGCTGGTCGTGCCGGTCGGCTGATTGATGTTCCTGTCGTCGAACACGAACTGGTTGCGCCAGGTCGTGGTGTTGTCGAAATCGTGCTCCCAGCGGCCGCCGACGATGGTGCGGCGGTCGTTGCGGCCAAGCCCGGCCTGCACGGCCGTCTCCTTGTCGGTTCCAGCGGTTGCATTGAAGCCGTTGTTGAACAGTGTGACCGTGCCGCATCCGGCGGCGGCCGAGACGCCGGTCGCACAGCCCTGCTGGAAAGGGTTTTGATAGTACTGGTTCAGCGACTGCCGGATCGGCAGCCGCGTGCTGAGATCGTTGTTGATGATCTTGACCGTGAAACGATCGTCCGGCGTCGCCTTGAGCGTGCCGAGGAAGTTGACGGTCTGCGTATTGAACCAGCTATTGCCGATATAGCCGTCGCCTCGCGTGTCGCTTGCGAACAGCGAGCCCTCGAAGTTCCCGACCTTTTTGCCGGCCGCGAGATAATTGTTGAGATAGCCGTAGCTGCCGCCGTCGACGCCATATTCGACGCCGTCGATCGTGTCGCCCGGGCGTGTCCGGAAATTGAGCGCGCCGCCGGTCGCGTAATTGCCGTAGAGCGCCGACGACGGGCCGCGGATCACATCGATCGCACTGTAGGCCCGCGGATCGATCAGGTCACTGCGGGACAGCCCGTCCGGTTGCGTGACCGGGAAGCCGTCGTCGAAGATCACGAGATTGCGGATGCCGAAGCCGTTGCGGGCGTTGGAGCCGCGGATCGAGATACCGATATCGCGGGGTCCGTTGCCCTGCTTCACCGATATGCCGGGGCTCTCGCGCAGCACGTCGGCCACGGTAACCGCCGGCCGGTTGTCGAACTGGCTGCGATAGATGGTCGTCTCGGTCTGGCCGGTTGGCGCCTGATTGAGACCGTCTCGCGCCGCACCGGCCGTCACGGCCCCGTTTGGGGTCGATGCGCTGACGCTCGCACTCGGCGCAACGGGCCTCGCCGCGCGGCCGGCCGAAGCGGCTCGCGGCCGCGCAGGCCGAGTGACTGGTTTGGCACGGGCAGTCTGCGGCGCCTCAACGGTCACCGCCGGCAGCTCCGTGTTCGTGCTTTGGGCAAAGACTCCGCTCGACGACGCAAGCAGCGCGGCCTGAACCGCGACGGCGCTCACGCCACGGCGGGCATGACAACGTAACATGGGGCATTCCTGACGCCGGCTTTCTCTCCGGCCCTTCGACAGTATCGATCGCCAGCGGACGGACCGCGGCAATCACGAGGGTCGTCAGGAAAATTGAGGTGGTGCGCGCGCCTGGGCGCTCGTGCCCTTATGGATTGCGACGGCGGATACATCCGCCGCATGCCACACCACGCGCGCGGCGTGGCGGAAGGGAATGGCGAGCGCAACGTGCGGCGGCGAATCGAGCGATGCGCCTGCCTGAGCCAGGCAGCACAGCGCGCACGCGGCGCCATGTGCGGTCGGCGCGCCGGTCTGGTCGTCCAGACCGCCCTGCTCGCTGGCGCTGTGGCAGATGACGCCGGCAGACAACGGATCGGCCACGGCCTGACCGGCCGCCAGACAGGCGGCAATCGGCGCCAGCACCTGCATCGCCAAAGCGAGCAGGACCAGGGGTAGGAATTTTTGCAGCCGTGCGCGCATCCGCCGAGCCATTCGTCGCCTACGAACTAAACACCTCGGCGAGACCTGAGTCGAGGTCAGTTCCGCCGGCTTCTTGGCCCAGCGCAAATTTCTCGAAAACTGTGGTCCCGCCGCCCCATGGGCTAGGACGTCCGGCATTTGAGGCAGTCCGGTAACCCCGCCCCGTCCACAGATTTCTTATATTTGTCATATGCTTACGGGCTAAACAGCCCGATCATTTCGTCAGCTGCTCTAATTTTGAACAATCGTTGCCGAAAATGATGACAAGTGAGAAAAGTTGATCTAGCATCCCTCTTGCTCAGGCTGGCCGCGAGGTCGAAGTCTGGTGGTCCAAGTCTCGGGAGGAGCCCCTGGCGCGCAAAACGCAGCGTCGCCCCGTCAATCAAGAGCAAATCTTAGAATCGGGGATAATAGGGTCGACACAATTTTCGAGCGGGGCTAGGGCCCCGCTCTTTTTTTGCCCGCAAGGCTTCTTTTGCCCGCATGGCTTCGATGCCGATGAGCGCTCCCTCTAATCCAATCGAAAACAGCTTCGAACTCGCAGCCTCGCGCTGCGCGGATCTCACGCCACTCGTCTACCAACGGCTGTTCGAACAGCATCCCGAAACGCAGACCATGTTCCGCTCGCAGGGCAGCGAGCTGGTGATGGGATCAATGCTTGCGCTGACGATCGAGGCGATCCTCGACTTCGCCGGTGAGCGTCGGGGCCATTTCAGGCTGATCGCCTGCGAGGTCGCCTCGCACGATGGCTACGGCACCCCGCGCGAGCTGTTCATCGCGTTCTTCGTCGTCATCAGGGATACGCTGCGCGACCTCCTCGGCGACGAATGGTCGCCGGAAATCGCACAGGCCTGGGACCAGCTGCTCGTCGAGATCGACGCCTTCGCCACTATTCCGGCCTGACGCTTTGCGCTGCACCAACACGAGCTGCGGCGATCTCGCGATCGATTGCAGATTGAGTGGCAGGAACTCTTGTGAGAGACTTTCGAACATCGGTCGCGCAATCAATGACGCGCCGACGAAAATTTTATGGGAGCGAGCGATGTCCGGGACGAAAGATTTCTCGACGACGAGGCGCGATCTTCTTCAGGCGGCGGCGACCGCCGGCGCCGCCACTGCCCTTCTCGGCAGCATGGGCATAAACCCCGCCCTTGCAGCCGAGGTCGGACGATCCGAGAAGCCGCTGAAGGCGGCCTTCTCCAATGCGGGCCTCCAGGCCACCTGGTGCGCCCAGGGCAAGCAGGCGGCGGAATTCTGGGGCAAGCTGTTCAATGTCGAGGTGACCTGGTTCGACGGCCAGCTCGATGCGGTGAAGCAGCGCGCGGCGATCGACAACATGGCCTCGCAAAAGTGGGACTTCGTCGCGATCCAGGCCTTCGGTATCGGCACCCTCACCCAGCCCGTGCAGAAGATGATCGATGCCGGCACGCCGGTGATCGACATGGACACGCTGATCGCGCCGCTCGATCAGATCAACGTCCATTCTTTCCTTGCCCCCGACAACGAGTTCATGGGCGCCTCGGTGACGCAGGCGCTGTGCAACGCCATGGGCGGCAAAGGCAAGATCATCATGACGCAGGGCGCGCTCGGCCATACCGGCGCGCAAGGCCGGGCGAAGGGCTTCAATACGGTCGTCAAGCAGTTCCCGAACATCGAGGTGCTCGACACCCAGCCTGCCGACTGGGACGTGTCGAAAACCGCGCGCCTCTGGGAAACCTACCTGACCAAATACCCGCAGATCGACGCAGCGTTCTTCCACAATGACGACATGGCGCTCGCCGCCGCCAACATCATGAAGGCGCGCAATCGCACCAACATCCTGATCGGCGGCGTCGATGCGATGCCACCGGCGATCCAGGCGGTGAGCGAGGGCCGCATGTTCGCGACCGTGCGCAATCCGTCCTGCCGCATCCATGGCGGCGCCATCATCGCGGGCGTTTCCGCCGTGGTCGGCGGCGAGAAGAGCGGACAGGGCATTCCCAAGCACGTCATCACCGACGGCCCGGTCGTGACCAAGGCCAACGCCGCCGGCATGCAATGGATGGAAGATCACTTCCTGATCTGAGCCTCCATGCCTGAGGTTCGTTCGCCCATCCTGGAACTGCAAGGCATCACGAAGAGCTTCGGCGGCGTCGAAGCGCTTCGTGGTGTTGATTTCGCGCTCTCACCCGGCGAGATCCACGGTCTCGTCGGCGAGAACGGCGCCGGCAAAAGCACGCTGATGAAGATCATCGCCGGCGTGCACAGCGAATTCTCCGGACGCTTCCTGATCGACGGGAAGGAGACGCATTTCCGCTCCGCCCGCGATGCGCACGCGGCCGGGATCGCCATGGTGCATCAGGAGCTGAGCGTCGCACCCGATCTCACGGTCGCCGAGAACGTGTTCCTGGGCAACCAGCCGACCAACCGGTTCGGCCTCGTGCAGTGGCGGCGCATGGCGCGCGAGGCCGGCGAGCAACTCGCCCGCTTCGGCATCGACGTCGATCCGATGTCTAGGCTCGGCGACCTCCCGATCGGGCTGCAGCAGCTGATCGAGATCGCTCGGGTGCTGTTCTCCGGCGCCCGCATCGTCATCCTGGACGAGCCGACCTCCGCCCTCTCCCCGCCCGAGGTCGAGCGGCTGTTCGCGACGCTCCGGCGGCTGCGCGAGGAAGGCACGGCAATCGTCTTCATCTCGCATTTCATCGAGGACATCCTGCTCGTGTCCGACACGGTGACCGTGTTCCGCAACGGGCGGAAGGTCGCCGAGACCGCCGCGGCTGCGACCAGCAAGGGCGCGCTGATCGAGGCCATGATCGGCCGCGGCGGCGAAGCGCTCGAGCACAGCTACACCGATGACCTCATGCTGCCACGGCCGAGCGACAGCTCCGTGGTCCTGAAGGTCGACCAATTGTCGCTGGCCCGCAGCCTGAAGGATATCTCCTTCGAGGCGCGCGCCGGCGAGGTGCTCGGCATCTACGGGTTCATGGGCTGCGGCCAGCAGGAGCTGTCGCGCATCCTGTTCGGCAAGCTGAAGCCGGACGGCGGCACGCTCGCCGTCGAGGGCAAGCCAAAAACCTTCGCCAGCACGGCGGCGGCGCGGCGCGCCGGCGTGGCGCTGGTGCCGGAGAGCCGGCGCGCTATGCTGTTTCATCAGGAGCCGGTCTACAAGAACATCTCGATCAGCATTCTCGACCGCATCTCGTCGCTACTGCTCAAGCCGGCGCAGGAGCGCGACATCGCCAAACGCCAGGTCGAACAGTTGCAGATCAGGCCGCCGGTGGTCGGTCTCGACCTCGGCATGCTCTCCGGCGGCAACCAGCAGAAGGTCGCGCTGGCAAAATGGCTGACCTATCCGCCGAAGCTGCTGGTGCTGTGCGAGCCGACCCGGGGCATGGATGTCGGCGCCAAGAACGACGTCATCAACATCGTCCGCGATCTCCGCGCCAAGGGGCTTGCGGTCATCGTGCTGTCGACCGAGCCGGAAACGGTGCTGTCGCTGGCCGACCGCATCCTCGTGCTCAAGCGCGGCGCATTGGTGCGGGAATTCAAGAACGAGCCGGTCAGCAAGGACCGCCTGCTGGAAGCGGCGTGACGGAGAAGCACCATGGCGAGCAGTGAGACGGCTTTGGCGGCGGGTCGGCGGCCGCGCGGCGTTGCGCCCTTCCTGCGCTCGCAGATGCGCAACATCGCGCCGTTCCTCACCCTGATCTTCCTCTCCGCCTTCTTCGCCCTTGCCAGCCCCTCCTTCGCGACGCTGGACAACCTCGGCAACATCCTGACGCAGGTGTCGGTGACCGGCATCATCGCGGTCGGCCTCACCTTCGTGATCCTCTGCGCCGAGATCGACCTCTCGATCGCCAGCATCGCCAACGTCACCGGCATCGCGGTCGCCTACTTCACGCTGCAGGAATCCTACGTCAACATCGCCAACATCCCCCTGCCCGGCGCGGTCGCGATCATCCTGTCGATCCTGCTCTGCGCGCTGCTCGGCCTCGTCAACGCGCTCGGCCTGACCGTGATCGGCATCCCCTCCTTCATCATGACGCTGGCCATGATGCAGATCGCGGCCGGCGTCTCGGCGCTGCTGGTGCGCGGCCAGATCGCCTACAAGGTGCCCGGCCTGATCACCACGCTCGGCTCGGGCTCGATCGGCGGCATCCCCTGGATCGTCATCGTCGCGGCCATCATGCTGCTCGGCGGCCATCTGGTGCTGACCTACACGCGCTTCGGCCGCTACGTCTACATGGTTGGCGGCAACCGCGAGGCGGCCGAATATTCCGGCCTCAACGTCAAGCTCATCCTCGGCGCCGTCATGGTGATCTCAGCGGTGTGCTCGGGCATCGGCGGCATGCTCGGCGTCGCCCATTTCGGCAGCGCGCAGCAGAACGAGTTCGACACCTATCTGCTCGACTCCATCGCCGCCGTCGTCGTCGGCGGCACCAGCCTGTTCGGCGGCCGCGGCGGCATCGGCAACACCATCGTCGGGCTGTTCGTTCTCGGTGTCCTCAATAACGGCCTCGACCACGTCAACATCGACAGCTTCCTGAAGATCCTGATCCGCGGCCTGATCCTGCTGGCGGCGCTGGTCATCAACGTCTACGCGCAGCGGCTCAGGGAAAAAACGGCGGAGTAGACGGCCCTCAAAACAAAAAACGTGAAAACAACCCCATGCACAGTACAAATCATTGAAGAATTTGGCGCGAGGTGGCTTGCCGCCCCGCCGCAACGACGTTTGACACGTCGGGCAAAACAGGAGCACAACGTCATCATGGCGCCGTGCCTTTAAGGCCGATGGGCTCAGGACCGCGACCCAAACTCCGTCATTGCGAGCGCAGCGAAGCAATCCAGGAATCTATCCGCGGATACATGTCTGGAGCGCCGTTTCAGGCGGCGCGCTGGTTGTGTCGCGACGAGAGATCCGGGCACAGCACGAGCTTGCCCTCGAGGCCACCAGTCTCGAGGCGACGGTGAGCATCGGCGACCTCGTCGAAGGAGATCCGCTCGGCGATGCGCGGCCGGATGGCACCAGTTGCCAAAAGCCCGAACAGACGCTCCAAGTCCTCCTTGAACCAGGTGGGATGTCGCGCCCGCATGGCATTTACCGAGTAAAACCGGGCCCGCTTGCCGCCGGGCAACAATCTCCACAGGTAAAGGCGCGCGATCTCCATCACGATAGGGAGCATGCGACGCTGTGCTTGCACGCTCGCCGAGAAACCGATGGCACAGAGCAGGCCGCCTGGCTTGAGCGCCGCGTATGAGCGGCGATAGCCGTCTTCGCCAACGCCGTCGACGATAACGTCGAACCCGCCCGGCAGGACCCGCGTGAAGTCCTCATGCTTGTAGTCGATCGGCGTTGCCCCTAGCTCTCGGACGAGCGCCATGTGCTCGCCGCGCGCGGTGCCCCACAGCTCGATGCCGGCCAATCTCCCGAGCATGAGCAGCGCCTGGCCGACGGCGCCGGCGGCGCCGTGCACGAGCACGCGCTGGCCTCGCTGGACCCGGGCCGCGCGGTGCAGAAGCTGGTACGCGGTCGTCCAGCTCAAGATCAGTGTGGCCGCCTCCGCCGCGTCTACGCCCTCCGGCACGCGGGCCACGTCGTTCGCTCGAAGCGTGCGATAGTCGGCGTTTGACCCGACCACCGTCATGTCGGCCACGCGGTCGCCAATCTGAAAGTCGTGCACGCCTTCACCGAGCTGATCGATTGCCCCGACCACGTCGTAGCCCATTACGAACGGCGGCCGGAGGCCCATCGTTTGCGGGTATAGATGGCGCCTGATCAACACCTCGGTGTAGTTGAGGCTCGACGCAAGTACACGGACCCGTATCTCGCCCCGGCTGGCGGTCGGCAAGGGAGCGTCGACCACCTCCAGCCTCTCGGGATCACCGAAGAGGCTGACTTGAACAACTCGATTGCGCGGCTCCATCATCGGCGATCTCCTTGCAATGTCGTGATCCAGCGCAAGGACGGGCACACTGCCGCAAACTACTTTGCATCGCCACGTCGGCAAGCATTGAGGATATGGCCGGCCTGAAGTTCTACCTTGATCTGGCTCAAAGCATGCGATGCGCAATTTGATCGCTACCGGGGCATAGCGGACTTTCGCGAGCCGCCAGCGCAGCCGATTTATGGGTTCAAGGCCTAATCCGGGGGGTGCCGCGAGAAGCGGAAATTGCAGTGGCTCGCGCCGCCCGCCAATGTTTGTGTGCGCTCCAGGCGGATGCCGCGCGCTGCGTAGGCAACGAAATCGAGGCCGCAGATATTCGGCAGGATGTCCTTGCCCCCGTGGCGCGCTGCGAGCTTGCAGAAGCCGCAGGCCTTGTAGTTGATGCCGAATTCGAATCTGTCTTGCGGACCCGGCTCTACGAAATCGTAGACGAAGTCTTCCGGAAACTCTTCCTGATGAGCTTTTGTGACGCTCCCTGCCGCCTGCTCGCGCAGCAAGTCCTGGTTCTCCGGCGACATGAATTGCCGCCCTGAGGCGAGACGCTCCGCTTCTGATACGGTCAGCAATTGCGCCTTGTAGGTGTCTCGCTCGATCTCGCCAATCACAGGCACCGGCACGCCGTGTCGTCGCAGCACCCGGCTGATGGCCATAAAGCCCATGAGACGCATGAAGAAATCACTCATGCGGCTTGCCGCGCCGCCGACATAGGGCATTTGGGTGAGGATAATCTCGAATTCGCCCATCGCCTCCCGCCTGATCCCGTCGATGTCGGTGAGAAGCGTGCGCTCGCGCAGCATCGCTTCGGCAAGGTCGAGCCGATCGCGCATGGCGGTCTCCATGGCGCTCCGATGCGTCTGGTAGAAGGGATGGATGTTCTCAGCCATTGGACACCTGAGGGCTCATTGCAGGGTTGGCGAAGCCGGTTTCATTCCGCGGCGATCGCCTCGATCTCCAGCAGCCATTTGCTGTCGACGGTCTCGACGACCACGACCGTCAGCGCCGGCCGATGTTCGCCGAGCACCTTGCTGCGAATGGTGCGGTTGGTCACGACTTGAGTCCGGTCAGTCAGGAACGTGGTGACCTTGACCAGATGCTCGACGCCAAGCCCCGCGGCGGCGAGCACCTCGATCACGTTGCGCCAGGCCTGCTCGCATTGCGCCTCGAAACCTTCGGGCACGGTGCCGTCGGTTTTCTCGGGCACCTGGCCGCTGACGAACAACAGGCGGCGATGCTGCGTCAATTCAAGTCCCATGCTGTAACCGCCGGCGGGAGGATGGACCGTTGCGGGATTGTGGTTGACGATGTGAGCCATGTCAGTTTGCCTCCTGTTCGACGAATTCGAGCGCCAGACCATGCGCGGTGGCGGGTGGCACCAACAGCACGGCACCGGTCATCGCGAAGCCGACGCCGTTGTGTTTCAGTGTTCGCCCTGTCGCATCCAGATCAGCGACCGCCAGACGCGCCGCGCAAAAGCGCGGCGAAGCGCTGTTCGCGAGGCCCGGTAACCGGCGCGCCAGCTCGGACGGGCCAAGCAAGGTGATATGATTGCCGCGCTCACCAATCGTCAGCCGCCCCGGCGCAAGCTCGGCCGTGCCTTCCGTGAGGCGCTCGAGGAAATCGCGATGCGCCGCCGGCTCCGCCGCCGACATCACCACCTCGACCACGCGGAGCGCGCCGTTGGGATGACGCTGATACTGCGCCTTCCAGAACAGTTCCGGCGGGTGACGCTGCTGGCAGGTGAAGAACGCGATCCCGGGCATGGCGGGATCGGTGGCAAAGGCCAGCGAAAACGCGACGCGCGCCGTGCCTCCGCCCGGGAGCACCGCGTCGCGGCCGAAATCGAACGGCGCATAGTCGCCGATGCGGTCGGCCCTAAAACGCACTGCATCGGCATGGGCGTCGGTGCTGTGCAAGACCAGCATCGACATTCCCTCGGCGGTCGCAAGAAAATCGCGGTTGTGGGCCGCGAAGCTGAAATGGCCCGGCGTGGCTGGCGGCACCAACGCATTGTCGGTGACGGCCAGCAACTCCAGAAAATTGTCGGCGAACTGCGCCAGGCGGTTGCTGGTTCCGAACGGATGCACACCGGTCGGCGTGAGGTTGAAGCCGAGCCGCTGCCAATCCAGCGCGGCCTGTTCCAGATCGCGGACGCAAATGACGAGATGATCTAAACGACGGGGCATGGGGGGTCTCCGGATTGCGGGCCGACCGTATCCGGCGATGACGGCGCCGATCAAAGCATTGTTGCTGCGGTTCAGCGCAAGAAAATCTATTGCAAGGCCAAGGCCCATCGGTGTCAAACTGCGGTGCGATGACCTACGCCCTTCCCCCGCTCAACGCGCTCCGCGCTTTTGAGGCCGCCGCCCGGCATCTCAGCTTCAAGCTGGCCGCGCACGAGCTGCACGTGACACCTGCCGCCGTGGGACAGCAGGTGAAGGCGCTGGAGGCACGCCTCGGCGTGCAGCTGTTCGAGCGGCTGCATAAGCAGCTCATTCTCACCGCGGCCGGTCAGGCCTATCTGCCCGGGGTCTCCGAAGGTTTTCGCCACATTGCGGAGGCGACCTCGCAATTGAAGCCGGCGGGCGCGGTGCTGCTGCAGTTGGGGGTCCATGGCCGCTTCGACCTGCGCCGGCTCGAATTGGCGGAGTTTCGCAGCGCGCATGCGGAGATCGGTTTGCGGGTGCTGCAGCCGGCCGGCCTGCACGAGTTGGTCGAGGGCAAGGTCGAGCTGCTGATCGCCCGCGGTCTCGGCCGCTATCCGGGCTATCGCTGCGACCGGGTCAATGAGGGATCAGGCCTCGGTGATTGGCTGATCGCGCCTGAAGGCACCGCGGATTGCCCCGAGATCGTCAGCTTCCGCGACTGGCTGCGCGCCCTGCCAGCCGAGAACCCGCTCGCAAACCGCCGCCCGCGTCTGGTCGGCATCAGCGGAAGCTAAGGCGACCGTGAGGCATGGCTTGAGCCCTCGCCGCTAGGACGTTTGAGACGTCGGGCAAAACACCGGCACAAGTCCATCATGGCGCTGGTCCCGTAGAGACCACCGAGCTCACGGCAGCGGTTCGACCTTCGCCGCCATATCGGGAACCCGCGTGATCTTATACATGGCGTTGCTGCATCTAAGAACCCAAACGTCGCGATCAGGTCGAGACGCCTTCGTGTTCTTCTTTGCGCCGAGTGGCTTTTCGCAAGTGAAGCCTTGCGTGCGTATCTGGGCCGCAAGCATTCCCTGAACGGTTTCGGCCGGAATCTGCTGCGCCCGCACTTGCGGAGCAAATAGAATAAAAACGAAGGCAAGTAGTAATGATCCAGATGCTCTGTGCATGATTTCAACCCTTGAAGCAGCCGCCCCGCAAGTTCGAACATCGCACTATAGCAGAAACACCGGTGTTGTCCGCGCCGGGCCTTCCGCGCCGTAGCGCGCTAGCTGCACTCATTGTCAGGACAACGAGCGCGGATTGGTAGCAATTTGCCCGAAAGCAGACCTATTGTGCTCAGTTCAAGCTTTGTCGTTCATGACCCAAGGCGGACCTGACGCGCTCCCGGTGCGGTGTGTTAAAATAGCAGGGAACGGATCGTGTCTATGCCAAGAACTGCTGCTGTCATCGGCACCGCCATCTTCTTCGTGTTCGCGCCCTGCGTGGTGGCTGGGGTGGTCCCGTGGTGGATTTCACGCTGGGAGTTCAGGTTGCCGTTTCTCGGCGTCGAGCTCACGCGCTTCGTCGGCGCCGCGCTAATTCTTGCCGGCTTAGCCGGGCTCGTGGATTCATTCGCGCGTTTCGCACTGCAGGGGCTCGGCACGCCGGCGCCGATCGCCCCGACCCAACATCTCGTCGTTACCGGCCTCTATCGCTATGTGCGCAATCCAATCTACGTGGCGGTCGCCGCCGTCATTTTCGGCCAGGCGCTCCTGTTCGGCGATTGGGGGCTGTTCGCCTACGGCGCAGTCGTCTGGCTCGCCTTCCACCTTTTTGTCGTGGGCTACGAAGAGCCGACGCTAAAAAGGTCATTCGGCGCGGAATACGAAGCGTTCTGCATCAATGTGCCGCGTTGGATCCCGCGCCTAACTGCGTGGCGAGGCGGTCGGTAGCTGCCGTAGCGCATGACCTCGGCGCTGATTTTTGATGAGCTTCTCGAAGGCTCCTCAACAAAGTTTGTCTGCAATTGGGCCCATCAGCGAAGTGGCGGCACGCCTCATTGAGGTCCGATCAAATAGGGCATAGCGGACTGAATTTGCTCAGGTTGAGTTTTTCGTAGTTTGACCCAGAGCGGTCATCAGCCGCCGTATTCGGGCGAAGTTGATATAGATCAACCTTGATGATGTGCATAGTCGATACCGCAAAATGTTGCTTGCAGTCTCTTCGGTAGGAATGAGCCGCAAAGGATAGTCAGTCGTTCAATCATTGACACATAAGGAGACGCGCAAATGAGGAAGCTTGCTTCGGTAGGATTGATCGCCGCGGCCATGTTCGCTAGTCCGGCCATGGCCGCGTGGTACGACCAAAACGGCGCAGCCGTCCATCCGTCCCGCGTTGTTCACTGCATCCGGGCGCCAGACGTTGGCAGTTTTGCCGGAGGGCCGTTCAATAAGCCTCCCTGCGAACCGGCAAGCTGGCGTAGGTCGGCGTGGCGCGACAAAACCGGTGCAGTCGTCCCCACCTCTAACGTCGTTCACTGTGTCCGGGCTCCAGACGTTGGCAGTTATGCCGGAGGTCCGTTTAATAAGCCTCCCTGCGAACCGGCAACCTGGCGCTGAGGCGAGCGGCAAGATGCCGCCAACGTTCCCTGCGAAGCGAACGTTCGATGTCGGGACGGTTGGTTGACGCTGCGCGCTGGTGCCAAAATCACAGAGCGTAGACAAGTAGACAAAGAGAGCAACTGGCCGCCTGCGAGTGGCCAGTTCTCGCTTTACATCCGCGTCCACTGGGCGAGAGCAATATCCTCGATGGTCAGTGGAGACCGCCGTTTGTCAAGCGAATACAATCGAGCAGTTAACTACGGCGTCCGCAACGCGGTTCCGAGATGCGAACGGACGATATATCGAACGTCGGTTGTTGGCCCTTAACGGACCTATGGACGCTGTCGTGGATTTGTCTGCTGCTGACCCAGCTGAGACATCGGCGCGGGGCCTCTGTCCCGCGTTTTGTGTTTAGGACCACGGCGGCTCTTCGCTCTTCCCGACCGCCTCGTGGTGGGTCGTGACACCCGCCGAACGCAAGCCGGTCAGCAATACGGTTCTCACAGAGGCCGGATCGAATCCAATATCCTTGGCGTTTGGTGGATGTGCTTCGCTGCCCTTCAACCGGAGCGCCAAGTGCAATTGCTCGCAAAGGTGCCGAACGACGAGATTGACCTGATCGTCAGTCATGATCTGCCTTTCCTGCTACATTTTGCTACCCAACCATGTAGCACACATGAAAATAGGGCGGTACGCGATTGGACCGCGCCAAGGATCAACCCCAGGCGATTGCCCATGGGCGGATCCCAAAAATCGTCCGCCTGTCAGGACAAACCGGACGTGGCTAGCGGGCCGCTGGAGCGACGCTTTTGACCGCGACGGACGCGCCTTCCATCCCTAGGGATGCCCGCCCTCGGTCGAAGCCAATTGCGTCTGCCCCGCAACCTCGTCAGCCCGCCAGCACCTCACCTCATGTCCATCGGCGCGCGTTTCCAGCACCGGACCGGGCTCGTGGCGACACACGGCCTCCGCGTACCGGCAACGCGGGCTGAAGGCGCATCCGTTCGGCGGATTGAGCGGATTGGGAAGGTCGCCCCCCGTCGTTGCTAGCGGCGCATGACGCAGCGGATCGGGGATGGCGGCGATCAGGGCCTGCGTGTAGGGGTGCGCCGGCCGTTCGAAGATTTCGCGCCAGTGGCCATTCTCGACGATCCGGCCGAGATACATGACGGCGACGCGGTCGCTCATGTGCTCGACGACGCCGAGGTCGTGGCTGATCATGATGTAGGAAAGACCGAGCGTGTCCTTCAATTCCAGCAGCAGGTTGATGATCTGGGCGCGGATCGAGACGTCGAGCGCCGATACCGGCTCGTCGCAGATGACGATCCTGGGATTGAGGATCAGGGCGCGCGCAATCCCGATGCGCTGGCGCTGGCCGCCGGAGAATTCATGCGGATAGCGGTCGGCCTGCTCCGGCCGCAGGCCGACATGCCGCAGCATCGTCGCAACGCGGTCCTCGATCTCGCTTTTTGCGGTCACACCATGCACACGCAGGGGATCTTCCAGCGTGCGGCGGACGGTCTGGCGTGGGTTGAGCGAGGCGTAGGGATCCTGAAAGACGATCTGCACGGTGCGGGCAAGCGACTTTCGGTCGCCGGATTGCCTGTTCGTCACCACCTGCCCGTCCAGCACGATGCGACCGCGCGTCGGCGTCAACAGACCCAGGATCGACAATGCGACCGTCGACTTGCCCGAGCCGGACTCGCCGACAAGGCCGAGGCATTCGCCTCGTCTCAGCCTGAGATCGACTCCGTCGACGGCACGGAGCACCCGCCGGCCGCGGCCGAGCCAGCCGCCCCCCATCGGAAAATGAACCGCGAGATCCTCGATGCTGAGAATGAGGTCGTCGTCCGGCCTCGCTTCCCCCTGCATGGCTTGCGGCTCATGCATGGTGGTAACACCGGACGAAACCGCCGGCCTCCAGCAAATCCGTCTGCGGCGCAACCGTGCGGCAGATCTCGGTGGCCTGCGTACAGCGCGGATTGAACCGGCAGCCATCCGGGAAATTCGTGATGGCTGGAACCACGCCCGCGATCTCCTTGAGCCTGGTGCGGCCAAGCGCGGCCCGACTGCCCAGCCGCGGCAGCGAGGCGACCAGGCCCTGCGTATAGGGATGCGAAGGCGCCCGGAAAATATCGGCGGAGCCGCGCTCCTCGACGATGCGGCCGGCATACATGACGGCGACACGGCGGCAGACATTGGCCACGAGGCCGAGATCGTGGCTGATCATCAGGATCGCCGTCCCCCTCTCGGCGCACAGATTGCGCATCAGCTCGATGATTTCGGCCTGCACGGTCACGTCGAGCGCGGTGGTCGGTTCGTCGGCGATCAGGAGGTCCGGACCGCATGCGAGGGCGATGGCGATCATGACGCGCTGACGCATGCCGCCGGACAGCTGGTGCGGGTAATCGTTGACGCGCCGCTCCGGTGCGGGGACGCGGACGCTCGCCAGCGCCTCGACCGCGAGCTGGTTGGCTTCCCGCCAGCTCTTGCCCTTGTGCAGCACGAACATCTCGGCGATCTGCCGCCCCACCGGCGAGACCGGGTTCAGCGCCGTCATCGGCTCCTGGAAGATCATGGCGATGCGATTGCCGCGCAGCTCCCGCTGCCTGGCCGCGGAAAGGTGCTGGATCTCCCGTCCCTCAAACCGGATGACGCCGCCGCCGATGGACAACGGCTGCCGCAACAGGCCGATCAAGGCGAGCGCCGTGATGCTCTTGCCGCAGCCGGATTCGCCGACCAGCCCGAATGTCTCGCCGCGATCGATCCGGAATGAAATGCCCTCGGCCGCCGCAACGCGCCTTGCTCCGTCGTCGAGATCGATGCGCAAATCCTCGACTTCAATCAGCGGCGCGCCGGTCATGTCCGCCGGCTCCGCGACTGGGGATCGAGAATGTCACGCAGGCCGTCGCCGAGCAGGTTCAGGCCGAGCACCGTCAGGAAGATGGCAAGGCCCGGAAACACCGAGAGCCACGGCGCCGTCGTGATCTGGTCGCGGGCGTCCGACAACATGCTGCCCCAGCTCGGAAAGGGCGGGCGGACGCCGAGGCCGAGGAACGACAATGCGGCTTCCGACAGGACCGCGCTGCCCATGCCCAGCGTGCCGATGACGACGATGGGGCCGAGCATGTTCGGCAGCAGCTGCGTGATCATGATCCGCAGATCGCCGTAGCCGAGCACGGTTGCCGCCTGGACATAGCCCTGGCTCCGGAGCGACAGCGCCGACGCGCGGGCGATCCGGCACGTGAAGGACCAGTTGGTCAGGCCGAGCGCGATCAGCAGGCTCGTGAGGCCGGGGCCAAGCACCGCCATGATGGCGAGCGCGAAGATCAGCGAGGGGATCGCGAGCATCAGATTGGTCAGGCCGTTGACGAAATCGTCCCACCAGCCGCCCCAATAGCCCGCGCTCAAGCCGAGCGCGACGCCGATGACGCTGTTGATGAGCTGCGAGACGATGCCAACGGTCAGCGAGACGCGGGCGCCGTAGACGACGCGGGAATAGATGTCGCGGCCCTGGTCGTCGGTGCCGAACCACCAGGTCCAGCTCGGAGGCTCCTCCGCGTTCATGAGGTTAGCGTCGAGGACGGGATCGGTGTGCGCCAGCCAGGGCGCGAGCAGGCCGACCAGGATCGCAAGCGCGAACAGCGCGCCGCCGATGATGAGATTGGCGCGGAGCTTCATGCGTATCTGATCCTGGGATCGATCACGCCGTAGAGCACGTCGATCAGCAGATTGATCGCGAGAAAGGCCAGCACCACCACGAGAATGGAGCCTTGGACGGCGGGAATGTCACGCTGGAGCACGCTGTCGACCAGCAGCGAACCGATGCCCGGCCAGGAGAACAGTTTCTCGACCACGACCGCCTGCCCCATCAACCCGCCGAACTGAAGGCCGACGGTGGTGAGAATGATGACGAGCGCATTGCGCATCACATGCCACTTCACGACACGCGTCTCGCTCATGCCCTTCGAGCGCGCGGTGCGGACGAAATCAGCGGTCATGATCTCGAGGACCGCAGCGCGCGTCGTGCGGGCAAATAGCGCCATCGGCGAGACGCCAAGCGTCACGGCCGGCAGAAGCAGATATTTCAGCCCTCCATCGCCATAGCCGAAGCTCGGCAGCCAGCCGAGCTTCAACGCAAACAGATACATCAGCACCAATCCGAGCCAGAATTTGGCAATGGAAAGGCCCGACACCGCCAGCACCATGGCAAGCGTATCGACGATGCCCCCGGGTTTTAGCGCTGCGATGAAACCAAGGGGAACACCGATCAAAATCGCAAACGTCATGGCCGTGAAGATGAGCTGCAGCGTCGGCCAGGCCCGTTTGGCGATCATGGTCGTGACAGGCTCGCGGGTCCGGAACGAGGTGCCGAAGTCACCGGTCGCGAGCTTGGCGATGTAGGCGCCGAAACGCCAATAGAGGGGATCGTCGAGGCCAAGCTGCTTCTTCATGCGCAGCTCGACTTGGGGATCGCTGTCGTCGCTCATGCTCGAGACAATGCTGCCGGGAACGACGCTGAACAGCACAAAGACCAGCAGCACGACAGCGAGCACGGTCGGAATGGTTTGCAGCAGACGGCGGAGCAGGAACGAGAGCATCCAGGCTTTTCCTCTCTCCCTCCACCGCTCGTCGCGATGGAGGGAGCGCGAGAGCGCGTGTCACTTCGCGGGCGAGGTCTCGTCGACCCAGAGGTCCTCGACGTTCTGATGGGTCAGCTCCGTCGCATTGAGCTGAACGCCCTTGAGCCACGGCTGCACCGCCATGACCGCCTTGTTGTAGTTGAAGAACCAGACCGGCGCTTCCTCATAGAGCAGCGCATTGGCCTTTTGCAGCAGCTCGGTGCGCTTTGCGGGATCGTCGGCCTGCCCTGCCGCATCGATCAGCTTGTCGAAGTCGGCATTCTTGTAGTTCATGTAGTTGCAGGCCGGCTGCGGCGTCGAGGAGTGGAAGCATTTGAGCGCGGCCTGGGGATCCGGGCCGGTCGCCTGGGAATAGATGAAGGCCTGGTAGTCGCCGCTGCGCACCACCTCGGCCAGCACCGCGGTCTCGACCTGCTTGACCTTCGCCTTGATGCCGACCTTGTCCAGCATCGGGATCACGGCCGAGACGATCGGCAGGCCCCAGCTTTCATTCTGGCTGGTGGTCCATTCGAATTCGAAGCCCTGGGGATAGCCGGCCTCCGCGAGCAGCTGCTTGGCCTTGGCGGGATCGTAGGGGTAAGGCTTCATCGCCTTGTCGTAGGCGGGCGAAGTCAGCGGCAGCCAGCTGGTGGCGCGATAGGCTTTGCCCTTGACCAGCTTGTTGATGATGAGGTCGGTATCGATCGCGTAGTTGATCGCCTGCCGGACGCGCTTGTCCGTGAACGGCTTGAACGAGGGATTCATGCCCATATAGCGCGTGAAGACCTCGGCGACCTCGACGATGGTGCCCTTGAGGTCGGCGTCGGACTGATAGGCGACATACTGCGCGGGCCCGAGCACCGACGTGTCGATCTCCTTGTTGCGGAAGGCGACATCGCGCGCCGCGGCCTCACCCATGATCGACACGATGACCTTGTCGGCGTAGGGCTTGCCCGGCTTGTAGAACCGGTCCCAGCGCTCCAGAACGATGCGCGATCCCGGCACGTGCTCGACGAATTTGAACGGCCCGAGACCGATCGGCTTCTGGATGAAGCTCTCCTTGGCGGCCTCGTCGGCGGGATAGATCGAGGTCAGCGCGGTGAAGAAATAGAAGCCCGGATCAACTTTCTCGGTCAGCTTCATTTCGAGGGTGAAGTCATCGATCTTCTTCAGGCCGGAGATCTCCTTGGCCTGTCCCTTCTCGACCGCGGCCGCGCCCTCGATCATGCGGACAAAGCGCGCGCCGGGATAGGCCTTGGTGCCGTCCATAATGCGGTTGTAGGACCAGATGACGTCGTCGGCGGTCATCTTGCGGCCGTTGTGGAAATAGGCGTCGTCGCGCAGCTTGAAGGTGTGAACGAGACCGCCGCCCGAGACCACGTCCTCCTTGGCGAGCTCCAGAACCGGTTTGCCCTCCGCGGAATTCCAGATGTAGAGCGACCGGTGCAGCGCCTTGGCGTAGATCTCGTCCTGGGCGCGCTGTGTGGTGTGAATGTCCAGGCTCGTGAAACTCGAACCGTAGGGCGCCGTCATGCGGATGGTTCCGCCCTTGCGCGGCGCCTGGGCCTCCGCCGAGGTGGCGAGCGCCAGCCCCAAACCAGCGACGATCGCGATCATCCTGAACATCATGTGTCCCCCAACAACGCAGGTATTTCGATCAGGGATTTGATCATTCGTAGCCCGTCGAACGCAAGCTTCGTTTTGATGGCGACGGGTTCCGGAACGCGGCGCTCGCGAGACCCTCGGAGGCCAGGTTGCGTCCCAAGCGGTGCAAGCCGCCGATTGCGGTGCATCATGAGCGACCAAGAGCAGTGAACATTTTTCGTGATCAACGCGACCAAGCTCAGGATCGTTATCTGAGCCCCAGGGATTGCGGAAAAAATGAATCGCCGAACGCTAGGTATCTTGCTCGCGGGCGGACTGCTCGCCGCCACGGCCGTGCTGGCAAGCCCGGTCGCGGCCAGCCTCGGCCGGTACAGCGAGGCGGACAGCATCCGGTTCAGCTGGAGTCGCACCACCGGCGTGAACGACTATCTTGACGAAACGTGGTGGGCGGTCCGGGGCCATGACACTCCGGATAATTTCGTCGAACGACTGCTCAGCATCCCCGTCAGAGCGGTCGCACGGGGCGCAGGTACGGGTTTCGAAGCCAGGGTTTCCCAGGGCACCGGCCTGCCACTGCCCGAGAGCTGGAGCATCGCTACGGCGAAGAATTCGCCGTTCATCACGTCGGTCTACGCCGAGACCCCGCGCGATCTCGCGGCTGTGCTCGGCTTCTATCGCGCCGAGCTCGGCAAGCGTGGCTGGATCGAGACGGTGGTCGAACCGGACCGGGCCGTGATCACCTTCACGACGGCCCGTGGACCGGTCCTGCTCCGGCTTTCCCGTCAGGACGACAGGACGATCGCCGAACTTTCGCTGCGCAAGCCGGGTATCGCGAATGCTGGCCTCCTGCCGAGGCCGAGGCAGGTAAAGCTGATGCTCGGCAACAAGTCGGACGAGGCGGCGGTCATCACCGTCGCCGACCAGACCATCAAGCTGGCGGCGCACGCCGGCGAGAAACTGGCGCACTCCGACTCCGCCGCAGCCGAAATACCTGACGGCCAAAAGATCGATCTGCCGCCCGGCAAGTACAAGGTCACCCTCAAGGTCGAGGGCGGCACGACGCAGAGCCGGGAGTTCGAGGTCGCGGCCAACGAGACCTGGGGTCTGCTGGCCGGCACGGACGGCGTCCTGCTGCCGATGCGGCTTTATTGAAGCGCATCGGGCTCTAGCCGTTCGTAAACTCCGGCTGCCAATCGCGCAGTTTTCGCGCTGCGCCGGTGACGTCCGAGATGTTCGGAAATGCCCCCGCCTCCACCATCATCGCCCTCGCCAGCCGCACCGCGCGCGCCTCGCTGATCGCCCGCCTCCGCGGGTCCTCGATCAGCTCGAAATCGATGTTGTGGGCGAGGCCGAAGATACGGCGGAGGGTTTTGGCGGCGACGAAGCCGACGGTGTCAGTGAAAAGCCGCTGCATGTAAGCCTGCCGCTCGGCTTCCAGGCGTGCGGCGCCCTTCTCGCCGGCGAAGAGCGTGACCGGATAGGCATCGCCGGTGGCGCCAGCGCGCCAGAGATCGAGGAACTTGCGGGCGAACTCGCTCCACGCCTGCTCGACCGTCTCCAGCACCCAGCTTTCGAACGCCTGCCGCTCGCCCGGCGCGCGCTCGTGGCCGGCGGAGGCAAAATAGGCAATCAGGAGGTTCGCAAGCACGGCGCCGACGTCGAATCCCATCGGGCCGTAGAACGCGAATTCGGGGTCGATCACCCGCGTCTGGCTCTCCGTCACCATGATCGAGCCGGTGTGGAGATCGCCGTGAAGCAGCGCCTCGGGGCCTGCCATGAACTTCAGCTTCAGCCGGGAGATCGCGACATGCAGCTCCATGTCATCGCGCAGCTCTGCGGCCAGGCCGTCGAGATAAGGCGCGGTCCAGCGGTTCTGCTCGGCAATGCGGTAGGGATCGGTGAAGATCAGATCCTCGGTAATCTTGCACAGCGCGTGGTTGCCGGCAAAGGCGGCGATGCCCTGCTTCTTCTCGGCCGCCGACAGGGCGAGGTCGGAGGTGAAGAACAGGGTGCGCGCCATGAAGGTGGTGATGTCGTCCACGAAACCGGGATATTGCGTTGCGGCGACCATCCCCTTGCGCATGATGATGTGGGGCTCGAGCAGCTCCATCACCGTCAGCGCCAGCGTCTCGTTGTGGTGCAGCAGGGCCGGCACGAGGCCGGGCGCGAGCTGGGCCTGCTTCGACAAGGCGAGATATTCGTAATGGGCCCGCGACAGCGGCAGCGGCCAGCTCTCGCCGACGAGGCGAACGTAGGGCAGCGCCTGCTTCACGGCGACGCCGCCGCGCGTGCCCTTGACGATGAAGACGAGATTGAGATTGCCGTCGCCGACCTCGGTGATCTCCCAGGCGGCCGGCTCGCCACCGAGCAGTGCCTTCAGGTCGGATATGCCCGCGAGATAGTCCCGCAAGGCCGCCTCATGCAGAATCCGGTAGTCCCCCGCGTCGGCCATGACGATCCCACCCCATGATATTTGAGCACGATCTTATCGGAAAACCGCTTCGCACGTTTCCGGATCATGCTCTTGGCATGGCCGGATCGTTACTCCCGCTCCAGGAAGCTTGAGCCGATCTCGGCCTTTCTTTTGATGGGATCGTAATCACAATAGACGCTGTCCGCCACCAGCGTGTAGCTGGCGCTGACGGTGTATTTGTCCAGCTTGACCGAGTTCAGGCCGATCACCGAGGTGCTCTTGCCCCCGTTCCACTTGAACGGCGTCGAACTCTTGGCCTGCTCGCAGGCCATCACGGCTTCGTTGAAGACAGAGCCCTCGACGAACGCCTTCAGCGTTCGGACCTGCACGGCCATCTTCCACTCGAAATAGCCGATGGCGCCAAGGCCGGCGACGATCAGCACCAGAAGCGCGATGACGATCCGCTGAAAAGTCATTCGTTTCCCCCAAAGCAATATTGTCGGCAAAAACGTCTAGAACGGCATTCCCATCAATCTGGACAAGCGCTCGATCGAAAGATAGCCGGCATGATAGGCCGCGATGCCGATCCCGTAGATGATCGCCGAGATGATCGTGGTCCAGATCAGCTTGCCTCTCATCCGCGTCAGGACCGGTGCGCCGGGGTCGGTGCCGGGCGCGCCGACGCCGTCCTCGTGCTGGCTGCGCACGCCGAACGGCAGCGTCAGAAACAGCGCGATCCACCAGATGACGAAGTAGATCGCAAGCGCGGTCGATATCTGGATGGCCATGATCCGGCGCCCTACGCCTGCTCGATTTCGACCAGCGCCCCGGAAAAGTCCTTCGGGTGCAGGAACAGCACCGGCTTGCCGTGGGCGCCGATCTTCGGCACGCCGTCGCCGAGCACCCGCGCGCCCTCCTTCACCAGCGTGTCACGCGAGGCGATGATGTCGACGACCTCGTAGCAGATATGGTGGATGCCGCCGTCGGCATTGCGCTCGAGGAACTTCGCGATCGGCGAGGCCTCGCCGAGCGGCTCGATGAACTCGATCTTGGTATTGGGCAGCGTCGCGAACACGGTGGTGACGCCATGCTCGGGCAGCGCGACCGCCTCCGAGATCTGCGCCCCGAACGCGGCGCCATAGATCTTGGCGGACTTGACGGCGTCCTTGGTCGCGATCGCGACGTGGTTGAGGCGACCCAGCATGTTTCTTCTCCCTCAGCGCATGATCCGAAGACCATGCTCAACTACACCGTCAGGACGTGTACCAGACAGGGGGGCTTTTTGCCCCAATGTTCGTTGATGACGGCCCGGACAGCGCGTCGCACCGACTCAGCCAGGGCATCCGCATCGCGGCGGCGCGCCTTCGGCAGGCCCTCGATGGTGGAGACCACGGCGTCGAAGACGATGTCGTCGAAGGGCTCGCCGTCCCGGTTCTTCTCGGGAATGCCGACGAGATCGACCTCGGGATCGTCGGCAAGCTCGCCCTGCTCCGTCATCGCGACCGCGACGAAGGCGCAGCCGGAGAAAGCCATGCGGCGACGCTCGACCACGGCGCGGGACTTGGAGTCCTCCAAGATCGTGCCGTCCTTGTAGATCCGGCCGGAGGGCACCTCGCCGATGATGCCGGGATCACCCGGGCCGAGCTTGATCAGGTCGCCGTTGCGAACGACCAGGACGCGCGGCACGCCGGCGGCGCGCGCGAGCTTGGCATGCTCGTTCAGGTGCAGCGCCTCGCCATGGACGGGGATCAGGAGCTGCGGCTTGGTCCAGGCGATCATGTCGCGCAATTCGTCGCGGCGGGGATGGCCGGAGACGTGGACCAGATGGTCGCGGTCGGTAAGGACCTCGACGCCCTGCAGCACCAGATTGTTGATGATGGAGCCGACGGCCTTCTCGTTGCCCGGGATGGTGCGCGAGGAGAAGATCACGCTGTCGCCGCGGTTGAGCGTGATCTCGGGATGGTCGTCATTGGCGATGCGCGCCAGTGCCGCGCGCGGCTCGCCCTGGCTGCCGGTGCACAGCGCCAGCACCTTGTCCTGCGGAAGATGGCCGTAGACCTCGGGCGAGCGGAAGTTCTGCACGCCGTCGAGATAACCGGTCTCGCGCGCGACCTGCACCACGCGCTCCATGGCGCGGCCGACCACGACGACCTCGCGATCGGCAGCCCTGGCCGCGGCAGCGACGGCCTTGATGCGCGCGACGTTGGAGGCGAAGGTCGTCACCGCGACGCGACCCTTGGCGCCCTTGACCAGATCGATGATGGTTCGCGCGACCTCGGCTTCCGAGGGCGAGCGGCCGTCACGCACGGCATTGGTGGAATCGCCGATCAGGGCGAGCACGCCCTCCTCGCCGAGTTCGCGCAGCCGCTTCTCGTCGGTCGGGCTCCCGAGCGTCGGGGTCGGGTCGATCTTCCAGTCGCCGGTGTGCAGCACCGTGCCGACGTCAGTGTGGATCGCCAGCGCGTGCGCTTCCGGGATCGAATGCGCGACGGGAATGAACTCGACGTTGAACGGGCCGATATCGACGCGGCCGCCCGACGGCACCACCGTCACGGGGATTTTCGGCGCGTTGCGCTCGGCGGCGCATTTGGCCTCGAACAGCGCCGCGCTGAACTGCGTGGCATAGATCGGGCATTTCAGCTTCGGCCAGAGGTCGATGATGGCGCCGAAATGGTCCTCATGGGCGTGGGTGAGCACCAGGCCCATCAGATTCTTGCGTTCCTTCTCCAGGAAGCTGATGTCGGGCATGATCAGGTCGATGCCCGGCAGATGCTCCTCGTCGCCGAAGGAGACGCCGAGATCGACCGCCAGCCAGGCGCGCTGCTGGCGGTTGCCGAGGCCGTAGATCGACAAATTCATGCCGATCTCGCCGACGCCGCCGAGCGGCGCAAATACCAGTTCGTCAGGCTTCGCCATCACGCAGCTCCCACGGAGGCGGCCGAGCCGAAGAACACCTCGCCGGCCGCCACCGGCAGGCGTCGGCCGTCAACGGTGCGGACGATCAGGCAGCCAGTGTCGTCGATGGTGTCGAAAATGCCTTCCAGCGTCATCGTTCCCGTGTTGATCGCGACCCGTTCGCCGAGGCCGCAGGCGCGCTCCAGCCAGAGTTTGCGGATCTCCGCAAAGCCGCGGCCATTGTTCCAGATGCCGAGGAACTCGACCCAGGCGTCCGACAGCGCCGAGAACAGCTCTTCCGCGCTGATCTGGACGCCGAGTGCGGCCAGCGAAACGGCCGGCGTCGGCGTCCCCTCCGGCGCCGCCACGACGTTGGTGCCGATGCCGACGACGACGGCGAGACGATCGCCGATAGCCTCGGCTTCGAGGCCAATGCCGACCAGCTTCTTGCCGCCCGCGAGGACGTCATTCGGCCATTTCAGGGCGTATCTGGGCCGCTCAGGACCAAGCCGCAACGCGGCCTCGAGGCTGACCTTCTCCAGCGCCGCCTCTTCCGCAAGCCCCGCCGCAAACCCGATGGTGGCGGCGACTGCAGGCGCAATATCCAGGACCTCGAGGACGCTGGCGGCGAGATTGCCCTTTGGCGCGATCCAGGCGCGCTGGCGGCGGCCGCGGCCGGCGGTCTGGTCGGAGGTGACGAACCACATCGGGCCGCGTTCGCCGGCCCGCGCGTGCTCGATGGCGTCGGTGTTGGTCGAGCCGGTCCGTTCGAAAGCTGCGAGCTTGTAGCCCGCCGAGAGTGCGCGAGGACCGAGCGCGAACCCCATCCTAAAACAGCGACTTTGCCGCGGCGGAGGCGACGCTCACCACCGGGCCCGCGAACAGCGCGAAGAGGATGTTGAACAGGCCAAAGACAGCCAGCACAGTCTTCACCTCGACGCGCACCGGATCGACCTGACCGGCCGGCTCGTCGAAGTACATCGTCTTAACGATGGTCAGGTAGTAGTAGGCGCCCACGACGCTGGTCAACACGCCGATGACGGCGAGCGTGAACAGGTTCGCCTTGATGGCGGCGACGAAGACGTACCATTTGGCGAAGAAGCCGGCGAGCGGCGGGATTCCGGCGAGCGAAAACAGCAGCATCGCGAACATGAAGGCGAGCAGCGGATTGGTCCGCGACAGACCGGCGAAATCGCTGATCTTCTCGACGGCCTGGCCGTTGCGCTTCATCGCCAGAATGACCGAGAACGAGCCGAGCGTCATCGCCACATAGATCACGATGTACATCAAGACGCCCTGCGCGCCCTCGACCGTGCCGGAGGCGAGGCCGACCAGGGCAAAGCCCATGTGGCCGATCGAGGAATAAGCCATCAGGCGCTTGATGTTGGACTGGCCGATCGCGGCGAAAGAGCCGAGCGCCATCGAGGCGATCGCCACGAACACCAGGATCTGCTGCCACTGCGAGACGATGCCGGGGAACGCGGTCAGCGTGACGCGCGTGAAAACGGCGAGCGCGGCCACCTTCGGCGCCGAGGCGAAGAAGGCGGTGACCGGCGTCGGCGCGCCCTCGTAGACGTCAGGCGTCCACATGTGGAACGGCACGGCCGAGACCTTGAAGCAGAGGCCGGCGAGCAGGAAGACCAGGCCGAACACCAGGCCGATATTCGAGACCGTCGCGGCCGCCGCGATGCCGGTGAAGCTGACCGTGCCGGTGAAGCCGTAGACCAGCGAGGAACCGTAGAGCAGCATGCCCGAGGACAGCGCGCCGAGCACGAAGTACTTCAGGCCGGCTTCGGTCGACTTGGCGTTGTCGCGGTTCGAGGCCGCCACGACATAGAGCGCGAGCGACATCAGCTCGAGGCCGAGATAGAGCGAGATCAAGTCGCCGGCCGAGATCAGCACCATCATGCCGAGCGTCGAGAGCAGCACCAGGATCGCGTATTCGAAGATCCGGCGCGACGGGTCCGACAGGAACTCGGTCGACAGCACCAGCGTCACCGCCGAGCCGATCAGGGCCAGGATCTTCATGAAGCGGGCAAAATCGTCGACGATGAAGCTGCCGCCGAAGGTGACGTGCTTGCCCGCAGGCTGTGCGTAGACGAGCACGCCGACCACGACCAGCAGCAGGACCGAAAGCGTCGTGACGGTCTTGGTGGTCTCCTGCCCGCGATAGGCCCCCAGCATCAAGAGTGCCATGGCGCCGACCGCGAGCACAATCTCGGGCAGCACCGGCGCCAGTTGATAACCTGCAGTCTCAAAGCTCATGGCGATATCCTGACCTGCCCGATCACTGGAGCAGTGCGGCGGCCTTCACGGCCGTCACAGCGGTGTTGTAATTATTGACGAGTTGCTGGACCGAGACTGCCGACATGTCGAGCACCGGCTTCGGATAGACGCCGAACAGGATCGTCAGCGCGATCAGCGGGAACAGCGTCACGCACTCGCGGAAAGTGAGATCCTTCATGCTCGCCAGCGACGGCTTGACCAGCGCCCCGAACACGACCTTGCGGTACAGCCACAGCGCGTAGCAGGCCGACAGGATCACGCCGAAGGTCGCGAAGAACGCGGTCGGGATCGAGACCTTGAAGGTGCCGAGCAGCGTCATGAACTCGCCGACGAATCCGGAGGTGCCGGGCAGACCGACATTGGCCATGGTGAAGATCATGAAGGTCAGCGCGTAGAGCGGCATCCGGTTGACGAGGCCGCCATAGGCCGCGATCTCGCGGGTGTGCATGCGGTCGTAGACGATGCCGACGCAGAGGAACAGCGCGCCGGAGACGATGCCGTGCGAGATCATCTGGAACACGCCGCCGGCGACGCCCTGCATAGTGCCGGCGAAGATGCCCATGGTGACGAAGCCCATATGCGCCACTGACGAGTACGCGATCAGCTTCTTCATGTCCTCCTGCATCAGCGCCACCAGCGAGGTGTAGATGATCGCAATCGCGGAGAGCGTGAAGATCAGCGGCGCGAAGTCGTGCGAGGCCAGGGGGAACATCGGCAGCGAGAAGCGCAGGAAGCCATAGCCGCCCATCTTCAGCAGGATCGCGGCCAGAACCACCGAGCCCGCGGTCGGCGCCTCGACGTGGGCGTCGGGGAGCCAGGTGTGCACCGGCCACATCGGCATCTTCACCGCGAACGACGCGAAGAAGGCGAGCCACGCCCAGGTCTGCAGGGATCGCGGCACGGCGGTGTGCATCAGGGTCGGGATGTCGGTGGTGCCGCCGTTCCAGTACAGCGCCATGATGGCGAGCAGCATCAGCACCGAGCCGAGCAGCGTGTAGAGGAAGAACTTGAACGACGCGTAGACCCGGCGCGGACCGCCCCAGACGCCGATGATCAGGAACATCGGGATCAGGCCGCCCTCGAAGAACAGGTAGAACAGCACGAGATCGAGCGCCGAGAAGGTGCCGATCATCAGCGTTTCCAGGATCAGGAACGCCATCATGTATTCGCGGACGCGGTTGGTGATCGCCTTCCAGCTCGCGATGATGCAGAACGGCATGATGGCGGTGGTCAGGATCACCAGCGGCAGCGAGATGCCGTCGACGCCCATGTGGTAGGTGATGCCGGTGGCGAGCCAGTTCGCCTTCTCGACGAACTGGAAGTCGGCGCTCGACGGATCGAAGCGCATCACCAGGATCACCGACACCGCGAAGGTGATCAGCGTGGTCCACAGCGCGATCCAGCGCGCATTGCGCCGGGCCGCCTCGTCATCGCCTCGGCTGAGATAGACGATCAGCGCGCCAACCAGCGGCAGGAACGTCGTGACCGAAAGGATTGGCCAGGTTGTCATTTACTGGCCTCCAAAGCCGAACATGAACCAGGTGATCAGGCCGGCGGCGCCGATCAGCATGGCGAACGCGTAGTGATAGAGATAGCCGGTCTGGATCTTCACCACGTTGCGGGTGACGTCCAGCACGCGGGCCGAGATACCGTCGGGACCGAGACCGTCGATGATGAAGCCATCACCCTTCTTCCAGAGCTGATAGCCGATCCACTTCGCCGGGCGGACGAAGATGAGATCGTAGAGCTCGTCGAAGTACCATTTGTTGAGCAGGAACTGGTACAGCATCGGCTGCGTGTTCGCGAGCTCGACCGGCAGATACGGCCGGCGGATGTAGAACAGATACGACACCAGGAAGCCCAGCACCATCATCACCGTCGGCAGGATGGCGATGGTCTCGGGGATGTGGTGCATCTCCTCGATGATGTGCGGGTTCATCTTCACGGACTCGCGGAAGAACTCCTCGACGCCGTGACCGGCGAACAGCTCCTTGAACGGGAAGCCCGCGACGATCGAGCCGACCGCGAGAACGCCGATCGGGATCAGTATCCAGAGCGGAGCCTCATGCGCGGCCTCGTAGTGATGCTCGTCATGGGGCTCGCCGTGGAAGGTCTTGAAGATCAGGCGCCAGGAGTAGAACGAGGTCAGGCCGGCGGCGACGACCGTCATCAGGAAGCCGTACATCGCGAACGGATTATGCGAGGCGTAGGCGGACTCGATGATCGCGTCCTTGGAGAAATAGCCCGCCGTGAGCGGGAAGCCCGTGAGCGCCAGCGTGCCGATCACCATCACCGCATAGGTGTAGGGGATCTTGCGCCAGAGGCCGCCCATGTTGCGGATGTCCTGCTCGTGGTGCATCGCGTAGATCACCGAGCCGGAACCCAAGAACAGCAGCGCCTTGAAGAAGGCGTGCGTGAACAGGTGGAACATGCCGACCGAATAGGCCCCTGCTCCCATCGCCACGAACATGTAGCCGAGCTGCGAACAGGTCGAGTACGCGACGATGCGCTTGATGTCGTTCTGGACGAGACCGATGGTCGCGGCGAAGAACGCCGTGGTGGCGCCGAAGAACATCACGACGGCCTGCGCGTTCGGGGCGAGTTCGAACAGCGGCGACAGGCGCGCCACCATGAACACGCCGGCGGTGACCATGGTCGCGGCGTGGATCAGCGCGGAGACCGGGGTCGGGCCTTCCATCGCGTCCGGCAACCAGGTGTGCAGCAGGAACTGCGCCGACTTGCCCATCGCGCCCATGAACAGCAGGAGGCAAGTCAGGGTCAGCGCGTCGGCGTGCCAGCCGAGGAAGTCGATGGTCTTGCCGGTCAGGCTCGGAGCTGCATGGAAGATGGTCTCGAAATCGGTCGAGCTCGTCAGCATGAAGATCGCGAAAATGCCGAGCGCGAAGCCGAAATCGCCGACGCGGTTGACCACGAAGGCCTTGATCGCCGCCGCGTTCGCCGACGGCTTCTGGTACCAGAAGCCGATCAGGAGATAGCTGGCGAGACCCACGCCTTCCCAGCCGAAGAACAGCTGCACGAGGTTGTCGGCCGTCACCAGCATCAGCATGGCGAAGGTGAACAGCGAGAGATAGCCGAAGAAGCGCGGCCGATACGGATCCTCGTCCATGTAGCCGATGGAATAGAGGTGCACGAGCGAGGACACGGTCGTCACCACCACCAGCATCACGGCGGTGAGCGTGTCGACCCGCAGCGTCCAGTAGACCTGGAGGTCGCCCGACATGATCCAGGGCAACAGCGGAATCCGCATGTCGTGGTGCATGAAGCCGACATCGACCAGCGTCATCCAGGACAGCGCCGCCGAGACGAACAGCAGCGCGGTCGTGATCAGCTCGGCGCCGCGCGAGCCCGCGGCCGGCGGCTCGACCGGGCCATGGCCGTGGTCATCATGACCGTGATCGTCGTGACCATGGTCGTCATGGGCCGCCGACGCGTGCGCGTCGCCGTGGCCATGATCGCCGTGATGCTCGACCTCATCGCCCGAGGGGTTGCGGGCATGCGCGCCGAATAGCGCGATCAGGCCAGCAAGGATGGCGCCCAGCAGAGGCAGAAAGACAATCGCCTGAACCATGACTGAGCTCAGCCCTTCATCAGATTGACGTCCTCAACCGCGATCGAGCCGCGGTTGCGGAAATAGACCACCAGGATGGCGAGACCGATCGCGGCTTCCGCGGCCGCAACAGTCAGCACCAGCAATGCGAAGACCTGGCCGACGATGTCGCCGAGGAAGGTCGAGAACGCGACGAGGTTGATGTTGACCGAGAGCAGGATCAGCTCGATCGACATCAGGATGACGATGATGTTCTTGCGGTTCAGGAAGATGCCGAGGATCCCGAGCGTGAACAGGATTGCGCCGACCGCCAGATAATGTCCGAGCCCGATCGTCATTTCACCCACTCCGCCGCGTCGCTGTCCTGGAGCCCCTGCCCCGACGCCACCTTGCGCATCGCCATCGCCATCTCGGGCGTGCGTGCATTCTGAACGTTGATGTCCTGCCGCTTCACGTTCGCCTTGTGGCGCAGCGTCAGCACGATGGCGCCGATCATGGCGACCAGCAGCACCATGCCCGCGAGCTGGAAGTAGTGGATGTACTTCGTATAGAGCACGAGCCCGAGCGCCTCGGTGTTGCTGACATTGGTCGGGATCGCCGCCGTGATCGTCTTGGAGACGCCGGGGTTGATGACCCAGAAGCCGACGGTGAGCAGCAGTTCGAACAGGAAGATGCCGCCGATCACGAGGCCCACCGGCAGGTACTCGATGAAGCCCTCGCGCAGCTCGAGGAAGTCGACGTCGAGCATCATGATCACGAACAGGAACAGCACCGCGACGGCGCCGACATAGACGACGATCAGGATCATCGCGAGGAATTCGGCGCCCATGAGCACGAACAGGCCGGAGGCGTTGACGAAGGCCAGGATCAGGTACAGCACGGAGTGCACGGGATTGCGCGAGACAATCACCATCACCGCCGAGGCGACGCAGACGCCGGCGAAGAGATAGAAGAACAGCGCGGGAAGGATCATGCTCTCATCTCACCGGTACGGCGCGTCGAGCTCGATCGCTTTCGCGATCTCGCGTTCCCAGCGGTCGCCATTGGCGAGCAGCTTGGCCTTGTCATAGAACAGTTCCTCGCGGGTCTCGGTCGCGAACTCGAAGTTCGGACCTTCGACGATGGCGTCGACCGGACAGGCCTCCTGGCAGAGGCCGCAATAGATGCACTTCACCATGTCGATGTCGTAGCGCACGGTGCGGCGGGTGCCGTCGTTGCGGCGCGGGCCGGCCTCGATGGTGATGGCCTGCGCCGGGCAAATGGCTTCGCACAGCTTGCAGGCGATGCAGCGCTCTTCGCCGTTCGGATAGCGGCGCAGCGCATGCTCGCCGCGGAAGCGCGGCGAGATCGGGCCCTTCTCGAAGGGATAGTTCAGCGTCGGCTTCGGCTGGAAGAAATAGCGCATGGCGAGGAAGAACGCCGAGACGAATTCCGACAGCAGGAGCGAGCGTGCGGTGGCGTTGATGTTGATACCCATGACGGCCCTCACTTCGGCGCGATGCCGGCGAAATGCAGCACACCGGCCACCACGACCACCATCGCCAGCGACAGCGGCAGGAAAACCTTCCAGCCGAGGCGCATCAATTGGTCGTAGCGGTAGCGCGGCACGATCGCCTTTGCCATCGCGAACAGGAAGAACATGAAGAACACTTTGAGCGAGAACCAGATGATCCCCGGCACCCAGTTGAAGGGCGGCAGATCCACCGGCGGCAGCCAGCCTCCGAGGAACAGGATCGTCGCCAGCGCGCACATCGTGACGATCGCGACATATTCGCCGAGCATGAACAGCAGATACGGCGTCGAGCCGTACTCGACCATGAAGCCGGCGACGAGCTCTGATTCAGCTTCGACGAGGTCGAACGGCGGACGGTTGGTTTCCGCCAACGCCGAGACGTAGAAGATGACGAACATCGGGAACAGCGGCCACACATACCAGTTCAGGATGGTGAGCTGCGGCAACCCGATCAGGCTGGCAAGGCCGCGGGCATGCTGTGCCTCGACCACGGCCGACAGGTTCAGCGTGCCGGCGCAGAGCAGCACGGTGATGATGACGAAGCCGATCGAGACCTCGTAGGACACCATCTGCGCCGCCGAGCGCAGCGCGGCCAGGAACGGGTATTTCGAGTTCGACGACCAGCCGGCCATGATGATGCCGTAGATCGACAGCGACGAGATCGCGAAGATGAAGAGCACGCCGACATTGATGTCGGAGATCACCCAGCCGAGATTGGTCGGGATCACCGCCCAAGCCGCGAGCGCGAGCACGCATGAGACCAAGGGAGCAAGGAGAAACACGCCCTTGTTGGCGCCGGACGGGATGATCGGCTCCTTCAGCACGAACTTCAGCAGGTCAGCGAAGGACTGCAGCAGGCCCCAGGGGCCGACCACGTTCGGGCCGCGGCGGATCTGCACCGCCGCCCAGATCTTGCGGTCGGCGAGCAGGATGTAGGCGATCGCGACCAGCAGGACGACGAGCACCAGGACGCTCTCCGCGACCATGATGATCAGCGGCCAGAGGAAACCGGTCCAGAATGCGCTTTCGAAGAATTCCATCGGCTCACTCCGCTGCGGTCAGCATCTGCCCGGAGGCAAGCCGCGAGCATTCCGCCATCACGGCGGACGCACGCGCGATTGGGTTGGTCAAATAGAAGTCCTCGATCGCCGGCTTGAACGGCGCCTTCTCCGGCGAGCCGCCCTTCCCCGCCAGCTTCTTGATCTGGTCGGCGGCGCCGGCTTCGATCTGGTCGAGACGGATCAGGTGCGGCACGGCCTTGAAGATCGCCTGGCGGAGCGCCGACAGCGAGTCATAGCCGAGCTTCTTGCCGAGCGCCTCCGACAGCGCGCGGACGATCGCCCAGTCCTCGCGGGCTTCGCCCGGCGGGAACGCGGCACGGCCGGTCATCTGCACGCGGCCTTCGGTGTTGACGTAGATCGCGGACTTCTCGGTGTAGGCGGCCGCCGGCAGGATGACGTCGGCGCGATGCGCGCCGCGGTCGCCATGGGTGCCGATATAGACGACGAAGGTGCCGTCCGACGGCTTGATCTCGTCGGCGCCAAGCAGGAACAACAGGTCCAGCGTGCCGAAGGTCGTCATCTGCGCCGCGTTCAGCCCGCCGCTACCGGCGACAAAGCCGACATCGAGCGCACCGACGCGCGAGGCGGTCTCGTGCAGCACGCCAAAGCCGTTCCAGCCGTCCTTCACCGCGCCGACATCGAGCGCGAGTTTGCCGGCGGCGGCAAGAATGGCGGCGCCGTCGTGACGGGAGGTCGCGCCCGCGCCGACCAGGATGATCGGGTTCTTGGCGTTCTTCAGCACGTCCATGAAGGAGTGCTTGCCGGCCGCGAGCTCGCCAAGCGTGTCGGTGCCTGCACCCAGATGATCATAGTCGTAGGTCAGGTCGAGCTTGGCGCCGATCACGCCGACCTTGAAGCCGCCGGCGCGCCAGCGCTTGCGGATGCGGGCGTTGAACACGGCCGCTTCCTTGCGCGGATTGGCGCCGATGATGAGCAGCGCATCGGCCTGCTCGACGCCGACCAGCGTCGGATTGAAGATGTAGGAGCCGCGGCCGAGCGCGGGATCGAAGGCGTCGCCGCCCTGCACCGCCAGATTGCCCGAGCCGTACTTGGCCAGCAGGTCCTTCAGCGCGAACATCTCTTCGACGCCGGCGAGGTCACCGGCGATCGCGCCGATGCGCTTGCCGTCGGTGCGCGCCGCCTTCGCGGCGATCGCGGCAAAGGCTTCCGGCCAGCTCGCCGCCCGCAGCTTGCCGGCTTCGCGGATATAGGGCCGGTCGAGACGCTGCGTGCGCAGGCCGTCGACGACGTGGCGGGTTTTGTCGGAGATCCACTCCTCGTTCACGGCCTCGTTGATGCGCGGCAGCACGCGCATCACCTCACGGCCACGGGTGTCGACGCGGATCGCCGAGCCGATGCCGTCCATCACGTCGATCGACTGGGTCTTGCCGAGCTCCCACGGGCGCGCCGCAAAAGCATAGGGCTTCGAGGTCAGCGCGCCGACCGGGCAGATATCGACGAGATTGCCCTGCAATTCGGACGTCAGCGCGTGCTCGAGATAGGTCGTGATCTCCATGTCCTCGCCGCGGCCGGTGGCGCCCATCTCGGGCGCGCCGGCGACTTCCGCCGAGAAGCGGACGCAGCGCGTGCACTGGATGCAGCGGTTCATCGAGGTCTTGACCAGCGCGCCGAGATACTTGTCCTCGACCGCGCGCTTGTTCTCGGCGAAGCGGCTGGTGTCGACACCATAGCCCATCGCCTGGTCCTGAAGGTCGCACTCGCCACCCTGGTCGCAGATCGGGCAGTCCAGCGGATGGTTGATGAGAAGGAATTCCATCACGCCTTCGCGCGCCTTCTTCACCATCGGCGAACGCGTGGAGATTTCCGGCGGCTCGCCCTTGGGGCCCGGACGGCAATCGCGCACGCCCCAGGCGCAGCTTGCGACCGGCTTCGGGCCGCCCTTCACTTCGACGAGGCACATCCGGCAATTGCCGGCGATCGACAGCCGCTCGTGATAGCAGAAGCGCGGAATCTCGGCGCCCGCGGCTTCGCACGCCTGGAGCAGCGTGTACTCGGCGGGGACATCGATCTCTTTGCCGTCGATGATGAGCTTGGTCATTCTCTCTACTCCGCCGCGACCATGTTCACGGGATCGCGGACGCCGATATCGTCGATGTCAGCCTTGTGCGAATACTGGTCGATGCGCGCTTCGATCTCGTGACGGAAATGCGCGATGAGGCCCTGGATCGGCCAGGCGGCTGCGTCGCCGAGCGCGCAGATGGTGTGGCCTTCGACCTGCTTTGTGACTTCGAGCAGCATGTCGATCTCGCGCTTGTGGGCGCGGCCGTCGGCCATGCGGGTCAAGACGCGCCACATCCAGCCCGTGCCTTCGCGGCATGGCGTGCACTGGCCACAGCTCTCATGCTTGTAGAAATAGGAGATGCGGGCGATGGAGCGGATCAGGTCGGTCGACTTGTCCATCACGATCACCGCCGCGGTGCCGAGGCCCGAGCGCAGCTTGCTCAGGGAATCGAAATCCATCGGCGTGTCGATGATCTGTTCGGCCGGCACCATGCGCACCGAGGAGCCACCAGGGATCACGGCCTTGAGGTTGTCCCAGCCGCCGCGGATGCCGCCGCAATGCTTCTCGATCAGCTCACGGAACGGAATGCCCATGGCCTCTTCGACGTTGCAGGGCCGCTCGACATGGCCGGAGATGCAGAAGAGCTTGGTGCCGACATTATTCGGACGGCCGATGCCGGCGAACCAGGCCGCGCCGCGGCGCAGGATGTCGGGCGCAACCGCGATCGACTCGACGTTGTTGACGGTAGTCGGGCAGCCGAACAGGCCGACATTGGCCGGGAACGGCGGCTTCAGGCGCGGCTGGCCCTTCTTGCCTTCGAGGCTTTCGAGCAGCGCGGTCTCCTCGCCGCAGATGTAGGCGCCGGCGCCGTGCGCGACGTAGATGTCGAACGGCCAGCCGTTGACATTGTCCTTGCCGACGAGCTTCGCCTCATAGGCCTGGTCGATCGCGGCCTGGAGATGCTCGCGCTCGCGGATGAACTCGCCGCGGACATAGATGTAGCAGGCATGCGCGTTCATCGCGCAGCTCGCGATCAGGCAGCCTTCGATCAGGAGATGCGGATCGTGCCGCATGATCTCGCGATCCTTGCAGGTGCCGGGCTCGGATTCGTCGGCGTTGACGACGAGATAGCTCGGCCGGCCGTCGGTCGATTCCTTCGGCATGAACGACCATTTCAGGCCGGTCGGGAAGCCGGCGCCACCGCGCCCGCGCAGGCCCGAGGCCTTCATCTCGTTGATGATCCAGTCACGGCCCTTGTCGATGATATTCTTCGTACCATCCCAGGCGCCGCGGCGCCGCGCGCCCTCGAGCCCCCAGTCGTGGAGGCCGTAGAGGTTCTTGAAGATGCGGTCCTTGTCCTCGAGCATTTCAGTGCTTTCCGATCAACGATTGGACTGCTTGTAGGCGAGTCCGGCGGCGCAGACGGCGAAGGTCAGCGCCCAGAGTAGGCTGCTCTCCTGCGTCGCGTTCATCACGAAGCGCTGCAGCAGGAACATGAAGGCGGCCGCGACCGCGGCGTGCATGGCGACGAAGCCCCATATGTTCACGGCCTCGTTCCCTCCAATTGCGGGGAGATCGCGCATCAGGTGATCTCCTTCAGCGTGGTCGGCCCACCCGTCGGCGCCGAGAACTGGCGGCCGTTCTGCGGACCGGGCTTCGGCGGATTGCCCGAGGCGAAGCCGTCGAGCACCTTGCCAAAGGTTTCCTTGGTCAAATCCTCATAGGTGTCCTTGCCGATCAGCACCATCGGCGCATTCACGCAGGCGCCGAGGCACTCCACCTCTTCCCAGCTGAAATTGCCGTCCTTGGACAGATGGAACGGCTCGTGGTGGATGCGGTGCTCGCAGACGTGGATGAGATCCTCGGCGCCGCGCAGGCGGCACGGCGTGGTGCCGCAGACCTGGACGTGGGCCTTCTTGCCGACGGGAGCGAGCTGGAACATCGTGTAGAAGGTCGCGACCTCGAGCACGCGGATATAGGGCATATCGAGCAGATCGGCGACGGCGCGGATCGCGGCTTCCGACACCCAGCCGTCGTGCTGTTCCTGGACGCGCCAGAGGATGGCGATGACAGCGGAGGCTTGCCGGCCGGCCGGATATTTCGCGATCTGCTGCTTGGCGAACGCGAGGTTCTCATCCGTGAACGCAAAGCTCGCGGGCTGGACTTCCTTCGGTGCTAATCGGCGAACGGACATCTCTTATCTCTCACTGCATACGGCGCGCGGTTTTCGCATTCAGGGCATCGATCCTGTCCTGCCAGAATGCGCTTGCGGTGCCGAAAACGTTGTAGCCGACGTGGGTCGAGACCTTGATGCGGTCGAGGATCGACAGCTCGGTCACGGTCTCCATCCGGTTGCTGCGCGGATCGAACACGATCAGCTTCAGCGGCGTCTGTTCGAGGATAAAGCGCGACACCGCATGAGAGCGGTCGCTGCCGTGCTCCTCGCACATGATGACGCTGTCGGTCTCAAGCAGCCGTGCGCCGCCCTTGATCGCCTCGATCTCGACGCCCTCGACGTCGAGCTTGATCAGGTACTTGCCGTGGGCCGCCACCTTGCCGTCGTCGATGAGATTGTCGAGCGCGAGAACAGGCACGTCCTCGCCGCCCGCCGACGGTGCGCCGGCGATGCTGAAGGCCTCATGCTTGGTGCCTGATAGCCGCGCGGTGCCGCGCGCCGCACCGATCGCGCATTTCAGCGTCTCGAAGCGGTTGCCGTTGACACGGGCGTTGTTGGCAAGCTTCGGATAGTTCTGCCCCGACGGCTCGATCGCGATCGCCTTGTGCGATCCGAACGGCTTGCTCGAGACCAGCACCGACCAGTAGCCGTAATTGGCGCCGCAATCGAGCAGCGTGTAGTCGACGTCGATGGAGTCGGCGAACAGGACCTCCAGCTCGTCCTCGTAATTGTAGGAGCGGTTGAGCAGCTTGCTCCAATAGCCGTCGCCGTAGGGGAACTCGAACACGGCGTCGGGATTGAGCCTGATCGCGATGTTGCGCTCGGGCAGCGTTTTCCGCAGCAGGTTCGCGCAGGCGATGTAGCCCATGTGCGAGAAGTGCGAGGAGATCTTCGATCCCGTCACCAGCGCCAAGGCAGCCGTCCGCTCCCACAGGTTGGCCCCTTCGAGGGCCCCCGAGGCACGGTCAAACTGGATTGGCGCCTGCGCCATCACCGATCGACCTCTCCGAACACGATGTCGAGCGAGCCGAGGATCGCCGAGACGTCGGCGAGCAGATGGCCGCGGCAGATGTGGTCCATCGCCTGAAGATGCGCAAAGCCCGGCGCGCGGATCTTGCACTTGTACGGCTTGTTGGTGCCGTCGGAGATCAGATAGACGCCGAACTCGCCCTTCGGCGCCTCGACCGCGGTGTAGACTTCGCCGGCCGGCACGTGGACGCCTTCGGTGTAGAGCTTGAAGTGATGGATCAGCGCTTCCATCGAGCGCTTCATCTCGCCGCGGCGCGGCGGCGCGACCTTGTTGTCTTCGACGACGACAGGCCCCTTCCCGTCGGCTGCGTTCAGCTTCTGGATGCACTGCTTCATGATGCGCACGGACTGGCGCATCTCTTCCATGCGGATCAGGTAACGATCGTAGCAGTCGCCGTTCTTGCCGATCGGGATGTCGAAATCCATCTCAGCGTAGCATTCATAGGGCTGCGACTTGCGCAGGTCCCAGGCCGCGCCCGAGCCGCGCACCATGACGCCCGAAAAACCCCACTCCCAGGCTTCCTTGAGCGGCACCACGCCGATGTCGACGTTGCGCTGCTTGAAGATGCGGTTGGCGGTGAGGAGACGATCGAGGTCGTCCACGACCTTCAGGAACGGATCGCACCAGGCCTCGATGTCGTCGACCAGCTTCTGCGGCAGGTCCTGATGCACGCCGCCGACGCGGAAGAAGGCTGCGTGCATACGGCTGCCGGAGGCGCGCTCGTAGAACACCATCAGCTTCTCGCGCTCTTCGAAGCCCCACAGCGGCGGGGTCAGCGCGCCGACGTCCATCGCCTGCGTGGTGACGTTGAGGAGGTGCGAGAGGATGCGGCCGATCTCGCAATAGAGCACGCGGATCAACTGGCCGCGGCGCGGAACCTCGATGCCGAGCAGCTTTTCAGCGGCGAGGCAGAAGGCGTGCTCCTGGTTCATCGGCGCGACGTAGTCGAGCCGGTCGAAATAAGGGATCGCCTGGAGATAGGTCTTCTGCTCGATCAGCTTCTCGGTGCCGCGGTGAAGCAGGCCGATATGCGGGTCGACGCGCGCAACGATCTCGCCGTCAAGCTCAAGGACCAGACGCAGCACGCCGTGCGCAGCCGGATGCTGGGGCCCGAAGTTGATGGTGAAATTGCGAAGCTGTTCGGGTTGCTCGTTCATGATCAGACCTTCGGTCCCGCCTTCTCGTCACCGGGAAGCGGATAGTCCGCCCCTTCCCACGGCGAGAGGAAATCGAACTTGCGGAATTCCTGGTTGAGCCGGACGGGCTCGTACACCACCCGCTTCTCCTGGTCGTCGTAGCGGACCTCGACGAAACCGGTGGTCGGGAAATCCTTGCGCAGCGGATGGCCCTCGAAACCGTAATCGGTCAGCAGGCGGCGCATGTCGGGGTGACCGACGAAGAACACGCCATAGAGGTCGTAGGCCTCGCGCTCGAACCAGTCCGCGCCGGGGAACACGTCGATCAGCGACGGCACCTGCGTGGTCTCGTCGGCCTGGGCCTTGAGCCGGATCCGCGCGTTCAGGGTCGGAGACAGGAAGTGATAGATCACGTCGAAGCGTTTTTCGCGCGACGGATAGTCCGCGGCCGTGATGTCGGTGAAGTTGATGAACCGGCATTTCGGATCGTCGCGGAGGTACTTGACCACCTCGACGATCTTGCTGACCTCGACATCCACCGTGAGCTGGTTGAAGGCAACCGAATGACCGATGGCGGCGCCCGGAAGCGCGCTAACGATCGTCTGCCCCAGGGCGTCGAGCTTGGCGTCGTCCATGACGTAAAACCTTAGCGTTCGATGGTGCCGGTGCGGCGGATCTTCTTCTGCAGCAGCAGCACGCCGTAGAGCAGCGCTTCCGCCGTGGGCGGGCAGCCCGGCACGTAGATGTCGATCGGCACGATCCGGTCGCAGCCGCGCACGACCGAGTAGGAATAGTGGTAGTAGCCGCCGCCATTGGCGCACGAGCCCATCGAGATGACGTAGCGCGGCTCCGGCATCTGGTCGTAGACCTTGCGCAGCGCAGGCGCCATCTTGTTGGTCAGTGTGCCGGCGACGATCATCACGTCGGACTGGCGCGGCGAGGCACGCGGGGCGAAGCCGAAGCGCTCGACGTCGTAGCGCGGCATCGAGACCTGCATCATCTCGACCGCGCAGCAGGCGAGACCGAAGGTCATCCACATCAGCGAGCCGGTACGGGCCCAGGTGATGAGGTCGTCGGTCGCGGCCACGAAGAAGCCCTTGTCGGACAGCTCGGAGTTGACCTCGAGGAAAAACGGATCGTTGGCGCCAACCGGCCTGCCGGTCGACGGATCAAGGATGCCCTTGGGGGCCGGCGCGACGACCGGACCCGTGGACGCTGCAGGGTTCAATCCCATTCCAGTGCTCCTTTCTTCCATTCATAGGCGAACCCGACCGTGAGCACGCCGAGGAACACCACCATGGACCAGAAGCCGGTCGCGCCAAGCTTGCCGAACGCCACCGCCCAGGGAAACAGGAACGCCACCTCGAGGTCGAAGATGATGAAGAGGATGGCGACCAGATAGAAGCGGACGTCGAACTTCATGCGAGCGTCGTCGAAGGCGTTGAAGCCGCACTCATATGCCGACAGTTTTTCCGGGTCCGGCTGCTGGAACGCCACGATGAAGGGCGCGATCAGCAGCACGAGGCCGATGAGGCCCGCTACCCCTATAAAGACGACGAGTGGAAGATAGTTCTGCAGAATGCCGCTCATTGACGAGCCCTTTTTCCCGCAGCCTCGGAACAGCCACGGATTCGTCCAGTTTGGAATTGTTCTGAGCCTTAGCGCAGTGCACCAATGGGCGCAAGACACGCTCTTTTTAGGCCCTTTACCGCCCCCAGAACGATAGAAATCCCGGAATCGCCCCGCGGCTGGTATGGAGCAGATCGCCAATCCCAGCAAGGGCGGCCACAGTTTTGCAGGGCAGCCGTTCGAGGATTGCGGCACATGGGCCGAGGCAGCTATTTGCCGCGTGTCGTCCGCGATAATTGCCCGGTTTTTTGGGTGCGGCAGCGCACCCAGACCCAGGCAATGACCAGCACCGGGGCTCCCACCGTCACCCAGGCGACATACTGGCCGACCGTTCCCCAGAGCAGCGCAGCCAGCAGGCCGGTGATGGTCGCAGCCGCGAGCAGGATGGGTGCAGCAAAGACACGTATCCACAGGCCCGAGCGGTCAGAGGAGCCATGCATCACGACGGGACCGGGGTTCGTCTGGCGAATGCGTCGGTCCGGGCGGGCGCGCGCTTGCGCCGCCGTGCCAGCCAGAGATAGAGGCCACTGCCGATCACAACGATCGTGAGAATGTCGAGCACGGCCCAGATCACCTTGAGCGGCAACCCGCCATAATCGCCGAAATGCAGCGGCTGCGAGATCAGGAGCGCCTGGAGATAGACCGGCAGCGCCCGGCTGTCGGCGACCTCCCCTGTTTCGCCGTCGAGCAGGACCGGCTTGAGCAGCCGCGCCGTCAGCGCCGTGTCGCCGCGCATGAAGGCAGCGAAGTGGTGCGACGACGTGAACGGCGTTCCCGGAAACGCGATGAAGGCAACCTCCATCCCGGGCGCCGTCTGCCTCGCGCGCGCCACGACGTCGTCGAGCGAAGCCAGATGTGACGGCCGCGACTTGCCGGCATAGGGCGCGACCATGCTGGCAAGCTCGGTGGCCTTCCACTGGTTGAGCATCAGCTCGGCCCAGGTGTTGACGACGCCGGTGAGGCCAACCACCAGTGCCCAGGCCACCGTCACGACGCCGATCAGATTGTGCCAGTCGAGCCAGCGCACGCGGCGCGAGGCGTGGCCGCGAATGGTGGCAAAGCGCAGCCGGCGGGTGAACGGCCAGTACAGCACCACGCCGGAGATGATGGCGATTGCGAACAGCAGGCCCATCCCGCCGAGGAACAGTTTTCCGGGCTGGCCGGCAAACATGTCGGTATGCAGCTTGAGCATGATCAGCATCGGCCCGACGCCGACCGGTCCGAGCAGCTTGGTCGACACCGCATCGAACGCGCGCACGGTCGTGTTGTCAGGCAGCCCGTCGACGGCGCTGTTGGTGAATGCAGTCACGATCCCGGGCTCGTCCTTGTCCCAGGCGATATATTGGAGCACCCGGCCGGGATCGGCTGCGAGCGCGGCGTCGACGACGGCTTGCGTCATCGCACGCGCCGCGCCCGCATGAGCTTCGGGCTGGGGGGCATAGCCCAGGAGCTCATCGATCTCGTGATGGAAGATCAGCGGCAGGCCGGTCAGGCAGAGCAGCAGCAGGAAGACGGTCGAGATCAGGCTGGTCCAGGTGTGGACCACGGACCAGAGCCTGACCGTGCGCGCCTTCACGAGGCCCTCCCCTCGCCGGTGCCTACCACTTGTAGGAGACGCTGGCGGTGACGCGCCGGCGGTCGCCGTAGAAGCATGACGAGGCCGCCGCGCAGCTTGCGACATAGATCTTGTCGGTCAGGTTGATCACGTTGATTGCCGTGCGCCAGTTCTGCCACTCGTAGTGGACCGCGAGGTCGCCGAGCACGACCGCGGGAACCTCGAGGGTGTTGGCGGCGTCCGCCCAGGAGGCGCCGACATAGCGCACGCCGCCGCCGAAGCCGAATCCCGCAAGCGGTCCGTCCTTGAATGTGTAGTCGGCCCAGCCCGAGACCAGGAGCTCAGGCGTGTTGGTCGGCGTCTTGCCGACCAGCGCCGGGTTCAGGTCCCTGCTGGTGAAGAGATGATAGGCCGTGAAGGCGCCGATGAACTTTAACTCCTTCGTCGCATTTGCGACCGCTTCGAGCTCGATGCCGCGCGAGGTCACCTCGCCGGTTTGGTTCTGCAGCGTGGTGATGATCGGATCGGTAGTGGGTACATTCTGGCGCTTCAGGTTGAACACCGAGGCAGTGAAGTAGCCATCAAATCCCTTGGGGGCGACCTTGACGCCGATTTCGGCCTGCTGGCCGGTCTCCGGCTGGAACAGCTGATTTTGTGCGTTGAGCCCGATAATCGGGTTGAAACTCGTCGCGTAGGAGATGTAGGGCGCGATGCCGTTGTCGAAATTGTAGATCAAGCCTGCGCGACCGCTGAACTGGCTGTCATTGTTGCTGGCGAGCGTCGCCCCAGTGTCACGGGCGGCCTGCGTCGTCTCGACCCAGTCGTTGCGGCCGCTCAGCACCAGCGTGAAGTTACCGAGCTTCATCTGGTCCTGGAGGTAGGTGCCGGCCTGCTTCTGCGTGATCAGGAAGTTACGGAACGGCGGGCCTGTGAGCGGGATGTTAATGCCGTAGACCGGATTGAGCACATTGATCGGAGGAACGGTGCCGAAGTTGAAGGCCTGATAGTCGTCGATCTGATAGCCCTTCAGATCGACACCGAACAGCATCGTGTGCCGGACAGGTCCGGTGTTGAAGCGATATTCCAGCTGGTTGTCGAGATCGGCCTGGTTGGCGGTATCCTTCGCATACCAATTGTAGCGACCGAGAGAGGCCGCATTGATATTGTCCCAGCCGTTGCCGATGTAACCGCGATAGGTCAGGTCGATATGCGCAAATCGCGCATTCTGCCGGAACGTTAGATCGTCGGTGACATTGCGCTCGAACTGATAGCCGAGCATCTCCTGCTCGCGCGTGAACTTGTCGACGCTGGGATCGCCGGCGAAGAAGCTGGTCGGGATCTTGCCGAACGGCGCGTTGGTCACCGTGCCCTGGTAAGGCAGGAAGTTGATGCCGCGGGTGTCGGTCTTCGATGCCGACGCCAGAACCGTGAAAGTCGTATCGGCATCCGGCTTCCAGGTGAAGGACGGCGCAATGAAGTAGTTGTTGTCCGGCGTGAAGTTGACCTGCGTGTCGCCGTTCCTGATCTCGCCGACGACGCGGTAGAACAGCTTGCCGTCCTGGGGCTGCGTTGCAACGGGCCCGCCGACATCGAAGCCGACATAGGCGTTGCCGAAATTGTTGACGCCGGTCTCGATGTAGCGGATCGGCTCGGTCGGCGGCATCTTGCTGATGACGTTGACGATGCCGCTCGGGCTCGATCCACCATAGAGCACCGCCGACGGGCCGCGTAACACCTCGACTCGCTCCATATTGGACGGCGGAAGCCGCCAGCTCGCATAAGCCGTGTAGAACAGCTGCGTGCCGTCGAGAAACAGTCCGATGTCGTCGGACTTGAAGCCGCGGATCAGCCACCAATCGTTGCGCGTGTCCGCACCGAAGGTGCCAGCCCGCACGCCGGCGGTGTAGCGCAGAACCTCGTCGAGCTTGGTCGCCTTCTGGTCGCGGATCTGGTCCGCGCCGATCACCGACACCGATTGCGGCGTCTCCATGATCGGCGTGTTGGTCTTAGTGCCCGACGAGCTGCGGTTGGCGACGTAGCCGTTCACCGGACCGCGCGGCGTCTCGACGAAGCCGACATTGCGCTGCTGAAGCGGTCTGCGGCTGGCGGCGGTCTCTACCGACGGCCGCGCCACGCGGCGGGCGGCCGCAGCAGGTGCGCGGCGTCGTGCTTCCGGCGCGTTGACGGTGACCGACGGCAGGTTTTGCGCACCGCCTTGCGCCGAGGACTGCGCAAGCGATGCCTGCGGTACCACTGCGAAAGCAGACGCGGTCGCCAAGACGACCGACCGCAGCATACGAAGACTGTTCAACGCGCACCCCAACATGTCTGTTTGCTTGCGTCATGCCGTCGTTCCCCCAACGGCAGGCGCTTGCAGTGACGCTTAGGTGAGCGCGCGCGAATTCCCTAATTGAAAACCTCTTAGAAGGGTTCTTAGAAATGATCCAACATTCCCGGAGATTTCCGAGAGATCAGCGTGAAACTTTCTCGGCTTCGAGCATCTTCTCGGCTGTCGCCGTGAGACGGTCGATCTGCGCCAGCAGCGTCTCGAACTCGTCCTTGCTCAACTGTTCGAGCAATTGCCGATTGCGCTCCTGCGCGCCTTCGACGATCGCATCATGCGCAGCGAGCCCTGCCGCGGTCAGCGCGACCAGCACCTCGCGGCTGTCCTTCGGGTTCGCCGACTTCGCGATCAGCTTGCGCGAGACGAGCTCCGCGAGCGCGCGGCTGATCTGGCCCTTGTCCTGGCCGACGGCTTCGGCGAGCCGCGCCACGCTCATCGGCGGACGGCGACCGAGCGAGGCGACCAGACCGAACTCGACCGAGGACAATCCGGCGAGGCGCTTGTAGCGCAGGATCGCGCCGCGCTTGAGCAAATTGGCGAGCACCATCAGCCGTGACGACAGCATCACGGTGATCGGCGCCGGCGAGTGGCTTTCGTCCGCATCGGGCGATGCGTGCCCGTCCCTGCTCGATGTCTGGCTCATGATCCACCTCTGCCAAGAAAGCCGGGGCGTGCCAAGCGCTGGTAGCGCAACCTCCCCAACCTGATTCCAAATGCGATTAAGAGGCATTCTGGAATATCGTTGACATTGTCATCGAATTATTTTTCACTGGGTCACCGCATCAAAACGACCCGGCCACCCAAGGCCCGCGGCGGGAGGAACAGCATGACGATGACCCAGCGGGATCGCGATCTCGGCACCGCCTATGCGATGAAGCCGGCGCATACGCGCATCGAGCTCACCTCAGTCGTGCGCGGCACACCGATGGGAGAATTGCTGCGCCGCTACTGGCATCCGGTCGGGCTCGTCAGCGACGCCACCGACACGCCGAAAAAGGTCCGCGCGCTCGGCGAGGATCTGGTGCTGTTCCGCGACAAGCACGGCCGCGCCGGCCTGTTGCACGCGCGCTGCTGCCATCGCGGCACCACGCTCTACTATGGCAAGGTCGAAGAGGACGGCATCCGCTGCTGCTATCACGGCTGGAAGTTCGACGCCGAAGGCCACTGTCTCGAGCAGCCCTGCGAGCCCGACGGCGGCCAGTTCAAGGACAAGGTGCGCCAGCCCTGGTACCCGGTCGAGGAGCGCTACGGGCTGATCTTCGCCTATATGGGACCGGCCGAGAAACGCCCGGTGCTGCCGGCTTACGAATGCCTGGAAAACATGGACGACGGCGAGTTCGTCGAGGCCGACGATTCCTCGATCGGCGGCGGCGGCCCCGCGATCATCCCCTGCAACTGGCTGCAGCATTTCGAGAACGTGGTCGATCCCTATCACGTGCCGGTGCTGCACGGCTCGTTCTCGGGGCCGCAATTCACCAACATGATGGCCTCGATGCCGGAGGTGAAGTTCGACAAGACGCCGCGCGGCATCGCCGTGCGCTCGATCCGCAAGCAGGACGACGGCAAGGTGTTTTATCGCGTCACCGAAGCCGCCCTTCCCACCTTGCGCGTCGTGCCCAATCCGCGCGTGGCGCAATTCGCCCGCGTCGAGTCGATCGGCTGGACGCTGCCGATCGACGACACCTCGTTCCGCATCTACGTCGCCGGCCGCGTCAAGGCTTCCGGCGACATCGGCCGCATGCGCTCGAAGTTCAACGGCAAATTCTGGTGGGACATGACGGAAGCCGAGCACCAGCAATTCCCCGGCGATTACGAGGCCCAGGTCGGCCAGGGCCCGCAGACCATCCACTCCGAGGAGCATTTCGGCCAGAGCGACCGCGGCATCCTGATGATCCGGCGCATGCTGAGCGAGCAACTGGAGGCGATGGAGGCAGACCGCGATCCGATCGGCGTGTCGTTCGACGCAAGTGCTGCGCCGGTCGAATTCGAAGCGGGGAATTACATCCGCGAAGGCTGAGTTTTTGTTTGGCGCGTTTTCTTCACGCGAACCGGTATCCACTTCGCTCGAAAACGCTCTCGACCAGCCTCACGAAGGGCTGGACCGGCAACGATAACAAAGACAAATTGGGGGGATGCGATGGTCGATGTGACGTCACAGATGTCGGTGCAGACGACTGCGGCGGCAAAACCCCCGGCGCGGCGCTATTACGTGCTGGGCCTGCTCACTATCATCTATGCGCTGAACTTCCTCGACCGCACGATCTTCAACGTCCTGATCGAGCCGATCAAGAAGGAGTTTCAGCTCAGCGACACCATGATGGGCCTGCTCGCGGGCTTCGGCTTCGCACTGTTCTATTCCCTGCTCGGCATCCCCATCGCGCGCGTCGCCGACCGGCTCAACCGGCGCAACATCGTCGCGGTGGCCCTTGCGTTCTGGAGCGCGATGACGGCGCTGTGCGGCGCGGCTTCGAGCGTGACCTCGCTGGCGCTGGCGCGCATCGGCGTCGGCATCGGCGAATCCGCGGGCTCGCCCGCCTCGCAATCGATCGTCGCCGATCTCTTCACCAAGAACGAGCGGCCGCGCGCGCTCGGCATCTACGCCATCGGCACCTATCTCGGCGTCTTCCTCGGCTATTTCATCGGCGGCTACGTCAACCAGCACTATGGCTGGCGGATGGCGTTCTACGTCGCCGGCCTGCCCGGCATCCTGCTCGCATTGATCCTGTGGCTGACGATTTCCGAGCCGAAGCGCGGCGCGATGCAGGAGAGTTTCGTGCCGGAGCCGCTCGGGCCGACACTGCGCTTCCTGGCCTCGCAGCAAAGCTTCATCATCGTGCTGATCGGCTTCTGCCTCACCACCTACACGAACTACGCAACCGCGGCCTGGATCCCGCCGTTCCTGGCGCGCGTGCACCATCTGTCGAGCGCCGAGATCGGCACCTATGCCGGCACCTTCAAGGGGCTCGCCGGCATGGCCGGCACCCTGCTCGGCGGCTTCGTGGTGGCGCAGATCAGCCGCCGCGACGACCGCTGGAAGCTGTGGGCGCCGGCGATCACCTCAGGGCTGGCCGGCCCGGTGTTCGCGCTGTGCATGCTGACGCAGGATTTCGCGATGATGGTCGCGATGCTGGCGCTGACCTCGTTCCTGGTCGGCTTCCATCTCGGACCGATCTTCGCGATCGCGCAGACGGTGGCCAAGCCGAGCATGCGGGCGCTCGCCTCCGCCCTGATCGCGCTCACCGCCACCTGCTTCGGACAGGGCGTCGGCCCGCTTGCCGTCGGCATGGTCAACGACGCCCTCAAGGGCACTTATGGCGCGGACGCCGTGCGCTATTCCCTGCTCTCGGCGGCGGTCACGACCACACTGGGCGCCCTGCTGTTCGTCTGGGCGGCCCGCACGATCAGGGGCGATATCGGCCGAGCGGCGGCCTGAGACCCGTTCCGGCCGCCAGCCCGGCGAAACCAAGCGGGCGTATTAATGAAACCATTTTGCGGAACCCGCGAAACCATCCGGAAACAGATGGTCCTTAAGACATGAGCCCATAGACGGCGGCTAAGCCCGTCGGGAGGCTTATATGAACCACTCAATTCACTCGGCTGATCGTGGCACCCACCTGAAGATCGTGGTGGTGGCGCTGGTTGCTGGTATTCTGGTCGCCGGCTTCGGGATAGCAGCCCGCACCAATGCCGATTACAGCCAGACCGCCCAATCGGCCCACGTGATCAAGGCCGGGAAGCCCGTGGCCGTGACCAGCGCAGGCACGTCGGAGATTCGCTGACACGCCGTGTTTCGGGCTGACAGAGGCCGCCGCCTGGCGGCCTTTTTCGTTTTCCAGAGCAATGCTTAGCCGATGCGTCCTGACAAAGCGCAACGTCCTTGACTTCACCAAGCCCCGCCTTTAAGTCCCCCCTCGTTCCGCGCGCTTTCAGCGAACCACGCGGGAGTAGCTCAGTTGGTTAGAGCGCCGGCCTGTCACGCCGGAGGTCGCGGGTTCGAGCCCCGTCTCTCGCGCCATTGTTTCAATGGCTTAGCGGTGGGTAGCCCCGTCAGTTTCAACTTTTTCCGCCACCGAGTTTCAACTTTCTGAGCTTGTTCTGTTCCGAACCGAGCAGCCTCCGGCCGATTCTGCGCGCCTCATCCGCAGCCCTAACCGCCGCGATGTTCACCGGCATGTAGGTTTTCTGCAACCTCCGGTTCTGGTCGATGCTGTTCGCCATCTTCGCGGCAATGGCCTCGACCGGCGCTCCTCCGGCATTCGCCTCGACGGCACCCGTCCGCCGCATGTCCATCAGCCGCCGCATCTCGCCCTTGCCGAAAACCGCCCGTCGCAGGTCCGCGAAATCGTCGATCAGCGAGTCCTTGGTATACGGAACCGGGACGCGAGGACGGCCGCCCTTGCCAGTCGGCTTGAAGCCCTTGGTGCGGAAGATCGGCGCATCGTCGTGCAGGTCATAGTCCAGCCCGGCAACGTAGGCCTCGACAAGCCGCTGCGAGCGGGCTGTGAGCGTACCTATCGCCGGCTCGCCGGTCTTAGCCCGATCGCTGGTAAACGCCATGTCGGTGCCGCTGGTAACGGCCTGAGCGGGTGTCAAGGTGCGGGCGTCCACCGGGGCAAAGCCCGTATCCCACGCAATGGCGATGATACAGGCCAGCCCTCGATAGCCAGTGCGCCATCCTTCCTTGACTAGGCGAACAACCTCGCCCTCGCGCCAAGTCTCGGTGCGCCCAGGAACTCCAGTCTTTCGGATGACCTGTGACGGGTCCGCCTCGGGGATACAGAGCTTAAGGCCAGCCAAGACGTTGTATAGCGCCCTCCAGATCTTGAGCGCGCGTCCGGCCTCGCCATCGCCCTTCGTGGCCTTGAGCAGGCCGTACCACCGATCCAGCATTTCGAAGGTGACCGTCTTTGGATCGACGTCGCCGAAAACGGGCTCGATATACTTCCAGCCACGGTCCCAATCCTCACGTGTCCGGGTCGGTTTTGATTTCCACTCGTTGCTTCGACGGAATCGCTCAAATCCGTCGCCGACGCTCCCAGAAGGATAGAAGCGGGCCGGCGGCTTCTCCAGCCCCTTGCGGGCGCGCTGGTATCGGTCCTCCCATTCGCGCGCGATGGCCCAAGCATCAGGGCCGTCGTGCCCGCAGGACACGATCTGAAAGCCCATGGCGCGCATCTTCGCGGTGGGTAGCCAATACCCATGCTTCCCTTTGCGGACCACGTAATGCTTGAGCTTAATGTTTCCCAAGGCTCGCCAACCGCTCCTCAAACACGACACGGGCATCTACGGCCACACCAGATGATGCACCAAGACCGGCGCGTCGATCCAGCCAAGCGTCAATGGCCTGCAGATCGTAGTGGCCCGTCACCGGGCAAGCGGCCGGAAAGCCGATACGCTGCAGGGCCGACAGTTTGGTGAAGAAGTCCGATTCAGTTAGGTGCAGGCGCCGCGCGGCCTTCTGCGGCGGCACGAGGCGCGGGTCGACGGGAAAGCGAATGGCGCTTCCCCGAAAGTTGTCGTTGGCGATGTTGGGCAAAAGCGGGCCCCTGAGAATGAACTAATCGCAAACCTCGCCGGCCTGAACCGACGAACAAGCCGCTAAATGGCGAGCTACATCATTATTGTACGACGTTTCCGCCTGGATCCCAGTCAAAAGCCGTAAATTTCTGCGGCGATGCCAAAGAAAAGAGCCGGTGCCCTATGAGGCGGCCCAGCCCCTATGGCGCACGCCATGAACGGCGGGAAGTAGAGCGCCCGCCCCTCTTTCGTGAGCGGGCCAGGGCGGTGTGGGGCGCGGTAATGTTGTGTTTCTAGCAAAATGAGTAGTTAGCACAATTGAGTAGTTCTCAAAATAAATCAATTACTTAACAAAGGATATAGAAAGCAACCAGGACCCTGGTTAGTTTAATGCCATCACCGCGCGGTATTGTGGCAAACATCGGTGATGAGAACGCGACAATGCGCTCCCGCCTTCCTCTGACGGAAAGGTGCAGCGCATGATCAAGCGTCGTAACCGAACCAAACATACTAAGACATTCCAAGAGAGATTGGCCGAGGAAGCTGCGCGCTTCAAGGAAGCCGCAGCACAGTTGCCGCCCGGCACCCAGCGGGAGCTCTACCTCAGGCGCGCTCGCCAGGCCGATACTGCCGCGCACATCAATGAATGGTTGACCTCTCCTGGTCTGCAGCCGCCTAAGGCGCTGGATAATATGCAGGTAGGACGACCGGCAAAGCGAGATCGAGTCGCCTCGGATTAGAAACCCGAGCGTTAGTTGCCGCATTGAACGAAATGGCAGAGTCGTTTGGCAGTTCGTTTTCGGTCGTTCAAGTGACGGCGGACGACACAACAACGCAAATTTGGATCGCACTCGCTAAACCGGGGCAGGCCCTGACATTGGTTCTCGCTGCCGTTCCAGAAGGCTGGACCGCGGGAATGTTGGATGTCCCGATCACCGCAGAGCAGCAGCGAATGTTCGAAGAGCTTAACCTTCAGCCTGGTGATGTGTATAGGTTGACGAAGCCTACGTAGGCTGACGTAGCTCGCTTTCAGCCCTGTTGGCCGCCCGTAAGAGCTCCTCGATGTAGGGGGCGATGTCGCCAATCGCCTCCCGCAAGTCGGCCTCCGAAATGCCCTGCCCCTTGGCAGCCTCGATGAGACGCCGCGTGAGTTCTGCCACATCCTGCGACGCGCCCGCAGTCTGGTGCTGCTCCACAGCGTGGATGCTGTTCTCCACCCAGAAATCGATAAACTCGCGGGCCTTGTCTGACATGTGACGTTCCCTGCCGGTACAGGTTAGCGTCGGGAGGCAAGTAGAGCAAGTAAAGCGCCCACTCTCGCGAGTGAGGCGCGCTACGGCGGAAAGATCGTGTCAGGCGACCGGCTTTTTGGATTGGACTATCGAGGCATTGGGGCCGGCCGCTCTGTACGTAGGAACAAGTGGCAAATGACCGGTTTGTTGTTGTGTTCTGGTGTTTGGTCCCCCTGCCAGCCGGAGCGGACCCGACGGCCCCAGCCGCCCGGCAGCAGCTGGGGCCGCGGCTTTTCTCGCCCCCGGCTTTACTGCCCGCATTTGCAGAGCGAGACCTAGCTGATCATCAAAGCAAGGTGTAGTCGCGGAATTATCTGCTCCGCCAGTTTGCGAAATCGGTGCGCATCTTCAGCAGAGAATGATGTTGTTCTGCTCGGGTGCGCAGCGGCATTGCCGATGATACGCAAGTCGTCGAGTAGCCCGAAAGTATTGGAATCGATTGCTTCCACATTCTTAAGTTCGCGAATCATCGTCCACATTCCGCGGTATGGCTTTCCTGGCTATCGCGCGTCCGCGAGTGAACGGATGGATTCTTCGATGGAACTGCGGAGGTCGAGAATTGCAGCTCGCGGAGAGATGGCCACGAGCTTCTCGAATTTGCTGAGTTCTTCTGGGGACGCCTTCGCTGGCTCCGCCCCAGGCGGGGGCGGCGGTAGTTGAGCCGCCTCTTTCTCCGCTTGATCGAGCCTGAAGGATACTTCCACATCCTTATATCTCGCACGAAGCTGCGGCAGCAGCTCCGTCAACTTCTCTCGGAAAAGCCAAACCGCCGCGACGAACGCTGCAGGCCACGCTAGCGAAACAACTGACTGCACAATCGATGAAGTAAACTGAAGCCAATCCATTCTATTCCCCAAGGCGGGCACATCAGTCCCGGAACGTGATCGACTTGGATCCGATGGTCCATTCGAGCGTTCGCACCTCGTCGACCTTCTCAGAAAGCTCGGGCGCTGCCCAGCATATGCCGTAGCCTTTTTGCGGTGGAATGATGTGATCATCACTGTAGGAGTGATAGCGCGCGAGATCAGTGCTCCGCTCCGGGCGTCGGGCGACAAACGCGAAGGAAACCTTGTCGATGGTGCGCTCCGAACCGTTGCCGATGATAAGATGTATCGGCCATTTATCGTCGACGCATTCCTTGCGGTCTGTCGAAACGATAAACTGCACGTTCGGAACGTGCCGATCATGCGTGTACCAACCGAATCCGTAAATGCCGGCCCAGATAATAAGCGCGAGCCCGATGAGCGAGCCGCTCGCGATGAGAATCCATTTGAAAATCAGCCAGGAAATCTGGCGAAATGCTTCGACAGCTTGAGACATGTACCCCACCCCAGGGCGAGTATATCTGTTGTCTCAACTCAATCAATTCATTTGGGCTCAGCCGAACGCTTCCATTACCCGGCTGAACGCCGGATGGCTTCGATTCTTTACCTTGATCCATTGCTCGCTGCGGCCGGCGCGGTACCAACTCGCGATGTTTGGAGACCAGCCCCTCCAGGCCGAGCTTGCAGGCATGCCAGAACAGCTCCGGGCCGACCTCGCCCTGCTCGAACGGAGCAAGGTGGATGCCGTCGACCCGGCGGGCCAGTAGCCTTGCAAGGTTGGTCTTACGCAGGCTGAGCGGCAGCTTGCGCAGATCCTCGCCGTCAGCGACCAGGACGTCAAAGGCATAGAGCTGCACGCTGGCGTCATGCTTCCTGGAGTGCAGCCCTTCGAAGTCGGAGACGCCGTCGGCACCGAGCAACACCGCCTCGCCATCGATCACGTAGGACGTAGCGCGCAGCCGCAGCGCAGCCACGGCGATGCGCGGATAGCGCGCCGACCAGTCATGGCCATTGCGGGTGAACAGCCGCACGCAGTCGCCGTCGCGCTGAACGATGAGGCGATAACCGTCGTGCTTGATTTCGTGAATCCAGTCCGGACCGGTAGGCACCTTGGCGCCGCGGGTCGGAATACAGGGCTCGAATGGGGATATCAGCATTCCAGGAAAGATAGGCAATCCCAAACGCGAATCCAGCGGCTGTCGGCCGCTAAAAATGATCATACCAGCCGGGGGTTCCGTCAGCCGAAAAACGTTCATTCGACATGGGCAGCGCCCACCTTGGCAAATGCACGGATTCAAATTGCTCCCACACATACATGCCGTTCAATGGATAGCGGTTGTCGCAGGACCAGCCGGCTGCGGCTTCCTCCGCCGTGAAAATCCCATGGCCTTTCTGCTTCCAGAACCTGACCAGCGAGCGCTTTTGCCCACTGACGAGCGCAGCCTGATGAGCGCTCGCGATGGCTTCGCGGATGCTGTAGTCGCGGTCGCTGACCCAGATTTCAAGAAACGGCTGCCGGGCTTCATTGTGACGGCCGTAGCTGTGATAGAACCAGACCCCGAACTCGCCGTCGCTCTCGTCGAAGTTCAGCTCGGCCCGCCACTGTGGGTAGAACACCAACCCGGAGATTTCGTATCCGCGGGTGCCAGCGAGGTCGTGGGTCGTGCTTTTGCCGAAGCCGGTCCGCTTTGTCACGCTGGTGATGTAGACGTCGAAGCGGTCCCTTTCCGCAAAGGAAGCTTGCGTCTTTTCATCCCAACAGGGCCGTTGTTTCTCCACGGTGTTAGCGGTCGTCTTTTTCCGTCCAAACATTTGCCCCCCTATCCGTCAATCGGCCGACATGGCTACGCAGTCAGCTAAGCCGCGTCGTGAGCCTTGCGAGCAAAAGGCATGGCATGACAGGGCACGTCCCGGTTATTGCCTGTGAATAACCGGGACAAGCTACCCAATCCTCGCGTTGCTACCCTGCATTGTGTCACGTTACGGCCAACCGATTCCTGCCGCAAGTTAGTGACATGAAAAGATTTTCAGACGAGAGAATTGCTGTTGTTGGCTTGCTCGCACTCGCGGTGTGGCTGTTTGTAGGGCTGCCCTTCATTCATCGCCCACCGCCCCCCACGGCTTTGCAGACGACGGAAGAGTGTTATGCGACGTTTCTCGGAGCCTGCTTCGTCGTCCCGCCAGAGGGCAAAGGCGGCATATTCGGCTTCGCGGAATTCATACAAGCATTCGCCCTCCTTGTGCTGATCTTACGGTCAGCGGAATGCGCTACCAGTTTCGCGTAGACACTGCCCCAATCCCGCTCTGGCAATTGACCTATTGGAGTTCAGGCGCGATTGGCTCGGCTGCCCTTCTTTCGGATTTGTGGTTTGCTCAGCGCTATCCAATACCGCGGTTTCTCTCAAGTCAGGCCTACTGGCAATCCATACTAGGCCTGCTGTTTCTCTCGCTCGCAATGACGTGGCTTTGGTATGCTTTCGTCCGACCGCCGAAATTCGGAAAAAGGAACGCCTACAGATTCACCGGCGCGGTCTATCAATACGTCATGCAAGGGGTCGATAGCGATCTTTCAATCGTTGCTGACGAACTTCGACGCTCCGCGGAGCCGATCATTAGGTTTGCTTCGGCCGCCTCAGAGCCAAACCGTCGTCCACACCGCGACGGCGACCGAGACGAACCGGAACCGGAAGACTGCGCCTATCACCTGCTTCTCATCCTTGGAAATAGACGGTTCTGCCGGCATGTCGCAGGAAACGCGCCGAACACGGCGATTGCTCTTTTTCGCGCGGTCGCCAACAGGAAACAATACAACGTTCCAATGTCGCAGTTTGCGTCGTCTCTCGCGACTGAAGCAATCCTGAACAAGGATTCCATGCTGTATCACGAAGACGCCGGATACGTTTCGGGCTATTTTGGTTATGCGCGACCGTTCACGAACACAATCTTTGGTGATTTCGAGTTTGTGGAGGCCTTGGCGGCCAACGGAAGTTCACCGCTTGATATTGATCTGGACGTTAGATCGAAGTTCGATGGCCAGCAATTAGAAGCCTATAGCCGAGCAACGCTGACAACGTTCAAAGCGGCGCTTGGCAAGGGCAATTTCTCCCGACATTCCTACGCACTCGCTCGCGCCTTTGGCATCATCGAACATGGCTGCTCGGACCTCTACAAGCTAAACGATCCGCTAAGCCCCCAAGAAAAGAGCGACATCCACGACCGGCTTAGAGCCGTTGTAGGATTTATCGACGATGCAATTGAAGCGATGGAAGAATGCGGTGTTCAAAAGACGAAACTGCGAAGGCGCGGCGAGTCGTACAAGTGGCATTACGAACATTTCTACGATAAAATCGCCCAATTGATTGTCGAAGTCATTGGTTACGCGACTTGGGTCAAGACCAAAGAATTTGAAGGGTGGACGATTCACTACAGCTCGGTGTGGAGCAGAATGTTCAATTCGGATTCTAGCAGGACGAGAAAGATCGTGCTCTTCAAGGTACGGCGGTTGCTGTACGAAGAAATTAAAGGGGTCAAAGAGCATCCCAATTTTGCAAACGCGGTTTATCTTGGCTACTGCCTCAATGTGCTTGGCCTGAATGCCGGCCGCAGGGGAGATCACCGGCGTGACGAATATCCGCTGCGAAAAGCCGTCATCTCTTTTGCGCAAAAGAACTATCTCGCGTTAGTTGAACGGCGGCACAAAATAGCGGACGCGGTTCTGATCGGCACGTTGTCGTTCGACAAGGAAAAGAAGCAGCTCGTGAAGACGTTTCAAGCTGGGCTCGACTTGGTGCCACCAACGGTCACGCTGAACTTGTTCGAGCCGCAGCCAGCATTCACTGGCACCGCTGCGGCGGGCCACCCCGCCAGCTTGCCGACATAAGTCGACGACTGGCCTTCTGAGCGAATTGCAATGTTGAATTTGAAAATTCCTGAAGTCAAGGAAGTCATCGTCGGCGAACTTGCCGTCCGTGGCTATTGGCTTGTAGCTAATATCCAAACTGGTGCGACGTGGCCAGTGCACTCCCAAAAAATTCAGTACCGGGGTGAGACGATCTGGATCATGCCGGTTACGACCGATCACTTCCCAGCGGTCGCGATGATGGTGCCATCCGGACGAACTCAACAGGAATGCGAACGTCTGATAATGCAATTTATCAGCACGCTATCGTGGGTGCTGGAGGGAGGCTTTCTAGTCGATGAAATGAGCGGAGGCGGCTTGCCGCGGCCCATGGGCCGTAACAAGTCAGGCGGTTTCTCCATTTGCGACGAATTCGACCTATCATATTTCCCAGAACCAAACGGCGACCGAGCGATGCTTGCGTTGGCGTTGATGCGCGAGGGGCGCGGCCTAAACCATCCGGGATATTCTTTCCTATCGTTGTATAGAATTCTCGAAGTCGCGCTGGGGCGCGGCTCGCAGCGCCAGGTAGCGTGGATCAACACTAAGATTGCTGGCGGGCTCCACCATCGTGCGAAGGACGCGCTTGAGCAGCTTCGGAAGCAAGGCATCGTTGATATCGGTGCGCATCTCTATGCGTCGGGTCGATGCGCCATGGCACACGCGAGCGGCGACCCCGTTATTGATCCCGACGATCCGGCTGATGCTCGGCGGCTGTGGTCGGAACGTCCTATTATGCTGACGCTTGCCGAGATAGCCATCGAGGAATTTTTTTGGCGTCGAGCGCATGACGACGCAGTATTCCAAACACCTATACGAACTTGAGGGTTTCAAGCGCATTTTCGGCCACGAACGGGTCAACCATCTCGTTCGCGGCGAAGAGCCCAGTTGCGCACCAATGGTGGATATCCCCATCGTTAGCGTTCAACTCCGGCGGCACCCACCGTTCGCGCCCCTGTCGAATCTAACAATAAAGGAAATGCACCGCGACACCCTGCATTCCGTTCTCTTGATATTCGAGTCGCCCGACAAGCGAACGCAAATCCGATTTCGATTGGACTTTCCGAACGAAAGACTCGTCTTTGATTGGGAGCGGGATCTTGGCCATAAGGACATGGGCGATGCCGATAGTGCCGAAGCAATGGCGGAACTTTCCCGATTTAACAAAGAGTATTTCGGCAACGGCCAACTTCGCATTGTGGATGCAGAGACCGGCGAACTGATAGCGCGGAAAGACGCCTTCCTCCCGATGAACATGTATTTGGACCACGAAGCCGCCGATGCTGAGATAGCGCGCTGGAAAGCTTTTGCTACAGAACGTCGCGAGCGCGATGCGCGATATGCGGATGAAATCGCACGCCACTCGATGGGCTACGACGTAAGGCCTGTTAGGCTCGCGTGAGTCGAGCGAATAGGCTGTTGCAGCCAGTGAACAGGCGCCAATAATCTCCGGGAGCACACCATGATCGAGATTGTTGGCGGCACGCTGATCGCGTTGGGGATAGCGATCCTGCTCGTGATGGGGATACGCAGACCTAAGCGCGATAGCCCGCTCAACATCAAACAGCCGCCTCCTCAACCACCGCCGATACCGCGGTCGGCCTTGGAGGACTTGATCTGGGCCGAAGAGAATGACCTCCCGCTGCCGGAGGACCACACGGCACACGAGCGGGACCGGAAATGGCAGCAGGTGCAAGCTGCTCTTGAAAAGCGTCGCAGATGGCTCCGTCCACTCGGTGTGTTCGGTCGGCTCGCTAAGCTTTCATCCAACTTCAAAAGCACCACGTTCCAGATGCCAACAACGGTAGTCGATGCCGTAAACTCGATAGATCAAGGAGCTACCGCAACCTATCCGGCTCTGATGGCTGATATCTTCAAATATCTACTCAGAGCGAACAATAGCGGCATGCCAAAGCCCAACGTGGAAGATCGCCTCGCTGCGCGGTTTTCGCGATTGCATTCGACCGCACAAACATCGTTTGGGAAAAAAATGGAATGGCCGATCGCTTCGCAGATCACCAGCGCGTTTCCGTCAGGCGGCATACAACATAACAACGTTAATCGTCTTCTGCTGATGTCAAGCTCCGAGCACCATCTCGCTAGCGTTCCGATGGCTTTCCTAATTTCCCGACAGGATTGACCAACTTTGCGCGCCGCCCTCCTCGCCCTCACCGCTCGTCGCGGCCTCACCGGCCTTCCCGCTCTATCCTCAGGCCAGGTGTGCACCGCGCGTTGCGTCACACCATCCCGCGTGACGGTCGTACCTTCCATGTGCTAGACCGCGCCATCAACATTGATGGAGCGCCGCCTTGGCCAAGAAGACAAAGAAGACTGTTCGTCGCGAGTGAACTGTTGCGGATATCAAGGAACTTAAGGCGCACTCCAAGGCTCGGACGACGGTCGTCAAAATCGCCAAGATGACCAAGCGAACCGAGGGCGCGCTACGTCAGAAGGCGATCGTGTTGGGTATCGGCCTGGGGCATTAGCGGTTAAATTGACGCTGGCTTCGTCGGGGGGAGCCGCCAATTTCCGATATTGTTTTAACGCTCGCATCTGCGCCGATCAGCTGCAGACCACTGCGTCCGTCAAGGCTGCCGGAGCTTTCGCGGCCTTGGGTTGAGGGCTCGCCTTCGCCAGCCCCGGCGGGCCCTCCTCAGTCAGTAAAGTTGACGCATTTAATTGTCCCGAGGTGTAACTTCGACGACATAGCGCCCCGGCACTCGCGCTGTAGGCTACATCTCGCCGGGGCTGGAGCATCACGTCTTCATTTTGACCCGGCCGGCCGCAGTGGTTCGCCGCTGCGGCCTTTTCTGTTTAGGAATTCGCGTTGAACGAAGGTCGGATTATCAACCGACGCGCAGATTTTCCGCCGAGTCTTTTCCGCGATTGTTCACGACGTCGAAGCTAACCTTGGCTCCCTCTGCGAGTGAGGTGAAACCAGCCCTCTCGACGGCCGAGATATGGACAAACCCATCTTTGCCGCCGTTGTCAGGTTGAATGAACCCGTAGCCCTTCGTCGGGTTGAACCACTTTGACATGAAAGTTAGCCTCGCACGAAGATGAACTGTTGCGTGCCGCGCTCGGTGGGATCCGGGCTTCGCTCAATGATGCGAAATCCCTCATGTGCCTGGATGAATGCTTGCTCAGAGATCCAAGTGCGCTCGTATCTAACGAGCTTCTCCTTGGAAGCGAGCGACGACCTGGACCGTTGTCGCTTAGGTAGGATGTCTGGAGCTCTCGCCTGGTCTTCTCGTCGCTAGTCGGAGCGCGGTACAAGGCCAAGTTTGCAGGCCGAACCGAGCATAGCATTTTCGACGATTCCCACAAGTGAAGGCAGGTGACTCCGTGATCGATGACTACTGAAGAAGCTGACCGGGGACCGAACCCTACACCCAAGTTTTCGGCCATCGGATGCTTTGCCCCGTCGTTGGTCTCATAGGCGTTAGCGCGGCCGTTCCGGCCGCTGGTTTTGGGGCCTAACGGTCATGCTGCTGTCGGGCATTCTGTCGCGACCCTGATCGCCGTTGTCGTCCTTTCCGCCAGAAGTGGACGTACCACCTCCGCTGCTCGAACCAGGGGACAGGCCCGTGGTGCCGCGCGGATCTTTACTTGGCGCCGCCGAGCTTGCCGCGGGGTCACCCGTGGTCGCCCCTCGTCCGCTTGGAGCGCCGGCGGGCTGCGCAACTGCGCTGGCAGTCGAAAAGACGAGCACCGCTGTTGCTATCGATAGGCGTATGTTCATTATAAGTCTCCCGCGTTGACTGCCATAAGCGTGCCTAGTGTGTGTTGGTCTTCTGCCAATGTTCGAGATCGAGGTCGGCTTCGTTGCGCTGCTCTTTCTCCGGATTGCCCTTCCAAGGCTTGTCGGTCTGCTTGTGCGTCGTCTGCTCGGCTTGTTGCCGCGGATCGTCTTTGTGTGTTTCCTTGCTCATGTCTCTCTCTCCCGTGTGCTGAAAGAAAAGCTTTCAGCCCACAAGCGTTCCTGAAGCCGGAACTAATCGGCTCGAACAGGCGTGTCCCCTGGGCATCTAGCTTGAATGAGCCGATTGGAACAACGCCCTTAAGGGCGTGTTGGGGCAGCGTCGCGCAGCCCCCATCGGCTGGGCCACCATCCATCTGGAGGGACAGAACCATGAGACGAACCATCATCGCCGCTGCTTGCATGCTTCTCGCAGGCCCCGCGCTAGCCCAGTCGCTCGGTGAAAAGACTGGTGTCAATTCGACGCTGGGCGTCGCGCCGACTACCGCCGATTTTGTGAAGGAAGTCGCGATCAGCGACATGTTCGAGATCGAGTCGAGCAAGCTCGCCGAACAAAAGGGCAACGCGCGGGAAAAATCCTTTGCGCAGAAGATGGTGACCGACCACACCAAGACCAGCGGCGAATTGAAAGGCCTGGTCGGCGACGGCAAAGTTCAGGCTACCGTACCGACGACGCTCGACGGCTCCCACCAGAGCAAGCTCGACAAGCTGAAGAACGCGAACGGCAAGGACTTTAGCTCGGACTACGCCTCATACCAGGTCAGCGCGCACGAAGATGCAGTGTCGCTGTTCGAACGCTATGCCAAGGGCGGCGACAGTGCCGAACTGAAGGATTGGGCCGGCAAAACGCTGCCGGCGCTCAAGCATCACCTCGACATGGCCAAGGAGCTCGGCAAGGCGCCGAGTGTTGGTCAGTCCAAATAAGTATCTTTCAACGACGTCGGCAGGACCGGCGTCCTCGGTTTTAGCAACGATGGCCTTGCTCCGCGCGTTGCGCAAAGTCACGGAGGCCATCATGGAAACCAAAACCTCGATATCGCGGCGGCGCGTCGTCCACGCGGCAAGCGCGACGCTTGCTGCGGCTTTGCTGGCCTCTTCAACAGCGAAAGGAAATACCGAAACACCGGTCGATGCAAAGTGGCCTCGGCCGGGGCTAGAGCCAGGGCCACCTTTGGAGGAAGAACGCAGCGCGAGAAGGCTTCGCAGGGCGTCCAGACAAAAGCCGAGCACACCGCGAAAGGTCTCGCTGTTCAATATTGCTCAGGTTGCTCCAAAGAGGCCCGCCGGTTCACGCTGGCGGGCCCATCCAAGGTTAACATTTGATAGTGAAACCGAAGCCGGGAGGTTGTAGTTTTACCGCCATCACAGAACGGACCCGTGGCTTTCATCTGTGATGAGATCGCCCATCACAGCGCTCCCGCCTTCCTCCCCATGGAAAGGAGCGCGCCATGCAAAAGCGGCGACGTTTCAAGCAACAGCTTACGCTTCAAGATCGCCTGTCCGCATGGGCGAAGCGGCTCGAAGATCGAGCCGCTAAACTCCCGCCGGGTGCAGAGCGTGACGTTCTCGTTAAGAAGGCGCGACAAGCCGAGGTGGCAAACCACTTAGACGATTGGGCCCGGTCTCCCGGCTTGCAACCACCGAAATGAAGGACTTCCACGCTTCACTCGAAAAGCTCCGGAAAGACGCGGCAGAGGCGGCGCTTATCCGTGATCTTGCGACAGATAGCGTCAAGCGCGACTTGTACGGCAAGCTGCACGAACACTTTATCACGCTCGCCGATCAGGTTGAGCAAGCCATGAAGTCCAGCCAAGCGCGAAGTAACCCGCAGCGGCCCGGTCGGGAGCGGGATTGACGCATGAAAAGCGCGTCTCCCAAGCGACCAGAAGCCACGCCCGCCGACGAGCCGTTAGTTCGCTACTTGAGCGCGCGCCTGTTTGACATTGCGTGAGACGACGCGATCGTAGGCCGATATAGCGGCATCGGTCGCCAACTCAACCATTTCGCGATAAGCAGCGTCGTTCGTTTGAGTGAAGCTTTCGCGGATTGCTCTGGCAAGCTGTTCGTCTGATATGGCGCCCCCCGGGGCCGCTCGTCCCGTGAGTCGGCTATACAGATTCAAGCGATACACGTCGGCGGCGATTTGCCAGGCCCAATCCTCCAGTCTCAGTTGTTGAACCACCAGGCCGACCCCTTGCTCTACGCGCAGAAAAATTGGGGTTAGTCGACACTGGGCATCGAAAAAACTAACTCAGGTTAGAAAAAAATCTGTCCTACAAATTCAGGTGGAAGCGGCCGCTTCAGGGGCTAAAGACGGCCGCCCGTTCACGCTGGCGGGCCCGATCAGCCCCGTCATAAGATAACATCCAGGGGAATGGTGCACACGGCTCTGCCATCATCGTCACTGACGAAGATCGAATAGCGAAGGCCGACCAGCTCCGGGCGAGTTTCGCGCAGTGACCGAGCAAGCCTGATTGCCTCTATCTGTGCGTCCGTTTCGCTCGGCAGGTCATGCACTCCAAAATCCGCGACAAAGTGGGAATTGATGAGCTTGAACGAAAACAGGGGCATGGAACATGATGTCCAACGGATGCCAAAGCAAAGCCCCCGCCCACCGTTAGGGAGCGGGGGCTCGCGGATGGATGGCGCGAGGCTCGCGCGAACGAGGTGTCGCACCAAGGACCCGCACGAACTATGAACGCCCTTGCGCGCCGATCGTTGAGCACAAATGTTGTGCAGAGTGCGCAAAAAGAAGCCCGCCGGTACGGCCTACTCCAGAACGTCGTATTGAATGCGGCGTCTGCCTCTATCTGCTCCTCGAAAGGCCGCCCAGCCTCGGCCCGTAATTCACCGTTTCGATTTTCTAGGAAATAGCCGGTCGCGAATAAAGCGTGATGTTGCCGTCAGGCGCACCGCACGTGGCTTTTGCCACACGGCGCGGTCGATCTCTTTCTTGTCGCCGATCGCGAGCCTGCCCCTGGCGCCCTTTCTGGAGCATTATGCTGTTGGGAACACCTTGTGCCGGCCATTCGTGGGCTGCTACGCCCGACATGTAGACTACGGGAAAATTGGGATCGACATCGCGTGCCGCCCGCGCGACCTCCCAGCCGCTGAACCTTCCCAAGAGATTGATGTCTGTGACAAGGGCGCGGTAGGCGACAAGCCGCCCCTTGAGCAGCGTCACCGCTTCCTCGCCGGTCGTGGCGATGGCGGCCTCAAAGCCCCCCTCGCTCAAAGCATCTTCGACGATGCCCTGGATCGTATCGTCGTCTTCAATCACCAGGACTATAGGTAGCATTTCGGCAAAGTCTCCCCTGGCGCACGAGCACTGGATGTTACAAAGTGCACACAAGGAGAAAGTTCCCGAGCTACCGGGAAAATTCGGCAAACTCCAGAGACGATGGTTCAGTCCCTGTCAGAGGATCTCATGGCCTTAGCTTTTTGACGGAGGAAGCTGACCTCCAGTTCTTCGCCGTTGACCCGGTCGAGCTGACAACGGCGGTAGGCCAGTCCGGTGGAGGAAAGCAGAAGAAAGAACTCGTTGAGGGTCAATCCCTCAATCGAGGTCTCAACTCGAAGTCTGGCTCCGACGTCTGAAACATCCTTAAGCATGCAGGCGCGACGCCAAGTGCCGTCGATAGCCATCATCTGCGCGGGCAATGGATGCTCGAAGGCGACCCAGCGGCCTTCTTGCTCTTTTTCTGTCGGCATTTGGCAAACCCGAACCTATCCCGCCTTGTATCCCCAACCAACTAAGAGGACGTAACTAATTCGGGAAAACTTGGCAATTTTGAAATACGAACAGCGCCCGTGAAGTTGCAAGCAGGCCAGTGCCGCCTCACTTCACCTCCATTGTCTGCTCGTTCCTCGCGAGAGACGCCAGTCTATCCAGTTGGCCGGCCAAACCGACATAGGTTCGGGCGATGTTTCTCAGTGCGGTGGCGCGGTCCTTGGAGATGCCGCTCGCGGAAGAAAGTCTCTTGTAGTGGTCAGAAAGTCTCTTGTAGTGATCCGCATGTTCGCGGCACTCAGCAATGTTGTGGTCGAGGCGGCCGGCCGGCACGATCGAGGGCGAGGAACGCATACGTTACTCCGATATGACAACGGTGTGAGACGGCCCCACTAATCCCGGCGGAAAATCTGGCCCCGCTCGGCCGCGAGCGCGAGCTCAGTCCATTCGCGCGCAAGCTTCAACCAGCCTTCTCGATCGACCTGGTCGAGGCTCCGAGCCGCCTCCTCGCGACAGGCCGTCGCCTCCGTGAAAAATTGCTGAGCGGAGGCGGCCATCTTATCGTAGTGCGACAACTTCCCGGATAGCTTGGTCTTCATCGATGCCTCGGCGCGCATAACCATGCAACACAGACGGTTCGAAAACCCGTGGAATTGCCACTTGTTCCCGCACCAAATAAGTACGGCCAGCGCCTAAGGTCGGACACAAGCCAGTGCCCATTTTTGGAATGATGGTCCCAATAGGAACGACGAGCGCGGGCAATTATTTGAGTCGTCGCTGGCCGGCAGAGCTGGCGCAGCGGCCTCGGCCTACCCCCTTGACCCCTGCAGCCGGGGCCGTCTCTCCGCCATTATCGTACACCCGGCTCGGCGGCCTCGAGCACGAGAAGCCCGCCACAGTTGCCTGGCGGCCTTCTCGCAACGACTGATCTCCCAACCGCACCGGCGGTTCGCGCCAATTCGGCAATGACGAACTAAGGCCCCGCGGAGCGTCACTCCGCGGGGCCTTGGCTCTTAAACGCCTACACGCCTTGACCGATCAGTCAACGATTTTCACGACCCGGCGCGTGCGCGGTTCGACGATGACACGGCGGTCGTTCACGACCGCGTAGCGATACTCGGTGTAGTTCGGCACCGGGCGCAAGACCACGGTCGGGGGCAAGGGCTCGCCGACGACGACGCGCTCGTGGATCACGACGGAGTCGTCGCGCGGAATTCCGCCGAGCACGGCATTCGGAATTTCGAGGCCGGCGCCAACGGCCGCACCGACGGTGCCGCCGACCATCGCGCCGACCGGCCACCGATTTCGCCACCCGCACGCGCGCCGTCCCTAGCGCCCTGTTCGGTCGTCGACTGGGCAAAGGCTGCACTCGACGCCGCCAGCAGCGACACAGCAGCCAATGAAATCGAAAGACGGGTTTTCATGTCCACTCTCTCCAGTGGTTGTTGATGCGCCGTCAACCGCTGGGCCGGAGCATTGTTCCGGTTCCTCCGATGAAAGGCAGTCTGGAGAATGTTACTGCGTTACAGTTCAGGCCGCGGCGGCGCAGCGTTGCTGTCAGGCATGCGTTGCTAAGACGGGTAGCTCTTGATTGGAAAGCCGCAGTATCATGGGCCGGTTGCAAGAATGTGCGACGAAGAAGGCTTTCGCAATTATTGCAACCTTTTGCTCGACGGATTCGCGATCCGCGTTTTCCTGAACGGTGCGGAGCAAATCGAATACACCGCGGCAAATCCTGAAGAAGGATGGGTTCGGGCGATTCCTCCCGGCAACCCGCTGTCCGCTCGCAGTATTCTGAACGGCTTTGTCGAGATCAGGATTAAGCGAACGTCCAAATCTTGCCGCACGTGAAAAGGCGTCTAGCTCTTCTTGGCCTTCTTCTTTTTGGCGGCTTTCTTCTCGACCCGCACGCCCTTGAATTTCTTTGCGGCCTTCTTGCCCTTCGCAGGCTTCTTGACACCCATGAACTCGCCGGACGTCTTGTCGCGCTTGGTGAAAGCCGAAGCTCCGCCCAACGTCGTCTTTGTCTGCGAACGCTTCTTGACCGCACCCTTGCGCGCATTGTCGCCAGTGGGCTTATTGACCGCCATGTTTCCTCCCCGAGGCCACTAAACCGGACCCGTGCTGCTTCCTAGCTTGAGGAACGAATCGGCCTTCGTCAAATTGAATCCCGGTTCCGTTGCGTGAGTTGCTTATGCGTCAATTCCGAAGGCTTTTGTCGATCGCCCCGAACAGCGACGAGACTGTCTACCTGGTCGCTGACAACTCCGGCCGCAATGGCAGCGCCTGGTGCGAAGCAGACTTGGAGGGGGCGGTGGAAACCGTCATTCAGGATCTGCTTGCCGGAGAATATCGCAAGCCGATACGGGTTGTCGCCTTCAACCCAGCAGAGAGGTGGTCGGAAGATGTTTCCGGGGCCATCGCCCGCGAGATCCAGCGTCGTTGCAATTTGCAACTGAGCGACGTGCCGTCGTACCTGCAGGAGTTTGTGGATCGCTACTCACCACAAGACCTGCAGCAATTCAGTCTGCGTCTGGTGTAGCGATGGCATTCCAGCGAAAAAAGCCGGAAGCGCTGGGCGTCAAGGCGCCCTTCCCCGGCTTCATCGAGCCGGCCTTAGCAGCCTCGATCGACCGAGTGCCATCCGGCGAGCGTTGGATTCATGAGATCAAGTTCGACGGCTATCGTGTTCAGGTGCATCTCGCCAACGAAGCGGCGAAGGTTTTCACGCGGCGGGGTCACGACTGGACCAATCGTTTCCGGAAGGTCGCCAACGACGCTTGGCACCTCAAGGCCAGTGCCGCGATCATCGACGGCGAAATCGTCGTGCCGGCCGCCGATGGCAGCACCGATTTCTCCGTCTTGCAGAACGAGCTGCGGGGCAACTCGAACAAGATCGTGCTCGTCGCATTCGACCTGCTCTACCTCAACGGCCGCGATCTACGGAAAGTCCCCCTGCTCCAGCGCAAGGCCGCGCTGAAGAAGATCATCGCCGGCAGCGACGTCCAATTTAGCGAAAGCTTCGAGATCGACGGCCGCGAGATGTTCACGCACGCCTGCAAGGTGGGGCTCGAAGGCGTGGTCTCGAAGGTGCGTGACAGCATCTACGCGAGCGGCCGGGGCAACAATTGGGTCAAGAAGACCTGCGCCCAACGCGAGACGCTGACGATTGCCGGCTTCGCGCTCGATGATGGCAAATGGGACGGCATTTATCTCGCACGGCGCAAGGGCGACGACCTGATCTATGCCGGCAAGGTCGACCACGGCTTCGATAAGACATCGGCGGCCGAGTTGCATAAGAAGCTTCAACCGCTCGTCCGCAAGACTCAGCCATATGCCAAGCGGATCGCGCACAGGGGGATCTGGGTCGAGCCGAAGCTGCTTGCCGAGATCGAATACCGCGCCAAGTCCGCCGAAGGGAAGGTGCGGCACCCGTTCTTCAAGGGGTTGCGCGAGGACCTATAACGGCGGCGATCGGTGGCCAAATTTTTTTCCACGCCCTCTTGAAACCAAAACCGGCTTTGCTAATTTTTTTGTCGCCATCTGACGATGGTGTCCGGGCGCCTCATGGGCCCGGGCCAAGAGACGGGCACCGGTTGTGTCCGGTGCCGCTCGTAGACATCTTGCTCTTAGGAGGATTTGGCTATGCGCACTTACGATTTCGCCCCCCCTCTGGCGCTCGACAATTGGTTTCGACCGCCTTTTCGACCTCGCAGAAACCGCTCAGCGGGCCAGCGAGGACAATTACCCGCCTTACAACATTGAACGGCTGGCGGACGATCACTATCAAATCTCTTTGGCGGTTGCGGGTTTTGCGCCCGAGGATATCGTCATCACCGCCGAGCAGAACGTGGTGACGGTCGAAGGCAGCAAATCCGACAAGACCGAGCGTGATTTCCTCTATCGCGGTATCTCGCACCGCGGTTTCAAGCGGCAGTTCAACCTCGCAGAATATGTTCAGGTGAAAGGCGCCGCGTTCGACAACGGCTTGCTGACCATCGAGCTTGTTCGCGAGATCCCGGAAGCCATGAAGCCGCGCCGAATTGCCATCGGTGATGCCTCGGCCAGCAACATGCGAAAGCTGGAAGCTAAGGCCGCCGCCTAGCCGCCCAGACCCATTGGAGCCGCGCGACAAATCGTGCGGCTCCATCCATTGTCAATGAAAGGAGAGGACCATGCGGCCGACGACCGCTGACGACAATGTTTTCGACTTCAACGCTCTTCTTCATCCCGGCACGGTGTTTGAAGCACCTAGAGACGTGCTGGATCATCCGGCCCTGACGTTGGCCGAGAAGCGCGCAATCCTGGCATCATGGGCGTCCGACGCATCCGCGATCGCGTCTTGCCCGTCCATGCGCGCCCCTGCCGGCCTCAAGAAGCCAGTTTCGATCGACGAGATCTTGGACGCGTTGCGCGCCTTGGACGGTGGCCCCCGGACGCCACCCGGCGGAAAGCCTTACCGTCTCCGTTCGACGGAACGAGCGGCCGTCGCGGCGTAGTTTCGGAGGCCCAGATGATGATGGACGAGAACCTGGCGCGCCTTCGTGCCCATCACAACAACATCAGCCGCTACCGCCGGCTCCTGCGTACCAACCTTTCGCCTTTGGAGCGCCAGTTCATCGAGCGGCGACTTTCCGAGGAGGAGGCTGCTCTGCAAAGCCTTTCCGCTTCGACCTTCCCAATCGTCCTCAAGGAGCCACGGCCTGGTCGACCACTGCCAACGAGAGGTTTGCTGCTCGTGCCGCAGGATGACTTCACGCTCTAACTGAAAGAGGCCGCCAACCGAGGGGTCTTACTTCACGTCCATCGGGTGTGCGGGCGCTTCTTGACGCGCCAGTACCCGACCAACGCGCGCCACTCGAAGGCGATGACTATGATGCCCATCAGAGCTGTACCGAGCCCTGCCATTATCAAAATCATTTGGAGCATCGAACCACCCGCGTGACATGTCGATGTTCCTAAGTATCAAAGTGAACAAATGTTCCGAAGTCTCATCTGGGCGGCTGCAGCCGGGGCCGTCTCTCCGCCCTTGTCGATCGGAGTAGCGTATGCGTTCGTCGCCGTCGATCGTGCCGGCCGACCGCCTCGACCGCGCCATCTATCTGGTGCTTGAAGACTTCGGCGCGCGCGCCGGTTGCGCCTGGCGCGAGACCGACGAGGCTGACACCGACCTCGAGACGATCCTGCAAAATCTGCTGTCCGGCCAGTACGCCTATCCGGTCCGAATTGTATCCTTCAATCCCGTCGAGGGGTGGTCGCGGGATGCGACTTCCGATGTAGCCGATGCGTTGGCCCGGCGCGCGGCCGATACGGACGCCGAGATCTCATCTGCGCCGCAAGACTTCATCGCCGCCAACGCCACAAGGCGCTTCGACATGCAGCTAGCGCGCTGCCATTGCACTGGGTCGCCTGATGTCCAGCGAGGGTAAGCCGGTGCCACGACCACGACGTGCGTTAACTGCGACGATCTCGGCTGGTTTGCGAGAACCACCCGGACCGCCCTTGGGACGGCCCGCGCGCCTGCCCCTGTGGCGGCGCTGGCGCGCCCTGCCCGGCCTGCAACGCTGTTGGCGAAGGTGAGGTGCCCCGCATGCCGGAAGGCTTTCGGGTCGACGTCGACAAGGACGGCTGGCGGCACTGAGAGACTTACCGACGACCACGACCGCCCGCGGCCATTGGATAGACGCCTAGCTCGCGCGCCTTCCGTGACCCTCGTTTTCCTGTCCACTTGGACGACCCTCACGGACCAACCGGGCAATCCTGCGGGGACCCGCCCACCCCTCTACAACAGGGTGTGCATTCAAAAATTTCTCAGCTCGATCTTCGGCGTCTTTGTCAGTTGGGCAATCGATTTCATAGACTGCGCGAGCGACGCCGGAGATATCTACCGCATACGCAGCATATCGCATGGAAATCCCCAGGCAAGTAAAGCTGCCAATAGGATTCGTTTGTGGGCTTTCGGTTCCTACGCGGGACTTGTGGACTTCAAAAATCGCTCACGCCCCCTATCTGAGCCCCATGCGTACCGCGTTCGAATTCTGCCTGCCGACCGCCGCCAAGGTGGTGCCAGCCGGGCCCGACTGGATCCACGAAATCAAGTATGACGGCTACCGCCTGCGCGTCGAGCGCAAAGGCCGCGACGTTCGGCTGCTCACCAAGAACGGCCACAACTGGACGGACCGCTTCCCCTGGATCGTCGAGGCAGTGCTGAAGAACAGTGAGCAGCAGTTCGTCATCGACGGAGAGGCTGTAGTGCTCGGCGTGGACGGCGTCTCAGACTTCAACGCCCTGCACTCGCGCCGGCACGATGACGAGGTTCAGCTCTGTTCGTTCGACATTCTGGCGCTCGGCGGCGAGGATCTGCGCCAGCTGCCGTTGACTATGCGCAAGACCAACCTAGCGTGCCTGTTACGCGGCCGGCCGGACGGGATCTTTGTCGCACCATTTGAGGGCGGAGAGATGGGGCCGACCTCTTCAAGGCAGCCTGTGGCATCGGCCTGGAGGGATTGGTCTCGAAACGGCGAGATCGCCGCTACATTGCTGGTCGCACGAAGGAATGGATCAAGGTGAAGAATCGAACACACCCGGCTATGTCCAGGGAGTTTTTAGAATGCCGGATTACGGCCGCTTGTCGGGCTGAAGCAGACCTACGCTAAATCAGTCGGGCTTTCCCCTTTTGACCCCAAGGCGACATCGGCTGTCAATCGGCGTTCGACTGGGACCCCCTAGCGGCATCCAAAAGGGACCCCTTTGATCGGCGTGCTCTGCTGGTAGCGCTCGGGTCGTCGGAGCT